>PMUS01000093.1:0-52534 GCA_003166795.1 Acidobacteriota bacterium | reverse complement strand
CCGACCGGACTCCCATTCGTATTATCGAAGGCGGATCGGTTACGGCGCGCCAGGTAGTGACTCATTTTGAATCGGCCTTTTTCAAATTTTTGTAGACAAGGAGAATGCTGTTCTGAGACAGTAAATGCATGAGGCGCTCAAGCACAACATTACCGAATGACGCCAATCAACTAGGGGCGGCAATTGTAGCTATGTCTTTGGAAGAGCAGGATGCAACGGAATCAATTCGGGATTATCTTTCGTCCATTGGTCGAAAGGGAGGACTTAAGGGCGGAAAGGCCAGATCAAAGGCGCTTTCCGCCAGTAAGCGAAAGGCCATAGCTGTTAAAGCAGCTAAGGCACGGTGGTCAAAAAAGAAGTAAGATGGGGCCGGAAGTCGCAAGCCTTCCAGCCTGTCTGGTACAGCACCTATCATGAAAGCGGCCCGTTTCCGACCCTCCTGCAAAGAGTTATCGGAAACGGGCCTTGCTTTTGCTCTTCTTGTCCCGTTCGCCATCGATAGGCCGTGCAATTATGGCGCGGGCCGTTACCCTCCTCATCGGTGTTGCCTCCTTTTAAACTAGAAGCTCTCTCGCTTGGCTTTAAGTTGCGCCTCATATTCCTCAATTGAATCGAGCAGCTTGAGAACAAATCCGCGATCTTCCGAAGTCATTTGAAATGTATCCACATTGGCTTGTAGCGTTAACGAACCACCATTGCTCAATTTAATTGTCTTGTGAGGGCCGCCTGTCAGCGGATTAACGAAATTCGGTTGCCCCATTTCTTCTTGATTTGCGCGAGGGGATAAGCCCCGTTTCTTTCGGGTGTTTGGACCCCTTGTCTTTTTGGTTAGATACGGAGACAGAGGCATTTCCGCAAATCGAGCAGCCTGTAAGAAGAAAGTGATCGCTTTCTGCAAAGTCGCGCCTGTTATTTCATAGTATTGCATCGCGCCTTGAAGGGTTCGTAAGTCCATTTTTGCTAAATCCTGGGTTATCGCAGGAATGTAACTTCTCTGGATTATTTTGCGCACCGTATCTTTTCGATTTGCTTCATTTTCAACCAGCAAATGAAGATCAGTAGTCGGTTCGCCTTTCGGCCCTATCAATCCGAGAAATCGAAACGCGCCTAGGATTTGGCTAATCATCGCCCCAGACTGGTTGTCTAATACCGTTCGATTGATATTTACTGGAACGCGCGGCTTCAGTCCGTCGATAGCAGACAAAAACGTCTTGAACGGAACGTAGGCCACTGTCGGCTTTTTGTCAGATTCGGTAGTCATCATGGTCTTTCCTCTCAAATGTGATGCTCGATAATTTTACGTCGCTTTATAATTTAGAGTCAACTGGAATCACGCGGTTTACCAAATACTATACTAAAAACTAAGCAAAACGAACCGTAACATGCTGATAATAGGGAGGTTATACTATAGACAATATATTAGTACTGGTAGGGCGGTGGCTGCGACCAAACCTCTTAAAAGATATAATTTTCCCATTGATATGCTTGAGCCGCTCAAGTACAATATGATTATTATGAATCGATTGGATGCAAATCAACGAGCGAAAATTATCGCAGCATTAGTGGAAGGAAACTCTTTGCGAGCGACGGCACGTATGTGCGACGTGGCTTTTAATACCGTTCTGAAGCTGTCGCCGCAGATCGGACAAGCCTGTTTGGAGTACCAAGACAAGGCTTTTCGCAATCTACGGTGCAAACGAATTCAGTGCGACGAGATTTGGAGTTTTTGTTACGCGAAGGAAAAGAATATTCCGAGCGATAAAGCGGGGCAATTTGGATTCGGGGATGTTTGGACGTGGGTAGCGATTGACGCGGATACGAAATTGGTACCGTCATTCATGGTTGGAAATCGAGGAGCCAAAGCTGCGAAGGTTTTTATGGATGATCTGGCATCACGGCTCGCAGACCGCGTGCAACTGACTACTGATGGACATCGCGCCTATCTTCAGGCAGTTGAAAGCGCCTTCGGCTCAGAGATTGACTACGCAATGCTGGTTAAAATTTACGGCAACGAATCTGGGTATGATACGAAATACAGCCCACCGGAATGTATTGATTGCCAAACGGTAGCTATCACTGGAACCCCTGATCCTGCACACATTTCAACTAGCTTTGTGGAGCGTCAGAATTTAACGATGCGAATGAATATGCGCCGCTTTACTCGCTTAACCAACGCCTTTTCAAAGAAAGTGGATAATCATTTGGCCGCAATTGCTCTTCATTATATGCACTACAATTTTTGCCGGATTCATAAGACATTGCGTATTACTCCCGCAATGGCGGCAGGAGTCACGGATCGCGTTTGGGATATTTCGGACATCGCGGCGCTGCTCGATTCAAAATGAGTCACTACCGCGCGCCAGCCTAGCTTGCCGATAACGGGCCGCTCGTGGCATACTTCGGTTCCCCCGCAGGCAGGCGCGTCATATGGAGGTTTAGCCATGCGAAATCCCGTACGTTTCTCGTTGTCTCTAACTGCGGCGGTAGCGTTGTGCATCGGCCTGGCAATTCCGGCGGCGACCTTCGCGGGCGGAGGGCCTGCCCAGCCGACAGGCACGCCGAAGCCGGACACCCAGAAAAGAGTCTGGACGAACGATGATGTAGAGCGGCTCAATCCTGACTTCGTGGCCGTTCGCGCGTCTCAGACCAGCACGAACTCCGCCGCAGCTGTGCGCGTGGTCGGCGAACTGCCTGTGCGGACTACGCCGAAGTCCGCGGCGCCGAGAATGCCGCTCGATCCGCAGCAGGATCCTCGATGGTATGCGCAGCAGGTGACGGCGCTGGATGCCGACCTAGCAGCGATTGACAGCCGCGAAGCGGAATTGCGCGAGTTCCGTGCCACGAGCGCGGGATTGCCAACGGGGCTGGTGCTGAACGCGCCGTGCGAGGGGATAACCACCGACAACCTAATCGCTCAGCTGGAGGCTCGCCGGCAGGAGATCGCGCAGCAGATTGACGCGCTCGGCGATCTGGCCCGGCAGAACGATTTGCCGCCGGGAATTCTGGTGGAAGGCCGCGGCCTTGAGCTGGTTGCGAGCCAGGCGTCCCCCGAGGAACAAAGGGCCGCTGCGGCACGCGAAGCCCGTGACGCGTCCGAAGAGCTGGCGCAAGTGCAGGGAGTGGTTGATGGGATGCAGGACCAGCTCTCCGCGCAGGGAATCACTCTGATCCAGCCCACGCCGGGAGAAGGCGGCAACATGACCACCGATCTTCTCGACCGGCTCGATAGCCGCGCGAGCGCGCTCCAAGCTGAAGTCAGCGATGCCGATAATGCGGCGCAAGCCCTGGCCGTTCCCCCGGGCGATCTGCGCTGAGTCGCCCGTTGGCCGCATCTGACCGTTACCTGATAGGTCCCTCGCCGGGCCCTGCGGCTTGAGTCGCCCGGCCAAGTTGCCATAATTGAAGCAGAGTGGCCGGGTGGGGGCAGCAAAATCCGGCTGGCAGGCTTCAAATAAGAGGGACAAATCTGGTGAGATGGCTTTCGATCATCGCGTCTCTGGCGCTCGCGTGCGCTCCTTCCGTGCGCGCGGCCGCGCCGCGGCCTTTGCCGCAGACGACCGCCTCACAGACGAGTCCCTCTTCCGCGCCTTCCAAGCCCGTAAGTCACAAGAAAAAGCATCACGCCAAGCGGGAGCCGACGCAAAAGGCGCCCACGGCCGATCGAGTTACTGAAATCCAGTCCGCGCTCGCGCGGGGTGGCTATTATCAGGGCGATCCGAACGGCAAATGGGATTCGAACACTGTCTCCGCGGTGCAGAAGTTTCAGTCGGCCAACGGGATAGAGGCTAACGGCAAACTGGACGCCCCGACGCTGCAGAAACTTGGGCTTGGCTCGGATATTGCGGGAGTTTCGGCGCCCAAGGCGGCCGCTCGGCCAAGCTGTTGCTCCACGGCGCCTGCTACTCCGCCATCCAGTCAGACTTCAACGCCGCCTGTCGGGCAGATCGCATCAACAAACTCCTCTTCGAATGGTTCTAGTCCAGCCCCTAAGTCGCCACAACAGTAAGTGTCGTCGCGCAGTTAGCGCCGCTTTCGCCCCTGATTTGAGGCTCCCTCATGCCTGGTCACGGACGCTGGTGTCCCCGCGTTGACGTGTGTGCCTCGCGATTGTTACCCTGAGTCTTCGGTATTTCTGCATCATCGAATGATAGTGCCGAACTTACATGCGCGCGCTCGCACAACAACCGCTGGGAGGAACTAGGATGGCGACTGCATCTGCCCCGAAAATTTTCAGGAACTATATCAACGGTGAATGGGTCGAAGCCCGCGGCGGCAAGGTTATCGAGGACCGCAATCCAGCGAACACCGATGAGCTGGTCGGGATGTTTCCGGCGTCCGGGGCCGAGGACGTTGAACGGGCTGTCGAGGCGGCGAAGGCTGCGTACAACAAGTGGCGGCTGACGCCTGCGCCCAAGCGCGCCGAGATCCTGTTTCACGCTGCCGAGATTCTGGTCGCGCGCAAAGAGGACTACTCCCGCGACATGACTCGCGAGATGGGCAAAGTTCTGGCCGAGACGCGCGGCGATGTGCAGGAAGCGATTGACATGACTTATCTGATGGCAGGCGAGGGCCGGCGCCAGTTCGGTCATACGACGCCGTCCGAGCTGCCCGACAAATTCGCGATGGCGGTTCGGTCACCTATCGGCGTCGCAGGACTGATCACGCCGTGGAATTTTCCGATGGCGATCCCGTCGTGGAAGGCGATGCCGGCCCTGATTTGCGGTAACACGGTCGTGCTCAAGCCCGCCGAAGACACTCCGCTTTCCACATACAATCTCACGCAGGTTCTTGCGGAAGCGGGCCTTCCTCCGGGCGTGCTGAACGTGGTGTTCGGATACGGCCCGGATGCGGGCGCGCCAATGCTCAATAATCCCGATGTGGGTCTCGTCAGCTTTACCGGTTCCACCGAAGTGGGCCGCATTGTGAGCCAGGCGTGCGCGCCGACTTTCAAGAAGTGCCATCTGGAAATGGGCGGAAAGAACATCATCATCGTGATGGACGATGCCAACCTCGATCTTGCGATCGAAGGAGCGGTCTGGGGCGGCTTCGGCACCAGCGGTCAGCGCTGCACGGCCGCAAGCCGCGTCGCGGTGCAGAAGGGCGTTTACCGTCAATTCGTCGAGAAGTTCGTCGCGCGCGTGAAGGCCCTGAAAGTTGGCGACGGGCTCGACCCGGCAACGCACATGGGTCCGTGCATCAACGAGCAGCAGCTGCAGACGGTGATTAAATATGTCGACATCGGCAGCGCCGAAGGCGCGAAGCTCTCCGCGGGAGGCCACCGGCTCGAGACCGGGGTCCACGCCCGCGGGTGGTTCCACGAGCCGACGGTGTTCACGGATTGCGACCCCGAGATGCGCGTCTGCCAGGAAGAAATTTTTGGTCCAGTCGTCTCCGTGATTCCGTTCGATTCGTTTGACGATGCGATTTCCATCGCCAACGGCGTGAAGTACGGCCTTTCGGCGGCAATCTACACGCGCAACGTGAACCAGGCTTTCCGCGCGCAGCGCGACCTGGAGACCGGCATCGTCTATGTGAATGCGCCGACCATCGGCGCCGAAACGCACCTACCGTTCGGCGGCACAAAAAACACGGGCAATGGCCACCGCGAGGCCGGACTCGCCGCGCTCGATTTCTACTCCGAGTGGAAGACCGTGTACGTGGATTATTCCGACAAGCTGCAGCGCGCGCAGATCGACAACTAGCTGAGACTCGCTAGTTCGCGGCATTGACAGTTGATTGGCGCGAACGCAGAATATCGGTGCGGTGGGTGGCGGGCAGAGAACTCTTGCCCTGGGGCAGCTTTCCAATCGCAATTTTATTCGACTGGAACACGTGTGTGCCCAGTGATTCCATTCGTGCGAGGATATCTCCAATGATTCGACGTGCGAGCTTTGCGCTTACAGCCCTGGTATTGATGGCGTTCCCGATGTTGCTTGCCGCACAGTCTGCGAGTCCAGACCGCGCCGCGGCGGGTAAAGCTCCGATGTCCCGTGGTTGCGCCGGTTTCGTCGCGAATTCCCCTGGTGCCGGCGGATCCGATTCGGTCGCGCCGGACGATACCGCTAAAGCGGCTCCGGGGTTCGACTTCACGAATCTCGACCGCTCGGTCGCCCCTTGCGATGATTTCTACAAATTTTCGTCCGGCGGATGGCTGAAGAACAACCCAATCCCTGCCGACCGCTCCACCTGGGCGGTTTTCAGCGTGCTCAACGCCGCGAACGAAGATGCTCTGCATCAAATCCTGGAGGAAACTTCCAAGGACAAGTCCGCCGCGGTTGGATCGAACCGCCAGAAGATCGGCGACTTCTACGCCAGCTGCATGGACGAAACTCTGATCGAGGCGACAGGCACGAAGCCGCTTGATCCGGAGTTCGCGCGCATCGCGGCGGTCAAGGACGTTCCCAGCCTGCAAGCGGAAATTGCGCATTTGCAGCGCGTCGGCGTAGACGTCGTTTTTGGCTTCGGCTCGCTCCAGGATTTCAAGGACAGCAAGCAGGTGATTTTCGCGGCCGGTCAGGGCGGCTTGGGGATGCCCGACCGCCAGTATTACCTCGATGACGACGACCGCTCCAAACAGCTTCGCGCCGGCTACGTCAAGCACGTCGCCAACATGTTCATGCTGCTGGGCGATGACGCCGCCACTTCCGCCGCGGAAGCCAAAGCCGTCCTGGATTTCGAGACGACCTTCGCAAAGGCCGCCACGAAGCGTGAAGACTTGCGCAACCCTCAGATGAATTACCATATGATGACGCTTGTGGAAGTTGCCGGCCTGACTCCGCATTTTTCGTGGCCCGAATATTTCAAGCAGGTCGGCGCGCCCAGCGTTTCCCAAGTTGATGTCGCTCAGCCCGATGCGATGAAGGCCGTGGACGCAGCCCTCGCTTCCGTTTCAATCGCGGATTGGAAGACCTATCTTCGCTGGCATCTGATTCACAACGCCGCGCCGACGCTGTCCGCGAAGTTCGTTGACGAGAATTTCGATTTTTACGGGAAGCAGATCACTGGTGCGAAGGAAAACCTCCCGCGCTGGCGTCGTTGCGTGCAGGCCACCGACGGGGAACTCGGCGAGGCCCTCGGTCAAATTTACGCCGAGCGCTATTTCCCGCCGGAAGCCAAGGCTCGCGCGCTCGAGCTCGTCCACAATCTGATGGCCGCGTTGCGCGAGGATCTCGCGACGCTCGATTGGATGAGCCCCGCCACGCGCGAGCAAGCCATCCACAAGCTCGACGCCATGAACCTCAAGATCGGCTATCCCGATAAATGGCGCGACTATTCGGCATTTCATGTGGATCGCGGCTCGTATGTGGAGAACGTCACTCGCGGCGACACGTTCGAACAAGCGCGCGACCTGGCGAAGATCGGCAAGCCCGTGGACCGCGGTGAATGGAGGATGACGCCGCCGACGGTCAACGCGTACTACACGCCTCTGCACAACGAAATTGTTTTTCCAGCGGGGATACTGCAACCGCCATTCTTCGATGCCAAGGCGGATGACGCGTTTAACTACGGCAGCATCGGCTCCGTTATCGGCCATGAAATGACGCACGGTTTCGACGATCAGGGCGCGCAGTTCGACGCCGACGGCAATCTGAAAAGCTGGTGGACGCCGGAGGACCTGAAGAATTTCCAGGAGCGCGGCGATTGCATCGCGAAGCAGTTCGAGGCGTTTGAGGTCGAGCCCGGTTTGCACGGCAACGGCAAGCTAGAGGAAGGCGAAAGCATCGCCGACCTGGGCGGGCTCGTGATTGCCTACGCCGCATATCAAAAGACGCTGGCCGGAAAGCCCGCGCCCCCAGACGTCAACGGTTTCACGTCCGACCAGCGCTTCTTCCTTGGCTATGCCGCTCATTGGCCCGCGAACTTCCGCCCGGAGGCCGCGCGTCTCCGCGCCAAGACGGACCCGCACCCGCTGAATTCTTTTCGGGTGGACGGCCCTCTTTCGAACATGCCGATATTCGCAAAGGCCTGGGGCTGCGCCGCGGATTCGAAAATGGTGCGCCCCGAAGCAATTCGCTGCCGCATCTGGTGACGATCCCATTGGGATCATCAACTCGGGACGGGCGCAACGTGTCCGTCGAATGATGAACGAATCGCGTTCCTCTACTTCTTTTTCGCCAGGATACGCTCGATCTGCTCGATGTGGTTGATGTCGTGGCCCGAGAACATGCGCACGATCATTTCCACGCTTTCCTCGCCGCGTTCGTTGTGCATCCCTGCATGTTTCCACTGCTCCGGCGTCAGTGACTTCAGCAGCGCGAGATTAGCTTCCCGCAACGCGCGGTACTGCGCGAACGAATTTTTCACGTTCCGCTTGTCATAGTGCAGAGCCTTCACCCAAACATCCTGATCGAAGCCGATGATGGGCGTCCCAGGTTGTCCCAGTACGGCGCGGATGCGATAACCGCCGACGAGCTCCGTGTCCGCGATGTGCGCCACGATTTCTGAAATAGACCACTTGTCCGGCGAGGGGCGCTTTCGCGCCTTTGCCGGGCTGACACCCTTCAGCAGCTTCGCGAGCCTTGCGGGTGCAGCCGCTTGCAGCTTCAGCGGGTCGTGCCCTTCCATGAAATCGAACATGCGCTTCTTATATTGCTCCGCAGTTTCCTGCATGGTTCTGCTACCTCCTGAATGGAAGAATGGCTCAATTGTAAGACACTGTCGGGCGGCCGACCATGAATGTCCCGTGACTTCGCGCCGCTTCACAGAGACAAATTGGCGCGCATGGCCTCGCAGCCCCGCGAGATCGCGGGTATTTCCACTTCTGGAAACTGCGCTTGCCAACCGGTCCGGGGCGGCTGCGCCCGCATCGTACAATTTAAGTGTGTTTCCGGAGTAGTGCGGCGTATCGGGATGTAATCCGTTGCCGCGCTCGTTGCAGGTGACACGCAGAGGCGAAGACCGTGGCCTTGAAGACGGCGGACACTCGTCCGGCCAAACCAGAAGAACAGGAGCTTGCTCTTAAGCTCGAAGAGCAAGCCGCGCTCGAAGCCGAGCTTGCCGATCGCGAGCTGCGCTCGGCGAATCTGCGCGCCGAACTCGCCGCGTTCGAGCGCCGCTACCTGCATTTTGTAGGCTCGCGCTACGCCGAACTTGATGAATGGAAGGCCCAGATTGCCGAGCGGCTTGTCGCCGAGCAGCCGGGCAACGAACGCGCCCGGCAAGCGGCGTCGGAAGCCCGCGCCCGCGCCGGCGAGACGAAATCCGTCGCCGGAGAAAAATCCGCCCACGAACCGCGCTCTTTCCATGCGTCTCCTGAAATGAAAAGCCTTTATCGCGAGGTGGCGCGGCGCGTCCATCCTGATCTCACTTCGGACCGCGACGACCGTGCCAAGCGCCAGCAATTGATGGCGGAAGCGAATCAGGCGTATGAGCGCGGAGACCAGGCGCGCCTCGAAAAAATCCTTACGGCCTACGAGCACAGCCCTGAGGCAGTGGAGGGCGAAGGCCCGGGCGCGGAGCTGATTCGCGTGATTCGTCGCGTCAGCCAGGCGCGCGGCAGGCTCGCTGAAATCGAAGCGGAGCTCCAGGGCTTGCTGCGTTCCGATCTGCACCAGCTCAAGGCGCGAGTGGATGAAGCAGGGCAGAACGGCCACGATGTCCTGAAAGACATGATCGCCAAAGTAGACGAACAGATCGCGCTTGCGAAGCAGCGCCTCGAGACATCTGCTCCGCACCCCCGCTGATGGAAACTCAGGAAAAATCTCCGGCGAAACAGATTGTCCGCGCGCCCGCTCAGGCTCTGGCGGTGCGGTCGGCAGCCCTGGTGACGCGCGGCTTGCGCGACCTCGCGCGCGATTCAAACTGGCTCATCAAGAAGGTGTTCACCGGGAGATCGCCGCAGCTCGTGATTTCGCCGGCAGGCGAATTGTGCGCGCTCTCGCCGATGGTGCGGCAGGGAACGGAGCGAATCGCACTCTACGACATCGAGCGCGGCGTTCCGACGCTGGCTCTGGTGGTTCCGGGCGAGCCGGACGTGTGCCCGCCAGGCCTTCCCGCCGCGTTTGCGTGGTCGCCGACGGCGCGAAACCTGGTCGCGGCATGGGGCGGCTGGCTGCCCGAACTGCATGCCTTCGATCTCCACGGCAAAGTTTTTCTCGGCGGCTTTGGCGATTTCAAGAGTTTTCCCTCGTGCGTGACATGGTCGGACACCGGAAATTACTTCGCCGCAGCCTCGCGCGGCGGCGCGGAAGCGCGGCTGCGATTGTGGCCGGCCTCGAATCAATCGCCCGGTGCCATGCCGTTCGACGCGGATCCGGTCGCCGAATTTGGCGCGGCCGGCTGGGCCGAAAATTGGGTCGAGGCTCAAACGCTGGATGCGGACGCGAGCGACGGAGGCGCGTTCTCCGGTTTCGGCCGCACCGCGTTCAGCCCGGACGAAAGCACGCTTGCGAGCGTCGTTGAAATCGAGGGTGAGTGGGCGGACGACTCGATCGTCCTGCTGGACGTTCCGACCTTGCGGCGACAACAGGTGATTCCGGCGCAAGGGCACATCACGGACATCGCGTGGACGCCGGACAGCCGCCAGCTGATCTATTGCTCGGGCGGCCAGGCGTATCGCGTGCCGGCCGCGCAATCCAGCGAGCCGCCTGCGGAGCCACAAGTCCTGCCATTTGGCGCTGAACTATGCGCGTGCCACCCGCAATTGCCGCTGTGCCTGTGCTTCAGTTCGTGGCTCAAGAACTCCGCCAAGGGCCGCTTGTTTCTCGTGGATTTAAATCGGCTGGTGGTGTTCGACGAGTACGCTGCGGAAGGAGTGGTCAACCTTCGCTGGTCGCTCGACGGTTCGAAAGCCTACGCCGTCACCGCTGACGGCCTCGCCTACATCTACGACCCACCGCTGCTGTAGGGGAAGAACGCCGAAGACGGCTTGCCCCGGTTCTCTCGCCCGCGCTTAGTGGGCCCGCTTTGAATCGTAGAAGAATGAAACCAGGTCGTCGCGATAGTCAATCTTGAGATCCAGGAACCGCAGCATGGCGAAACCCAGCGTTCCGGAAACCTCCGTGCCCGCCCCGTCGCTGATGCCTTTCATATCAATCGCGACGATGTCCTGATTCCTCTGCCGCAGCCCCGCAAACGCCAGAGTCAGTTCGTCTCCGGTATAAACGTTCTTCACGCTGCCGCTGATCCCTTTGACGTGCATCCGCGGATCGTCCGAGACTTTGGTTACCTCGCGCGCCGCGTCCGGCGAGATAATGTTGTTGAAAGCGCCGGTATCAATCAGGAAGAGTTTCGTCACCGAACCATTTAGCTTCGTCGGAATCAAAAGCATGTGATTGATTCGAAAGATCGGCGTGTAGGCTTTCATCTCCGGGGCGATGTATCGGTCGCTGAAGTGCGGGGTGCGCTCCTGGCCTGATTCAAGCGACACCTCCGTCGCGGTCTCATCCGGCCTCCGCGGCAGCTCGCTCAGCAGGAGTTTTCGATCGGGCATGTTGATGTCAACCAGGAATCGGGAGAAGACCATGCCGCCGATGAGTCCGTCGCCGCCGATCACGGAGCTTTGATCCGCCACCTGTATGTTGCAGTCCGCGAATTCGATGTCGCCGATCTGGATTTTGTCAACGTGTCCCACATAGCTGCCCGCGGCGCCCTTGTCACCAATTCCACGGATACTGGATTCAACGACGTGCTCGACCCCGGCTTTCTCCGCGAGCTTGTGGTCAATCAGGATTCCTCCGGCGCCTGTGTCGAGTAGTAGGCGCGCGGACGTTCCATTGAATTTCACGTTCAGCCCGTAGCCTCGCAGACGGGTGGGGCTGTCAAGAAGCTCAATTAAGTCCGTCGTCGTGGAGCTGATTTTCGAGACCATCCGGCACTGATGAGCAGGCACTGTCGGCTCGCCCTGTAGAATTATGAGTTGACGTTGGAGCGCCGTGCGCGCTTCGTCGTCATCGTCCGTTTCCTGCGCGAGATAACTTTGCAAGGCCTTGATGCGTTCGGCGAGCGTAAGGGTTCCCATCCAGAATCGCGTGATATCCGGATCGGCGGGATCGAGCTCGCGGGCCTTATCAATCATCTGTTTTTCCCGGTGATAAAGCGAAATAGTCTGCGAGACCCTCGCTAGGCCCAGATAGGCGCGTGCGTTCTCCGCGCCGCTATTGATCACCGAGACGAACTGAGCTTCCGCCTCGGGGATCTTGCCTTGCCGGAAGTAGGCTTCACCCATCGCCACTTTTGCGTCGGGGACATTCGGCGCGATTTCGACTGCTTTGGCCGCCGCCGCGTACGCGTCGTTCGGATCCTTCTTCCGCAGGTACGCGCGCGTTAACCCGGTGTAGGCGAACACCGCCTGCGGCCCCGTTTCGAGCTGCGTGTAAGCCTGAATGGCGGCGTCGAACTTGCCGGTGCGGAAAAAGTGTTGTGCATCTTGCAGAGAAACCTCGGGACTGGCGGTCGGGACAGGCGCGCTGTCAGAAGCTCGGTTTTGTGACCGGACTTCCGGCGCGCCTGCAACGAAAATTAAACCCAGGAAGAGCAGAATAATCCGGCGGGGAATATGCACGGTTTTGCAACTCCTGTGTAATCGTCTGAAAACAGTGCAACTGTGCCAGCGGATGCTCGACGAGTCAATATTCGATCGTTGACTGGTTTCGATAGCCAAGCCTTCGCGGCCTTACGCTAAGCGCTGGCCGATCATTGTCTCGGTCCACCCCCAGATTTCGGCCGCTATTCTTGGATCGCGTGAGAGGGGACTGGACTGCGCGGGTTTCGACTTGACGAAATATTGTCCGGAGGTTTGCGCCACGTCAGGAGAGGTGGCGAGATACAGAGAGGCTTCGGCGCCCTGCTTCGAACTGAGCATGAAAGGCTTCACCACGGCGATGATCATCTTGAAGATGAACGGCGGATCGGCGCCCCAGATGTTGGTCGCGACCACCCCGGGATGCAGGCAGTTTGCCGTCACGCCGGTTCCCTCTAGCCTGCGGGCCAGCTCGAACGTAAACGCGTTCATCAGCAGCTTTGATTGTCCGTAGGCGGCGAATGTATTGAATTTGCGGCGCTCGAATTGAAGATCGTTCATGTCGGGACGCGCGCGGCGCTGAGCCTCCGACGAGACATTGATGATCCGGGAGGGCGTGCTGGCCCTCAGCAGGTCGAGGACTAATAGCGTAAGCAGAGCGGGTCCCAGGTGGTTCGCGGCCAGTGTCATTTCGATGCCGTCCGCGGACAGTTTTCGTTCACGCGCGGCTCCGCCCGCGTTGTTGATCAGCACGTCGAGCCGCGGGTATTTCGCGATTATCTGTTTTGCCAGCGCGCGCACGGAAGCCTGAGAGGACATGTCCGCAATCAGCAGATCAACCTGCGAATTTCCCGACTCCCGGCGTACATCTTCGAGCGCCGCTTTGCCCTTTTCAGCGTTCCGGCAGACCATTACAACGTGCGCGTCCATCTGCGCCAGCCCCAGCGCGGTTTCTTTCCCAATTCCGCTGTTCGCGCCCGTCACGACGCATATTTTCCCGTTCATGTTCGCGTGTTCGTTCATCGCGTCCCTCGCCCCTGCCCCTCACCTCTCTTCCAAAGTCCACAGGCGTAAATCCACTTGCTTTTCGCGCCGCATGTTAGCGTGGTTTTGGAATGAAAGAAATGCGCCAACGCGAACGAAGGCTCCAGCGTGCTGCCGAAGTGTGTCTGCCCGAGCGCGGGTTTTCCACGGGCATCATCTGCCAGGATTCCGCTCCTCGACTTGCGTGGCATTCCTCGCCTCCTCCGCTTCCTGTGCCTCGTCTACCTCGCCCGATTACTCGACACACGGTGCCGAGTAGAATCATCCGTAACTCATTGAAAACAAACAAAAGCGCACACGGTTACCCGACACAGAAACGAGGGGTGTACAGATCCGGAAAATCGCTAGGCGAGAGGCAAATTTGCTTCGGCGTTGAGCGTCGAATCGGCGCGTTCGCCTGCCACAAAGCGCGCGTACCCGGCAGCCGCAATCATGGCGGCGTTGTCGGTCGAAAGCGCACGGCTCGGGAAATAAACTTCGATTCCGCGGCGCAGTGCTTCCGCCTCAAATGCGCGGCGAAGCTCGCTATTGGCCGCGACGCCGCCCGAAACGAGCACGGTGCGTGCCGAGTATTTTTCAGCTGCTGCGAGCGTGCGCGAGAGCAGGTTATCCACTACGGCGCGTTGGAAACTGGCGATCAGGTCGAGCGTCGCGGGGCTCGAAAGCGCGCGCAATGCGTCCGCGCTGCGATCGCCGCGCGCCAGCGCCTGCCTTCGCGCTTCGATTTCGGGTTCGAGCTGCGGATTGCGGCGCAGGTGATAGAGCACCGCGGTCTTGATCCCGCTGAAACTGAAGTCGAAGACATTTCCGCTCATCTTCGGCTCGTTGAAGCGGACGGCTTGAGCGTTCCCATGCGCCGCCAGACGGTCAATGATCGGGCCGCCGGGATAGCCCAGCGCGAGCATGCGTGCGACTTTGTCGTAGGCTTCGCCGGCCGCATCATCGCGCGTGCCGCCAATCCGGGCGTAGGTAAATTGTGCGCCGCCGTTCGCGCGCTCTTGCTTCACGTGGTAGAGAATCGTATGCCCGCCGGAAACAATCAGGCAGACCGCAGGCAGCTTCGGTGCGCGCCCGGCCGCGTGCGCCTCCAGAAACACCGCGTGGACATGGCCCTCCAGATGATTTACGCCAATCAGCGGCTTGCCGAGCGCCAGCGCCAGCACCTTGCCGTAGGTCACGCCGACGAGCAGCGCGCCAACCAGCCCCGGTCCGTGCGTGACGGCCACGGCGTCCAAATCCTTCATCGTTACACGCGCCTGCTCGACAGCTTCCCGCACCACGGGAACGATCTGCCGCAGGTGTTCGCGGGACGCGAGCTCCGGCACCACGCCGCCGTATTTGCGATGAATCTCGGTCTGCGACGCTACCACGCTCGAAAGGATTCGGCGGCCGCCGGCCACGATCGCCGCCGCCGTCTCGTCGCACGACGACTCAATGCCCAGGATCAAACACTCGTTCAGATGTTCGTTTGTGCTCACACGCACGCCTCAATCTTCACGGTCGCTCAAAATCGCTATGTTAGCATAGGCAAGATGGCTCGCCCGGTTGTGGCCAGGCATCCCCAAAAAACATGACGACGAAAACGAAGAAGGTGCGCAAGGCTGTCCTCCCTGTGGCGGGTCTGGGAACGCGATTTCTTCCAGCGACGAAGGCCATTCCCAAGGAAATGCTGACGGTGGTGGACAAGCCGCTGATCCAGTATGCGGTCGAGGAGTGCATCGCGTCGGGCATCGAGCACGTGATCTTCGTCACCGGGCGGCACAAGAACGCCATCGAGGATCACTTCGACCTCTCGCCGGAGCTGGAAAGTTTTCTGGAGCAGCGCGGTAAGGCGGATCTGGCGCGACTGGTCCACGATATCGGCAGGGGAGTGCAATTCAGCTACACGCGCCAGAGCGAAGCGCTGGGACTTGGCCACGCGGTGCTCTGCGCGGCGGATCTGGTAGGCGACGAGCCGTTCGCGGTGCTGCTGGGCGACGTGATCATGGAAGGCGCTGTTCCCGCGACGCGCGAGCTTGTCGAAATTTATGAGGCCACCGGCTCGGGAGCAATTCACGTGGAGCGCGTGCCGCGTGAGCGCGTACATCTTTACGGGATTGTGGACGCAAAGCCTGAAAAGGAATCACGCTGGGGCGAAAAGGTGCTGCGCATCACGAATCTGGTGGAGAAACCGAGCGCCGAAAAGGCGCCGTCGAATCTTGGCGTCACGGGACGCTACGTGCTGCCGCCCGAAATCTTCGGCTACCTGGCGAAGACGAAGCCCGGCACGGGCGGCGAAATTCAATTGACCGACGGGCTTTGCAGATTAGCCGAAGATAACAAACTGCTCGCGTGCATTTACGATGGGAAGACGCACGACGCGGGCGACAAGCTGGGATTTCTGCAGGCAACGGTTGATTTCGGGCTGAAGGATCCAAAGCTCGGCAAGGCCTTTCGCGCCTACTTGCAGGGACTCAAGCTTTAGCGTTTACTTCTTCTTGCGGTTCGCGGCGCCTTTGTTGGAATTATCGGAGGCCGCGGGCTTCGACTCAGTCTTCGACTCCGATTTTGATTCCGAGGATTTGTCGGACGATTTCTCCGAAGATTTCTCCGAGGATTTTTCCGACGACTTATCGCCAGTCTTCGCCTGCGCCGAATCGCCCGATCCTTCGCTCGCAGCCGGCGCGGACTTCTTTCCGCCGTAATCGGTGACGTACCAACCCGAACCCTTGAACTGAATCGCGGGCGCGGAGGCCATGCGTGGCGCGCGCGCGCCGCATTTCGGGCACTTCTTCGTTTCCGACGCTGTGACGCTTTCGATCTTCTCGAAGCGATGGCCGCACTTCACGCACTTGTATTCGTACAACGGCAACGGAAAGCTCCTCTCGTGTCTAAATCTGGTGTGTACGTCGAGCTAGGCCGGCGTAACCCGCCGAAGCACCGGGATTCTCGCTTCGCGCAGCACGTGTTCGACCACGTTCTCGCGCAGGCGCGAAGCGTCGTAATCGAAGTGCAGCCGATTGGTCTTTTCGTCGAAGCGAAACCGCTGCAGCCCGTAGGTGTTCGCGAATTGGCCGAGCGCCCGGAACTGTTCGGCCTTGAGCGGGTTCTGCAATTCGTACGTTACGGTCATGAATGTCATGCCCGCAGTATAGCATCGGCATCGCGCGGGATTCACACGCGGAGCGGTGGACCTTCACAATTTGACGCTGCGGAGACGCAGGGCATTGGCGATCACCGACACGGAACTGAAGCTCATCGCCGCTGCAGCGATCATCGGGCTGAGCAGCAACCCGAAGAACGGATAAAGAACTCCTGCCGCAATCGGAATACCGATGGAGTTGTAAACGAATGCGAAGAAAAGATTTTGACGGATGTTGCTCATGGTGGCGCGGCTCAAGGACCGCGCCCGGACGATCCCGCGCAGATCGCCCTTTACGAGCGTGACTCCGGCGCTCTGCATGGCCACGTCGGTTCCGGTGCCCATCGCGATTCCGACTTGCGCCTGGGCGAGCGCTGGAGCGTCGTTAATGCCGTCGCCGGCCATGGCAACAAAGCGGCCTTCGCTCTGCAGCCGCTTAACTACCGCCGCCTTGTCTTGTGGCAAGACTTCCGCAACCACGTCGTCAATCTGAAGCTTGCGGGCAACGGACTGAGCCGTTGTGTTGCTGTCGCCTGTGAGCATCACGACGCGGATGCCGTCATCATGGAGCTGGCGGAGGGCCTCTGGAGTTGTTGTCTTAATTGGATCGGCGACGCCGAGCAGGCCGATCAATTGTTTTTCCGCGACGACGAACATCACGGTCTGGCCGTCGGCGCGCGTCGTTTCCGCGTGCTGCGCGGCTGCGCCGGGGTCCACACCGAGCTCGTCAAGCAGCTTGCGATTACCGAGTGCGATCCGGGTGTTGTCCACGCGTCCGCGGACGCCACGGCCGGTGAGAGATTCGAAAGACTCGGTTGGCGCGAGCGGGATTCCGCGCTCTTCCGCGCCTTTGACAATCGCCGCTGCCAGCGGATGCTCGCTCGCGCGCTCGAGCGACGCGGCGAGGCGCAACAGCCGAGTCGAGTCGAAGCCGTCAAATGCTTCGACGGAAACCAGTTTTGGTTTGCCTTCCGTGAGCGTTCCGGTTTTGTCCACGACGAGCGTGTCCACTTTTCTGAGCAGCTCGATCGCTTCAGCGTTCTTGAAAAGGACGCCGAGCGTCGCCCCTTTTCCGGTTGCCACCATTATGGATATGGGAGTCGCGAGGCCGAGGGCGCACGGGCACGCGATGATCAGCACGGCGACGGCGTTGACGACCGCGTGCGCCATGCGCGGAGCGGGTCCCCACAACGCCCAAATCAGGAAAGCAAGCGCGGCTGCTCCAACGACGATGGGCACAAAATAGCCTGCGACGACGTCCGCGAGCTTTTGGATGGGCGCGCGGCTGCGCTGCGCTTCACTCACCATGCGCACGATCTGCGCGAGTAGAGTCTCGGAGCCGACGCGCTCGGCGCGCATAACCAGAGTCCCCGTTCCGTTGACGGTTGCACCCGTGACGCGGGCGCCCGATTGCTTTTCGACAGGGATCGGCTCGCCGCTGATCATTGATTCGTCCACGCTGCTCGAACCATCGAGAACGACGCCGTCCACCGGAATCTTTTCTCCCGGACGAACGCGGAGGCTATCGCCGGGCGCGACCTGTTCAAGTGGAATGTCGAGTTCAGTGCCGTCCTTGCGAAGGAGGCGCGCGGTCTTGGGAGCAAGGCCGAGGAGCGCCTTGATCGCCGCACCCGTTTGGCCGCGCGCCTTGAGCTCGAGGACCTGCCCCAGTAGCACCAATGCAACGATGACGGCGGCGGCCTCAAAGTAAGGCGCGACCACGCCGCCCGGGCCTCGAAACGAATCGGGAAAGATGCCGGGAAACAGCGTCGCGACCACGCTGTAAGAGTAGGCGACGCCGACGCCGAGCCCGATGAGCGTGAACATATTGAGGCTGCGATGGACGAGCGAGTTCCATGCGCGGACAAAGAAGGGCGACGCGCCCCAGAGCACGACTGGAGTCGCAAGCGCGAACTCCAACCATGCCTGGGTCCGGTTGGAGGCGAAGGATTCGAGAGGATGCCCCGGAAGGGAATCGGCCATGGTGAGGATGAGAACCGGAATCGCCAGCGCGGAGCTGATCCAAAATCTCCGACGCATGTCGCGCAGCTCGGGGTTTTCCTCATCGCCCAGCGAAACGGTCCTGGGTTCGAGCGCCATGCCGCAAATTGGGCATGAACCCGGTCCCGGGCGCACAATTTGCGGGTGCATCGGGCAGGTGTACTCGGTCCGAGTGGCGGGCGCGCTGGGAACATCCGGCTCGAGCGCCATACCGCACTTGGGACATGGGCCCTGGTGACTCTGGCGCACCTCGGGATCCATTGGGCAGGTGTACACCGATGGTTTCGCGAGAGGAACGGCTGCGGGCTTGATACCGTCAAGCTGAACGAGATCGGCTTGCCCGGTGATTGGGGCGGGCGGTTTAGCGACGAGATATCTCTCGGGCTCCGTTCGGAACCTGCCGGCACACCCGGCGGAGCAGAAGTAGTAGGTTTTTCCGGCGTGTTCGGCCTTGGCCGCAGCGCGCTCGGGTTCAACCGTCATCCCGCAGACTGGATCTCGTTCCATGAACGTCCATTATCGCCTGTTTGTCAAAGCCTTCGCCCAGTCGAGATTGAACAGGGAACATTCCCGACGGGGCTTACGTATCTACAGGTGGAACGTCGAACAGTGGCAGACGGGGGCGTCCGTGGAATCGAATGGCGGTAACGGCAAGAACGGCCGGAAAAAGCGAAAGCGCTGGATTGTGCTGGGAAGCGTCACGGTGGTACTCGTCGCGGTGATCGTGATCGCAACGGCTGCCTTGCGGCCGACGCACACAATCGAACCCGACAAACTCGCGACGACGGAGCGCGGCGATATTGCGCGGTCCGTGGTCGCCACCGGCAAGATCGAGCCGCTCACAAAAGTGGAAGTGAAATCGAAGGCCAGTGGAATCGTCGAAAAAATCTATCTTGATGCGGGCGACAAAGTGAAGACCGGCCAGGTCCTCGCCGATCTGGACAAGGAGCAACTACGCGCCAGCGTCGCGGAATCGCAGGCCAACCTGGAAGCCGCGCAGGCCGCGCAACTAGCTGCCGAGGCTTCGTACCAAAAGAATTTGGTGGATGCCGAAGGGCCCGACGTGCCTTTCCTGAAAAACGACGTGGATCGCGCGCACGATCTCTTCAAGCAGGGGCTAATTGCGCTCAACGTGATGCAGGATGCCGAAAAGAACTACCAAATGGGATTGAACCGGCAATCGTCCGCGGTGCGCGCCGCACAGATGAGCAAGGCGCAGGTGGCGCAATCGAAAGCGCAAGTGGCGCAGGCCAAGGCCGCGCTCGACGACGCCGAGGAAAATCTACGATATGCAACGATCACCAGCCCGATGAATGGAGTGGTGCTCTCGAAGGACGTCGAGGTTGGCGACGCGGTCAGCTCGATTCTGGTTCTCGGCTCGCAGGCTACGCTGGTGATGACGCTTGGCGACACGAGCGAAGTGTATGTACTGGGCAAGGTGGACGAGGCCGACGTCGGCAAAGTCTATCTGGGCCAGGACGCGCGAATTGTGGTCGAGTCATTCAAGGACAGGAAATTTGAAGGAAGGGTGACCAAGATCGCGCCGCTCGGGCAGGAAAAAGACAACGTGACAACGTTTGAGGTGCGCGTCTCCATACAGAACGCGGGAGGCGAGCTCCGCGCAAATATGAGCGCGAATGCCGAGATTATTCTGGAAGAAAAGAAAAGTGTCCTGCTAGTTCCGGAAGGCGCCGTGATTTTCGACAAGGATAAAAATGCGTCGGTGGAAGTCGCGGACCCCAAGGGCGAGGATGGCCGCAAGAAGCTTGCGGTGAAGCTGGGAATCACGAACGGTGTGAAGGCCGAGGTGCTCTCCGGCTTGAACGAAGGGCAGAAGGTGATTTTGCAGTAGTGGTCTTGGGATGAGCTGTAAGAGAGAGCCCTCGCTTCGCTTGGGATGACATTTCAACAGCAACAGCGACCATGAATCTCAGCGACCTCTTTAAAGACACGATCCATACCCTCTGGGCACATAAGCTGCGCACGTTTCTTACCATGTTCGGAATCACCTGGGGAATTATTTCGATCACGCTGATGGTGGCGGCGACGGAAGGCTTGCGCGTGGGGCTAAAGCGCAATAACGAAAGCTTTGGCAAGGACATCATGATTTTCTTTGCCGGGCGCACCACGGTTCAAGCGGGCGGGATGCGCGCCGGGCGCGACGTCCACATCGGCGAAAACGACTATCAGGAGATCGACGACCAGTCGCCGGCGTGCCGATTCGCACTGCCAGAAATAGACAATCACGTGCAACTGCGGAGCCGATACAACAGCGGCAACCTGGAGGTTTCGGGATCGCTGCCGCCCTTTGCCGAAGTGCGCAGCCTCGACGTGGGGGAGGGGAAATTCTACGACGATGCGGACGTGGCGAACGTCAACCGGGTAGCATTTCTCGGCAGCGACACGAAGAAGCAGCTGTTCGGCAGCCGGGAGGCGCTCGGGGAAACGGTATGGCTAAGCGACATTCCGTACACCGTGATCGGCGTGATGAAACCGAAGGACCAGAATTCGTCGTATGACGGCCCGGATATTCGAAAGATTTTTGTTCCCTATAGCGCCGTGGTGCGCGATTTCCCAAATCAGCCGCCGGCGCCGCCGCACACGATCGAACATCTGCTGGTCGTGCCGAAATCGCTGGCGCTGCACAAGGACTGCAAGCGTGAAGCCCTGGCTGCACTCGCGGTGATGCACTCGTTCGATCCAGAGGATGAAGACGCGATTTTCGTGTGGGACACGATCAAGAACGCGCAAGCGAACGCGCTTATCATGGACGGAATCGAATATTTCACCGGCGCGGTGGGTATTGTGACGCTGTTTCTGGGCGGGCTGGGAGTGATGAATGTGATGCTGGTGGCGGTGCGCGAGCGGACGCGAGAAATCGGCGTGCGAAAGGCGCTGGGCGCGACGCGGCAGTCGATCCTGAGTCAGTTTTTCGCGGAAACGATGATCATCGCGTTCCTGAGCGGAGGGATCGGAATGGGAATCGCATACGGATTTTGCGCGCTGGTGGACTTGCTGCCGATGCCCCAGGTGTTTGCCGGGCTGCTGCCGACGTGGCAGTCCGGCGTGCTGGCGCTGGTATTGCTGTCGGCCATTGCGGTGACGTCTGCGCTGTATCCAGCGAGCCGTGCGGCGGCCGTCGATCCGATTGAAGCGCTGCGGTACGAGGCGGGAGGCTAGCGCGCGTGTTCGAGGAAATCGTACGGCAAGCGTGGGGTTCGCTGCGCCGGCAGCCATTGCGCAGCTGCCTGACGATGACAGGAGTCGTGTGGGGCATTGTCGCGGTGACGATGCTGCTGGCCTACGGCTCGGGATTCCGCCGGGTGCTGATGTACACGTTCGATTCATTCGGGCACGATGTGATCATCTGCTGGCCGGGAACGACGGGCGAGCAGGCCGGCGGCGAGCGCGCGGGGCAGAAAGTGAAATTCGAGCAGCCGGACCTGGATGAACTGCGCGCCACGGCGACGCTGGCGAAGCAGGTATGCCCTGAATCGGTGAAATTCACGAATCTCGCCCACGAGGAGCGCTCGACGAGCACGGCGGTGCGCGGAGTGTGCGAGCAATACGGCGAAATGCGGAACGAGGTGGCATTCGCTGGGCGGTGGCTGGATTCGGACGACGAAATTAACCGGCGGCGCGTGGTGTTCTTAGGGGCGCAGCTCAAGAAGAAACTGTTTGCGGGCTTGCCTGCGGTGGGCGAGCCGGTCACGATTCAAGGCGAGCGATTTACCGTGGTAGGCGTGATGGACCGTAAATTCGAGCAGAGCAGCTATTTCACCGACGATGACCGCTCGGCGTGGATTCCGTATTCGACCGCGGGTGATCTGTGGGACATCAAGTCCGCGAGCGTACTGGTGGTTGAACCGGTGTCGGGTGAATTCGACGCGCAAACGAAGGCACAGGTGCTTTCGATACTCGCGCAAAGGCAGCATTTTTCTCCGACGGACAAGCGCGCAATCCTGTTTGACAGCATGGCAGAATTTCGGCCGATCATCATGGGGATTTCCTACGGGCTGGAGTTTCTGCTGCTGTTTGTCGGTTTGCTGACGCTGGGGATTGGCGGAGTGGGCGTGATGAATATCATGCTGGTAACGGTGAACGAGCGCATTCGCGAGATCGGGCTGCGAAGGGCGCTGGGCGCGCGGCGCAGACATATCCGCGTGCAGTTCTTGACTGAGGCGCTGGCGATTACCATGGCCGGGGGCGCGATCGGCGTGCTGATTTCGGTGGGTATCGGTGCAGCCATCGGGACGCTGCCGTTCCTCGGGCCAGCGTACGAGGACACGTCCGGCAGAGTGGATATTCAGATGCACGTGTCCTGGGAAATTCTCGCGGCTTCGGTAGTGGTGCTTGTAGTGGTGGGCATTTTGAGCGGCTTCGTGCCTGCGATGCGCGCGGCGAAACTCGATCCGGTTGAGGCTTTGCGGTACGAGTGACGAATGCCCCGGCGTGATTATTTTTCGTTTAGAAGGGAATCGAGGTAAGTCATCATTTCGGGGCTGGTCCAATCCTGCGGGCCGACAATTTTGCGGTCGAGGCGCCCTTTGCGGTCGATGACGTAGGTCTCGGGATAGGCGGCAGTGCCGTAGGACGCCGCGAGTTGCTTGGTGGCGTCGCGGTAGGTGGGAAAGTCAATGTTGTACGTCGCCAGAAACTTTTCGTACGCCGCTTCGTCGTCGTCGATACCGATGTTGATTCCCAGCACGGTGCCACCGAGCGGCGCGATGCGCTGCTGCAGCAGATTCAGCGAAGGCGCCTCGTCAATGCACGGCTGGCACCACGAGGCCCAGAAGTTCAGCAGAACGACTTTGCCGCGCAGGTCGGAAAGATGCGCCGGCTTGCCATCCAGCGTGAGCGTAAAATCTTTTGGCGTGCTTCCGCGCAGGCTCGGTTCACCCTGCCTGTAATCCGGACGCGCAAACAGCACGAGAAGTCCCGCGATGAAAGCCAGAACGAGCCCAGTTTTCAGTTTCCGTTTCAATCCGCCATCCAAGCGCCCTATAATAGAAGCATCGCCGAAGAGATAACGAACAGTTTAGCAGCCCCTGTGGATGGGATCGTAAAAACCTTGGTTTCCGCCATCATTCCCGCCAGAAACGAAGAAGCGTCAATCGCTCGCGCAGTCGAATCAGTGGCAATGCAGCTTGAAGTCGGAGAGGTCATTGTGGTCAACGACCAATCCACGGATGGCACCGGCGCGATTCTGGCGGAGCTGGCAAAACGGATTCCGAAGCTGAAGGTGATCGAGGCAGGTCCGCTGCCAGCCGAGTGGGTCGGCAAGAACCATGCGATTTCGATTGGCGCTGCCGCCGCACAAGGCGACTGGCTGCTATTCACGGACGCAGACACGTACCACTACCCGGGTGCAACGCGCCGCGCTCTGAGCGATGCGGTGGATCACGATGCCGTATTTGTTTCGTATTCACCAGAACAGGAAATGGAGACCTGGTGGGAGCGCGCGCTGATTCCTTTCGTCTATTGCAGGCTGGCGGCAAGATTTTCATTTGCGCGCGTAAACGATCCGGCGAGGCCCGATGCAGCCGCAAACGGCCAGTTTCTGCTCGTGCTGCGGGACGCGTATGACGCGGTGGGAGGGCACGCGGCCGTCGCACGCGAGATATTGGATGATGTGATGCTGGCGCGGCTGGTGAAGCGGAATGGCTACGGTATTTATTTCACGGCTCCCATGGGAGTGGTGCGCACGCGAATGTACCGGTCGTTTGCAGCGATGTGGCAAGGCTGGACGAAGAATCTCTATCCGCTGATGGGAGGAGATTCCAAGCCAATGTTTTTCGAATTCATCGAGACTCTTCCGATTTCGGAAGCCGGACTTTTGATTGTCGCGCTGCTGCACTTTGCGGGTGTCAGGACTTCGCTATTGGTGGCTGTGGCTGGCGTGTTCGCCGGCGTTCTGCTGGGAAGGCACCTGGCCTATGCGGCAGCGCTGTACCGGAATCTCTACCCGACGTCTTACATCAAATATCACGTGGTGGGTTCCACGCTTTACAGCGCAGCGCTGGTTGAATCGTGGTGGAAGAGCACGAGGGGAAAAGTCGTCTGGAAGGGCCGAGAATATGCGGCGAGAACGCCATGATTCGAGTGACACGCAAAATCGAGTTTTCCGCGGCGCATTTCTACCACAATCCGAATTTCTCGGCGGAGGAAAATCGCCGCGTCTTCGGCAAGTGCAATAATCCGCATGGCCACGGGCACAACTACGTCCTGGAAGTGACGGTGGCGGGCGAGCCCGACCCGGCGACGGGAATGGTGCTCGATCTGAAGGAATTGAAAGATATTCTGCAGCGCGAAGTGGGCGAGCGCATGGATCACCGCCATCTGAATTATGAAGTGCCGGAGCTCGCCGGCCAGATTCCCACGTGCGAAAACATCGCGGCGGCGATCTGGCGGCTGTTGGAGCCGAAGATCGCGAAGGGAAAGCTCGATCGCGTGCGGCTCTACGAGTCGCCCGATCTCTTTGCGGATTGCACGGCGGAATCCAGCGGGAGCCGCGCGTGAGCCGAGCGCTAAAGCTTTCGCTGACGCGCCGTTATCGCTTCGCGGCTTCGCATCGGTTGCACCGGCCGAATTTCAGCGAGACCGACAATCAGCGCATCTACGGGAAGTGCAGCAATCCCCACGGCCACGGGCACAACTATTCGCTCGAGGTGACGATTTCCGGCGCGGTGGATCCGGAGACGGGGATGGTCGCGAATCTCGGCGAGCTCGATCCGTTTGTCGAGCGCGAAGTCGTCGAAGCGTTCGACCACAAATATTTGAACGAGGAAGTTCCCGAATTCAACAAAGAAGTGCCGACAGCCGAAAACATCTGCCGGGAAATCTATCGCCGCCTGAAAGGATTTCCGGCGGCGCGCCTCGAGCGCGTGCGACTCGAGGAGACGAGCAAGAACAGCTTTGAATTCGACGGGGAAATTGGCGACCGCGAGCAACGCGCGCCATGAGGAACAAAACGACCATGAGCGAGACAACAGATATCGCCGTTTCAGAAGCGACAGGTTCAGCCGGGATTGCCGAACTGGTCCGCCAGATGCTGGTGCATCTGGGAGAGGATCCCAATCGCGAAGGGCTGCAGCGCACCCCCGAGCGCTTTGAGAAAGCGCTCCGCTACTTGACCAGCGGATACGGGCAGGACGCGGAGAAACTGTTGAACGGGGCGATGTTCAGCGTGTGCTACGACGAGATGGTGGTCGTTAAGGACATCGAGGTCTACAGCCTTTGCGAGCACCACCTGCTTCCATTTTTCGGCAAATGCCACGTGGCCTATATCCCGAACAAGAAAGTGGTGGGGTTGAGCAAGATCGCGCGCCTGGTAAACATGTACGCGCGGCGATTGCAGATCCAGGAGCGGCTGACGAGCCAGATCGCGCAGACAATCGAGGAGCAGCTCAGCCCGCAGGGCGTCGGCGTGATCATCGAAGCGCGGCATCTGTGCATGGTGATGCGCGGAGTGGAAAAGCAGCACTCGGAAGCGGTCACCAGCGCGATGCTCGGCGTGTTCCGGGAGAACAAACAGACGCGGGACGAGTTCCTGTCGCTGGTCCGAAACGGGAAATAGCGCAGCTGGCAGCTGGCGGCAGCGGTAAATTCCCTTTGCGGGCTAGAGGCTCTGTGCTAGCATTTTCGAGTTGAAGAGGCGAAGAACATAGAGCAGGGGCACGACGTTTCAGAGGGAGGATCAGTTGATGGAAGCCAAAGCCGGTGTAATCGAGCAGTACAGAGTTCATACGAAAGACACCGGATCGCCAGAAGTGCAAATAGCGCTATTGAGCGAGCGCATCAACTACCTCACGACGCACCTACAGTCCCACGCAAAAGATCATGCTTCGCGCCGCGGGTTGATCATGATGGTCAACAAGCGTCGCCGGCTGCTGGACTATCTGAATCGGCGCGACCCGGATCGGTATCGCGAGATTGTGGCACGACTTAGCTTGCGCAAGTAGCGCGGAACCCCCGAGCGGCCGCTCCGGCCGCAAGTTCCTCCACCGCACAAACTTGAACTGTCGGCCTGCAGGCGGGCCGCAAGCGGCGCGGTGCGCGAGGTCATTTGCCAGCTAATCATTTTGCCTTCCGGCGCCCCGCTGTATGCGCTTTTCCCTCTTCAAGTTATTTCCCGAGAGTATTTCTCTCGTATCTGATGACCGTTCCCGGTGAGCCGGGACAGAAGGATGTGATGGATGTTTGAACAAGTGAGTTTGGATCTCGGCGGACGCAAGCTGACGCTGGAAACAGGCAAGATGGCCCGACAGGCCCACGGCGCGATAGTGGCGCGATACGGCGATTCAGTTGTGCTCGCCACCGCCTGCATGGACAACAAGGCGACCGAAAAAGATTTTCTCCCCCTCACGGTGGATTACCGTGAATACACCTACGCCGCCGGAAAAATTCCGGGCGGATTTTTCAAGCGTGAAGGGCGCCCCTCGGAACGCGAAATTCTGACTTCGCGGCTGACGGACCGGCCGCTGCGGCCGCTCTTTCCGGAGGGCTGGGCCACCGAAACACAGATCATCGCCATGGTGCTGTCAGCCGATAGCGACAATGACCCCGACGTAGTCGCCGTCACCGCGGCTTCGGCGGCGCTCTACATTTCCAAGATTCCATTCGACAACCCGATCGCGTGCGTTCGCGTGGGAATGCTCGAAGGCAGGCTCGTGGTGAACCCGACGATCGCGGAGCAGAAGACAAGCCAGATGAACCTGATCATCGCAGGCTCGGCCGACGCGATCGTGATGGTTGAATCGGGAGCGTTCGAGGTTTCCGAGGACACCGTCGCCGACGCGCTGGAATTCGGCCACGCGGAAATTCGCAAGATCGTCGCGGCGATTCGCGACCTGGGTAGCCGCGTGAACCCCAAGAAAGTGACGGTAAAGCCTCCCGCGTTCGACGAATCGCTCTACAAAGACATCACGCAGAAATACGGCGAGCGGTTGCGCGACGCGGTGGACACCCAGAAGCACCCCAAGCTCGAAAGCTACGGCCTGGTAGACGAGGTCAAGGCCGAGATCATGGGAAGCATTGATGAAAAGGACCTGGAGAAGCGCAAGCTGGCCTATCGCGCATTTGAGCGGCTTCGCGAGCGCATCTTCCGTGACGATATGCTTGTTCGCCGCCGGCGCCCGGACGGCCGCGCGTTCGACCAGGTCCGACAGATCACATGCGAAGTGGGCGTGCTGCCCCGCGCGCACGGCTCGGCTCTCTTCACCCGAGGCGAAACCCAGGCGCTCGCGACCACCACGCTCGGCACGAAGGAAGATAAGCAGCGGCTCGATCTGCTGTTCGAGCAGGACGTGTTCAAACGATTCATGCTGCACTACAACTTCCCGCCTTTTTCGGTGGGCGAAGTGAAATTCCTGCGCGGGGCGGGCCGGCGCGAAATCGGGCACGGCGCATTGGCCGAGCGGGCGCTCGGCAACCTGCTTCCTTCCGAAGCCGACTTTCCATACGCGATGCGCGTGGTTTCGGATATCCTCGAATCGAACGGATCGTCGTCCATGGCGACGGTTTGCGGCGGCTCACTTGCAATGATGGACGCGGGCGTGCCGTTGAAGTCTCCGTGCGCTGGAATCGCAATGGGCCTCGTTGTGGAGAACGAGAAATACGCGATCCTCACCGACATCGCAGGCGCCGAAGATCATTACGGTGACATGGATTTCAAGGTCGCCGGAACACGGCAGGGAATTACGGCTTTGCAGATGGACATCAAGGTCGCGGGTGTCAGCGTCGCCATGATGCGAGAGGCACTGGCTCAAGCGCGGAAGGCGCGTCTTGAAATTCTCGACATCATGGAGAAGACGATCTCGAACGGGCGGCCGGAAATTTCGGCGTATGCGCCCCACCTGCACATGCTACAGATTCCCACGGACAAGATTCGTGACCTGATCGGGCCGGGCGGAAAGAAAATCCGCTCGATCGTTGAGGCCACGGGCGTGAAGATTGACGTGATGGACGATGGCAAGGTTCATGTGTTCGCGAGCAGCGGACTCGCCGCGGAAAATGCGCTAAAGATGATCCGCGACATCACCGCGACCGCCGAGATCGGCAAGACATATCTCGGCACGGTCGTGCGAATAGCGGAGTTCGGCGCGTTCGTCGAAATATTCCCCGGCACGGACGGCCTCCTTCACATCAGCGAAATCGCGGAGGCGCGCATCCGCGCCGTTCGAGACGAGCTCAAGGAAGGCGACCAGGTGCTCGTGAAGGTGCTGGCCATCGAAGGAAACAAAGTCCGGCTGAGCCGCAAGGCTGTGTTGCGCGACCAGCGCGATAAGCAACCGAAGACGGAAGCGGCGGGCTAGCAGCTGGTTTCGGCGTTAATTGGACGTCGCGGCGTCCGATGAACGGGTGTTCGAAGGGAGGCGAGTGATCGCCTCCCTTTTTTTGTCCGCCGATCATTTGCGGCTGGGACAAACGGTCGTCTCAGGACTGTTGGGTGACGCGCTCGATGCTCGCGCCGAGCGCGGTGAGTTTCAGCTCGATCTGTTCGTAGCCGCGGTCAATGTGGTAAACGCGGTCAATCCACGTGGTGTTGCTGGCGACGAGCGCCGCGAGGACGAGTCCCGCGCTGGCGCGCAGATCCGAGGCCGTGACAGGAGCCCCGCTGAGCTGTGCCGGTCCGGTAATCACCGCCGTATTCCCGTCAACCAAGATGTTTGCGCCCATGCGCACCATCTCGCTTGCGTGGAGGTAGCGATTCTCAAAGATTGTTTCGCGGATATGCGAAATGCCGTGCGCTTGCGTGGCCAGAGCCATGAACTGCGCCTGCATATCGGTCGCAAAGCCGGGATATTCCTCGGTGTTGACGTCGGCTGCTACGAGTTTTTTCGCGGCGCGCACGCGCAGCCCGCCCTTCCCCTCGCACTTGATTTCGACACCGCACTCCTTGAGTTTTTCGATGACGGCGGTCAAGTGCTGGGGTTCGCAGTGCTTCAGTAGCAGCTCGCCACCGGTGATGGCTCCGGCCACGAGGAATGTGCCCGCTTCGATCCGATCGGGAATGATGGTGTGCGTCGCGGCGTGGAGTCTATCAACACCCTGCACGCGAATCGTGGGCGTCCCAGCGCCCTCGATCTTCGCTCCCATTTTGACGAGCAGGGCGGCGAGATCGGGAATTTCGGGTTCGAGCGCGCAATTTTCGAGAACGGTTTCGCCTTCGGCCAGCACGGCGGCCGTGAGGATATTTTCCGTCCCCGTGACCGTGATCTTCGGAAAGCGGAACACAGCGCCGTGAAGGCGCGTCGCTCGCGCTTCGACGTAGCCATGATCCACCGAAATCGTCGCGCCTAGCTTTTCCAGCGCCTGGATGTGCATATCAATCGGACGCGCGCCGATCGAGCAGCCTCCGGGAAGGGAAACGCGCGCATAGCCGAATCGCGCGACCAGAGGGCCGAGCGTCAGGACCGAGGCGCGCATGGTCTTCACCAGTTCGTACGGCGCTTCCGCGTGCGAGACGCTCTCGGCGCGAATGACGAATTCGCTCGGCGGGATGTCGGGGCTTTCCACCTTGCAACGCATGTGCGCGAGCAGCTTTGCCATCGTGATAATGTCGCGCACGTGGGGAATATTCTTGAGGTGCACGGCTTCGGCCGTCAACAGCGACGCCGCCATGGCCGGCAGCGCGGCGTTCTTCGCTCCGCTGATTCGGACTTCGCCTTCGAGCCTGCGCCCGCCTTGAATCTTGAATCGGTCCATGTCCTGTTACCGGCCCCTGAGATTAGTTTGATGTTTCTTTGCTGCTTCCAGCGCCTGCCGGACGCTGCCGCCTGCTGCCGCCAGCCGTTGCCGCGCATCGCGCGCGCTGACTCCGGTCTTGAGCATGACCAGCGCAGACGGCAGATTGTGGCCCGCCTGACGCAGAGCGTGTTCCGCAGTGGACAGGCTTACGCCCGCCGCTTCCTCCAGAATCCGCGCGCCGCGTCGCCGCAACTTCTGATTTGTCAGCGCCACGTGAACCATCCAGTTCTCGTAGACTCGACCGAGCCGCACCATCGCGGCAGTAGAAAGCATATTCAGGACCATCTTCTGCGCCGTCCCGGCCTTCATTCGCGTGGAACCGGCGATCACCTCCGGCCCGGTGTCGGGCGAGATGGAGATGCGCGCCTTGCGCGCCACCGGCGAGCGTGAATTCGAAGTCACCCCGACGGTGACGGCGCCCCGCCGCCGCGCACACGCAAGCGCGCCGAGCACGTAAGCGGTCGCGCCACTCGCAGCGATCCCCACGACCACATCGCCGCGCGATACGCCTGCTCGCCGCAAATCGCGCGCGCCATCTGCCGCGGAATCCTCCGCGCCTTCGACCGCGTGCCGCAGCGCCCGTTCGCCACCGGCGATGATCGCCCGCACCATTCCAGGTGGAGTTCCGAATGTCGGCGGGCATTCTGCCGCGTCCAGCACCGCGAGCCGGCCACTCGTTCCCGCGCCAATGTAGAAAAGCGTTCCGCCGCCCCGCAGCGATTTCGCGATGGCGTCCACCGCGAGCGCAATCTGCGGCAGCTCCCGGCGCACGGCCAGCGCAACGGTTGCATCTTCCCGGCTGAGCGCGCGCAAAATATCGAGAGTTGACTTCCTGTCAAGCCCGCGCGAACGCGGGTTCCGTTGTTCTGTCCTCGATGCCTTCAAGGAGCGCCCCAGACCCTGAATAATTATAGCGGCAGCGAAGCCTCAGTGGCGGCTCCTCGCAGGATTCTGGTAGAGATTGTGCCGAGGGAGTTATCGGGCGGCCTGGCCGGAAGCCAGCCCCAGACCTTCGAAGATCGCGTCGTGCAGCGCAGGGCGCACTTGCCGGATCTTCTCGTTGGCCCGCGTGGGATTCACGCGGTTTGTCAGGAGAACGACGAACAGCTTCCGCTCGGGATCGATCCACAGGGACGTGCCCGTAAAGCCGGTGTGCCCGAAGCTTGTGGCTGAAAAATAGCGGCCCGACGAGGACGGCTCCTCGGGCACATCCCAGCCGAGAGTGCGCGCCGAACCGCCAATCGTTTGGCGCGCCGTGAACTGCCGGATCGTGGAATATGCGAGGAGGCGCTCGTGGCCGTAGATGCCTCCGTTGAGAATCATCTGGGCGAATGCAGCGATGTCGCCAGCGGTCGAAAAGAGGCCTGCGTTCCCTGCAACTCCGCCCATGGCCCAGGCGTTTTCGTCGTGTACTTCGCCCCAGACGAGCCGCTTGCGGAAGGTCGAGTCCATTTCCGTGGGCGCGATGTCTTCGCGCAGCTTGCGCGGCGGATTAAACATGGAACGGTCCATCCCGAGCGGCTGAAAGATTTCGCGCTTTGCAAAGGTATCAAGAGTTTCGCCGGTCAGCCGCTCGACGATCTCGCCGAGCAGAATGAATCCCAGGTCGGAATATTCCACCTGCGTTCCGGGCTCGCGAACGAGCGGCTCAGCGAGAACGCGCGCCAGAATCGCGTCGTGACCCTTCGCTTGCTTGTAAAAGTCGCGATGATCGGGAAGCCCGGAATCGTGCAGAAGCAGCATGCGGAGAGTGACGCGAGCGCGCCACGCCGGGTCCGGGTCGGACTTTGCGGCAGCCGCGAAATCGGGCAAATAGTTCTCGACCGGGCGATTTAGATCGAGCCGGCCCTGCTGCACGAGCATCATCACCGCCGTGGTCGTGACGATTGGCTTCGTCAGCGAGGCGACGTCGTACATCGAGTCTTCATCTACCTCGTATTCCTCGCCATCCAGTTCGAGTTTCCCGAACGGGTGCACCGCAAGCTGGCCGTTCCACCCGACAGCGAGTACACCCCCGGGGAAAGCACCGTCGGCAACCGCGCGGTCGAGTAAAGTGAAGGCCGGCTTCAGGCGCTCCGTCCACGCCGCGGGCGCGGGCTGCAGCGTCATCGGATTTTCGGCTACCCGCATGCCGTCACCGCGCTGCACGGTTCCGGGCACGGTCACCGGAATCCTGCCGCTGATCGTGATCTGCCCGAATATCGCGCGAGCTGCGGCGCGCTGCGAGACATCGTTGGTTGAGAACTCAGCGAGCCACGTCTTCGCGTTCGGAAATCGCTCGATCAGGTACGGGCTGCCGAAAGAAGCGACCACGGTCGGCTTACCCGCGGCCAGCAATTGGTTCACGAACGCAAGCTGGTCGTCCGGAAAGCCGACGTCGCCCTTGCGGTCTGCAACGCGCACAAAAAGGGCTGCTATTGCCACATCGTACGTGTCCGGCGGCGGGAGCTTCAGCGTGCTGACGGGCGAATATTGCGTATCCGCGCGCAGGACTTTGAGCGAGTCAACGCGCGGGCGAATTTCCGGCTCGATCGTCTCGCCCGGGTTCGGATCGGCATCGGAGGAAAGCGCGACCAGCAACACGCGCAGCGGCTTGGTGGCGTCCAGCGGCAGGAGCCAAGGTGCATCGCGCAGCAGGGTGACGCCGCGATCGGCGATGTTTTGCGCTTCTGTTTCATATTCCGGGCGCGCGAATTTCTCGTTCAGCCGCGCGACGTCAACCGTGCGGTTCTTGTTGAGTCCCAGCCGGGCTTTGGCTGCCAGAATTCTTCGCACGGAAGCGTCAATTCGTTTCTCGGAGATGCGGCCGGATTTCACTGCTTCCTCGAGCCCGGCGATCGCTGCGTCGGGCGAGGGCGACATTAGAAGCACGTCCGTACCGGCGTCGATTGCCCGCACAGCAGCCTCGCCCGGAGGATAGTTCGACGCAACGCCGCCCATGTCGAGAGCGTCGGTAATGATCAGGCCCCGGAATTTCATGTCGTCGCGCAGCAGGCCACTCAGAATATTTCGCGAAAGTGTCGCCGGAATCGCGGGATCGGGCTCGAATGCCGGCACAGCCAGATGGCCCGGCATGATGGAACTCACGCCGGCGGCGATCGCTGCGCGGAAGGGAACGAGTTCGGTTCCTTCGAGCTCATTGCGGTCGCCCGGCACTGTGGGCAGCGAGATATGCGAATCCACGCCGACGTTGCCGTGTCCCGGGAAATGCTTCGCCGTCGCCAGCGCGCCGTTGTCTTCAACGCCGCGCACGAACTCCTTCACGTATTCCGCGACGCTCGCCGGGTCCTCGCCGAAAGATCGTATGTTGATGATTGGATTGTCGGGGTTGTTGTTAACGTCCGCATCCGGAGCGAAGATCCATTGCACACCGGCCGCCCGCGCTTCGAGCGCCGTGTATTTGCCAGCGGCGTACGCGAGTTTCGGGTCGCCCGTCGCGGCAATCGCCATCGCGGAAGGAAACGACGTGCCCTCGTCGAGTCGCATCCCAGTGCCGGCTTCGAAATCCGCGCCAACCAGGAGCGGAATTTTCGCGCGGCGCTGGAGTTCGTTTGTCATCACGGCGGTGGGGTACACCTGGCTTCGCTCAAGTCCGAGCGGCCCGCGATCGGTGACAATGATTAGGCCGCCGACGTGATTGTCCTCGACCTCGTGAAGCACCTCACGATACTCGGGGCTTTCGGCCGAATCGAACACGCCGAAAAATGTCACCATCAGCATCTGCCCGAGCTTCTCGCGCAGTGTCATCTTCTTGAGCGTCTGCTCGACCCAGGCATTCGAGGCAGTTGGCGTTGAGTTCGCCGGGGATTTTTTTTGCGAGCGGGCGGGAGGTGTCATGAGCGAGAATATTGCCGCGAGGACCAGCGCCGCCGTTGAAAGCCCCCATTTACGCATCATTTCCACCGTGGGCCTTCTTTGTTGACGCCTGCATCCCGTAGCTGTATATAGCACGCGATTTCATGTGGCACAATCGAGCGTCTCGACCATGTTTCGTTACCGTTCTCAAGCCATTTTCGCTGTGGTCACAATCGCATGGTTGTTTTGCGCACCAATGCGTTCCGGGCAATTCGCCGGAGTGAGCCACACGCTCACAGCCGTCGACATTTACGAATCCATGAACTCCGAACCGTTCGCGGGCAAACACATTGGCCTGATCACAAACCAGACGGGCGTGGATTTCCAGGGACGGCCCACAATCGACTATTTCGCTGGGAGGGAGAGTTTCAAGCTCGTTGCGATGTTCAGCCCCGAGCATGGCATCAACGGGAAGGCCGACGCGGCCATCGCAAATAGCACCGACCCTGCGACCGGCGTTCGAATCTACAGCCTATACGGCAAGACGCGCCGTCCGACGGATGAGATGTTGAAAGGCATCGACATTTTGATCTTCGACATACAGGACGCCGGAGTCCGCTTCTACACTTACGTCACGACCATGGCGTATTGCATGGAAGCGGCCGCGAAGCACCACATTCCTTTCGTTGTTTTCGACCGCCCCGACCCGCTGGGCGGAGAAGTGGTCGAGGGGCCGATGCTCGACCCCGACCGCACGTCCTTCACCGGATATTTCCCGATGCCCGTGCGTTACGGCATGACGCCGGGCGAGCTCGCGCAGATGTTCAATGCCGAGAACAAAATCGGCGCGGATTTGCACGTTGTAACCATGAGCAATTGGCGCCGCAGCGAAACCTACGATCAGACGGGACTCACATGGATTCCTCCTTCGCCGAACCTGCGTACGCTGAACGCCGAATTCCTTTATCCCGGCATCGAGATTCTGCAAGCGGGCGGCGTTTCCGTTGGGCGCGGCACGGATGCGCCGTTTGAAAAGATTGGCGCGCCCTGGGTTCGCGCGGACGAATTTGCCGCGGAGCTCACCCGTCGCAAGATCCCGGGCGTGAGCTTTGTGGCTGCGCAATTCACTCCGAGCGACGATCTCTATCGCGGCGAGCCATGCCAGGGCGTGACGGTGAGCATTACGAATCGCAGCGAGCTTCAATCCATGCGCATGGGGCTTGAAATTGCCGAGGTGCTGCATCGCATGTACCCGGACAAGTTTCAGATCGAGAAGACCATCGAGCTTCTCGGCTCGCAATCCACTGTCGATCGCTTGAAACGGGGTGACGCACCCGCCGAGATCGTGTCCGGCTGGTCCGCCGACCTCGACAAGTTCCGTAGGACGCGCGCAAAGTATCTACTGTATGACTGAGCCCGCGATGCGCATCTGTTCATTATTGCCGTCCGCGACCGAAATCGCTTACGCCATCGGCCTGGGTGACTCGGTTCTCGGCGTCAGCCATGAATGCGATTTTCCCGCGGACGCGGCGACGAAACCTTCGCTGCTTCGAACGCGCATTGACCCGCACGCGCCGCCCGCGGAGATTGACCGCCAGGTCGGCGAAATTATCGCGCGCGGCGAGAGCATCTACGCGGTGGATGCCGAGCTCCTTCGCTCGCTCGCGCCCGAACTGATCCTGACGCAGGATTTGTGCCACGTGTGCGCTGCTTCTCCGGACGATCTGGCGACGGCGCTGGCGCGATTTCCGCAGCAGCCGCAGGTTCTTTCGTTGACCCCGCGCTCACTCGGTGAAGTTTGGAACGATATCCGCCGCGTTGGCGCAGCGACCGGCCGCCAGAATGAAGCCGACGCGCTCGCAGCGGCGCTGGCGCGGCAGGTCGCCTCGATCGCCGCTACGGCTGCCGGCGCTCGGTCCCGCCCGCGCGTTTTGTGTCTTGAGTGGCTGGACCCGTATTACGTGGGCGGCCACTGGATTCCGGAGATGGTCTCCCGCGCCGGCGGGGAAGACGTGCTCGGGCGCTTGCGAGAGCCCTCGTTCAAAGTGACAACGGAGCAAATTGCGGAGTCGCGCGCAGACGTGATTATCGTCATGCCATGCGGATATAATTCCGCACGCGCGGCCGAGGAATGCTACGTGTCGCGGTTTCCCGAGAGCTGGAACCAATTGCCAGCCATGCGCGAGGGTCGTATCTTCGCGGTTGATGCGAACGCCTACTTCTCCCGGCCGGGACCGCGTCTTGCCGATGGAGTCGCGCTCCTTGCGCACCTTCTCCATCCCGATCTGTTTGTGGCGGGCGCGCTAGCCGACAGATTTCGTCGGCTCTAATTCTGCGATTATTCTGGAACGACCCTGGGCTTGATCGCGGCGCCGCTCGCGAAGCTCGCGACCGAACCGACGGCGAACGTTACGATCGTCCCGGCGAACACGTACCAGGTGAACGCCAGCGGCGTCCAGAATCTCACCGCGATCATCGCCGCGATTCCAGCCGCAAATCCGACGAGCGCGCCGTTCTCATTTGCCCGACGATTCCAGGTGCCGAGCAGGAAAACTCCGAGCATGGCGCCATAAGTGATCGAAGCGATCGTGAGTCCCGCCTCGAGCACACCGCCCCAGCGGATCAATCCCAGCAGCCCTAGAACCACACCCCAGACGAGCGTCAGGCGCCGCGAGCGGACGAGCTGCTGCGCCGGCGATGTTCCTGCCCCGCGCGCGCCAAGATCAATCACGCTCGAAGAGGCCAGCGAGTTCAGCGAACCGCTGGCGTTCGACATGGCCATCGCGAAGATGGACGCCAGCACCAGGCCAGCCATGCCGACGGGCATGTCGCGCACGATGAACTCCGGGAAAATTCGATCCGTGTCACCCTGCACAGGCAGCGACGCATGTTGCGCGAAAACGAAAAGCATCACGCCGAGGACGAGGAAAAGCGCGAATTGCACGAACACAACGACGCCGCTTGCCAGCAGCGCTTTCTTGCTGTCGCGTTCATTCCGCGCCGCCAGAAGCCGCTGGACCATTGTCTGATCGGTCCCGTGGCTGGCCATGGTGAGGAAAGTTCCGCCGAGCAGGCCCGACCAGAAGGTGTAGCTCCTGGTCAGGCTGAACGCGAAATCGAACACACGAAGCTTTCCGCCGGCCGCCGCGGCTGAATACGTCACCTGATGCCATCCGCCGGGGATTTTGTGCAGGAGGAGAAAGAAAGCAGCGACGGAGCCGGTCAAATACAGCGCGAACTGCGCGACATCGGTCCAGATTACGGCGCTCATCCCACCCTCGAACGTGTACGCGATCGTGAGCCCTGCCACGATGGCGATGGACCACCGCTCGCCAGTCCCGAACGCGACGCTTACGACTTTGCCGATCGCTGAAATTCGCACGCCCTCGGCCAACGCGCGAGTTCCCATGAAAACGATCGCCGCCGCCGATTTCATCCGATTGCCAAAACGCTTCTCGAGAAGCTGGTAAGCCGTGTAAAATTCACCCTGGAAATACTGCGGGATGAGCACCACGCACAAGATGACCCGCGCGACCATATACCCCAATACGAGTTGTAGAAACCCGAGATTGCCCGCGTAGGCGATTGCGGGTGTGCCGATGATCGTCAGCGTTGAAGTTTCCGTGGCGACAATCGAGCAGGCGATTGCCCACCAAGGCGCGGTGCGGCCGCCAAGGAAGTAATCGCGCAGGGTTTGCTGGCCGCGGCGGAAGTGCGCGCCGAAAAGGGTGATGCCCACGAGATACGCAACGATGATCGCGAAGTCGAATGGGCTGATTCGCATCGAGCCGTGCCCGGCAGGTCGCGCGATGCTAACCGCCCGCTTCCGAGGCTGTCAAGCAGACTGAAAGAGGTCCATGCCAGAGAAAGTTTCCGCTGCTGAAGCTTCTTATTTTCTTGGACTCGATGGCGGCGGCACCAAGACGGATTGCGTGCTGGCGGACGCCGAGGGACGCGTAGTCGCCCGCGCGTCCGCGGGGCCCTCAAACCCGGTGCGAACGGGTTACGCGCGGGCATGGTTCTCACTGAGCGACGCGGCCGACTCGGTTTTGAAACAGGAGAAGATTCATTCCGGGCACATTCGCGGGATTTGCGCCGGGCTGGGAGGCGCCGGCCGGTCGGAAGTCGCGCGCCGCGCGACGACTTTCTTCGAGCACGGCTATCCGAATGCGCGCGTCCGCGTGACGACAGACCTCGAAATCGCGCTCGAAGCGGCCTTCGGCTCGGGCGAAGGAATCATTCTTCTCGCCGGCACGGGATCCGCCGCGTTCGGCCGCGATGCCAGCGGCCGAACGGCGCGTGCGGGCGGGCGCGGTCCATGGTTCAGCGATGAAGGCAGCGCTTTTGATATCGGGCGACGCGCCGCGCATGCGGTGACGCTGGCGGAAGAGCGTCGAGGACCGGAGACCGCGCTTTCTGGCCGGATTTTGGAGTTTCATCAGTGCCGCAATTGGGATCAGCTTGGCGAACAGATCACCAAGAATCCGGACTCGGTTTTTCCAAGGACATTTTCGCTGGTCGCAACGCTAGCCGACGAGGGCGACGCGGTCGCTCGCGGGATTCTCGCGGGTGCCGCTGTATCACTCGCCGGACTCGTGGAGTGTGTCGCGAGCGAACTTGGTTGGCGCGATCGAGAAGTCCCAGTTGCGAAGGTGGGCGGCGCGAATGGGCGATCGAAATATTTCGATGCTGCGATTGATGCGGAGCTGAGGACGTCAGTTCCGCGAGTGGTCAGCGTTCCCGTGGAAATGTCTCCAGCCGAGGCTGCGGTCCGGATGGCCGTGCGGCTGGGCAATGCAAAGGGCAATGCCGCCTGAACCCGACGCACGGATCGAGCGCGCCCGATCGGCTGCCGGGGACGAATTGAAATCGCTCCTGCACGAAGCGGGTGAGGAAGCTTTGCTGGCGCTGCTTGCAAATCCCAATCTCGACGAACCGCACGTGGTGATGATGCTCGAACGGCTCGATCTGCCGTCGAGCGTTCTCAGTGCTGTTGCCGGAGAGGGGAAGTGGACGTCGAGCGAAGGCGTGCGGCTCCGACTGGCGCGGCATCCGCGCACCCCGAAGCGATTCGCCCTCGCGGCGGTTCGGCAGCTTTTTCTTTTCGATCTGGTGCGATTGAGCCTGTTGCCGTCCGCACCGGCGGATATCCGTCGTGTGGCCGAAGAAGTCATCCTGACGCGCGTGCCGCACCTCCCGGTCGGAGAAAAGCTAACGCTCGCGCGCCGCGGCCCGTCGCGAGTTGCCGGCGCGATACTTGCGGAGGGACACGCTCAGGCAATCAAGCTGGCGCTCGTGAATCCGTTCCTCACCGAGGCACAGGTGTTGAAAGTGCTGGCAAAGCCGGGCGTGCCCGAGCGTGTTGTCGTGGCGATCGCCCACCACCCAAAATGGTCTTGCCAGTACAATGTGCGGGTCGCGCTGGTCCGCAACGCTCATACGCCTGCCGCGTCCGTGCAGGCATTCTTGCCCCAGCTGCCCCTGGGCGATTTGAGGCAGATATCCAAACTCGAAGGGCTCGCGCCGCATCTGAAAAAGCATATGCGGGAGGAACTGGTGCGCCGCGCGAATGACGGAGAAGGGAAAGCGCGCGGGCGTCCGGTCACGGAAATCGACTAAATTACAATGGCGCAGAAATCAAACAAGATTCGATGGATCGTCGCACTGGGAGCGATTGCACTGATCGGCATACTCGCTTACTCGACGCTCCAGCAGACGCGCGAGCGATACGAAGTCTGCGTGGCGTTCAAGGGCGCGATGCACTGCGCGACCGCCGCCGGGTCGAGCTACGATCAGGCAGTCCGCAGCGCCCAGGAGATTGATTGCCAGCTCCTCTCAAATGGCCGCGACGAGAACATGGTCTGCCTCGCGAATCCTCCGTCGAGCGTCCGCACGGTGAAATGACGCACTGCCTGAATTGCGGAGCGGAACGCGGCGCGGACGTTTGCGATTTTTGCGGACTCAATTCCTCGGAGGCGGAGTTCGCGCTCCGCAAGAAATTGCTGAACCGCACCGCGTTTTTTGTCCTCGGCGCTCTCGCGTTTGTGGCCGCGAGCAACCGCTATCCGCCACTGGAGCTCGACGGCATCCTGATTTTCATCGGCTTGCTTTTCTTTCTAACGCTGGGGCTGGCGATAGGGCTGGAGCGCCGCGCGCTGCGCCACCTGGAACTCGAGGCGCTCAAACGCGTTTACTACGGACTGATCCCTCTGCCGTGGATTTTCGCAGCTTTGATGCTGGCAAATGGGGCGTTCGACCGCGCCCCGCCGCAGGTCGAAGAGGCGCGTGTGGTGGGGAAATTCTCGATGGGCGGAGCGCTGCCAAGCCGGCGCCTGGTAGTGACCTCCTGGCGCGAAGGTCATCGCATCGAGCGCGTCCCGGTGGACCGCGTAAACTTCGACAACTTCAGCCGCGGCGATGTCGTCGAGGTGAAGGTAGAGGATGGGTTGGTGGGCATTCCCTGGGTCGTTGACGTGTTTCATCGCTGAGGTTATCCGCCATGCGCCTGCCTGAATCATGGACGGAGCGATTGCCGTTCCTGCAACCGCTGGAAGACGAATGGCAGCCGGTGCATCGAGCGGCCCTTATCATAGCGGCCACGTTTTACCTGTTGTTCTTATTTCAAGCGGCGCGCGGCACGGGCGCGCTCCTCATGATGGACCTTGTCTTCGTTCCCATTCATGAGGGCGGCCATCTACTTTTCCGGTTTTTCGGCGAGTTTCTCGCCGTTGCCGGGGGCACGATCTTGCAGTTGAGCGTTCCGCTGATGCTGGCCACATTCTTCATTTTTCAGCGCCAGATTCTGGGAACAGCATTTTGCATGTTTTTCTTTTTCGAGCAACTCCTACCCGTGGCGACGTACATGGCCGACGCCCGCGCGCAGGAGTTGCCGTTGCTCACCATCGGCGATGGCGACGACGTCATTCACGATTGGGCATATCTGTTCGGCAAGCTCGGCGTCCTGGATCATGACACGCAGATCGCCCACGCCGTGCGGGTGCTGGGATGGCTCGGCATGGTAGCCACCGTCGCGTGGATGATTTGGCGCAGCTTGCAGATTAAAGCTGGCAAGGGCAGAGGCGGCTCTCAGTAGAACGGCCGAAGGTCCGGCATGTGGGGCAGCGATACTTCGAGTACGCTGCCGTAGTCGCCGAGCGTGAGGCGGTACAACTCGGCGGGACCGACGTCGCGCTGAGTCCAGTCCGTGCTGGGGACCAGGCGAGCCTGCTGGGCGAGGTCGCCGCTTTCAAAATCCGTTCCTTGCGCCAGAAGATCGGAAATCGGGACAAGGTAAACGAGCCGCGCTTTGGTGTCGAGCATCAGGTAGCGGTGCCCGAGCAGTACGAGTACCAAGTCAGAGTCCTTCTTCTTGTCCTTTTTGTTGTCCTTTTTGTCCGGCTGGTAGACGTTCCACTTCAGCGGTGCTTTGTCGTCGAGCCTCACTTGCGCCATCTCGAGCACCTTCCAGTGCACACGCACCGAATCGGTTGGCGCTCCCGTCTGTCCTGCCGTGGATGACTGCGCCGCAAGCGAAATCATCGCGACCAGCACGGGCGCAATCAACCGGATCGCTCGATGAACCGCTTTATGGCGGTGAAAGCTTCGTCGTGAGAATCTCATCAATTAAAAGAATACATCAGCGGAGGGCATTCCGTCGGCTGGCCGAAATCTAATCCCACTTCACGGACACCTGGCGCGATTTCACGATCACGTAACCCTTCGCGCGCCCGTGTTCGACGACATCGCGCAGGATTGCGACGTCCTGCTCGCAGTATGCGGCCACGCGGTCTCTCTCTCCCGCACGCCACCATCCCACGGCTTCGATTCCGTCGCCGCTTTTCGCGGTGCCGAGGGTGTCTTTGGCGAGCTGGTCGAGTTTGACGCGATGCCCCAGAAGTTTGTGCAGCTCCTCATGCACGTCGAACGAGCGCCGGCGCAAACCATCCACCGGAGCATAGGCGCGAAGCACTTCGAGATCGAAGCGGTTGCCATTGAACGTGACGACGTGCGTGAAGGTCTCGAGCTCCGCGACGAGATTCTTTGCGTCCGGCTCAAACCAGCGCCGGAATTGACTTTCTTTGTCCCAGGTCACGGCGACAGCTACGCCGAATCCCGGGATGTTCGACCAGCCGCCTTGCACTTCGTGAGACAGGCGCAGCGTTTCAATATCCAGGTAAATTTCGCGATCGAAAAGTCCGGCCGTATAGCGCTCCTCTGGAAGGCAATTGCGCGAGCGAGTTACCTGGCGGAAATCTCGCCGAACGATTTGTCGAGCAGGCGAATGCCTTCATCCACGTCGCTCTTCGAAATATTCATCGGCGGCGCCATGCGGACAACATTGCCGTAGAGGCCGCCCTTTCCGACAAGTAGGCCGTTTGCCCGCGCCCGCTCCATCAATTCGGTCGTTTCCGCGGGCGCAGGTTCTTTGGTCTGGCGGTCGCGGACGAGTTCGAGCCCCTGCATCATTCCCATGCCGCGAACATCGCCGATCAGGGGGTACTTTTCCTTCATCTCGTCGAGCTTCATCCGCAAGTAGCCGCCGACCACGTGCGTATTCTCCAGCAGATTTTCTTCCTCGATCACTTCAATCACGGCGCGCGCGGCAACGGAGGTTACCGGATTGCCGCCGAATGTCGAAATCGTGAGGCCCTGAAACTTGTCGGCCAGTTCTGCTGTCGTGATCGTCGCGCCGACGGGCGTTCCATTCGCCATGCTCTTCGCGCAGGTGATGATATCGGGCGTGACTTCCCACTGCTCGATGCCGAACCATTTCTTTCCGGTGCGCCCGAAACCGGTCTGGACTTCATCGGAAATGAAAAGGCCGCCGTAGTTCTTCACGATGCGATAGACGATCTTGAAGTATTCCGGCGGGGGAGTGATGAAGCCGCCGACGCCCTGGATCGGCTCTGCAATGAACGCCGCAATCGAGCCGCTCGTGCCGGTCTGGATCAAATTCTCGACGTCGTTCGCGCACGCCACGCCGCACTCCGGGTATTTCAAGTGCAGCGGGCAGCGATAGCAGTACGGATTCACCGCATGCGAGACGCCCACGCTGATGACGCCGGCTTTGCGCCACGGGGCCTGGCCTGTAACGGCTTTGGCCAGCGCGGACGAGCCTGCGTATGCGTGGCGCAGCGCAACCACGTCGTAGCTTGGCCCGGCCATGCGTGCGAGCAGAATGGCGGCTTCGTTTGCCTCTGTGCCTGAACTCGTAAAAAAACTCTTCTGGAGCTTTCCCGGCGTGATTTGGGCAAGCTTTTCGGCCAGCGCCACGATCGCTTCGTTGGGGAAAAGCGTCGAGGTATGCTGCAGCTTGTCGATCTGCGTCTTGATCTTCGACGTCACCTCTGGATTGCAATGTCCGACGCCGATGGTGAGTATCCCGCCGAAGAAATCGAGGTATTTATTGCCTTCGATATCCCAGAGGTATTGCATGGATGCGTGGTCGGCCACGAGTGGTTCGCGGTAGTAGTTCGTGACCGCCGGCCAGATAAACTGCTTGTGCTTGCGGACAATCTCTTCGCTGCGAGTTGTCGTCATCTTGGGCGGGGTGGTCATTTCGTCTGCAGTTTACCCGTGGTTTGATGCTCGGGCAAGGGCGCTCCGCCGGCGGCGGGAGGGCACGGCAGTCGCGCGAAACAGTGAGCGTGAATTCCCGAGGTTCCCGTATAATTCCGGCCAATGGCGATGGACAGGATATTGCGGACCCTGATTCGCGCTTTCGGGCGGATTTTCCCGGATTGCGTGACGCTCAGCCAGGCCGTTGCCTTCAATATGTTTCTGGCGTTTTTCCCGCTGCTGCTGCTGGCCCTCGGCATTCTTGGCGGCACATCGCTATTTCCAGAAGCCATTCGGGAGATCCCCAATCGCCTGATGCAAATTCTTCCCCCCGGAAGCGCGCGAGTGGTGGCCGGATATTTTGTGCGCCGGACGATACATCCCGGGCGGTGGATCGTGCTGGGTTTGGGGGGAACCCTCTTAGCAGGCACGCAGACCATGGTCGGATTGATGGAGGGTTTCCGCGTAATCGAGGGTGATTTGATGGAGCCGAGCTATTGGCGGCGGCAAGCGCGAGCACTGGGTCTTCTTTGCCTCACGATCGTGCCAATGCTGGCCGTCGTGGTCCTAACCGTGTTCGGCAAGCAATTGCGCGCGTGGCTGATCCAGCACACTGCCTCACCCCATTTTACGCACTATGTCGAATGGATCGGCTATGCGGTGGGCGTTTTTGTCTTGGCGATGGCCGTACTGGTCCTGCTGTATCGTGTTGGGCGTCCCGGTCACGCCGGATATCGAAACTTGCTGCCGGGTGCTGCAGTTGCGACGGTGCTGTGGTGGACCGCCGACATTTCCTTCGGCTGGTATGTTCGGAAGATGCCGTACGACGTGCTGTACCGTGGATTGGCTTCAGCAATCGGCTTACTTTTGTGGATGTTTCTGGCCGCGATGATTGTCCTTCTGGGGGCTGCCTACAATGCCGAGGCGCGAGAAGAGCGCGAAGCTGCCGCCCGGCCCAGCAAGTTTAGCCTGATAGTGCCGTGAATGGGCTCTAATGCCTCAACTTAGGGCCCACCCGACTGCGGCGCTCTTCGCCCCCCGCACCGTCAATGAACGATGTCTGTTTCGTTAACTCCTAGCGCTCCAGCGCAACTATTGCCTGGGTGCGGGGTTAAACTGTAATGAAGGCCATGGCGCGGACAAGAAAACCCGTGTGTGCGGTTCGTAAGCCGATCCGGCATCTCGACGTGTCGGGAGCTGCGTTTCTGGGGATCGCGATAGCCGCGCTGTTGGCGGTGCTGTTTGCGATCGCTACGCCGAACGCCGACGCCGATAAGCGCAATAAGGCTGTCGACTCCGCTTCCGATTCGACGCCGCTCGACAAAAAGTTCAAAGGCCACCTTCCCATCACCGAGCTAACGGAAGACCAAGCCATCCTGCACGCGCTCAATCGCCTAGCATATGGCCCGCGTCCGGGGGACGTGGAACGCGTCCGGCAGATGGGCCTCGAAAAATGGATTGACCAGCAACTCCATCCTGAATCCATTGATGATTCCGCCCTCGACAAGCGCCTGGAAAATTATCCGACGCTGGACATGCCCGCCAGGAAGCTTCTGGAGGAGTTTCCGCCTCCCAATCAGGCCGCCAAGCAGGCGGGTGAGACAAAGGAAGAGTACAAACAGGAAATTGTGGGGAAACGCCGCGCCGCGATGGCGCAGATGACGGACTCGGGCGACGACAACACGGACAAGGCGCAGGAGCAGCTTGCGAAAATACAGGGTCCGAATCGAATTATTGCCGAGCTATCCATGGCCAAGCTGGATCGGGCGGTTTACAGCCAGCGCCAGCTCGAAGCCGTGATGGAAGATTTCTGGTTCAACCATTTCAACGTGTTCGCCAACAAGGGCGCGGACAAGTGGATGCTGACGGCGTATGTGCGGGATACGATTCGTCCGCACACGATGGGCAAGTTCGAAGACTTGCTGACGGCCACCGCGAAGAGCCCTGCCATGCTTTTCTTCCTCGACAATTGGCAGAGCGTCGATCCGGTGGCGTTCAAGGAGCACCAACAGGAAATCGCGATGCGGCGCGCTCGCTATCAAGGCGCGTTCGGCGGAGGATTTCCGCCAGGCCCGGGAACATTTCCCGACCCGAATGGACAAATTCAGGGGCCGCAGGGCGGCGCGCGTCCGCAACAGCAGGACCGCGGTTTGAACGAGAACTACGGCCGCGAAGTGATGGAGCTGCACACCGTCGGGGTGGATACAGGCTACACACAGGACGACGTGATTCAAATGGCGCGATGCTTGACCGGCTGGACGGTGCGTGAGCCGCGCCGCGACCCGGATTTCGTGTTCAAGCCCGAGTTCCATGCCGAGGGCAAGAAAGTGGTGATGGGTCACACGTTCAACTACGGCGGCGAGAAGGACGGCGAGGAAGCGTTGAAAATGCTTGCGAACGACGCGCACACGGCGAGATTTATTTCCATCGAACTCGCGCGCCATTTCGTGTCCGATACTCCACCGCCCGCGCTTGTCGATCGCATGACGAAGGAATATGAATCAAGCGGCGGCGACATTCGCAGCGTGATGAAGGCCATGATTTACTCGCCGGAGTTCTGGTCGAAGCAAACCTACCGCGCGAAGGTGAAGACGCCGTTCGAGCTGGTTTCCAGCACGGCGCGCGCGTTGAATGCCGACGTGACTATTTCGTTGCCGCTGGCGCAGTGGGTTGGACGAATGGGCGAACCGCTCTTTTTGTGCCAGCCGCCCACCGGTTATTCGGACAAATCTGAAACGTGGGTGAATACGGGTGCGCTTCTGAACCGCCTGAACTTTGCACTCGCGTTCTCGAACGGGCGCCTCGCGGGAACCAACGTGGATTTGGGAACGATGTTCGGCGACGACGCATCCAAGGATCCTGAGATGGCGCTCGCGCGCGCTGTGGATCTATTTCTGGGCGGGCAGGTGGATGAGGCGACGCGCCAGACGCTTGAGAGCCGGCTGAACGATCCGCAAGTTTTGCAGGCGAAGCTGGATGATCCGGTGAAACAAGTGAACGAAGGATTGCTTTCCGGTCTGGTACTCGGCACGCCGGAATTTCAGCGCCGATAGGGAGAATTAAGATGACGATTTCCCGGCGATACTTCCTGAAGAATGGCGGCATCGCGATGTTGGGGATGGCGTCCTTGCCGTCGTTCCTGCAGCGGGCGGTTGCGGCTACGACTGGCGGCCAGGGCAAAAAGAAAATGGTCGTGCTATTCCAGCGCGGTGCGATGGACGGCTTGAACGTGGTCGTCCCGTTCGGCGAGCCAAATTATTACAAGCTGCGTCCGACGATTGCGATCCCTCAGCCGCGCAGCGGCGGCACGGATGCGGCGATCGACCTCGACGGATTCTTCGGCTTGCACCCGAGCCTGCAGCCGCTGCAACCGCTGTTTCAGAACGGCCAGCTTGCGATCGTGCAGGCGGTTGGCTCGCCCGACCCTTCGCGCTCGCATTTCGACGCGCAGGACTTCATGGAATCGGGCACCCCCGGCGTGAAATCCACCGACGATGGGTGGCTCAACCGCGCGCTGCAATCAATGCCCGAAGAGCAGGCGTCGCCTTTCCGTGCGGTAGCGTTCGGCCCATACCTTCCGCGGACGCTTGCAGGCAGCGCGCCGGCTGTCGCCATCCCGGACTTAAAACAGTTCAAGATGTACGGCCCGCAACAGACCGTCGAAGGGGGTTTTGAGGCGATGTACGCACAGACGGTTGACCAGGCGATGCGCGGCGTCGGCGCGGAAACCTTCGAAGCGATTGACCAGCTCAAGAAGATTAATCCCGATTCGTACGCGCCTGAAAATGGGGCGAACTATCCCAATAGCCGCTTCGGCAAAAGCCTGATGGAGATCGCCGAGTTATTCAAGTCTGACCTTGGGCTTGAGGTCGCTTTTCTCGATAGCGGCGGCTGGGACCATCACGTCAACGAAGGCGGAGTGCAGGGGCAGCTTTCGAATCTGCTCCGCGACCTGGGGCAGGGAATCGCGGCGTTCCATCAGGATATGGGCGACCGTATGGGCGATGTCGTGTTCGTCAGCATGTCTGAATTCGGCCGCACGGCTCATGAGAACGGCAACCGCGGCACCGATCATGGCCATGCGAATTGCATGTTGCTGATGGGAGGCGATATCAAGGGCGGAAAGGTTTATACGCGCTGGCCGGGAATGAGCGATGGCCAGCTTTACGAGGGACGCGACCTCGCAGTTACCACGGATTATCGCAGCGTCCTCGGCGAAATCATGACGAAGCATCTCGGCGGCAACAATCTCAGCGCAGTCTTCCCCGGCTTCGCGAACGATCCGCGCCAGTTCCTTGGCGTGACAAAATCGTAGCGGCCAGGCCATTGAAAAAGTGTGTCACCCTGCGGGTGCCACTTTTCTTTGTTTTCAATGACTTAGGCGAGAAATTGCTCGGCATGGTGTGTCACCCTGTTTGGTAGTTCCTCGGCAGATTTTGCAGGGCGAACGGGACCGAACTTACTTCGCAGTTGGAGAGTAGCGCGGCAATTTAAGAGCCCATGGCTGAAGCCACGGGCTATGGGAGCGCGTTTCGTGGGGCTGAAGGCCCCACGCTTTCACCGAACTGCGACACACGTCTTCAGCGACGCGGCCCTTCACGCTTTCACCCGACTGCGACACACGCCTTCAGCGACCCCCTTCACGCGTTCACCGAACTGCGACACACGCATTCAGCGGGGCGCCCCTTCGCGCTTTCATCGGAATTGCTATTCAGTTTTCAAAGAGCTATCACGCCCTCGCCAGGAGGGTAGCTTGCAGCGAAGCCGAAAACGGCTTCGAATCAAGCTAGCAGGATTGATCGAGCAAGTATGCTGGTCGAAGGTTTAGAGGAAGTACAGGTGGCGAATTTCTGGCCTTTGATGGAAAGTGTTACGCGAACTTCAATCCTAATTTCAGCAGGAGATGGACGCGAGACTCCCGGGACGGCGCCTGATTCGTCCGCGAATTGGGCGCACGTCCCGTGTAACGCAAGCTTCTACCCGGCTCCCGCCTTGATTCGCATCCCGTAGAACGACCGGTAGACGAAGAAGAACGAGATCAGGAAGAACACCAACGCAAGGATGTGCGTCAGTTCCGGATTCTTCGACGCGAGATCGACCGCCAGCTCCACAGCCAGCAAGCCGAACAGCGTGGTGAACTTGATCACCGGATTGAGCGCGACGGAAGACGTGTCCTTGAACGGATCGCCTACCGTGTCCCCAATAACCATCGCGTCATGCAGCGGAGTATTTTTTTGCTTGAACTCGACTTCGACGATTTTCTTCGCGTTGTCCCATGCGCCGCCGGCGTTGGCCATGAAGATGGCTTCGTACAGACCGAAAATCGCGATGGAAATCAGGTAGCCGATGAAGAAGAAGGGTTCGACGAACGCGAATGACAGCGCGGCAAAGAACACGGCGATGAAAATGTTCAACATGCCCATCTGCGCGTACTTCGTGCAGATGGCGACCACCTTCTTGCTGTCTTCCACAGAGGCTTTTTCGATGCCCTCCAGTTTGATATTTGCCTTGATGAACTCGACCGCGCGGTAGGCGCCGGTTGTTACCGCCTGCGTGGACGCGCCGACGAACCAGAAAATCATGGCCCCGCCAGTGATCAAGCCGAGGACAAAGGGGGCATGCAGCAGCGAGAGCTTGGCGACATTCTCGGTGAGGCCGTTCGTCAGCGCCATGATGATTGAGAAAATCATCGTGGTCGCGCCGACGACCGCCGTGCCGATCAGCACGGGCTTGGCTGTGGCCTTAAAGGTGTTCCCGGCGCCGTCGTTTTCTTCCAGCATGTCCTTGGCGCGCTGGAAGTTCACGTCAATGTTGTAGTCTGTCTTGAGCTCCTGCTTGATGTTAGGGATTTTTTCGATCAGGGATAGCTCGTAGACCGACTGCGCGTTGTCCGTGACCGGACCGTACGAGTCAACCGCAATCGTTACGGGGCCCATTCCCAGGAAGCCGAACGCTACCAGCCCGAACGCGAATACCGGGGCTGCGATCATCATGGCACTGAGGCCGCCGAGGCTGACCATGTATCCAATCGACATCAGTACCACCATGGTCAAGCCGAGGTAATAGGCCGAAAAATTGCCCGCCACGAAGCCAGATAGAATTCCCAGCGATGCGCCGCCCTCTTGCGCCGAGGAGACCACTTCGCGGACGTGCCGCGATGCGGTCGAAGTGAATGCCTTAACGAGTTCCGGAATGACCGCGCCCGCCAGGGTTCCGCAGGAAATGATCGTCGCGAGCTTCCACCACTGCGTGGTATCGCCTGCCAGGTCCGGGATCATGAAGTAGGAAATCAGGAAGGTCATGGCAATCGAAACCAGCGACGTGATCCATACCAGGGACGTGAGCGGGGATTCGAAGTTCATTTTGTCAACATTCTTGAATCGCGCGCTGGCGATGGCGGTATTGAGGAAATATGCCGCCGCGCTGGCCACGAGCATGGCGATGCGCATCACGAAGATCCATACCAGCAACTGTACCTGCACCACCGGGTTCGACACGCCGAGCAGGATGAACGTGATCAACGCCACGCCGGTGACGCCGTAGGTTTCGAAACCATCGGCGCTTGGGCCCACCGAATCGCCTGCGTTGTCGCCTGTGCAGTCCGCGATCACGCCGGGGTTGCGCGCGTCGTCCTCTTTGATCTTGAATACGATTTTCATCAGGTCCGCGCCGATGTCGGCGATTTTTGTGAAGATGCCGCCGGCGATGCGCAGAGCCGCGGCGCCGAGCGATTCGCCGATCGCGAAACCGATGAAGCAGGGCCCGGCGTAGTCGCCCGGAACGAAGAGCAAAATGATGAGCATCATCAGCAATTCAACGCTGATGAGCATCATTCCGATGCTCATGCCCGCGCGCAACGGAATCTGATAAATCGGGTAGGGTTTGCCGCGAAGGCCCGCGAATGCCGTCCGCGAGTTNNTCGCTTCGTAGTGACGCAACACGCCGAAGTAGAGGACGATCACCGCGGCGATGAAGATCCACAGAAGAAACAGAAACTTGCCCTGATTGATGAGATAGGTTTTGCACGTCTCGTAGATCAGCTCTGAAATTTCGCGCATCGAGCGATGCACGGGCAGATTCTTCAGCCGCACGTAGATCGTCATGCCGAACGCCAGGCCAAAAATGCAGAACAGGATGCCCCAGACCAGCAGCTGGTGGCCATCAATTCCCCAGAGGAACCGGACCTGCGAGAGGTCGGGGAGTTTCAGATTGGCCTCGCCGCCCGTGCTTTCGTCCGCCATGGCACTTCCGGCGCTCATCAGCATTAACACGAGCGCGGAAGCCGCGGCGAAGAACCTAGCCAAGCGGGATACGAGCTTGCTTTCACCCGTCCCTCGGGCAGTTGCGAGTCTGGTGCGCATCAGTAATCCTCCATCGTTTAATTTCATAAGAGATTTTTCAGGCGATCTTCCGGGGGCGCTTTTCTTTACCGCTGAACACGGTCGGGCATCGGCCCGCGTCCGCAAGTCCACCGTCCCTGTCAGCAACGGCGCCCTTCCCCCCGGAGGAAAGCTCCCTGAACGGGAGCCCGTACTTGCGAGATGTCACATCACAAGAGCTAGCTTTTGTAACAGGATTCGCCGTTTTCGTCAAGAAAACGGAAGTATGTACTTAACGCAAAAGCCGTGTCTGATTGAAACGAAACGCTTTAAGGCCATCTAGCCAAGGATTACCAACATTCTGATACGTTTTCTTGAATTTGAACGTCGTGAATTATTTTGCTTCGGGGACTGTTTATGAGCAGCTACGAAATTGCCTTACTCATAGCCCGTTCTCCAACCCGGTCACGATTGAGTTTGCTCAGAGGTGGGTTGTGATGCATCAAGTGGCGGACTATGAGTTGGACGATCTTGTTTCCAGCAATGCGTCACTTTATTGGACGTTTTTCGGAATATCGTTCGGGGCGTGTCTCTCTTTGATTAGCGTGCTCTATAGCGTTCCCGTTGAAAACCCGAAGGCGTACGCCACTTTTTTTGGTAGTGACTCATTTTGGTGGGCCTGTCCTTCAGGCATACAATGGGGCCGCCAATGTCCACCCTCAGGGAATTTTGGTTCCCATTCTTGCTCGCCATCGTCGGCGTTTTTCCATTGTTTTTCGCAGGTTCGGCAACTGGGAACGGGCGTAGGCTCATGCTAACTTTTACCGTCATTTTTATGTCTTTGGCGGTTCTGTCGTACATTTGGGGTGATCCGGTCCGTGGTCCGTTTGCCAATGTCGTGCATCCTCATGATGCGAAGAACTTTCTGTTCACGGTGGGCGCTATCTCATGTGGGTTCCCGGTGTCGCAACTGAAAGATGGAATAGATTTTTCTAGGTGTGCTGCGATTCCCGGGCAGCCAATTAGTATTTGGGTGAAGAAAACTTGGTGGTCGGGTTTATATGTAAAGCTTATGATTAATGGTCCGGATGGCAAACCGGTACTCATCTTCGATAACAAGGCGTTGCAGTACGGGAGTGGAGATTTTGACGTGAACTATGACGACTATGCGTTCGAGATGGTAACTTCTACAAGAGAGCCACAATTCCAGTTTGTTATAGCAAAAGACTACGGCAGGGTTTATCTGAACACTCGCTTATTCGCGGACAAAGAAGCGCTGATATTGAAAGCCGGTCTATCGGCCAGCATCCCTATTGGCGAAGCTAATCAACCCCAATATAAGCTAGACCGCATATTCAAATATCCTTCATATCTTCACCAAGGCGACCGGGAATAGAGCCTTAAGCCGCTCTCCTGGCTTCCGTATCGAGCAATGCCACAACTTCTTCGATTGACCAAACGTGGTCTTGACCAGCCCGAGTTTTTGTA
>PMUS01000100.1 GCA_003166795.1 Acidobacteriota bacterium | reverse complement strand
GTCGCCGTGATCTGATAGGAGAAACCCGACCCTACCGTCCCGCTGGCCGTGGCACTGCTCGTGATCACCGGCGGCACCGCAGTCACCGTCAGGGTTAGGGGCCCGCTCCCTGTGCCCGCGCTGTTGGTCGCGCTCACCGTCACGTGGGAGATTCCCGGGCCCGTAGGGGTCCCGGAGATCAAACCCGAGACGGTATTCACCGTCAGGCCTGCCGGCAATCCCTGTCGCTCCGAAACTCGTGGGTGAGTTGGTCGCCGTGATCTGATAGGAGAATGCCGTCCCTACCGTTCCACTGGCAGTGCCGCTGCTGGTGATCACCGGTGGAGTGGTTTTGCTGCAACCGGCGAGAACCAGAATCACTCCGACTGCAAATGCCAGGAGGCCTGTTCGTTCAGACATATTCGCCCTCAGTCTATGTTCCGTTGGATGAATTTTCCTTTGTATCCTTGAGTGTGTTCCGAGACAGTAAACTGGGCACCAGAATCAGGCCCGTCCAAGATTTCGAGTTCATTGATTAACGTATATCACGCTGCTCTTAGGGAAGGGAATGAAATCAGAAACGATTTCGCTTCAAGTCCACGAAGCCAACAGCCATACCATCCAATTCCACAAACACTTCGGTTTTGTCCAAACTGGAGTTGACCTGTTTTCGGTCCGCGAGGGCTCTCACCGAGTCCTGACTCTGGGACTTACGCCTGCGCGTTTAGTGTGACCGTAGCTCCTGATAAACGCGCTAACCGGATGTTTGGAGCCCTAGCCGGGCATTTGTCCGGTTATCCGACTAATCGGGAGTTATGAGCCGCGTATCTCCACCTTTGCTGGCTTTGGTATGATCGATTCGATGCTCACCAATCGGTCGATGCCTCGCAGCATTGTGATTCCCGAACTCGCGTACCCGAACGTCGGCAATGCTATTGATTGGCTGTGCAAAGCGTTCGGGTTTACCCTCCGCATTCGAATCGCGGATCACCGCGCCCAACTTAATGTCGGCGAAGGGGGCGCGGTTGTCTTGGTTGAACAGAGCGCGGATGTCTCGGTGCGAGCTGCAGTGATAGTAAGGGTCGAGGACGTCAACGCTCATTGCGACCGTGCTCGGCGAAGCGGTGGAAGGATCGTTCGGGAACCCATGGACTACCCTTACGGCGAACGACAGTACACTGTTGAGGACTTCGCCGGGCACCATTGGTGTTTCTCGCAATCCATCGCGGACGTGGATCCAAGAGAATGGGGCGGGACGCCTGCCGAACTCTAGCGTGCCGGACAAGCGCAGTGCTGCGGCGGCCGCGAGGAATTTCTTCTAGGAAGCCGAACGGAAGCTGAGAATTGCGGCGGACTCGTCCGCTTGCACATCGAAGACGGTGAAGAGCCGCGTGATCTGTATGAGGTCGTGGACGCGCTTGGTGAGATAGACGAGCTTCAACTCGCCGCTTGCGGTACGCACCGCCGTGTAAGCACCGACCAGCTCGCCGATGCCGGAGCTATCGATATAATCCACGTCGCCCAAATTCAGCAGGATCTTGCGATGTCCCTGGCCAATCAGCTCGCGCACCATGGTCCGCAGCGTCGCGCTGCCTTCGCCCAGCGTGATCTTGCCGCTAAAATCCACGATGGCGATATCACCCACTTCACGGCATGTTCCTCGTAAGGACACGGAAACCTCTCTAAGCGATTCTACTCCGCTTGGGACCGCCCGTTGCCGGAAACTCGATGCGGCAGTTTCTTGTACATCACCAGGTCGGCTCCCCCGGTAGGCGCGCGCCGCACCGCCAGATCGTCCATGAATGCGCGCATCAGAAAGATTCCGCGTCCCGACGTGCGCAGCAGGTTTTCCTCCGCCAGAGGATCCTCGACGTCGCAGAGCTGGAAGCCGCATCCTTCGTCCACGACGTGGACGATCATCGTCTCCGCCTCGAACTCAACAGCCAGCCTGATTTTCTTCCGCCGGTCCTGGCAGTTGCCGTAATTGTAGGCGTTAATCACGCCCTCGCGAACCGCCATACCGAGCTTGTGCAGGTCGTCCTCGCCGAAGCCAGCCGCTTCGGCGACGCGTATCACGATGCTTTCGGCAAGGTCCACGCTTTCCAGCTGCGTGTCCAGCGTAACCTCGAGACGTTGAGTAGGAGCCGCCATTGGCCGAGATCGAAAACCCCAATAAAAATGCCTTGTATGCGTATCACAGGCAATGTGCGCAGTCAATCAGCTAGAGCACGTAGCGGAAGTCATCCAGCTGGAGCGCGTACTGGAACTCGCTCGGCTCAAGCCCAGTAGGTGCGGTCGAGCGTGCGGTATTGGATGGCTTCGCTCAGATGCTTGGGTTCGATGGATGGCGCGGCCTCGAGGTCGGCGATCGTCCGCGAAACCTTGAGAATACGGTCGTGCGCGCGGGCGGAAAGGCCGAGCCTCTGGATCGCGGTTTCCAGCAGCTTTTCGCCGTCGGCGGAAATCGCGCAGTGTGTGCGGATCAGCTTCGGCGGCATCTGTGCGTTGGCGTAAAGACCTTTCTCGCCCTTGTAGCGTTCGGCTTGAATCCGCCGCGCGCGCAGGACGCGTTCGCGCACGGTGGCGGAGCTTTCTATCTCGGCGTCGCCGCGCAATTCCTTGTATTTCACCGCCGGCACTTCGATATGAATGTCTATGCGGTCGAGCAGCGGCCCGGAAATNNGGGCAGGGATTCATGGCCGCGGCCAGCATGAACCGCGAAGGAAAACTTACGGACGTTGCGGCGCGCGCGATCGTGACGCACCCGTCTTCCAGCGGCTGGCGCATCACTTCGAGCACGTTGCGCTGGAATTCAGGGAGCTCGTCGAGGAACAGCACGCCGTTGTGCCCGAGCGAAACTTCTCCCGGCCGGGGGACTGCTCCGCCGCCGATCAGGCCCGCGTCGCTGATGGTATGGTGCGGCGAACGGAACGGCCGCGTGCCCACCAGCCCGCGCGATTCCTCCAGCACGCCGGCGACGCTATGGATGCGCGTCGTCTCAATGGCTTCCTCCAGCGACAGCGGCGGCAGAATCGTGGGGATGCGTTTCGCGAGCATCGTCTTGCCCGCGCCGGGAGGACCGATCAGCAGAATGTTGTGGCTGCCGGCGCACGAAACCTCGAGCGCGCGCTTCGCGGACATCTGCCCGCGCACGTCGCGCAGATCCACGGCGTACTGACTCGCTTCCGCCAGCATCTGCGAAGTATCCACCTCGATCGGCCGGAAAGATTCCGGCGCGTTCATCAGGTCAACCGCTTGCGGCAGGGATTTGACGCCGAATACGCGCGTTCCCTCCACCACCGCCGCTTCGCGAGCGTTGGCTTCGGGGACGACCAGATTCTGTATTCCGCGCTCTCGCGCGGCGAGTGCGGCCGACAATGCACCACGCACCGAACGCACACCGCCATCAAGCGAAAGCTCGCCGAGGACAACATACGAGTCGAGCTGCTTTCCGAAAAATGTTCCTTGGCAGCCGAGAAGTCCCAGTGCCATCGGCAGATCGAACGCGGAGCCTTCCTTGCGGATGTCCGCAGGCGCGAGATTCACAGTTACGACCTGATAGGAGGGATAGTCGAAGCCGCAGTTGCGAAGCGCCGCCTTGATTCGCTCGCGGCTTTCGCGCACGGCGTTATCGGGGAGCCCAACCACGTTGAACACGCCGGGTTGGCCGGGACCCACGTCCACCTCAGCCTCGACAAGGTAGGCGTCAATCCCAAACACAGCGGCGCTGAAAGTCTTAAAGAGCATTTTAGACAGTTGCGAAACCTTTTAGGCGCAAAGCGTAACTCAAAACTCACGTTCCCGCTAGCTATACTAATTGCAGGGGCTAGTGGCGAGAAGGCGCGTCTGGCGCTCCCGGGCACCTCGAAAAAGTGTGTCACTTTGTGCGCACCCCTCTGCTTTGTTTTCAATGACTTGCGCGTCGAATTACTTAGCATGGTGTGACACTTAATTTCGAATGGTAATGGTGCGATCCCGCAGGCTCGACTCTCCGTCGAGTCGGGGACTCTGTTCGCCGGATCGTCAGTTGTCAAAGAACATTCAGCTCTCGTCAAGAGAGCGGACGAAATTCTCTCGTCGTTTAGAGGCTGGCAGATTGCGGAGCGCGCGTCTACTGGAAGTTCGTTCAAGGTCGGGACGGCCTGAACTTTTTGATGAGTCTCTCTGTTCTTGAATTTTCAGCGAGCCGGTGCAATCAGCTGGGATGGGGATCGTCGGCGAAGACGTGACCGTCGGTCGTACGCGTGAAGGCGGGCTGCGGTTCTTCGTCCTTGAGAAATGTCTCACCCTTGATAAGCCAGGCGACGCCGAAGGCAAGGAGCGAGGTCGTCTCAAAAAAAATGCCTGGAGCGATGCCGGCGAACAGGTATTGCTTACCGAGTTTATGGATCAGAAACGTCAGGCTCGGGAGCAAGGCCAGGGAAAGAAGGATCACGATTCCGCAGACGGTGTAGACGACGTTGCGCTGCTTCTTTTTTCGCGTCACGGCGTGGCCCACAGCGCTCATCCTGAAAAGCACGAGACAAAAATAAGCGAGGGTTAGAAACAGAAGCGCGGCGAATATGTAATGTATTGTTCCGATGACAAGTTGCCGATTCGTTGCGCAACACTCCGGAGAAGTCGGACAAAATGCAACGCCGATGCCGCACACGGCGGAGAAAATTCCAGCGACTTCGTCTTTGCGATCGTAGCCGCGCGTACACAGCATGAACATCGCGATGGCACACAGGCTGCCGACAAAAAGATTCCGCATTCCGGTGTAGTAGTAAGCGCTGATCGAGGTCTGAATCGCGTGATAACGTAGCCCCCAGGGAATCGCCACCGCGAACGGCAGCGCGAGGGCCACGGTGCCTACCGCCTTCCGGAGGGCCAAGTAGGAGAAAACGACCGGATCTTTGGGCGCGGGTGCTTTGAGCATGGTAGACCTCGGAGATCGTCGCTATGAATTACATAACCAATCGGTACACAGCTTAGAGGAAGCCGTGAAAAAGGCAAGGTAAACGTCTCCGCCAGTTAGGGCTGAACGCCCGAGATGCCGGAGGAGAGCAGGTCAGGCGTCGGAGAGCGATTCATCGAACCCCGCGCCTTCTTTCTTTTCCATTTCGCCGGCCTCGAGAATCTCACCGCAATCGAGGCATTCCACGTACTGGGCGTCATTGTCCTTGGCGATCAGCTGGGTGCGCTTGTGGGGGCAGGCTGGTTGCGTCATGGTGGTAATCCAGACAAAAGCTGCCCGGATTATAACATCGGTTGTTTCGGCCGACTGACGCGGGGCGGGATGCCGCGCTAAAGACCGCGGCGCTACATTCAAACCTTAGAACCGGCAGCTGGCGCGGGGCGCGGACAAGGTTGACAAACGCGGGGATTGCAACTATCAGTCTCCTTGCCGGCATTTCGAAAGCGGGATCATGACCAACGAGCAAAGTTCGCAGAAACGACTGGGCGCGGCGCTGTTTTACGGCATCGTGATCCTGCTGATGTATCTGACCTACCTCGTTTTTGCCCCTTTCCTGGTGCCGTTGGCCTGGGCGGCGGTTCTCGTGGTCGTATCCTACCCGGCTTACGAATGGCTGGCGCGGCGATGGGGCCCGGTCATGGCCGCGATCGTCAGCACCCTGGCCGTTCTACTGATCCTGATCGTGCCCACTTTGCTTGTGATGGTTTCGTTCGTCCGGCAGGGCATGGGCGCCGTGCAGTCAATCCAACTCCAGGTCGCGAACGGCCACTTCAATTGGATGAATGATGTTTGGGCCAAATTTCAGGACACGTTTCCCGATGCAGGATCGGACGACCTGGCGACCTCGCTGCGCCACTACGGCGAGTTGGCCGCTACATTCGTCGCCGAGCGCCTCGGCACAATCCTCAGGAACACGGCCGTTTTCGTGTTCCATCTCGGCGTCACGATTCTCGCCATGTTTTATCTCTATCGCGACGGCGCTTCGATGGTCGCGAGGCTCCGCGAGATTCTGCCTTTTGAGCTGGCCCATCGCGACCGCATGCTGAGCGACGCACGCAGCCTGATTTTTGCGAGCGTCACTTCGAGTCTGGTCGCCGCGGCCGCGCACGGCGCCCTGGGTGGCATCGCGTTTGGCCTGACGGGAATCAAAGCTCCCATCTTCTGGGGCGTGATGATGGGATTTTTCTCCTTTGTCCCGCTCGTGGGCTCGGCCTTGATCTGGGTTCCGGTTTCGATCAGCCTGATGGCCTCCGGGCATTGGGGCCGCGGGGTCGTTCTGGTGCTCATTTGCGCCGTGATCGTCAGCGGCGTGGACAACGTTATCCGTCCGTGGTTGATCAGCGGGCGCGCCGAGATGGGCGGATTGGTCGTCTTCATCAGCGTGCTCGGTGGAATTGCCGCGTTTGGGTTGTTGGGCGTGATCCTCGGACCCATCATCGTGGCCTCCGCGGCGAGCCTGCTCGATCTGTACGCTCCGCATGCGCACGTTGGAAACACCGCGGCCCGCGCGGGTGGGAAGTAAACGAACGCCGTGCTAGAGTAGCGCCCTTTAGAACAGCTGATGGAACGCCGAATGGCCAAAAATTCCAGTCCCCAGCACGCGACCCTGTCCCCGGAAAAACTCCGGTGGCATTGCGATCCCGCTAACATTCCGTTCGAAACCACGGCACAGATCGAGCCCTCCGGGGGCGACATGGGGCAGGAGCGCGCCCTGCGCGCGCTGCGGATGGGAATCGAGCTGACCGCCTCCGGCTACAACCTGTTTGTCTGCGGTCTTTCGGGAACGAGCCGCGGCGGCATGATCGTGCGGATGATCGAGGACCTGCACCCGCAGAATGAGCCCGCGCCGGACCGCTGCTACGTCAATAATTTCAAGAACGCGGACCGGCCCCGGCTGCTGACCCTTCCGCGCGGCCTGGCGAATGCCTTCAAGAAGGAAGTTGAGTCGGGCATAGACTTCCTGCGTCGGCGCATCCCGCAGGTTTTCGAAGGCGAGCCCTTCCAGCGCCAGAAAACGCGCATCGTCGAACGCTTTACCCTGCGCGAAAAAGAATTGATGGACGACTTCACCCGGCGGATTGCCCGCGAACAGTTCGCCCTGGGCCGGATGCAAGTGGGCGCCGTGGCCCTGCCTGAGATTTTCCCGGTGCTCGAGGGCCAAATGGTCCCGATCGAGGAAATTCCCAAGATGGTGCAGGACGGCAAGCTCGAAAACACGGCCGCGGAAGAACTCGAGCGCAAATACGACCAGTTCCGCCAGGAATTCACGATCGTCTATCGCAGGACGCTTGCGCTATCGAGGGAACTCGCCAGCGAGATGAATTACCTCGAGCAGGAAGCCGCCTCCGTGCTGGTGGACGGCGTGATCGAGGAGCTCAAGGAAAAATACGCCAGCCCGCTAATCTCCGAATATCTCGAGGAGGTCCGCCACCATATCCTCGACAACCTCGATCCCTTCAAGGAGCGCGAAGGCGAAGACGACCAGCCGCCTTCCGAGGGCGGTGGCGGCCCGCGCCCGGAGCGCACGGAGCGCGATCCCTTTCGCATTTATGGCGTCAACGTGATTCTGGCGCACAACGAACACGAAAAGTGCCCGGTGGTTTTCGAGACGATCCCCACGTACGCGAATCTTTTCGGCACCGTGCATCGCAGCTACGACGCGCGCGGGGCCTGGAACTCCGATTTCATGGATCTGCGCGGCGGCTCGCTCCTGCGCGCCGACGGCGGATTCCTGGTGATGTACGCGCTGGATACGATGACGGAAACCGGCGTGTGGCGCACGCTGAAGCGCACGCTCAACCACGGCAAGCTCGAGATCCAGCCCATTGATATGTTTTTTCCGTTCAGCACCGCGGCGCTGAAACCGGAGCCGATTGACGTCCACGCGAAAATCATCCTGATCGGCGACCGCGAAATGTACGAGCTGCTCTACGATTACGAGGACGACTTCAAGAAAATTTTCAAGGTCCGCGTCGAGTTCGACGAGGAGATGAAGTGGAGCGATGAGGTGTTCCGCCACTATGGCGGGCGCCTGCGGAAGCTCGTGGACGACGAAAAGCTCCTGCATTTCGACCGCACCGCCGTCGCGTCCATTCTGGAGCATGGCGTTCGCCTGGCCGGAAGGCGCGGCAAGATTACGACGCGCTTTTTCGATCTCGCCGATCTCGCGCGGGAATCCTGTTACGTTGCCCGGCACGACGGCAGCACCGTCGTTACCTCCTGCCACGTGCGCCTCGCCCTCGACGCCAAAATTGACCGGCACAATCTGCTCGAAACGAAAATCCGCGAGATGGTCGAGCAGAATCTTATCTTCATTGACACGACCGGCGGCAGGGTGGGGCAAATCAACGGGCTGAGCGTGATGGAAATCGGCGGCTACGCGTTCGGTAAGCCCGTGCGCATCACCGCTTCGGTCGCGATGGGGAAAACGGGCATCATCAATATCGAGCGCGAATCAAATCTCAGCGGCCGCTTCCACGATAAAGGCGTGCAGATAATTTCGGGGTATCTGCGCCGCACGTTCGCACAGGATAAGCCGCTTTCGCTCTCCGCTAGCGTCTGCTTCGAGCAGTCGTATTCCGGCGTGGACGGCGACAGCGCCAGCTCCACCGAAATCTACGCACTGCTCTCCGCGCTATCGGAACTGCCGATTCGCCAGGAATTCGCCGTGACCGGTTCCGTAAACCAGCAGGGGGATGTACAGCCGATCGGCGGCGTGAACCAGAAAATCGAAGGCTTCTACGACGTCTGCCGCTTGAAGGGCCTCACCGGCAAGCAAGGCGCGCTGATTCCCGCGGAAAATACCGACGACCTGATGCTGCGCGATGACGTGATCGAGGCGGTCGCGCAGGGCAGGTTCCACATCTATCCCGTCGCGACCATCGAGCAGGGAATCGAAATTCTCACCGGCGTCCGTGCCGGCGCTCGAGACGCCACCGGCAAGTTCGAGGCGGGCAGCGTGTTCGCGAGAGTGGACGCGCGCCTCGCGCAAATGGCGTCTACGCTTCACAAATTTGAGTAGTTTTTCTCGTTTTCGCTGATCCCCCGCTCGCGACGCACATTCCATCTGGATCCTGGCTTCGACATGCCGCAGTTTGCCCGTTGACAGTTGAAATCATTGTGATATCATTACGATATTGTACTCAAAGGAGGAGACGATGAAGGAGAAAAAAGCCTTCTCTCTGCCCGGTGGCGTGATGCTGTTGGCAACTCTGGCGGCCATCGCGTTGACAGTCCTTGTGCTGATCAACGCGGCCAAGGCACAAGCCGGCCCGACAGTGGCTGTTTGTATCTTTGCTTTCGTCGTGGAGGCCGCCCTGCTGAAGGGACTGCTCGTCGTGAACCCAAACGAAGGACAAGTGGTTCAGCTCTTCGGCCGCTACGTGGGAACGCTCCGCGAGCAGGGATTTCGATGGCTGAATCCCTTCACGAGCCGGATGAAAATTTCATTGCGCGTGCGAAATTTCGAGACGGCCAAGCTGAAGGTGAATGATCTGGACGGCAACCCGATCGAAATCGCCGCCGTCGTCGTTTGGCAGGTCGTGGATTCGGCGGAAGCGGTGTTCGAGGTGGACAACTTCGAAAACTTCGTACAGGTGCAGAGCGAATCGGCGCTGCGCAATATGGCAACCTCGTATGCGTACGATTCGCACACGGCGGGAGAAATGAGCTTGCGGAGCCACACGGCGGAGACGGCCGCGCAATTGAAGAAGGAGATAGACGACCGGCTGGCAAAGGCTGGTGTGGACGTGATCGAAGCGCGCATCAGCCACCTGGCATATGCCGCGGAGATCGCCGGAGCAATGCTGCAACGCCAGCAGGCTGCCGCGATTGTTGCCGCCCGTCATACAATCGTCGAAGGCGCGGTCAGCATCGTGGAAATGGCGCTGGATCAGCTATCGCAGAGAAAAGTGGTGGATCTGGATCCGGAACGCCGGGCGTCCATGGTGAGCAATCTTCTGGTCGTTCTGTGCGGCGAGCGGAGTCCACAGCCCGTCGTGAACGCGGGAACGCTTTATTCGGGCTAGCCGGTGACAATGGCCAATCGCAAACCATTTCTATTGCGGCTTGACCCGGCGATATATACGGCTCTGGAGCGCTGGGCGGCGGATGACTTGCGCAGCCTCAATTCCCAGATCGAATTCCTTCTGCGCCACGCGCTCCGCAACAACGGCAGGCTGCCGCGTTCAGTTTCCGATACCGCGAAGTCGAAGTCAGCGGCCGGATAAGTTCAAAGCAACCGGCGCATCTGGACGTTGATGGTGAGCGTCTTGCCGTTTCGATCGATCAGAAGCTTGTATTTGTGGCCGACCTGGTGGAACAGCGCGCGAATAGCGTCCACGGTCATATCGGCAGCGGCCTCTTCGTCCACTCCGGCGATCACGTCTCCGGTTTCAACCCCCGCGGAAGCTGCGGGCGTGCCCGGGCGCACCTGCGTGACGGTGAAGGTTTTTAATCCCGGCCCACTCGCGGCGACGGAAATTCCGCTCATGTCCTCGTGATCGTCCGAACGAATCTCGCCGTTCGGGTCGAGGATCAGCTGCTGGCGAACGTAATCGAAAATCACGGTGAAGCGCCGGAGCATTCCCCCGCCGATTTCGCCCGCGATCTCCTTGTCGTCATCCCCGGGCAATTTGCCTTGCGCAAAAGTCGCGAGCGGCATCTCGATTTCGTATGGGCCGATCTGGAAACTTTCAATCCTCGCAACCACGGCGTTGCCGCTGACGTTCATCTCGCCGGGGCCAACCGCAATCGTTTTCATGTGCGACGAGAAAAGATGGTGCTGCTGGGCGAATTTGTCCGATATGACCAGCGATGCCTCCAGCGCCGTATTCAAGACGAACAAAGCCTCGCCCGACTTCCGGCCGTTCACGTCAACTTTCGCTCGTATCACGGGCATTCCGTCATGAAATATCAGCGGAAAGCTCTTACCTGCGCCTGAGTAGCGGTAACCCGCCGGATCGTAGATCCGGACCGTTTGCCGCGCGTAGTCAATTTCCATGACCACGCCGGCGAACACGTCGTCGCCAATCGTCCCCTGGTATGCCCGGCCCAACCGCGCGGCAAAATCGTTGTTGGCGATTTCGCCCAGATTGGGCAGCGAAATATCAACTCCACTGAGATTCAGAACCGGGGCTTGGAGGTTCGCGATGCCAAGCTCGGCCGCGCGCTGTGGGTCGGCCGACGAAACTGGCGCAGTGGAATTGAGTTCAAAGAGCGAGGGCTGGCCCTGGTTCACGCGCACCGGCAGCAAGATCAGATTGCCGATGAATTCGGCGGGAACCTGCGCCACGTTCCCCCCGAAGGCGAATCGTGCGGAGACGGCCGGCTGCTGCACAGGCGCAGGGCTGGTTTGCGCGCGCGATGCGGGCCGCAACGCCAGGCCCGCGCACAACGCCACTGCGACCGCGACGCCGATTGTCGTGCTCCGCTTCATCGAGCCTCCCCGCGCCCTTCTGAGTTCCAGATCGTGCCCTGAGATTATACGAGTCAAGGCCCCGGGGCCAGATACCCTTCGCGGGCGAAAACGCGAACCACCGGCTTCTTCGCGGGCAAAGTGATGGGCTGGCCGTTCTGGTCGAGCACCTCGACGGTCAGCGAATGGAACTGCCCATCGTGCGCCGGTGCGATGCCAAGCAGATATTGATGCCGCAACGCACTCGCGATTTCGTGATACATCGGCACGAAATCCTGCTCTGACTCCGGAAAATAGGCGCGACCGCCCGTCGTCGTCGCCAGCGCGCGAAGCGCGCGATCGGCTTTCGCGAAACCGGCGTCAGTGGCGGACTCGGAAGATGTCTCAACTTCCGCATCGCCGGTTTTCGCCGCATCCTTCCTCGATTTCGAGCTCTTGCTCTTTTGGCCGCGCAGCGGTCCGCCCAGTGCCACGGAAAAAATGACGATGTCCTGGGCGCGCAGTTTGAGGATCAAAGCATCCCAGCGCGCCGGAGGAGACGAATCCAGTCCGGTGGTCAGAAGCACGAGGGCCCGTTTGCCGGTCGCGGGACCCATCCAATCGAGCACTCCCGAAATCGAGTCGTACAAATTCAGGTCGCCCATGCCGATCGTGTACTGGACGCCGCCGAGCGCCGCGAGCAGCGCGGATTTGTCCGCTGTAAATTTCAGGATTTCCCGAGGCGCCTGATCGTATGTGACCAGTGCCACCTGATCATCCGCCGCGAGACCGTCGAGAAGAGCGTAGGCGGCGACGAGATGCTGGTTGTGAATCAGGTACACCGCGGGGCTTGTCTCGATCATCACCAGAATCTGCGCCGGCGCTTCGACCGGAGTGAAAAATGCAATTGGCTGCTCGGCGCCATTATCGAGGATGCGGAAATTGCTCCGCGCCAGGCCGCCCACGAAATTTCCCCGGTTGTCGAGGACGCTTGCATCCACCTTGACGAATTCCGTGGTGGCTTCCAGAGGTCGCGGCGCCTGGGCGGCGGACTCTTGTGCGCGGCATGCAGGCGCGCCTGCGCCACAAATCGAAACAGCGGAGAGAATCAGAAAGGAAAACGCCCGGAGCGCGCGGCGCGGCCTGCGGCAGGAGACAATCAAATTGCACGCTGCTCGCATCCACGCGTGCTGCGGGGACCTTTCGATCCCCGCAAGTCGCGAAGGGCAAAGCGAAGCTTCAGCTGCGGCGCGTGTTCCGGTCAATTACCCGGCGGCGTCGCGGCAGGTGGCGCAGCCGTGGCGGACTTCGGAGCGCTCAAATATCCCTTCGCCGAATCCTTGGTGACGTCGAACACGACGATTTCGTACGGCGCTCGCGCACCACGGACGTAGAACTGGATCGGTTCGCCCACGGTCTTGTCCTTCTTTTCGATGTTCTTATCGTCCGCCACCACGTTGACCGTGTATTTATATTTCTTAGTGTCCGTCTTCTTCAGCAGCACCTGGATCGGACCGACCTTTTCGGGCGCCTTCGCCGTTCTGCTGAGCGTGAATTCGAAGATGTCGCGTTCTCCGAGCCGCCTGAGCTCGTCCACCTCATCGTGATTCCGCGCAATCAGGCCGCTCTGTACGCCAAGGTCACCCTTCATGCTGGACATGGCGCCCTTGGTCGCTTCGAGATCGGCTTTCGTGGAATTGAGGTCCGTCTGCGTTCCGCTGAGCTGCGTGGAAATCTGTCCGAACTTTGTGGTGGTGTCCGCCTGAACAGCGCCAAGCTGCTGGCGGAACTGCTGATCGCTCTTCTGCTGTTCGGTGCGAACGGACTGCGCGAGGCCGCGCGCGCGCGCCAGCTCGTCTTCGGTTAGCCCGAGCTTCTGCGACATCACATCCAGTTGCCCTTTCAGGTCGGCAATCCGCGAATTCGTTTTGTCGAGCTCCGCTGCCGTCGCCTGCGCCTTCTGCGCGGCGTCGTCCTCGCTCTTGTGCATGGCTTGCCGCTCTGCGTAGCCCGCGTAAAGCAAGTAAGCGACAAGAGCAAATGCCACCACGAAAAGCACCGTTACCCAGCGCGGCAGAGTTCCAGTCTCGACTACCTGAACCTCGTTCGGTGTGTCCAAACTCATCGAGCCTCCTTGGCGGCGAACTCCGCTCGCCGTTTCGCTGGATTATCGCCGAGCCGGGGAGCGAAGTCTATCCCCGCGAGCGAGCCGTGTTGCCACTCCGCCGGGGCCAGCGCGCCTCGACTGTAGTGGTGAGTCCGCCGCGCGGCGTGAATTCACCCGTCACGCGGCACCACGCCGGGCGAACGGCGGCGACGATATCCTCCAGCATCCGGTTCACGGCGTTCTCGTAGAAAATTCCCAGGTTGCGATAAGCGAGCAAATAAAGCTTCAGAGCCTTTAGTTCGATGCAGAGTTTCTTGGGCTCGTACTGAATTGTGACGGCCCCGTAGTCCGGAAGTCCCGTTTTGGGACAGACCGAGGTGTACTCCGGGACGCGAATCGTGATTTCGTAGCCGGGAAACTGATTCGGCCAGGTATCGAGCTTGGGCAGCTTGGTTCGGATTCCCGCGCGCGCGTGCGCGTCGGTGTAGTCGGGCATTCGTATTCCTTTCGTCTGTTATCTTACACCGTCCGTCGCGTGCCCGTCGTGATCCCGGCCAACTAACAAATACGACACCGCGCGGTGCTGGAGGCACTTGCCGCGGTGATTGGTTTTGGGTATGCTGGCCCGCTGTGACCGGAGACAATTCAGCGAGATGATATGCCCACGATGCCGAAGTGGCGACTGCATGCGCTCACACCGCCGTGGCGTCTCCGACTTCTTCGCCACTCTGGTCGGTCTGCGCCCGTGGCGATGCGAGGGGTGCGAAGTCCGGTTTTATGCCTGGACGGTCGCGATTCCCTTCGTGCGCTACGCCCACTGCCCGCGTTGCGGGAATTTCGATCTCCAGCACGTGGCACGGGAACGCGTCGAGCGGGGCACGCTGATTACGATAAAGCGCTTTCTTGGTTTTCCCGCGTATCGCTGCGACCCCTGCCGCCAGAAGTTTTTTAGCTTGCTGCCCCACCGGCGGATCGTTCCATCCATGGTTCCCGCCGAATCGGACAAGGTCTCCGCTTCCTGACCGCTTGGAACGATGGGGATTTCTCTTCGACTTTGCTGATCAAGACCTGAGAGGACGAGCGACGGGGCATCTTGCGGCGAATTTCTGCGGGGTTTCCTGCGAAAGTGCGTGAGGGGGCTGCGTAACGCTCGCGAACTTACTCTTCCGTTCGTATCGGGCGCGCGACGGGGTCGGGGCTCCCCAGTGAGACAAGCAGACGCCGAAGTTTCGCGCGGTCTTCCAGGCCCATGCCGACCATTTCGAATCCCGCCTGGTGCGAGCGCACGAACCGCACCACGGCCTGCATGCTGATCGAGCGCAGTCCGGCGGGAATCTTAAGGGTGGCTTCGGTGCCCACGGCGAGCTGGACGTCGCCGCTCAGCAGGCCGCCCTCAAGGCTCAGCACGCTGATCGCCGACGAGTATTTTCCACGCGCCGAAGTAATTACCGCAGGCACGTTGCGCGGCAACCTAATGCGGCGGTACCGGCGATGCCGCACCACGTCGCGACCGGGAATCGGATCGAGCGGCGCGAGCGCCATCACCTTTTCATCAAGGCCCGACTGCGGCAGGAACGCCTGCATCCATTCCGGATCGAGCTTGATCAGCGCCTGCGCAGCGGCCGTCCGAATTTCCTCGGGGTAGGCCCAGCCGAACGCCTTGCGAGTTTCAACAAAGCGCCGCAAGTGCCCGGCGGCGGCGGTCGCGCGCATCCGGCCCAGCGCCTCGATCGCCTTCACCCGCAGGTATTCAGACCCCTGCGGCAGAATATCTCCCTCGGCGAGCCGCAGCAGCTTCGGCGCTGTTTCCGGATCGGCGCACATGCCGATCTCGTCGAGCGCCAGCGGCAGCACCATGGGGTCGAACAACTCGATGAGATTTGTAAGCAGCTGCCCGCGCTCGGGCGCTCCCGCGATCGAAAGCTGGCGCACGACGGCGTCGTGAAACGCGCGCCCGCCGTGGCGCAGCCGTTGCGGCAGCAGCTCCTCCACCCCCGGCGCATCCAGCCGGCTCAGCAGCCCGACAACGCTGGCGGCCTTCGCCGGCGGTTCGGACTTCAGCACTTCTTTCAGGTATCTCGCGCACGCGCTGCCGACTGCCTTTGCGAGTTGGACGACGTTTTCGCGCTCGCTGCGCCGCCCGGAGCGCGCCAATCGCACGGCGAGATGTTCGCCCGCGCCTTGCGGGAGGCGCATCAGCACACCCACCAGGCCCTCGGGCATCGCCTCGGCCGTCAGCGCTTCTTCGACGAATTCCGAAATCCGGTTCTCGACTCCCAGCCGCGGCCGCAGGCTCTGCGCCCATGTGGGACGCTGCTCTTCAAGGTCGGCAATCGAGTCGAGCGCTTGCTGCATCGCGCGATAATAACGGCGTGACGCCGCTTCCTGGCTCAGCCGCACGAAGGCCGCGCTCAGCAGAGTTTGCAGCTCCGCGTCTTTCTCAGCGGCCAATTGCTGGCCGATTTGCGCGAGCGCGTCCTGCAAACGCTGGCTCGCTCCCTTGCTATAGAGTTCGGCTAACTGGCCCAGTCCGATGGCGGCCTTCTTGCGCGCTCCGGCGTCCTTGTTTCGCACGCACGACGCATATTTCAGCAGCACGTCTCCGGCGGCATCTGCTTCGCCGCGTCCGAGAAGTTCTTCCACGTATTGCTGTACGTTTCGCGGCGGAATGCACCACGCTTCCGTGGAAGTCAGCACCGCGCGCTTGCCCGATTCCGGCACCGCTGCCCAGAACTGCCGGTCGAGCACGTCCGCATGCGATTCGACCGAAAGGCCCGCGCTGACCATCTTGTCCTCGCGCGCCTTCAGCAGCTTGCGCAGCGTCCCCAGCTCGTGCCCCATCTTGTCGAGCATCTGGCGAACGGCGTTGACTCGGACTTCGCCGCGCTGAAAGCGATCGAGCGCGAAGCGAATCGCCAAATCCTCCGCCAGCTTCAGCAGCACGGTCTCGTCCACTTTTGCAGCGGGAGTCTTGGCCGCGACGGTCGCCAGCGCCTGTCGCAGTGTCACCTGAGCGTTTTGCGGAAGCGCGGCGAGCTTGAGTTGCCACGCCATCTGGTCGGGCGATGGGCCGCCCTTCGTGCCCGTATGCGCGGCTTCGCCAAACTGCGCGAGCAGCCGCAGCAGGCTGTGCATTTCCGCTTCGCCGAGTTGAGGGAGATCTTTCGGGTCTACGTTCGGCGCGCCGGCAACAGTTCCGCCGCCTGTGCCCCCTCCGGTGCCGGTTCCGGTGTTGATACCCAAACCGCCGGAGTACACGCTACCCGAACCCGCACCGTTTCCCTGGCCGCCCGGGCCCTGACCTTTTCCGGATCCGCCGTTGCCGCCGTGCGCGCCTTCGGCCGCGGCGATCAACTGAATCATTTTCTCGGGGCTGCGAAACCAATCCTGGATCATATCGGCGTCGGCGCCGAGGGTTCGCGCCGTCAATTGCGCCGCGACGCGCGCTTCGGAGAAGCCCGCATCCTCCGCAACAAATCGAATCTCGTTCACGCGGATTCCCGCCGCCTCGCGATTGCCGAAATAGTGCTGCAGGCGATCGGTCAGCGGGCCAGCCTTCGGGCCGCTGGATTCCAGGAACGCCTTCACCAGACTGCCAAACTCGTCCCGCTCCACGCTGGGGAGGAAACTGATGCTGGCCACGCCGGCGGCGTTGAGGAGGTCTGCAAAGCTGCGNNCCACCTTGCCCGGCCGTCCGGACCGCCTGCTCCAGCTCATTCCAGCTGATCTCAAACTGCCCGGCCGATCGAAGGTGGTCTAAACCATAGAGCCGAGTGTACTTAAGAAGTACATTAAGACTCCGCACGAACGCGCGGGCATTCGGAATGATGGACTCAGAGGTCACAGTTAGTTCACGCTGCAGGGGCATATCTCCTGGATATCCAATTAAGTGTACTGGAACCAATGGCGGGGGAAATGGTACTAACGGGCTAAGGTCGCGGGCGAATCCATGCGGGGGCACTGTCAATTGGGCAGGCGCACCTCCACTTCCAGCCCCTTGATCGCCGGGCGCACGCGGCGAATCACTTCGCTGGCCCAGAGCTTCTCGCTGAGCAGAACCAGTGACCCATCTTCGAATGCGCAGACCGCGCAGAAGAAATAATTTGCATAGGCTGCCCGATAGGCATCCACACCGCGGCGCGCCAGCTCTCCCTCGAGCACCGAATCGGCGGGCGCGCCCGGGGCAACCAACGCGCCGGCGCGCGCTCCAAATGTCTCCGCTTCAAAACGCTCGAGCAGGGATTCCAGTGCAGCCGGCTCCGGCGCCGGGACCACGATGGAACGTTGGTTGGCTTCCCGGTAGGCAATATCGTGCAACTTGCAGAAGTCGCGCACGCGATCTACGTGGCTGAAGAAATCCAGCGCCCACGCTTCCTGCCCGGCGGTCGCTTGCAGCACCCGGCTCCAGATGCGCGCGGCATCGGCCCCGCGCACCGGCTCGCGGTTTTCATCCGCGCCCACCAGCTCGAGTCCGACGGAACGCACGTCCGCGCCAAGATCGAGCGGTTCGATATCGAGCAGGTACATCTATTCCTCGTCGTCGAATGCGTGTGGGAACTTCTTCTGGAATTCTGGAGATTGTTTCCGCACTTCGAGCCAGTCGAAAAATGCGTCGGGCGTCTCGAGCCAAATCGCGAACCAGTGGGCGGCCTCTTCCTTTTGCGCCCGGTTTTCGGCTTCCACTTTGTGGTTCCGGGAGATCATCTCCGCGCGCCGACGCCCGAGTCGCGCCACCTCGCGCACTCGCTCGGCCGCGTTGCGCTCGCCCTCGACTGAAAACTTTCGCAGCAACTCGTCGAGCCGCACCAGGCACATCTCCGCTTCCGTGAACGTCGAGAAATGCAGCAGGTCGGTGAACTCTTCCTCGTAGCGCCCTTCCGTGTCCGATCGCGTGGACCATACCACGCGCATCCCGGCTTCCTCGAGCACGCTCACCACATAATCCGCGGATGTCTTCCCGGCCGATGCGCCCAGTTGGGAAATCAATTGCCGCCGGATCTGCTCGATCTCGGCGGGAGTAAAGCGCGGCTTGCCCAGGCCCTGCGCGGCTTCCAGAATCAAATCCTTCTTGGTGGAGGATTCGCCGGAGGGGTTTTTGTTGGAATGGCTGGGAGTCACGAGCGGCCTCAGTGCTGCGCTTTCTTGGATGCTGGATCAACGACGGCGGTATCACGAGCCAGCAGCTTGCGCAGGCGCGCCACGTTGCGGTTGTGCTCCGCGAGCGTGCGGCTGAAAGCATGGCCGCCCTCGTCGTTGGCTACAAAGTAGAGGTAATCGGTCGTCGTCGGCGCGAGGGCTGCTCGAAGCGACGCTTCGCCGGGATTCGCAATCGGGCCCGGTGGCAGGCCGCGATGTTCGTACGTGTTATAAGGCGAATCCACGCGCAAATCCACGGCATGCACATTTTTCTCGGGATGGCCCGCCAGCTCCATGGCGTACTGCACCGTCGGATCGCATTGCAGAGGGTCGCCCAGGCGCAGCCGATTGTAGAACACGCCGGCCACCAGCGGCCGCTCTTCAGCCTTCGGCGTCTCCCGTTCGACCAGCGACGCCAGCGTCACCAATTGCACCAGCGCGAGATTCCCCGGAAACTGTTGCGGCGCGCCCTCGGCCCCCAGCGTTTCCCAGACGGCGCGGAAATTCTGGATCATGCGCTTCACCGCGGAGTCGCACGTGGCCCGGCGGGTGAATTCGTACGTCGAGGGAAAAAGAAAACCTTCCAGGCTGGTCGCTTGCGGCGCCAGGTCCGCGATCAGCGACGTATCGTGCGCCGCGGCCAAAAAATCTTCCCGCTTGCAAACGCCCTGCCGGTCCAGCTCGGCCGCGATGTCGAACATCGTCCACCCTTCCGGCACCGTCACGGTGTGGACATATATCTGGCCGCGCGCGACTTTCCAGAACACTTCCCGCGAGTTGACTGGATGGTCGAAGAAATATTCGCCGGCTTGCAAACGCTTGCGGAAATGCCAGTCGCTGAAAAGCGCGAACGCCAATCGGCTGCGTATCACGTCGTTGCGCCGCAGAATTTCCGCCACGCCCCAGCGCGAAGTGCCGTGCGGAATATCCACGAAGACTTTTTCGGGCCGGTGACCCCGGTAAGGACGGCTGAGCTGCGAATCGAGCCAGCTGGCGCCGCCGCCCAATGAGGCAATCAACAGGAGCGCGAGGAAGCCGAGCCGCTTCATTCCGGTTAAGCCTTCTCCGCGGCGGCGCCGCGCGCCACGCCGCGTGTTCGTTCCAGGTAGTCGCGCAGTAGAATCGCGGCAGCTACGTCATCCAGCGGCTTCCGCCGCCGCGCGGACGATTTCGTTTCCGCAACCGTCTGCTCCGCTTCCCAGCTCGTCAGCCGCTCGTCCACAAGTTCCACGCCGATGCCGATCTCTTTCTCAAGGCGCGCCGCAAACCGCGCCGCCTCGTCCGCCATCTCTCCCGCCTCGCCAGTCATGTGTAGCGGGTGGCCGACGATAATATGCGTGACGCCGTGTGTTCGGCAAGCCTCTCGAAGCCGCCGGAGATCGTTTTGCCGGTTCACACGCATCAGGATCGCGAGCGGTTGAGCGGTCAGCCCTAGCGCGTCCGAAAGCGCGAGGCCGATTCTCTTGCGGCCATAATCCACGGCGAGAACCCGCCGCGGCTTCTCCGCCGCCGCGGAAATCTCTCCGGCACTGGCACGCTGGGGCATCGCCATGGTTCGCTCATTATACGTGACGCTTGTGGCGGCCCGAAGACCGTATGACGCGGAAGTGCCTGATGGAAGCTACGGCTGGCGGCCGCGCTCGCCTTTTTCCCACTCGGTCCACGCGCCCTCCGTCTTCAAAGTCTCCTCGAGGCCCGAGTCCTTCAGCAGTTGCCCGACTTCGGCGCGCGTTTGCCGATGCCCGATTCGCGCGGCAGCGTCGGCCAGGGCGTAAGCGGTCACCGCCGCAATCGCAACGTTGCGTTTCAGTTCGCTGATGTTCGCCTTGTCAAGCGCGCCCGAAGCGGCGCCATCGTTCAGCACTTGATTCGCAGCATCGCGATTCGCCACCAGCGTCGGCACTCCTTCGAGCACGAAATCAAGATCATCCGCGCGTCCGAGCGCTTCGAAGGTGAACTCTGTCGGCCCGAGTGATTTCAGCGGCTCCATGGCTTCGCGCGCCCCTGCCAGAAGGTCTTTCCGTCCGCTGAGCGAATAGCCGGTCATGTGTCCCGCGCCAGACTCGTAGATGATCGCTGCGACCATCCGGTCGAGTTCCGCTCGGTGCGCGAGCGCGTAGGCTCGCGAGCCCCGTTCTCCCCGATCCTCGCCGGTGAACAGCACAAACCGGATGGACCGTCGCGGAATATTTCCCGAAGCATGAATCACGCGCGCCGCGTCAATCACCATCGCGACATCGCATCCGTTGTCGAGCGCCTCCGTTCCCAAATTCCGCGAATCCAGGTGCGCGCCAAGCAGCACGAACTCATCCGGCTTTTCGCGCCCGCGGATTTGCCCCACCACGTTTTCGAATTCCACCGGACCGCTCGCGCGATTGACCGTGAACTTCTCCGTGTGCACTTCGTCCACGCCCGCGCGGCGCAGCGCCTCGACCGCCCACGCCACTGCCCGGCCCGCTGCGGGTGAACCCGTGACGCTCCCGCCGGTCGAACCCGTAAGCGTCCGTAAGTTGTCTTTGAGCGGCGAAGGGCCCAGCGCGCTCCGAATCATCAGGGGAGCGAGATCGGCGCAGGACTTTTCCACCGAACACGCGCCCGCGCCCTGCGGGACCTGGCCAAAGCCCGGCGGCGGATTGATCGGAGGGTTCTGCCCGAGCGCCGCGGGGATTAGAATCGCCAGGCAAGCCGCAAGCGCGGCCAACATTAAGGCGCTCCGCATCGTCCTGAGCGTACTAGTCACCTCGCCTCACTCATAAATCTTGCCGATCATTTTCTCTCCGCACGATTCATTCGCACGGATTATAACGAGACTTGATGCCAGCGTCGACGAAGTCACGAGCGCATCACGCGCGAGTGGGAAAGTTCCCTGTGGAAATCTAAAATTAGCGAAAAAATTCCCGCACCAAGGCAGTTTCTACATATGATACGGGTTTCACTGTAAGTTAACGCTCTCGCATCTGGTTCAATAGGCATGTCTTAAAATGAGACGAACGTTGGCACCCCATCTGCCATGTCGCTTGGTCAGTCCCGTTTTCCACGCGCACGTAATTTCTGAACATGGCAGTTTCGATCTTCCATTTGGGGCGGGGAAGATCCCGTTTTGAGACCGGTACGACCCAGCAGCTTTAAATTGCTAGAGCAGGTAAAACCCATACTCTTTGCCCAGCACAGCCCTGGGCAAGGACGGAGAGGCCCATAGTGAAAAGAGTCCGTGCATTTCCAAAGCTAGTCCCGCAGAGGAAAAAACACGAGTCCAACCCACCCAACGTGTTTGTTTTTTGTGAGAAATCCACCGGCGCGGCGCGGTTTCACACCGAATCAAACTCCGATCCAAACTACATCATCGAGCGAATGGCTGGCTTGCTGGCCGTGCAGTGCCTGGTCGGCGGGTCGGACCCCAGTGATTTTGCGGTCCTGGTTCCGGCGGCAACGACGCTGGGGAACCGCCTGGTGTCTCGCGCCAAGGAGCTCCTAAAGGATGGGCGAGCGGCGGCAGGTCCGTCCACCCTCAGCCCCCGGCAAAAAGAGATTCTACAGTCCGTCATGTGCAACCGAGCCAACAAGGAAATCGCCTCCCTGCTCAACATCACGGTACGAACTGTAAAATTTCACATCTCGTCGCTCTTGACCAAGTTCGGCGTCGAAAACCGCGCCGAATTGGCGCGGCGCGCCGCCGGGGTCCTGCGCATCGGGAATTCCGAAGCCGACGCGATCAATCTGGAGCGGCGATCGGATCTGATGAGGCCGTCCGAGTTCGGACCGATTGCCTTAAACAACGCGCTTCACGCTACGGAAAAAACGCGCAGCGCACGCTTCGGGGAGCGGGTCCTGAGCGCATAGGACCCGTCTTCTCGAGCAACGCAGTCCTTAAATCCCAGCACACAATTCTAGTGAGACATGGGCATCGTCATGGGCTTCGGCGGGGGCGCCGGTGCGGCCCCTGCGTCCGGCTCGAAGACTCCCTGGGCGGCGGGTGGAAGCTTTTCGACGTTGTCCAGGAACGCCGCGATCTGCCAGATCTCCGCGTCGCTTAGAATCTTGTTCCACGCCGGCATTCCGCTCCAGCGGATGCCGTGCTGGATGGCGTAGAAATTCTGGCTGTCGGACATGTCCGGCGCGTCCTTGAAAAATTCAGGCACCGGCGGATTGAACGACCGGGGGAAAGTGCTATCGGGATTCGAGGGCACGCCGTGGCAGCCGGCGCAGTGGTCGAGATAAAGCTTGGCGCCGGCGGCGATATTTTCTTCCGTCGGCGCGACCGGATTCTTCGCGTCGCCTGCGCGGCGATCCATCGAAGCGTCCACCGCGGTCATGGCGACTTTTTCTTCGACGAACGACGGCTTCTGGTCCGCCGCGAAGTTCATGTAACCCTGCTTGACGCACCACCACCCGCCCACGATCAGCACGATCAGCGTAAACAATATTCCCACGATGAAATTTCTCATGCGCTTCGAGCCTCCCGAGATTCCGCGTTCATTTCCATTTCAGTTTTTTCACGTCCACCGTGGGCGCCGGAAATTTCATGTGCATGTCCGCCAGCGTCTCGACGATGATGTGAGAAACGGCGAGATTCCGGAACCATTTTTTGTTCGACGGTATGACGTACCAGGGAGAGTGATCGGTACTGCACTTCGCGAGGACGGTCTCGTAGGCCGCGGTGTACTCGTCCCAGAATTTTCTTTCGGCGAAATCTCCCTCGGAGATTTTCCATCGGCGGTCGGGATCGTCAATGCGCTGCTGAAAGCGTTTCTTCTGCTCGTCCTTGCTGATGTGCAGAAAGAATTTCACGATCTTCACGTTGTTGTCGTGCAGCAGCTCTTCAAACTCGTTGATCTGATCGTAGCGGCGCGACCAGACGTCCTTGGGCACCAGATTGTGGACGCGCACGATGAGGACGTCTTCGTAGTGAGAGCGATTGAAGATTCCGATGTCGCCGTACTCGGGAACAGCCTTGTGGATGCGCCACAGGAAATCGTGCTCCATTTCTTCCGCGGACGGCGTCTTGAACGGCGTCACGGTGCATCCCTGCGGGTTCACGCCGGACATCACGTGCCGGATCGTGCCGTCCTTGCCGGCCGCGTCGAGCCCTTGCAGGACGACCAGGAGCGCGCGCTTGTGCTCGGCGTAGAGCAGGTATTGCAGCTTGTCGAGCCGCTGGCACGCCTTATCGAGGCTCGCCGACGTCTTATGGCCCTTGTCCCAGCCGAGCGTGTCCTCGGGATTCCACTTGCCGAGGTTTACTTTCTTGCCCGGCGTGACCAGGAGCTCCTTGCTGAAGTTGGTCGCCATTTAGATTTTCGCCTCCAATCGGGCTCCGGCGCCCCCCTCGTTCGAGTGACGAGTAGAACGCATTGCCGTTCTTTGTTTTGAGAGAGTTAGGGGCAATTCTACTCGGCTAGCAGTGACGGGTAGAAACGGCCTGGTGACTAGGGACGAGTGGCTGGTGGCTGGAATTCCGTGGGTCGTGCGGCAGAGTGCGCCGTCGCGACATGACGTTTTGAGTGTGACTGATCGTCGGGTCCGGCGCAAAGTCCGAGCGGCCGCCAGTTGTCGCGAACGGATCGGCCCGGCGTGCGTTAGGCACACGGCGACGAGCGCGAGTTCGCGCGTTCGCGAGCGCCGCGTCCCGAGGCTTCGGGACCGTCTCGATGCTGCCGTTGCCGACTTCAAAGTTCGCACTGTGCGCCTCTATATCCACGCTGCCACAATGCGGAACGCGGCGCAAGGGATCGCGCCTGTGGACTGCGGGTGAGCGTCTGCCCCACCCACCGGCAAGGGCGAAAGCCGCACCCTTTCGGAGAGCAAGGCGTGCGGCGCCCTCAAATGTTTTACTCGACTTGAAATAACGCGGGTGTGATTTGCTCGTTGGCGAATGGATTTAGCGAAATGCCAAGCGCCTAAGAGTGGGCCACCGGCCAAATGCGCCCGCCTAAAATGCGAGGCGGCCGCTACAAAGGCAACCACACGGCAAAGCTGGCCGCAGCGAGCCGCGCGCGGGATCGCTGCGGCCAGCCGGCCTTCGCGACGGCCTGCGGCAGCAAGGTACGACGTTCACCCGGGTTTTATGTCGCGGCTGAAGCCGCGACCTACAAAGCTAGGATGGGCACTCGGCAAAAGGCAGCTTTTTCTGGCGTGGTGGGATATAACGGCGAGGCGGTCGTGTCATCTCAAACTCGGATTCATTTGGAGGCATGCCCTTGAGCGGTACATTGAAGACGACCAGTTCATCGAAGGGGAGCAATCCATTGGAGAGCATCGCGAACAAGCATGTGGTCGTGATTGGCGGCACGTCGGGGATCGGGCGGGCTGTTGCGCAGCAGGCGGCGGCAGCGGGCGCGCGGGTGACGGTCGGGTCGCGCAACAAAAAACGAGTGGACGACACGGTGGCTCTGCTCGGGGCGCAAGGGCAGGTTCAGGGGCGTGTGGTTGATCTAACCGATGCGGAGTCCGTGCGCGCGTTCTTCGAGGCGGCCGGGGAAATTGACCACCTGATACTTCCCGGGAACGAAGTGCACATCGCGGCGTTCCGAAAACTTTCCATTGCGGACGCGCAGGCTTCGATGGCCAGCAAATTCTGGGGACAATATGCGGCGATCAAGGCCGCGCGCATGTCGGCGACGGGCTCGGTGGTGCTTTTCTCCGGAGTGGCGTCGCGCAAGCCGGGCGCGGGCGCGCCCGCTTTGACGGCGATAAACGCGGCGGTCGAGGGGCTCGGGCGGGCGCTCGCGGTGGAATTGGCGCCGGTGCGAGTGAACGTGATCGCGCCGGGAGTGGTGGATACGGAATTGTGGGCCGGCCTGCCGGAGGACACGCGGGAGGCGATGCTCAAATCATTCACGCAGCGGCAGCCCATCCCGCGGCCCGGCCGGCCGGAAGAAATTGCGGCGGTCGTGCTGACCATGATGGCGGCGACGTATATGACCGGCGCCGTGATTGACGTGGACGGAGGAACGCTGCTCGTCTGACGAACTGTCGCACAGGTTGGACATTGACTTGGCGACGGCTGCCGCCTGAAACTTGTTATTCACTTTTGCTGCATCGGGAGGGGTTTCGCCGTGCATCGTTTTCTCGCGCTACTCGTATGCGCCCTTGGGCTGCCGACGGTCGCGGCTCGCGCACAAAGCTCCGACATCGCGCCGCTCCGATTCCCCGCGGGAACGATCCTGAGCTTTCGTTTGCAGACTCGATTGAAGGCGATCGCCGGGGACGCGCTGGACGCGCTGCCGAAGGGCACGGTGCTGCGCGTGAAAATGCTCGACGCCATTGATTCGGCCGTGAACCGCGATGGGAGTCCGTTTCGCGGCGTGGTGGTGTCGCCGGTCGCATCGGGAGATCAGGTGGTGGTCCATGGCGACGCCGAGGTGCGCGGGCTGCTCGCGCTGCTGAGATCCGCAAGCCACCCGGAGGGATTCCGCTACGAACTGCTGGTCACGGGCCTGGTGGATCGCGGGCAGGCTTACACTCTCACGGCGTTTCTGGGCTCCGATTTCCCGGGCGACAGTGGCGGCAAGTCCGCGTCAAATGCCACGACCGAGGCAAGCGAGCCGTCAGCGATCGCGCCGAATTAATTTTAGAAACCAACTTCACCAATAGATCTCGCGCATACCGCAAATCACTTAGTACTTCCGCTTGCATGATCTGCGCTTCGCGTAGAGCCTCGTTCGCGGGCCGCTGGGAAAATAGGGACGGCATCGTGCAGAGATTGCCGGGTCCGCGTCCGCCGCGTGCCGCCGCACCTCCGGCTCTCGGTCGCCCCTAACTTCAACGTGTGGTTGAGCATGGCCGCCCCGCGATTTTAAATTGCGCCTTTGGCAGGCTCATTGCCCCTACACACTGTGCAGCGGAATTTCAAAGGAGGAGGTAGCGATGAATAAGCTAGGGCGAATAGGGGTTTCCATCATATCCGGCGCTCTGCTGACCGTTGGCACGTGGGCATTGCCGCCAGCCGCCACGCATAGCGCCGCGTCGAATCAAGACGCGCCAAAAGGCAGCGTGCAGCTGCAATCCGTGGCGGGAACAATTTCGACCGTCCAACATAATTCGTTCACGCTGGTCACGAGCGCGGGCACGGCTGTGCCGGGCGAACATTTACAGCAGGTGAGCAACGACAACAAAACGATGATGTTCATTATTGATGAAAACACCACCGTGGACGGGAAATTGAAAGCCGGCGCGAACGCCGATGTGATCTACCGCGAGGATAGCGGCAACAACATGGCGGTCAGCGTAACCGTGGGCAAGTAGCCGCGCTTCGTGCGTTGGCTTAATTCAAGGGACTCTTCCAAGGAATTCACGCCTTCGAAGAGTCCCAGGGCGTTCATCATTCCCAGCCCTCACAACCAGAAAGGAGGGAGTCATGAGGAACGCGATTCACGCGCAGGAACCGGCAAGGGTTTTGCATCTCCCGCGCACCGAGCAGATATGGGCCGAGCACGATATTGAGGTCCGGCTGCGGGACCTGGGAAATGCGATCAACGATCTGATGGATGCGCCGTATCCCGGCTTGCTGATGGAACGGAGACGCATTCGCGAAGCGCTCGAGGGGCTGACCGTCAAGGAGGCGACGCTGCGCTGGATTATTCGAGTCGCAAGGACCACCGAGGGCGCAGTGCAGCAGCGATTGTGGTCGGACATTGATAGGGCGTTAGCGGATCTTGAAAGGACCGCCGAATCAATCGCGCAACCGCAGTCGGATGGGCCAGTCCTCCTGCAGTCAAGGAAGGTGCCATGTCAAATGAAAAAGAAGTCGTGAACCAACGTCGAGCGGTTTCATTGCTCTTTCTACTCGGCAGCATCTTGCTCGTAGTCACGGCCTGGAATCTTCCCGATCCCAGCCGCTGATGCGAATCGGGCCAGCCGCTGAAAGCTAGTGCGGGAAAAACCCCAGCGCAAATCTTCCCCCGGCCCACTTTCAAAGGAGGGAACAAACATGCGAAATATCCGAACGCTGCAACTTGCTTTATGTGCGGCAATACTCTGCGCCGCTCTTGGCACCAGCGCCAGAGCAGATAATTGGGATAGGAAAACAGTGGTCACATTCGCCGATGCGGTGGAAATACCGGGACAGATTCTGCCGCCCGGGACTTACGTCTTCAAGCTGGTCAACCTGGGCGACAGCCGTAATCTGGTGCAGATTATGAATGCGGACCAGAGTTTCGTCTTCGCCACCGTCCAGACCGTCTCGCGATACCGCCGAATCGCAACTGACGATACTTTGTTTCGCCTTGACGAGCGCTCCGGCGATTCGCCCGAGGCGCTTCGGACGTGGTACTACCCAGGCGATAACCGCGGATTAGAGTTCATTTACAACCAGGACTACGCTTACCCGGCGCCGACAGCAACCTATGCGGGTCAGTAGCTCAGGTGATTGTGCAACGCGACGCGATGAGGTTCCCGCCGATATGGAGGCAGGAGCCTCGGCGGCGGTTCGTAAACATTGAATGCGATGTGTGCGCTGATTCGCGTTGCTAAGATGACACGGCGAGTTATGCCTGAGCCGCGAGGAGCGAGCGGAGGCGGTTAACCAAATCCGATCCCGCCTGGTCCGCCTCCGAAGTGGAAAAATCGGGAGGCAGATGCAGGAGCCGCGCATTCGGAGCGCTCTCGCGGAATTTCTCGATTACCGATTCGTTCGCGCTCATTCCCGGACCGCAGACAACCACGCGAGGTTTCGTGCCGACTGCCAGCGCGACGGCGTCGGAAGGGTATCGCGTGGTGAAGACTTCATAACCCGACCGCTGCAGGAGGATTTTCAGGTACGCGAGAAGATCGAGCGAGGTGTCGAGGCAGACGACCCTGGTGCTGGATGCGTGGGGTACGTTTTCGGGAGACGGTGGGCGCGCGGAAAATGCTTCGACCGCTTCTTTCTCCGACGCGTACGGGTGGAACACGCCGAGCAAATTCGTGGCCTGAAGAACCTGAACGACAAATGGCGAAAGCTGGCAAAGCTTGAGATCGCCTCCGTCGGCTCGAAGCACGCCAAAAATGCGTACCAGCGCACCCAGGCCGCCGCTATCAACATAGGTCACGTCGGCAAGCTGCAGAACAACGTTCTTGGTCAGCCCGGTGAGTTTGTCCAACTCGAGTTGAAGAAAGCGCACCTCGTCACCGCTGACGATGCGGCCCTTGCATCGAACCACGACGACGGCTCCCACGTTCTGGGATTGTAGAGTCAGTTGCATGGCGGCGTTAAAGCTACCACATTCCGCAAGAACGACAATCTGGCGATAAAATGCCGAGACGTAGCCAGGCATCGGCGCCGGGCACGGCGTACCGCCCGCTACAAGAACCGCAGGCTGCGATGGGCGGGGCGATGCCAAGTACGTTTGCCGGGCGTCCGCCACGACGGACCTAGCCTCCTCAAATCCGCGGGGCATGGCTGTAAGCCGCTGAATTCACTGGTCATGTGGACGTAACACTTTTTTCACGCCGCGTTCAAGTTTCCGAAGTATCATAAACCGTTTGTATCTGGGCGTTCCCACATGGCTACCGTCACTCCTGAAATTTCTATCGCTCCACATCCCGTGCCGGAACGGGCCGCCGCCGCGGCTAAGCGCCCCTACCCGGGCGCGCTGGTGGTGGTCGAGGGAATTGACGGCTCGGGGAAAAGCACGCAGCTCTACCTGCTGAAGCGCTGGCTTGAAATCGGCGGCTACCGGATTCATTTCACGGAGTGGAATTCGTCGCCGCTGGTGAAATCGGCGACGCGGCGCGGAAAGCAGCGGCGGCTGCTGACGCCGACGACTTTCTCGCTGCTGCACGCAGCCGATTTCGCCGACCGCTGCGAACGGCAAATCCTGCCGCTGCTGCACGGCGGATACCTGGTGCTCGCCGACCGCTACGTTTACACGGCGTTTGCGCGCGACGCGGCCCGCGGCTGCTCTCCGCACTGGCTTCGCAACCTCTATAGCTTCGCGCCGGTGCCGGACATCACTTTTTATTTTCGCGCGCCTCTGGACGTGGCCGTCAACCGGATCGTCGCCGGGCGCCCCAAGCTGAAATATTACGAGGCCGGGATGGACCTCGGGATTTCACTCGATCGCGCGGAGAGCTTCCGCATCTTCCAGGAAAAAATCCTGACCCACTACGACCAGATGGTGGACACGGACCACTTCGTGCTGATGGATGGCACCGTGCGCGTGAACAAGCTGCAGAAGCTGATGCGCCAGCTTCTGGGCGAGCGCGTGGACCTGAAACAGTTTGCGCCCAAGAAAAAATGACGCCGCGCTCCCATTCCGATGCAGGCGCGGGATCGAACGGCCATCCCTCGAAGCGCTCGAAAAAAAGCAAGAACGGCTCCGCCAACGGATCCTCGCGGTTTTACGGAATGCCGCTGCCGGGCGTTCGCACGGAGGACCTGAGCGGCAGCCTGATTGTGGTGGAGGGCACGGACGGGTCCGGCCGCTCGACGCAGATCTCGCTGCTCACCGAATGGCTGGAGGGCGAGGGATTTGCGGTCGAGACGATGGGGCTGCGCCGGTCGTTCCTGGTGGGCGAGGATATTGACGGACTGCTGGCCGAAAACGCGGTGACGCGCACCACGCTCGCGCTGATGTACAGCACGGATTTCTTCGACCAGCTCGAACGGCGCATTCTGCCCGCGCTGCGTTCGGGATTGATTGTTCTCGCCGACCGCTATATCTTCACGCTGATCGCGCGCGCGGCGGTCCGCGGAATCGGCCGGGACTATCTGCACGGAATTTACGATATCGCGCTGCGGCCGGACCTGACTTTCTGGCTCAACGTGCGGCCCGAAGTGGCCTTCGACCGCGAATTCAAGAAATCGCAGACGATCAGCTACTGGGAGTCGGGCCGCGACATGTCGCTTTCGAACGATTTGTTCCAGTCCTTCATTCGCTACCAGTCCATGATCAAGCGGGAATTCGAATATCTTTCGAAGCGGCACGGCTTCATTGAACTGGATGGCGAGGCAAACGTCTCGAAAGTGAACGGCCTGCTGCGCAAACGAATCGCATCGCAGCTTGGGATTCACAGCACGAAATACGAGCCTTCGCACGCGCTCGCGCATCTCTGGCGCTAAGATTGGCTGCTCCCGTCCAACTGACCGCGATTGACGCCGGATCGAACGCGATCCGCCTGGCGATCGCGCGCGCTACCTCTCCGCAACACATCCAGATCCTGGAAAGCGAACGCGCCCCGGTCCGCCTGGGCCACAACGCCTTCACGCGCCGCCTGCTGGATGAGAAAACGATCACCCGCGCGGTCCGCGCCTTCCGCCATTTTCGAGATCGCATGGACCACTATCATGTGACGTCGTACCGCGCCGTCGCCACGGCAGCGGCGCGCGAGGTCCGCAACTACCGGCGCCTGATGGAGCGCATCCGGCGCAAGACCGGAATTGAACTTGAAGTGATCAGCAGCGAGGANNTGAATTTCTACGAGCGCGGCACGCTCCGGCATCGCGTCGCGCTGCCGCTGGGCACCATCCGTCTGATGGAAACCTATTCGATCGATGGCGCGATAGACGAAGACACCGCGCGGCGCCTGCGCCACCATGTAATGTCGCTGCTGCGCAGCGCGATGCCTTCGCCTCCGAACCTTTCGCGCGCGATCAGCGTCGCCTGCGGCGGAAATGCCGAAGCGCTGGTGCGTCTCGCGGCGGGCCCGCTCGTCGGCAAATCCCCAACAATCAACGTGCGGCTCCTGAAAGACCAGACCTGGCGGTTGATCAGCCTCGACGTTCCCGGCCGGATGCGGACGTTTCGCGTGCGAAAGGACCGCGCGGAAGTGATGGGCATCGCCGCGATCATCATCACCACGGTGGCGAAGTGGCTCGGGCTGCGCTCGATGCTGGTCCCCGGAGTGGGCGTGCGCGAAGGGCTGTTGCTCGATCTCGTCGCCGCGCAATATTCCGGCGGAGTTGCGTCGGCGGAGGAAAAAGGCCGCGCCGAGGAACTGCTGGCCGGCGCGCGCTGGTTCGCGCGGCGCCTGGATTACAACGCGGAGCATGCCGAGCACGTAACGCGGCTGGCGCTGGCGCTCTTCGATCAATTGCGCCCGATTCATGAAATGGGGCCCGACGCGCGGCTGGCGCTGGAACTGGGCGCGGTGCTGCACGACGTGGGACATTTCGTGCACAACAAATCGCACCACCGCCACGGCGAATACCTGATCCGCAACGGGCAAGTGCCGGGCTTGCGCGGCTGGCGGCGCGACATGGTGGCGGCGCTCGTGCGCTACCATAACTGCAAGTCGGAGCCGCAGCTGGAGCACGCGTCCTATGCGTCGTTGGACGGCGCTCGGCGGCGGCAGGTTCGCCTGCTCACCTCATTGCTGCGCATAGCCGAGAAGCTGGAATCGGAGCACGCGCAGCGGATCGCCGGCGTGGACATACAGATCGCCGGGCGCAGAGCCATCTTTCAAATTCGCGCGTCGGAAGGCACGCGGCTCGATCTCGCGGGCCTCGCGCGCAAAGCGGATTTATTCGAGAAAGAATTCCATCTCCGCGCTGAATTCCGGCGCGTTCAGCGGAAGGAAAAGGTAGCGTAGCCCATGATTCTCTATCTGGTTCGCCACGGAATCGCCGTCGATCGCACCGATCCGAAATCACCGCCCGATCCTGAAAGGCCGCTGACGGCGCGCGGGGTGCAGAAGACAAGGTCCGCGGCGCTCGGACTGCGCGCGCTGGGCGCGAAACCGGATGTGCTGATTACCAGCCCCTACGTCCGCGCCGTGCAGACGGCGGAAATATTCGCGGAGGCGCTGGGATTCCCGCTGGAAAAAATTCGCGTGAACGACAGCTTGAAGCCCGCCGGAAATCCCGCGGAAATATTGAAGGAAATCACGCATCTGCGGGCGAAGGAACTTGCGTGCTTCGGCCACGCGCCGCATCTCGATCTAATGGTGGCGCAGCTCGCAGGCGCGCGCAGCGCATTCACGGAACTGAAGAAGGCGGGCGCGGCGTGCTTCGAACAGGTTTCCGCGCAGGGCCGCTGGGAGCTGCGCTGGATTTTGACTCCGAAGGTCCTGCGGGATCTGGGCGATTAGGAAAATCGCCTAAGCGGTACGCCGCTCCTCAACCGAACTCGCCACGATGGCGTGTCCCCACTGAAATCCCGCCCGCCAGGTCAGCCAGGGAGACTCCGGGCCGGCGGTCTTCGCCAGAAATTCCAGCAGGGCAGCCTTCCGATCGCGGTCGATTCTCTCGATCCATCCCGCCACACTCGCGAGGTGCCGTCTGCCGGCATTCCTGCGAATTTCACTTCGCAGCACGTCCAGATCGTGCACTTCGCCCAGCATGTTCTGCATGCGCTTCAAATCGTCGGACCAAACTTCGTATCGCTGCGGCAGAAAACTCTCGACCACGTAGCGAAATAATTTGAGCCCGATCCTCAGCTGGTGCCACGCGACGCTGCTCCGTCGCTTCCGCGCGTGTTGATAGAGCTCGACCGCCCCGTTCAGTCTCGAAAGCGCCAGGCGCTGATAGACGACGCTATTCATGGGGAAAAAACGCGCCTTGGAGGTCAGCTTGCGGGTCTGCTTCTTCCATTCCTTGCGGTCGAACCGATCGAGCGCCTGCTCGGCGGATGCGCGGTACTTCTTCTCCTGCCGCGACAGCAGCCGCAGCATGTGCCTGCGCAGAGGATCCCCGGGCGGCCCGAGCGTCTTCATGCGCTCGTGCTTTACCTGGGTGTCGCGGAGTTTGCCAAGAGCGTGGAATAGCTCGCGGCTCGCGCGCTTGAGTTTGCGCCAACCCGGGCCCGGATTCACTTCACTCAGCGCATCGGCCATCGTGCGGCAGCGCCGCAGCGCGACGCGCAAGTCGTGAACCCCGCCGGCATCCCAGCCGTGCCTTACCTGCTCGGCGCGCTCCACGACGCGGTCCATCCACAGCTCAAGACCCACACCTCTGGCTGGATGACTGGAGGGTAAAGAAATTGTGAGAGGCATCGAACGTCCAATCGAATTCGGAGGACCGGGACAGAAACCGTATGGTAACCCGGCCCGGGAAATTTTTCCAGAGGCGGAAAATCAGGAGACGAACGAGCAGCCGACGCGGGTGCGGCCGCCATCCATCCGCACCGTGTGCACCTTGCGCAGGACCACGCGCACCGGAGGCAATATCGGCACGTGCAGCACAGCGTTGAATTGAGCGGGCAAGTCCTCGGCTCTGTCGAATTGCAACGCGACGCCGCCATAGCTCAGGTCAATCACCTTGGCGGTTTTCTGGCTGCCTTCGGTGAGGATCGCGTGGGCTTTGGTACCAGCCAGCGAAACGCGCTCCCACTTACGATGCTCGCCATGTTGAACGGGTGGCGGAACAACGCTGGGGCCCGGCGCAGGAGGCGGGACGCTCCGCGGTGGCGGAGGGGGAACAGGAGCAGCGGCGGGAGCAGGGGCTGGCTCGCGCATCGGTTGCGGCTCGCGCTCGCGTGCCGTCTGGGGCTCGAGCGGAATCACGCGCGAAGGCGCGCGGCCCGAATGCTTCAATTCGTAAAGCCTCTTGTCCGCCAGTCCCATCAAAGCGCTCTTCTGATCGCCGTCCTGCGGATGAACGGCCACGCCGAAATCCAACGTCACTCCGATCTCGAGCTCCAGCGGCGCCAGCTCACTTTCATATTGGGAGCGGACGCGGCGGCAGAGCGTGACGGCCTGCTCGATATCGGTCTGCGGCAGCAGCACGGCGAATTCATCCCCGCCGATGCGAAAGGCAAAGTCAGAATTACGCAGGGTGCGGCGGAGAGTCGCCGCGGCGATCTGTAAAACTTGATCGCCCTGCAGATGCCCGTGGCGATCGTTTACTTCTTTGAGCTTGTGCAGGTCGAGGATGACAATCGCGAGCTGCTGTCCGTAGCGCTTCGCGCGGTTCATTTCTTTTTCGAAGTATTCGTCGAAGAGACGCCGATTATGGAGTCCCGTGAGCGCGTCGGTGGCCGCGTTGACCTGCAGCTTTTTCAATTCGTCGTATTCGATCAGGACGGGAACGCGCAGAAGATTTGCGGCCGAGAGGACGTCCATCATCGCGGTCTTCAGGGAGATCTTTCTGCCCTGACTATCGGCGAGATCGCCGCGCCGACGAAGGATGCGCACCCAGTATTCGTTGCTCTGTTCTTCGGTGACGTCAATCTGGGCGACGGTGCGAAAGAATTGCCGCAGGAATTGCCCGCGAACCGACTCATCAAGACCTTCCAGGGTCTCCACAAGAAGGTCAAGATAGGAATCGTCTGATGATGGTTGCGGCTGCAACGGGTCGCCTAGTTGGGGCATTCGTGGTTCCGAGACAGAACTGACCTACCCTGGAATCAGGGGCACCTGCGGGGGCGCCATAGATATAGCACGGGGCAGTCCAATCAAGATACGGAGCGGACTGAATGAGTGTCCGTAAACTGCTGCAAGGAATGCGATTAAACGGTTACGGAAGCGAGGGTGTAAAAGCAGACCCACATAGAAGAAAAAAGTGAAAAACGATTCCACTTTACGTTCTAGTTTCTCCGCGTTAGGCGTGCCGCAACTGTGGAAAATATTTAGCTGATTGGCTTCAGGAACTCGACGCCGACGAGGTACACATCGCCCGCTTCTTGCTGACGTCTCACCTTGGCTTGAATCGGCGCCATGCCCGCCGGGACCAGCCCGGAGGACGTAATCGAGGGCGCCGGAATGGTCAACGTAATGAACCCATTGATCGCCAGCGGCCTGGGACTGGCGAGAAAAGCGCCTAACGCGCTTATATCCAGTGTCTTAGCCAACTCCATGAACTGCTCGCCCTGTGCATCCCTGCCCCGGATGAACAGCGGCACCTGCAACTGGATGCGCTGATATCGCCGATGATCGTCCTCTAGCGGCGGCACCGCGACCCTCTGATGGATTGCGTTTTCTCTCACGCTCATTGGTACCCCAGTAGTAGTACTCGATTGAACCGCAATTTGAATGCAACTTTGCGTCTTGGAAACGAAATGTTTTTAAGTTGCCGTTTATCAGCGACTTAATAGTATTCTCAGATTGAGAACCCGTCGTTTCGGCCCAGGACTATGGAATTATTCGGCAATTGATTTCCACGATTGTGCAAAGGTGGAACGCATTTACCATTGACACGTTTTGCTCCCTTTGCGAGCATACGATTCCTCGGCCTATCCCATTGATTTGAAACCAAGAGATCGGTGTTTCTTGGCGTGCGCCGAGGCCCCGGAGGCAAGTTGCCGAAGTCGATGACAGCGGAGAAGCAGGCGAGCCGCCAGGCCGGCTTTCAACTGGTCGCCAGCCTATTGGACGCTCTCGACCGCCCACTATTGGTGTCGGACCGCCGGGGACAGATTCTGTTTACGAACCTACACGCCCAGGACTCGTTGCAGGCGCAGGGACTGGACGCCAAGCCCGACTTGAACTTATTTCGCGACGTACTCCACGCCGATCGGAAGACCGTTCTGGCTCAACTGGAGGGAGGCGAGCAAGAGGTTCATCTGGCGCTTGAAACCGCGGAGGGCCCCACCCGAGCGCGCGTTCGATGGCTGCCAGAGCCCGATTGGCTCGCGGTCTTTGTCGAGCCAGCTCCCGCCGAACCTCCCGCCGACGAAGCCGAAATGCGTCAGAAGGTCCAGGACCTGATCCAGGAGAGAGAGATCACTTATCGAAATTTGCTGGCCGCGTATCTGCGACTTCAGGAAGCGAACAGGCAGAAGACAGTTTTTCTAGCATCCGCAGCGCACGAGTTGAAAACGCCGCTGGCGGTGATGAAAGGCTATTACGAACTGCTGCTTTCAGGATCGCTTGGGAAGGTCAGCGAAAAGCAGCGAGAGATCTTGCGGGAATCGAAGGAAAGCTGCGACCGGCTGGTGCGCCTCGTGTCCATGTTCCTGAATTATTCAGCGCTCGAGAGCGGCAAGCTCGTGCTGCAGTTCCGCGAAAACGATTTGCGGGACTGCATCAACGATCTGGCAGGGCGATGGAAGGACGCATTCCAGCGCGCCGAAGTACACCTGGATATCAATATTGATCCGAGCTTGCCCTTGTTCCGGTTCGACTATCAGAAGGTGCAACAGTGCATCGTGAATTTGGTGGATAACGCGCTGAAACACACGCCCGCCGGCGGCCGCGTCATGTTGCACGCCGGGCCGCACTTCTGGGAGCGGCGACTCGCCGAAGCATCTCCGCTGGAGGAGCGGCGGCGCGGCGCCGGCCACCCGCCGAATAGCATTCTGATCACGGTTACAGATACGGGCACGGGTATCGCGGCTGAGTTTCATCAGGAGATTTTTGAGGAGTTCGTGCGCGTGGATCCGTCTTCGTCGGGCATGGGTCTTGGCCTGGCGATCACGAAACGATTGATTCAGGCGCATCGCGGAAAAGTATGGGTGGATAGTGAAATGGGCCGCGGAAGTTCGTTTTCCTTCCTGCTGCCCATCTATGTCGAATAAGCAGGAGCGGCAAATTCTCGCTCCCCAGGACAAAATGATGGCCCCTAAAGAAAAAGTCAAAGAAAAGATCATGGTGGTGGACGACGAGCCGAGTATCCGGAAATATCTGCGGACGCTGCTCGAAGTGGATGGATACCAGGTCGAGACGCTGCCCAGCGGCAAGGAAGCATTGCAACGAATTGGCGAGGGCGAGCGCCCCGATTTCATCATTCTCGACGTGCTGATGCCGGAGATGGACGGTCTGGAGACGCTGCGGCAATTGATGAAGCTGGACCGCGCGCTGAACGTCATCATGCTCTCGTGCACGAACGAAGTGACCACGGTGGTTGAGGCGATCCGCGTGGGCGCGCTCGATTATCTGACCAAGCCGTTTGAAAAACCCGAGCTGGATGCGGCCTTCCTGAAGTGCAAGCAGAAGCAGCAGCTTCGCACGGAAAACCAGGCCCTGCGGGAATATTGCGAGGCTCTGACGGAGGACGTCTCCTTCCTGGCCGCCAGCCCGCAAATGATCAAGATCCGCCAGCAGATTCTGCAGATTGCGCCGGTGGACGTGCCGATTTTCATCAGCGGAGAAAGCGGCGTCGGCAAAGAGGTGGTCGCGCGAATGATTCATCTTCGCTCGAAACGCCAGCAGCAAGCGTTTATCAAGGTAAATTGCGCCGCGCTGCCGGGCGAGTTGCTGGAATCGGAGCTTTTCGGGTACGAGCAGGGCGCTTTCACCGGCGCCGTGCGCGCGAAGCCCGGCAAGTTCGAACTTGCGAATAAGGGCACGATTTTCCTCGACGAAATCGCGGAGATGAGCCCGCACCTTCAGGCAAAACTGCTGCACGTGCTCCAGGACGGCCAGTTTTCGCGCCTGGGCGCGCGTTCCGTGGTGAACGTGGACGTCCGCGTACTCGCAGCGACCAACATGGACGTCAAGGAAGGGATGCGCACTGGCCGCTTCCGCGAGGATCTTTATTACCGCTTGAACGTTCTCTCGCTGCACATACCGCCGCTGCGGGAGCGCACGTCGGAAATCCCCCTTTTGTTCCGCCATTTCCTGGTCAAGTACAGCGAGAAATACCAGAAACAGGCGCCCGATCCTTCCAAGAGCCTGCTCGAAGCGGCGCTGCGCTATCCGTGGCCCGGCAACCTGCGCGAACTCGAGAACTTCGTGAAACGCTACGTGATTCTCGAAGACGACGAGGGCAGCTTCCGCGAGCTTCTGGAGATGACCGGCCAGCAGCAGCGCGTAGCGCCCCGCGCCGAAGCAGCCCCGCCGAAGGAACAAGGCCTCAAGGCCCTGGTGCGCGGCCTGAAGGACGAAGCGGAAATGGAAGCCATCGCCGACGCGCTCGAGAAGACGAACTGGTGCCGCAAGGACGCGGCGCGCATGCTGGGCATCAGTTACAAGGCCCTGCTTTACAAGATGCGCCAGTTCAACCTGGACTCGGGCCGTGGCTCGCGCTCCGCAGCGGCTAAGGAAGCGGCGAGAGTTGCCGCAGCCGTGAAAGAAGCCGCGGCAAAATTAGAGGAGCCGAAAGAAGCAGTCGAAGAAGTGGCTCCCACTGGTCCGGGCGTTCGCGGTTCCTAGCAGACTTCAATCGCTCGGACGAATCGCGAGTCCACATATGATTTGCCGGAACGAGTGGAGCGGCTCGCGCCGGTGGCGAGATTCATAAGTTTTCCATAGATGCAAACCTGCGTCGTGCGTCCACGAATCGCTCGCGCACCCAAACTAGACTCCAAAAGTAGAATGAGTCGTGGGCGGGTGCGTAGTCCTGGTCCCCTGCAAACTGTTGCATAAGTTGGGCACACGCTTCGAAATAGCACTACCCATCGTCCCTTGCCATGGCCTAACATCCCCAACCGAAACAGGCGGCGCGCGAATTTTAATCGCGCGTGAATCGAGTGGCGACTGCCACTTATCTGAAAAAACAAAAATCCTTTGTTGTTTACAAAGGAGTTGTTGATCGCGCGAGCGTCCGGCATTGGCGATCTTTGCGCGAGTTCAGGTGCAGCCTCAATCCAAGGGAGCGTTGACATAACAACGGGCCTTTGGAAGAGGGATTGCTGATTCTGTTTCTAGGGGTTATGTGAAACTTCAATCCAGTCCTGAGGGAGTATCCGGAATGACAGAACGTCGCTTAGCTCGGCGGTACGATCTATCTTTGCCTGTCAACATCCGCATGCCCATCAATAAAGAGCCCCGTTTGCATAGTGGCCAGACCCGGGATATTTCGACGCGCGGTGTGTACTTCACGATGCGAGACGATCTGACTCCAGGCTCCGAGGTTGATTTTACGCTGACCCTGCCCGCAGAAATTACTCGCGGTTCCGAGGTCTTCGTCCGGGCTCACGGGAGGGTGATTCGCGTGGACAAGCGCTCGGACGACGATCACGAAACGATCGGGGTCGCTGCGGTCATCGAGCGCTATGATATCGTCCGCGGTGAAGGCGCCCGCATATAAACCTGCGGTCGCGCGATCGGCCGCCGGATTGAGCTGGTTCCGGCCCCTCGCGCGTCTCTTGGCTTGCCGCTTCATTTCTCTTCCGCATTCCCGATGAATTCTCCCCTCCGGGGGAGAGCCTTCCCAATTCGGACGCTGCTCTTGGAGCGGGCGCGGGCGCCGCTGCACAACTTCCTGCGGAAAATATCCGCGGAGATTCTTACGCAACCCTAACGTCCACCTGGGAACAGCCGTTCCCTAAAGTGCCAACAATTTTCAGGTGCTTCGTCGAAAAACCCCGACGGCTCCCGGTCGTCCTGGGCGCCCGCTCCGCCTTTTCTGGTACGAGAAGGCCCATAAAATCAGAAATTTAGAGGGATTCACGGCCTGACACTGAAATCTGGCGACCAGTGCCGATGACTTGGCGTTTGGCGTTCGGGGTGCAAAGTACATTGCAGGAGAATTGGGGGCTGGGTTTTTGGGCCTTTAAACTGAATGGCGTCTGCAGCCTCACTCAAGCCTGAACCTCCCGTAAATCAAGCCGAACTGCCCCCCGACAACATCTATTTTGGACCTTCGCAAGGGATGCAGTCCGTCCGGCAAAAGGTCGAGCGAGCCGCCGGGCTGAATGTACCCATCCTGATTCTGGGCGAAAGCGGGACCGGGAAAGAAGTCCTGGCCCATTTCATCCATAACGCCTCGCCGTGGCGCGACGGTCCTTTTGTGAAGGTCAACTGTCCGGCAATCCCGGGCACCTTGATTGAAAGCGAGCTATTCGGTTTTCAGAAGGGCGCGTTCACTGGCGCAAACGCCACGAAGCCCGGGCGCATGGAAATGGCGCAGGGCGGCACGCTTTTCATGGATGAGATCGCCGAGCTCGACGCAAGCTTACAGGCGAAACTGCTCCACGTCCTCCAGGACGGCCATTTCACGCGCATAGGGGATCACGAAGAAAAGCGCATGGACGCCCGCGTGATCTGCGCGACGAACCGAAACCTCGCGCGCGAAATCGAAAGCGGCGGCTTCCGATCCGATCTGTTCTATCGCATCAATGTGATCAGCATCACCCTTCCGTCGCTCCGCGAACGCCGCGACGATATTCCGTATCTGGCGGAATACCTGCGCGAGGTGTTCAACCGGCGCTTCCAGCGCGAGGCGGCTCCCCTGTCGAAGGAGACGGTCCACCTGCTGAAGCAGCGCGATTGGCCGGGCAATGTGCGCGAACTCGAGAACTGCATGGCGCGTTATGTGGTCCTGGGCTCCGAAGAAACGTTCTACTCGGAGCGCACGGAGAGAGCGCCCGTACATTTCAACTACGAGACCAACGAAGAGGGCAACATTCCGCTCAAGCGCATCGCCCAGCAGGTTACGCGGCGGATGGAACGCGACGTTATCCTAAAGGTTCTTCAGGCCAATCATTGGAACCGCCGCAGGACCGCGGAAGTGCTGAAGATCAGCTATCGCGCCCTGCTCTATAAGGTTCGCCAGGCGGGTCTGCCCGCCAAGCGCCCCCGGCGAAAGCAGGACGCCGATGGCGCTTTCCCGTCGGAGTCTCCGGCTAAGGCCGACTGAGGTTCCGGGCGCGGTTGCCGTTCAATCAGCCAGCGATAGTACTTCCCGTTGATGAGCGCCCGTGTCTGGTATGAAATCATCCGCTTTCTCCGCCTTGCCCCTGCTCATCAATTCGGCTAGCCTAAATTCAGGATGGTCAAAGCAAACGCCAAGTCAAATCTGAAGGTCTGCCTGCTCTCGCCGCATCCGATGGTTCTGGACGAATTCCATCGCCTGCTCGATGATTCAGGCTTCCAGATCGCGTCCAAGCAGCTCGATTCGATGCTGGCGCCGGACCTTCGGAATCTGGATGTGCCTAAGGCGTCGGTGTATGTGGTGGACGCGCACGCCGCGCGCCAGGCTACCGGAGCGCTGCTCGGCAATATCCTCGATCGCTTCGCCACCGCACGGCTTCTGGTCGTGGGGGACAATATCAAGGAAACGGATAGCTTTGCCCTGCTCCGCCAGGGCGCCAAGGGGATTCTGACGTACGCGGAAGCCCGCGAACAGCTCCCACGTGCGCTGACACAAGTCGCCGCCGGGGGCATATGGGTGGCGCGCCCCGTCCTATCACGGTTCGTGGATTCGATCCTGAGCACCACGCAGGGGCGCCGCTTGCGCGTGGACTCCCCGAACGAACTCAGCCGGCGCGAGCAAGAGGTCCTCGCGGGACTGCTCGAAAACCTGGCCAATAAGGAAGTGGCCGACCGCCTGCACATATCCGAGCGCACCGTGAAGTTTCATGTGTCGAACCTGCTCGCCAAATTCGGCGTGCGCCGCCGGGCCGATCTGATTCTCCTCTGCTACCAGCGCCGCGGCGCGGCGTCGTAATATTTAACGTTTTCCCTGTGCTTTCTGTGCCTCCCGGTGTCCTCTGTGGTAAGCCTTAAGCTCTTGTCTCGTTCTCCTGCCCCTGCTGAGAATACGAACCTTGGTGGTTCGCTGCTATAATTTCTGCGTTTAGGCTTCGGAAACACCCCAAACCGCATGGCTACTTTTTCAATTGAGAACTTCGGATGTCGCGCCACGGAAGCGGACGCCGCTGCGCTTCGCCGCGAGCTGCTCGCGCGCGGGCTGACGCTCACGGGTGAGCAAGCTTCCGCGGACGTCGTCGTGCTGAACACCTGCACCGTCACGGCAGCGGCGGATTCGCAGGCGCGCGAAGCAGTGCGAAAAATTCATCGCGCCAATCCCCAAGCGCGGATCGTCGTCACTGGATGTTACGCACAGCGCGCGCCGGAGGAACTTGCGGCCATAAATGGCGTGGCATGGGTCATAGGGAATTCCCATCAGGCGGAAATCCCGGAAATCGTTCGCGGGCTTGGGGCGCGCGAGGCAAGCACGGACTTTGTTCCCGTGGCGGAGCTCGAAGACGACCCGATGTCGCTCGCGCGTGCCCCGGCGAAGATTTTGACGGGCGACATCTTCGCGCAATCCACCGTGCAGATCGCGCCTGCCACGCTGATGGCGGGCGACCGCACGCGGCCCATCCTGAAAATTCAGGACGGCTGCAACAATCGCTGTTCGTATTGCGTGATTCCATTCGTTCGCGGGCGCAGCCGAAGCCTGCCGCCGGATGCGGTGGTCCGCGAAGCGCGCATGCTCGGCGCAGCGGGCGCGAAAGAGATCGTACTGAGCGGCATCAACCTGGGAAGTTATGGCCGCGATCTGGTTCCACGCGCGGCGCTCGCGGATGTGGTTCAGCGGATTCTGGCCGAAACCCAGCTCGAGCAACTGCGCTTCAGCTCGATCGAGCCGCAGGATATCACGGAAGATTTTGTGGCGCTGGTTGCTTCCTCCGAACGCCTCGCGCGCCATTTCCACGTTCCGCTGCAATCAGGCTGCGACCGCATCTTGCGCGCGATGCATCGCTGGTACCGCACCGAGCATTACGCCGAGCGCGTGAATCTGATCCGCCGGCTGCTGCCCGACGCGGCGATCGGCGCGGACGTGATCGTGGGGTTTCCGGGCGAGACGGACGCCGAATTTCGAACCACTTTCGAATTCATTGAGCGTTTGCCCTTAACCTACCTGCACGTGTTTTCGTTTTCGACGCGTCCAGGCACCGCAGCGGCCGCCCTCAGCGATGCCGTCCCGCTGCAAACCATTCGCGAGCGCGCTCGCGCGCTGCGGGAGCTTGCAGGGCGTAAATCCGCTGCGTTCCGCGCTTCACTCTTTGGAAGCACCATGAGAGCGCTGACGCTTGCCCGGGGCGGAGACGATTGGACGGAAGCTCTTTCCGGAAATTATCTGAAGCTGCGGATCGCCGGGCGGCATCCGGCCAACGAATGGCACGAAGTGTCGGTAGTTTAGGCGCGGGTTGTCATTCCGAAGTCCCGACGCGGTTCAGTCGGGCGAGGAATCTCTCTTCGTGTGAAGCGTTCGCCGGACGGTCAGCCGAAGAGAGATCTCTCACCCCAAAGGGGGTTCGGGATGACACAGGAAAGCTAGCTTTCGAAAATGACCTGGGCGAGGGCGAGGTTGCCACTGTGCGTGATGGACAGCGAAATATTCTTCACGCCGAGCCCGTCGGCGATTGCGCGCGCGGCGCCGGCGAGCCGCAACGCAGGCTTGCCGCCCGGCTCTCTGGCCACTTCGATATCGCGCCAGCGAACGCCGCGGCTCCATCCGGTTCCGAGGGCCTTCATCGCCGCTTCCTTCGCCGCGAATCTCGCGGCGTAGCGCTCGAACCGGTTCTTGTGGCGCTCGCAGTAGGAAACTTCGGCGGGCGTGAACAGCCGCTCGATGAATGGCGCGCCATGGCGTTTGATGGCCGCCTCGATGCGGTCAATTTCGGCGATGTCCAGTCCCAGCCCGACGATCATGGCCCCTTCGCTCGTTAACATGATCCGCGACGAAGCGCGATTATACATATAATGACGATTCCGCGGAGCATGGCCACCACCCTCACGAAAAAGAAATCGCCGCCCCGGAGACGCGCCGCCATCCCGGCAGGCTGGAATCTGCGCCGCGCGGGCGAATTGCAAATCCTTGAGGCTCCGGCGTTCGCGGCGCTCGATTGGCTCGTCCACGGATTCAGCACGCGCCCGGGTGGTGCGAGCGAGCTCGCCTCAAGCAATGGCGAGCCACAAACTAAAAATGACCGCGTGCTGAACCTCGGCTTTACCGATTGGGATGCCCGCGCGCGTGTACTTGAAAATCGCAAGAAATTCTTCCACGCGCTCGGAGCGGACAAATTGCGCGCCGTCACGCTGCGCCAGATTCACTCCGACGCCGTCCATCGCGTGGATTCATCGAATGCCGGCGCAAAGGGAGAGCCGCAGGGCGATGCGCTCTTCACCCGCGATCCCGGCATTCTGCTCGTCGTGCAGACGGCGGACTGCATCCCCATTCTTCTTGCCGATACGAAGCGGCGCGCCATTGCCGCGATTCATGCCGGGTGGCGCGGCACGCTTCGCCGCATCGCCGCAAAGGCGCTCGGCCGCATGCAGATGGAATTCGGCACACGGCCCGAGGATGTGGTCGCCGCGCTCGGTCCCGGCATCGGCCGCTGCTGCTATGAAGTCGGCTCCGATGTCGCTCGAGATTTCGATGCGCAGTTTCCGAACGCGCGCGAATGGTTCGATGGCCCGTTCGACGCGCTCGCTTCCGGCGAAAACGATCCGAACTGGCTGCCGTGGCTCACGATGAAGCCGCCGGGGCATCAGCCTCTGCCGCTGCGCGTTCATCTCGATCTCATCGCGGCAAATCACGCGATTCTTACCGGCGCCGGAATCCCCGCGCGGCAAATTTCTTCTTCCGGCTACTGCACCGCTTGCCGCACCGATCTTTTGTTCAGCTACCGCCGTGAACGCACCACCGGCCGCATGATGGCTGCCATCGGAATCCGCTGACGACGATCAAGACAGCGCTGTCGTTCCCAGGGCCGCATCCTCGGCGGCTCGAGGAATCTCTCCTCATGACCGCGATACGACAACGCAAGGCCGAAGAGAGATCCCTCGGGCACAAAACGCCCTCGGGATGACAACGCGTCAGATGGCTGGGGGATGTGTGCGGCGAAGCCTACGCTGAGGTTGTCGCTGAAGCCGACTCCGCCAGCGCGAGCTGCCCGCACGCGGCCATCACGTCCTGTCCGCGCGAGGCGCGCACGAACGCGGGCAGGTCTTTTTCGGCGAGGATTGCCCTAAATTGCGCGACGCGCTGCGCGTCCGGCTTCTCGTACGGCAGATCGCCGGGATTCCATGGGATCAGGTTCACCTTGGCGCGCATCTTCGCGAGCAGCCTTACAACGCGGCGCGCGTCGTCCGGCGAATCGTTGAATCCGCCGAGCAGCACATATTCGAACGTGAGGTGCTCCCACGGCCGCAGGGGATAGTTCCGGCAGGCCTCGAGAAGTGTTTCGAGCGGATACTTGCGGTTGATGGGCATGATTTCGTCGCGCTGCGCGTCCGACGACGCGTTGAGCGAAATCGCGAGCTTCGGNNGCGTCGTAGTTCAGCAGCGGTTCGCCCTGGCCCATCAGCACGATATTCGTTTGCGGCTTCAGCGCCGCGCGATTGTCCTCCAGCGCGACGAGCACTTGCCCCACGATTTCGCCCGCCGTGAGATTGCGGACCAGGCCGAGCGTGGCAGTCAGGCAGAACCGGCAGTCCACCGCGCAGCCCGCCTGCGTCGAAACGCAGATCGTCTGGCGATTTTCCTCGGGCATGAACACGGTTTCGATGTTGGCGGGCTCGGCCGAGCCGCTTTCTCCCGAACCGATCGCGAGGACGTAGCGCACCGTGCCGTCCGAAGACGTGTAGCGGCGCGCCACCTGCGGCAGCGCGATGGCCGCATCGCTCGACAGGCGCTCGCGCAGCGCCGCGGGCAAATTCGTCATCGCGGCGAAATCGAACCGCCGCTCGGCATACAGCGCGTGGTAAATCTGCGCGCCGCGATATGCCGGTTCGCCGAGTCCTTGCAGGAATTCGCGCAGCTCTTCCACGGATTTTCCCAGCAGGTTTGCGCCGGCGTTGGGGGCTTGCGAGGACATATTAGAATCATCATAACATGCGGGGAAATGCGCAATGTTTCACCACGTGGAATGACATTACCCGCAGTGGCGTGCCACAATGGAAGCGCGCATGCAGGACACAACTCGCAAGGTGCACAAGGAAATTCTCCCGAATGGCCTGGTCGTCCTGACCGAGCCGATGGAGCACGTCCACTCGGTTTCGGTGGGGATCTGGCTGCGGTCCGGATCGCGGCGCGAGCGGCCCGAAATCAACGGCATCTCGCATTTCATCGAGCACATGGTGTTCAAGGGCACGCAGCGGCGCACCGCCGAAGACATCGCGCGCGAAATTGACCGCCTCGGCGGAATGCTGGACGCGTTCACCTCCAAGGAAATGGTGTGCTTCAACACGCGAGTCCTCGACGAGCATCTCGCGAAGGCTTTCGACATCCTCGCGGGCCTGGTCCTCGAGCCGAAATTCGCGGTTGACGACATCGTGCGCGAACAATCCGTGGTGCTCGAGGAAATCCGCATGACGCAGGACAATCCCGAGGACCTGGTTCACGAGCTCTTCACGCAGAATTTCTGGCATCCGCACGCGCTCGGCAGGCCGATTCTCGGCACGCCCGAAACGGTTTCGGCATTCACGCGCGACACGCTCCAGACCTGGTTTCAGCAGTCCTACGCGCCGAATCGCCTGGTTATCACCGCCGCGGGCCACCTGGCCCACGCGGAGCTTGTGGACCTGGTCTCCTCGCGTTTTTCGAAGCTCCCGCGAATCGAGGACGGTTTCACCGACCCGACGCCGGTGCCGTCGCCGCATATCACGCTACGCAGCAAGAGCGAACTCGAACAGGTGCACGTCTGCCTCGGCGTTCCCGCGCTGCCGCTCACCGATCGCAGGCGCTTCATCGTTTCGGTGATGAACAATATTCTGGGCGGCGGGATGTCGTCGCGGCTGTTTCAAAACATCCGCGAGCGGCAGGGCCTGGCCTATTCGATATTCAGCGACTTGAATCCGTATCGCGATGTGGGCGCGCTCTCGGTCTATGCGGGCACGTCGCTCGACACCGTCGCCAAGGTCGTGCAGTCCGTTCTCGGGGAATTGCGCAAGATGCGGGACGAGCCGATTGAGGCGGAAGAGCTGCGCCGCGCGAAGGATCATCTGAAAGGCGCGACGCTGCTTGCGCTCGAAGGCAGCGGCGCGCGCATGAGCAGCCTGGCGCGCTACCACATGTATTTCGACCGTCACTTCACGCCGCAGGAGCTGATCGCGATGCTCGAGGCGGTCACCGCGGAAGAAGTCCAGCAGATCGCGCAGGAGCTTTTCCAGCCCGGCCGCATCGCCGCCAGCGTGGTCGGCAACCTCAACGGCTTCCAACTGACCCGGGAACAACTCGCGTTCTAGCGGGGTTCTTGTCGCTCCCCTGCCTCCTTTGCTTCCTCTGCCTCCTTTTTCCTTTGACGCAGCCGCGCCACTTTGCCATCATCCTTCGCGGAGACTCTCCGCATCTCGTTCCGCATATCTATTCTCGCTTCCGGCAGCACGGGCAACGCGACGTTGCTCGAAACGGAGCGCACCACCCTCCTTATTGACGCTGGCTTGGGCCGCAAGGAAATCCTGCGGCGATTCGAAGCGCTGGGCCGCCGGCAGCCGGAGCGCGTGGACGCAATTCTTATCACGCACGAGCATTCCGACCACTCCACCGCTGTCGCGCAACTCGCGCGCCTGTGGAACTGCCCCGCCTACCTGACGGAGCCGACGCACCGCGAAATCGTGAAAATGTACGCGGAGGATCCCGAGAAGCCGGGAAAGAAAGCCACCATCGAGCGCGTCGAGCACATCCGCCCGGGCGAGCGCTTCCAAATCGGCGATATCGAGATCAATCCATTCGCGATCCCGCACGACGCCGCCGATCCTGTCGGTTATGCCTTCCGCATGAACGGCACGAAGGTCGCCATCGTCACGGACCTCGGCTATTTGCCGGAGCTCGTGAAGCAGCATCTGCGCGAAGCCGATTTCCTGATCCTGGAATCGAATCACGATCTCGAAATGCTCAAGGTCGGGCCGTACCCGTGGCACATCAAGCAGCGCGTGATGAGCCGCACGGGGCATCTTTCGAACGCGATCGTCAGCGAATTTCTGGCCGACGCGGAAGTTTTCGACGGCCGCGCGCGCCATCTCGTCCTCGCGCATCTCTCCGAGCAGAACAACAATCCCGAGGTCGCGCGCATCTCCGCCGAAGAAGCTCTCAACCGCCGCCCGGCCGAATGCGCTTTCCGCGGCACGCTCCACATCGCCAGCCAGCACATCCCCCTCGGGCCGTTCGAGCTGTAACCGCCTTCCTGTCGAACTGCCCGCATAGCGGCCGCCTTCAGCCGAGTAGATTTCAGGTATTATGGAGCAGGGAATTCCCCCGCTGGGTGCCGCAAAACAGGGAGCGAAAATTGATCGCACGGTATACGCGTTCGGCGATGGGCCGCGTCTGGAGCGAGGAAAATAAATTCCAGAAGTGGCTGGACGTCGAGCTGGCCGCCACCGAAACGCTCGCCGACGCCGGAATCGTCCCGAAAGCAGCCGCGCGGAAATTGCGCGAGCGAGCGCGCATTGACGTCGCAAAAATCAACGAGGTCGAGGCCAAAGTCCGGCACGACGTGATCGCGTTCACCATCGTGGTGCAGGAATCTGTGGGCGACCCCGAAACGGCGCGCTGGCTGCATTACGGGCTGACCTCGAACGACGTGGTGGACACGGCGCAGGCTCTGCTGGTCCGCGAAGCCTCGCGGCTGATCCAAAAAGCGATTACGAAGTTCGGCGAAGTCCTGGAAAAGCGCGCGTGGGAGTTCAAGGACACGCCCGAAATCGGCCGCACGCACGGCATCCACGCCGAGCCAATCACCTTTGGCCTGAAGGTGGCGAACTGGTACGCCGAAAACCGCCGCGACGCCGTGCGGTTTGAAACCGCGGCGCGCGAGATGGCCGTGGGGAAAATTTCGGGCGCGGTCGGCACCTGCACGCATCTCGGCCCGGACATCGAGCACAAAATCTGCGCGCGCCTGGGACTGGTGACCGCGCCGATCACTTCGCAGGTAATCGAACGCGACCGCCACGCGCAATACCTTTCGGCGCTCGCCATTCTGGCGGCGTCGCTCGAGCGGGTGGCGACGGAGATTCGCCACCTGCAGCGCACCGAAGTCCGCGAAGTGGAAGAGCCCTTCGGCGGCGAGCAGCGCGGCAGCTCGGCCATGCCGCACAAGCGCAATCCGGTTTCAAGCGAGCAGGTGAGCGGCCTCGCGCGCGTGGTGCGGGCCAATTCGCTCGCGGCGTACGAAAATATCGCGCTGTGGCACGAGCGCGACATCTCGCACAGCTCGGTCGAGCGCGTGATCCTGCCCGATTCGACGATCCTCGCGGACTACATGCTGCACCGCATGAGCGAAATCGTCGCCAATATGAAGGTGTTTCCGGAGCGCATGCGCCGCAATCTCGACCTTTCGCAGGGCCTGATATTTTCCGGGCAGCTCTTGCAGGACCTGGTCGAGCACGGCGCTCCGCGCGAAGACGCTTACAAGTGGGTGCAGGGCCACGCCATGGCCGCGTGGGAATCGGAAACGAGTTTCAAGGAACACATCGCCGCCGACAAGAACGTCAAGAAATTCCTCAACAAAAAAGCCCTCGCGCATGCGTTCGACTTGCAGCGCCAGTTGCAGGCCGTGGACGCGATCTTTCACCGCGTCTTTAGGCACAAACCGCCCGCAGAGAGCGTTCCAGCACTGTACCCGCGGATCAAGCGTGCAATCAGTCTTGAGAAGTAGTGGAACCCAGCGCGGCGCCGACGCGAAACTTTTTGTAATCCGTGTAGCGGTCGATGGCGTTCTGCTTCAGCTTCACCACGAAGATGCGGCCGGCGAAGTGCACCTCGGCGTAGGACGGCAGCCAGACTTCGTCGTTGATTTTTTCCTGCTCGAATACGAAATTCGATCCCTTCTGCAGTGAAGCGACCAGGCCTCCGCCGATTTTCACGCCTTCCGCGAAATGAGCCTCCAGGCGCACGATTTCGCGCGCCTGCTCGTCCACCCACATGACGCCGGAAAGTTTCTGGATGATGCTGTCGATTCGCTTCTTCGGCTTGTAGTCCGGGTTCCCGTTGACGTCGAAGGCAATCACTTCCTGGCCGCGAAAACTTTCGCGGCGCGGATTCGTGAAGAGCTCGGCGCGAAGAAAGTCCGAAACCTCCGCGTCGTCCTCTTCTTCCTTTCTCGCCTGTTTTTTGGGATCGCCGGCGAGTTCCGCCTGCTTCTTTTTCAAATCGTCGTACTGCTTGTTGAAGCGGCCGTCCTCTTCTTTCTTTTTACCGGCGTCGAGCGGCTTGCCGTCCTTGGCGAGCAGGTGGAGGACCTGCTCGTCGCCGATGTAAAACACGTCGTAATCCTTCACCAAGCGCGATTTCACCTGGCCGTCAGAATTCATCTTGTCTTCTTCCTCGGAGAGGCGGCAGGTGTACAGCTTGCGAAGGTCTTCGAGAGCCTGCTGATTCTTGCCGATGTCGCGGAGAAGCGTGGGAATATCCGGCAGCGGACGCTGATCTGGTTGAGGCGGGGCGACGGAATCGCGGACCTGCTGCGCGGGAGAGGGGGACCCGATCGCGACGGCAACAACGACCGCTGCGAACGCGACGACGGCGAGTGGGGTAACCCTTCGGCTCACGTTGTTCGCTCAGGGTGACAATCCTTATCGGATTGTCATTGCACGCGCTGAATGTAGCGGCCTTCGGTGGTATCCACCCGCACTTTGTCGCCGGTGCCGACGAATGGCGGTACGTTGATCACCAGGCCGGTTTCAAGTTTCGCCGGCTTCATCACAGAGCTGGCCGTCGCCTTCTGGATGCTGGGTTCCGTGTCCACAACCATCAGGTCAACCGTGTCCGGGATCAGCACGCCGATGGGCTTCTCGTCGTAATACTCGATTTTCACCGGCATGTTGGGAATGAGGTAGTCCTTGGTGTCTCCGACGATGTCGTTCTGCAGGGCGAGCTGCTCGTAGCTCTGCGTGTTCATGAAGTGGTGGCCTTCGCCGTCGCTATAGAGGTAGTCGAATTCGATTTCGTCCACCGTAACCTTATCGAGAAATTCCTCGGCGCGGAACCGGTGGTCAATCATGGAGCCGTTGCGCAGGTTGCGCATCTTGGTCGCCATGGCCGCGCGCTTGTTGCCGGGTGTGCGATGGTCCACGCTATAGACCGAGTAGAGATCGCCGTCGTGCTTGATGATCATTCCCGCGCGCAGAAGTGTGGCCTTAAGCATGAATGCTCCTGAATTCTTGTTCGGGGTTTCCCTGCAGCGTATTTGGGTCCAGCCGAGACGTCAATTATACCGGGCCGGATTGCATGCGGTCAAACCTCGCGGAGGGGCCGCTAGAAATCGTCGTCTTCCTGTTTTTTCAGGCGCGTGGTCTTCAGCGCGATGCGGAAATCGCGCGAGCGCGCGGCCGCGAGGATGGCGCGTCGGGTTTCAGCGGGCAGCGATTCCGGCCCGATGACGCCCGCGGAATCGCGCGGGAAATGTTTGACGAAAATCGCGGCGAGGTGCGCGGTGGCGTAGGCAATCGGAGTGGAAACCAGGCCGCGCTGGCGAATCGTGTAGAGCGTGGGAAAGCTGGCGTCCCAGCGCAGCAAAATCGGCTGGTCGTCCTTCATGCCGCGGACCAGAACGGCGGCAGCAAAGCGCGCGTTTTCGAGAATGCCCTGGCGGATCAGCTTGGCGACGCGTCGCGGCGTAAGAGTCTCGGGAAACCGCTTGCGCACGATCCCTGCCGAGCGATTTAGCTTCCCCTGCCGGTACCACCGCCGCAAGCGGTCGAAATCGTTGCCGCCGATTTTCGCGTCCACGTCGCGGACCGGCATCACATACGGGAGCATGCAGACTTCGTCCTGCGCGGCCAAATAGACGGGCACTTCGCCGATGGGCGGCGGAAAGCGGAATTTCTCGCGCTCGTCGAACCGCTTGGCCAGCGAGAATCTCCCGTGGCGATAAACGCGCGGGCGCGAAATCGCTTCGTCGTAGGCCACGTCCGCCGACCACGTGGACACCGGATCCTTGCTCTCCGTGCTTTCAAAGAGGCGAATGTGCACAGCCTCGACCGCGTCGAGCATTTCCGAGCCGCGCTGGGCCAGCAGGTTGGTGAGTCCCGGCGCTGCGCCGGCGCAGATCAGGGCCGCGCGATTCTTCGCCAGGAATTGCTTGTGAAAACGGAATTGCTCGGGCCGGAACGGATGGTGCGTCAGGTGCGAGTTCAGATCGAGGTAGTGGGCGCGCAGGCGGAGCGCGGCGCGCAGGATAATTTTATTGAACACGGCGGGCGATGCATTGATCACCAGATTCGCGCCGCGGCCCGCGCGAACGATTGACCACAGGTTCCGGGCGTTCGCTTCCACCACTTTGAGCGCGCTCTTCCTGCCCAGAAACCGCCGCGCGCGTTCAGGATCGCGATCGCCGCACCATACGGTATGTCCCTGGCGCTCCAGCAATTGTGCCAGCAAGGAGCCCGTGCCGCCCGCCCCGAGAACGAAGATCCGCATCGGCCCGCAACTTTAGCATATCCTCCCCGCCGCACAACGCGACTGGCTTCTCCGGGTGGCGTATTAATCTGCGCCCAGCGAGAAGAAACACCGGCGTCCTTCGGGATGAGCTCGGATTCAAACTCGTCTGCACGCTGAAATGACGCCACGACCCTGTGCTTGGTTTGATTGACAACGCGCAAACCGGGCGGGTATCATTTCTGCGGTGCAGCGTCGAGCGTGGACGCTCTATCCCCTTCATTGCTCTGGCCCCCAGTAGGGTGGAGTAGCCAAGGCCGAACCTTTGGCAAACAGGGTCCGAAACTGTACGGAGGCCGCTCTTCATGTCACCCGAAAACGACAACAACCCACAACCATCCGCCATTGAAACAACCCCGGCTCAGGCCGAGGCGGCGAATTTGACTCCTGAAACCCCCGTGGGAATCTCCGCGCAGCCGAGCGCGGCTGGCGCTGCCACCGCCGCCGTTCGAGCGCCGGCGGTGCTCGACCCGATCCCTGCAACCGTAGAGGAAAATTCCGGCTCCCGCGAAATTGCGACGACTGTCTCGGGTGAGGAAACCACCGGCGCCACGACGGTCGGAGCCTCAGCCGCCGCCCCCGCGATCGAATCTCCCGCGGCGGAAGAAGCCGAAACAACCGAGACGATGGACCAGCTGCTGGACCAATTCTCCACTCCTCCGGCGGCAAGCGAAGGCGAGATTTTCGACGGGCGCGTGCTGGCAGTCACGGACGCAGGCGTGGTCGTGGCTGTCGGCGGAAAGTTCGAAGGACTGGTCCCCGCGCAGGAATTCCTCGATTCGGGCGAACCCATCGAATTCGGCGAAGGGCAGACGATCGAGGTCGAGCGGCTGCACGAGCGGAAGGATGGCTACGTCCTGCTGTCGTACGTGCGCGCGCACCGCCGCCGCGTCTGGGAGCGCATCGAAAAATCCTACCGCGAGCACACGAACGTCACCGGCAAGATCAACGAGCGAATCAAGGGCGGCCTGGTGGTGAATATCGGCGTGCGCGCTTTTTTGCCGGCTTCGCAGATTGAATTGCGGCCGGTGCACGATCTGGAATCCTGGAAGGACCGCGAGATCGAAGTGCGCGTGCTGAAGCTGAACCGCAAGCGCGGCAATGTGGTGGTCAGCCGGCGCGCGATTCTGGAAGACGAGCAGAAGGCCATGCGCGACGCCCTGGCCGGAACGCTTTCCGAAGGCGCGGTGGTGACGGGCCGCGTGAAGAACGTGACGGACTATGGAATTTTCGTGGACCTTGGCGGGATGGACGGCCTTCTCCACGTGAGCGATCTCGCGTGGGGACGCGCGCCACATCCCAATTCGATCGTGAAGCCCGGCGATGAAATTCAGGTTCAAATCCTGAAATTCGACAAGGAAAAGCAGCGCATTTCCCTCGGACGCAAGCAATTGCTGCCCGATCCCTGGGCCACGGTGCCCGAGCGGTTTCCCACCGGAACGCGCGTGCACGGAAAAGTCGTGGGCGTGACGGACTACGGCGTATTCGTGCAGATCGAGCCGGGCGTCGAGGGATTGGTGCACGTCAGCGAAATGAGCTGGTCGAAACATGTGAAGCACCCCTCGAAAATCGTCAAGACGGATGAAGAAGTGGACGTGGTGGTGCTCGATGTGAAGACGGACCAGCGGCGGATTTCGCTCGGCATGAAGCAATTGCTCCCCGATCCCTGGGACGCGGCCGCGCAGAAATATCCGGTGGGCGCGATTGTCAACGGCCGCATCCGCAACCTGGCGGAGTTCGGTGCGTTCGTGGAACTCGAAGAGGGCATGGAGGGGCTGATCCACATCAGCGACGTCAGTTGGACCGAGCGCATCAAGCATCCCAGCGAGAAATTCAAGAAGGGCGAAGCGGTTGAAGCGAAAGTGCTGAAAGTGGATTCGCAGAATCGCCGGCTGTCGCTGGGCATCAAGCAGATGAACGATATCTGGGCGAACTGGTTCAAGGATCACAAGCTCGGCGACGTCCTCAAGGGGAAGGTCGCGCGCACCACGGATTTTGGGGCCTTCGTGGAGCTGGCGGAAGGCATCGAAGGTCTGTGCCATGTCTCCGAAATCGAGGAACGGCGGCCCAAGGGCGAGCGCGAAAAGGCGAAAGCCCCGCGGGACGCGCGCGTAACCGCCGTGCTGACCGCGGGCCAGGAATACGATTTCAAAATATTGCGGCTCGAACCGGAGCAGCGCAAGATCAGCCTGAGCTTCCGCGCTGCGCAGAAGCAGGTCGAACGCGAAGAAATCAAGTCGTTCCGGTCAACGAAGTCGTCGCCCACGGCCACGATCGGCGATGCGGTCCGGGCCAAGCTGCAGTCGTCGTAAGAGCGTTTACCCGAGCGAAATCAGGCGTTTACCTTGCGGTAGCTTGGATGATGTGCCAAGATCGTTAGACGCTAAGCCCCAGCGCGCGTTCGGCCCACAATAATCAGTAGTTGCGAGAGGAGGCTCTCATCCGATGGCAGAAGTTGCGGGAGAGCACGAAAACAAAGAACATACGATGACCAAGGCCGACCTCGTGGGAGAGGTCGAGCGGGCCACCGAACTGTCGCGGAAGGAATCGGAGGCGGTCGTGGAGACCATCTTCGAAAGCATCATCGCGGCGCTCCAGGCGGACGACAAGATCGAGATTCGCGGCTTCGGCAGTTTCCGCACGCGACAGCGTCGCGGGCGCACCGGGCGAAATCCGAAGACCGGGGCGAAAGTGGAAGTCCCGCCGAAGAAGATCCCCTTTTTCAAGCCCAGCAAAGAGCTGAAAGACTACGTCAACAATCCGCATGTGGCCGGGTCCGGCGCGCAGGACTAAGCGGGATGGATTATCTGTGGACGCCGTGGCGGTATCGCTACATCGCCGATGCGAAGAAGGACGACCACTGCATCTTCTGCGACGCCCTCGCTGCCAATGACGATCCGAAAACGCTGATCGTTCTGCGCGGCGCGAAAAATTTCGTCATCCTGAATCGCTATCCCTATACCAGCGGCCACGTGATGGTGGTTCCCTACGCGCACGTCGCCGATCTAGCCGCAACCGATTCCGACACGCTTGCCGAGATGATGCGCCTGGCGCAGCGCATGCAGACGGCGATCGGCAACGCCTACCGGCCCGAGGGTTACAACCTGGGCATGAACCTGGGCCGCGCCGCGGGCGCAGGCGTCACGGGACATTTGCACCTGCACGTGCTTCCGCGCTGGGGCGGCGACGCCAATTTCATGACCGTCACCGGCGAAACGCGCGTCGAGCCCGAAGAACTCTCGACCACGTTTGAAAGACTGCGCAAAGCCCTCGCGGCTTGATGCCTCTGTCCGCGGGATGCATAATGAGGCGCTTTTCGCGGAGCCTGCCATCGCGCGCAATTCATCCAAGTCGAAATCGCCGGCAGAGCGGTCTGCGTCAGAATCTTCGCTCGTCGTTCCGTATCGCCGTTATCCGCGCAATTCTCAGCCGCCGTATCTGTATCCTCCGTACCGCTTGACGCTTTCGCGCGCGCCGCGAAGGCCTCTGATAGTTCTGCCGCACACGCTTTCTGAAGTCACCGGGCCGGTTTTCGGCCATGACGACGTCCGCGAAACCGACAACGACCTCACGCGCCAGCACGCCGGCGAACCGATGGGCGAGCGCATCACCGTCAGCGGCCGAGTGCTCGACGACAACGGCCGTCCCGTACCCAATGCGCTGATCGAACTCTGGCAGTGCAATGCCGCCGGGCGGTATCGCCACCGAATTGATCAGCATCAGGCGCCGATCGATCCGAATTTTTCCGGCGCAGGTCGCACGCTGACCGACGCGCAGGGAAAATATCGCTTCGTCACCATCAAGCCGGGGCCATATCCGTGGGAGAACCATCCAAACGCGTGGCGCCCCGCGCACATTCATTTTTCACTGTACGGGATGGCGTTCGCCACGCGGCTCGTCACGCAGATGTACTTTCCGGGCGATCCACTGTTTCCGTTCGATCCGATTTTCAATTCCGTCCGGGATGAGCGAGCGCGACAACGAATGATTTCGCGGTTCGAGATGAATCGCACGGAGCCGGGCTGGTCGCTGGGATTCCGGTTTGACATCGTCGTGCGCGGAAAGGAGAGCACGCCCTTTGAGCGCACGAAGTAAACCCGGGCGCGTGCTCGAGCCGACTCCCTGGTGCACCGTCGGGCCGTATTTTTCCGTTACGGTGACCGATGCGAATTGCGTGCGGGCCATTGCGCCGCCGGACGCAAAAGGCGAGCGCTTGAAACTTCTGTGTTCGGTGTTTGACCGCGATGGCAAATGCGTCCCGGACACGCTGATAGAAATCTGGCAGGCGAACGCGGACGGAAAATACAATCATCCCGACGACCGGCAGGAGAAAGCGATCGATTCCGCGTTTCGCGGATTCGGACGACAGATTACGGACGAAAACGGCGCGTGCGAATTCGAAACGATCAAGCCGGGTCGCGTGCCGGGGCGCGGAAAATTACTGCAGGCGCCGCATCTGGAGGTGGGCGTCTTCACGCGCGGCGTCCTGAAGCGTCTCGCCACGCGAATCTATTTTTCAGGCGACGCCGCGAACGGCGAATGCCCCGCGCTCGCGCTGGTTCCGAAGGCGCGACGCGCGACGTTGATGGCGCAACCTGTCGCGGGCCAGCCCGGAACGTGGCGGCATGAAATTCATCTGAGCGGGCCGAAAGAAACGGTTTTCTTCGACGTGTAGCGTCACCCGTAATTGGGCGGGTTCACCGACTGGTCCATCCCCATCGTTTTCTGGCCGCCCTCCTGCACGTTCACGCTGACCAGGCAGGTTTCCTTCGAGGCGAACGCGCACTTCAGCGCGGGCTCCAGATCTTCGGCGCGGTCCACGGCACGGGCCATCATGCCGTAACCCTGCGCGATTTTTACGGCGTCGATTCCAGGGATGTCAATTCCCGGCACATTCTTGCCCACCTTCGTAAAATCGCGAAAACCCTTGAGCGCCGAATAGTTCCCGTTGCAGATCACCACAAAAATCACCGGCGCTTTCGATTGCACCGCCGACCACAGCGCCTGGATCGAATATTGCATGGAGCCATCGCCCACGGGACATACCACGCGCCGGTTCGGGTGCGCGAGTTGCAGCCCAACCGCGGCCGGCATGGCAAATCCCAGAATCCCGCTGCGCACGGAATAAAACGAACCCGGTTCGTCGAGCTCGATGTAGCGGTCGAGATCGCCCTTCGAAGACGGGCATTCTTCGGAAATGATCGCGTCGCGCGGCAGGAGCTTGTTCAGGGCGCTGAACACGTAGCTGCACGTCATCGGGTGCTCGGCCGGCGGCTCGGGCGGCTTCGTTCGTGCCGGCACGGCGCGCTCGACGGGCTTCACGCGGCTGCGAATGTACTCCGCGGCCGCTGCGATGTTGCCCACAATGCTCGTTCCTGCAAGAGCGCTCGAAGCGTCCTGCGGCGAATTCGTGATTTGGAAAAGCTTCGTGCCCGGCTGAATCGCGTTTCCCGGCACGTACGCGTAGTAGAGGAAAACCGGCGCGCCCAGCACAACGACCGTGTCGTAACCCGCCAGTTGATCGGCCAGCGGTTTCTGCGCGGGAAACAATCCGCCGCGATACAGGCGATGGCTTCGCGGAAACGCCCAGCGCGACGCGATCGGCTCGGCGTACACATCGGCGTTCAGCCGCTCCGCGAGCGCCACCACTTCGCGCCCCGCGCGATCCTCTTCGATCTGCGCGCCGGTGATCAACGCCAGCTTGCGGCTGGAATCAATCGCGCGCACGACCTCGTCAAGCGCCGCGGGGTCGGCCAACACCGACTGAGTCACTTTGCGCGTGATCAGCGGCTCGCACGGCTTGTTCCAATCGTCCATCGGCACGGAAATAAACACAGGCCCGCGCGGTGGCTGCATCGCCATGTGGTAGCCTCGCGCGATTGCCGCGGGAACATCTTCCGGGCGCAGCGGCTCGCACGCCCATTTCACATACGGTTTCACCACTTCCACCGCGCGGCTCACCAAAAACGGCTCGGCCATGACTTGCCGGCGGTCCTGCTGTCCGGTGGTGACCACGAGCGGCGCGTGGCAAAGCTGCGCATCAATCAGCGCGGAAAGCCCGTTTCCGGCGCTCGCAATCGAGTGCAAATTTACAAACGCTGCTTCTCCGCGGGCCATCGCGTAGCCCAGCGCCATGCCGGCCGCGGTTCTTTCGTGTAGGCCAAGGACGTACTGGAAATCGGGAGGCATGTCCTTCAGGAATGGCAGCTCGCTCGAGCCGGGATTGCCGAAAATCTTCGTCATCCCCAGATCGCGCAGAACTCCGTAGGTCACCTCTCGCACCGTGCTCACGATATCAAGCCTCCCGCCCGCTCATGCTTTTCCGGAAATCGCGCGTAACTTTCTCTCGTAACTTCCGGCCGCCGCCGACCGTTATAACTAATTGCCGGGGTCGTTGCATACATCGTATCCTGTCTCGCCGCTCCCTACCGGGGCGGCGCACTCCGGCCACCAGAAAGGCACCGATGGGCGAGATGATCGTAGTCCAGGACCTCGTGAAGAACTATGGGGAATTTTGCGCGGTGAATCACATATCGTTCACCGTCCCGGAGGGAGTGATCTTCGGCTTTCTCGGTCCCAACGGCGCGGGGAAAACGACCACCATCAAGATGCTTACCACCGTGCTCGATCCCACCAGCGGTTCGATTCGCGTCAATGGGCACGATCCCACGCGCGAGCAGAAGCAGGTGCGGCGCTCGTTTGGAATTGTGTTTCAGGATCCGAGCCTCGACGACGAATTGACGGCGCAGGAAAATATGGACCTGCACGGCATTCTCTACGGCGTCCCGCGCGCCGAGCGACTGAAGCGCATTGACGCTCTCGTGGATCTTGTGGGACTCGGCGACCGCAAGAAAGACTTCGTGAAGACATATTCGGGGGGGATGAAGCGGCGGCTGGAAGTGGCGCGCGCCCTGCTCCATGCGCCGCGCATCCTTTTCCTCGACGAGCCGACCATCGGGCTCGATCCGCAAACGCGCAATCACATCTGGGGCTACATCCAGCAGCTCAGCAAGGACGAGGGCGTCACGGTTTTCTTCACCACGCATTACATGGACGAAGCCGATCGCGTGGCGAACGATGTGGCCGTGATTGATCACGGCAAGATCGTGGCGCAGAGCTCGCCCGGGGAATTGAAAGAGCGCACCAAGTGCGCCACGCTGGAAGACGCGTTTATCGCGCTGACCGGGCACGCCATTCGCGAGGAAGAAGCGAATGCGACCGACCGCATGCGGATGATGGGACGCGCGTGGAGAGGCGGAGGACGGCGATGAAAGCGATCTACATTCTCTGCGTGCGGCAACTGAAACGCTACGTTCGCTCGCCGGCCCGGATTATCGGCTCGCTCGGCCAGCCGATCCTGTTCCTGGTGGCGCTCGGTTTCGGTTTCAAAGCGATGTTCGCGCGGGCGGGCGGCGGAAATTACATCGATTTTCTCGCGCCCGGAATTATCTCCATGGCGATTCTTTTCAATGCCGTGTTTTCGGGAATTGAGATCATCTGGGACCGCCAATTCGGCTTCCTGAAGGAAACGCTGGTCGCGCCGGTCTCGCGACTGGAAATCGTATTCGGCCGCATGCTCGGCGGCGCGCTCGTGGCCATGGCTCAGGGAATCGTCGTATTCGTGATCTGCCTGATTGCCGGATTCCGGGTCAAAAGCTCGCCAATACTGCCGCTGGCAATCGTTTTCATGTTTCTGATCGCGCTGCTTTTCGCGGGAATCGGCACGGTGTTCGGGTCCATGCTGCAGGACATGCAGGGATTTCCGCTGATCATAAACTTCCTGGTGATGCCGCTATTCTTTTTTTCGGGCGCTATTTTTTCCGCGGACGGGTTGCCGAAGTTCCTGCAGTTCGGATTGCGGCTCAATCCGCTCAGCTACGGCGTGGATGGCCTGCGCGGCGCGTGCACGGGCGTCTTCGCATATGGCCTGAAGACCGATCTCGCGGCGGTGACCATTCTCACGGCGATTCTGCTCGGCATCGGAAGTTACTTCTTCTCGAAGATTCAGCTGTAGCGGAGAGGCCCAACTGACGGGAGCTACGCCGTGGGCAGCGCGCTGATCGCAATTCGCTCGTACTTGCCAGGATCATCCACGACTTTGCATTCGTCGTTGAAGACCATCGTTGCGCGGCTCGCCGTATCGTAGGCCGGCCACTTCGGGATGCCGGGATGGCTCGGATTCCCGGTGCGCGCGAAAGCGGCCCACGCCGCGCTGACTTTCGCTGCGAGCGGCGCAAGATCCGCCGCCGAGCCATTATAGCTCGTCGTTTTATTGGTGTTGTCGAAGACGAACGATAACTCGATGGCGTGCGGCGAACGCAGACGGCCGTCGAGCACCGGCGTCTGCCACGCAAAAATATACATGTAGGCCGGCGCGGCGCCTTGCGCGATCTTGCGCTCGGCTTGAGTGATAGCGTTCATGCGCATCATGCGGTCGGTGGTGACGTAGAAGTAGATGTCGCTGGGGGACGCGCTCGGGCGATCTTTCCTGTATGTGGCGATCAGGGCATCAAGCTTCGCGTCATCGGTCGAGCGCAGATATGCTTTCAGCTTGGTGCGCATGTCCGTTTCGTTCAGCGAAAAAACCGAGGCGTCCGCCATTCCGATTAGCAGCGTGGATTCGGTGCCGTTGGTGCCGATGAGCATCGGGATGTTCGCGGATTGCGAGGGCGCGTCGGGATCAAAGGGCTGGCGCGGAAGCGAGCGGCCGTCGACGACCGGTCCGAGGCGAATCGAATTCGGCCCGGTCATCGCGCGGAGCGCTTCGAGCATCTCGTTCATCGGAACTTTCGCGAGATCGTCCACGCTGTTGGGCGCAATTTTCAGCTGGGCTAGATATTTTCGCGCGGCGGCGTCGGCTTCATCGGGCGTGCTGACGCGCAGCGTCGAGCCGCTCTCTACAATCGCCTTGTGAAACAGGCCCTTCGCCGGAGGCATCGCCAGCAGCACGCTGACCTTTCCGCCGCCGCCCGATTCACCGAAAATGGTGACGTTCTCCGGATCGCCGCCGAAATGCGCGATATTGTCGCGCACCCATTCGAGCGCCAGCACGCAGTCGAGCATGCCGGCGTTGCCCGAGTCCGCGTATTTTTCGCTGATCTTGCCGAGATAGAGGTAGCCAAAGACGTTGAGCCGGTGATTAATGCCGACGATGACGACATCCTGCTTGCGCGCGAGATTCGCGCCGTCGTAGGTCGGCGAGCCGTCGGAGCCGCTGGTGTAACCCCCGCCGTGCAGCCAGACCATCACGGGCCGCCGGCGGTGATCAGGGCCGGGCGTCCAGACGTTGAGGACCAGACAGTTTTCGCCGACTTTGCCGGGGCCGAACAGGTCCCCCATGGCCTGGCGGATATCGGAGCCGCCGCTGGCGCTCGAGAGAATCTGCGGCGCGATATCGCCGTAGGCCAGGGCGTCGGCGGTTTCGCTCCACGGCTGCGGCGGAGCGGGCGGCATGAAACGCATGGCGCCTTCTGGGTTTGCGCCGTAGTGAATGCCTTTGAAGGTGGAGACGCCGCCGGCATTGACGCCGAGCACTTTGCCGTATTTAGTCGCGACAACGGGTCGAGCGGAATCCGCGGCGAACAGTGCGCGGGCGAGCGGCGAGCTGAGAGCGGCGGCGGCGCCGGCGCCGACAAGAGATTTCTTGAGTAGTTCACGGCGGTGAATCATTGCAGCCTCCGTTGGGAACTTCAGCGCCTAAAGCCGGCGAGACGCCGGCGCTACGCGACTTCGGGTTCGGCTATGCCGACTGGAACTGCCTCGCGCGGCGTCGGCATCGCGGCGAACATGATCGCAACGATGGCGACGATCGCGAGCGCGGCATCCAGCTCGAACGACTTTGCGTAGCTTCCGGTAACGTCGAAAATCTTGCCGCCTACGGCGCCAGCAGGTGAGGCGCAACCCGAAGTAAGCAGAATGTACATTCCGCTCAGCTTCGGGTAGGCCTTGGGGCCGTAGTAGTGGCCGATCATTGTGTTGCTGCAGCTGTAGGTCCAGCCATAGGCAAGGCCTTGCAGGACCGACGCGACGTACGCGAGCGTAAGAGTGTCGGCCCGAGAAACGACAGCCAGGTACGAGCTGACGAGATAAATGCTCGCGCCGAGCACGAATGCGAGGCGTGCATTCAAGTAATCCATCAGAATGCCGCCGAGCCAGCGCCCCGCCAGAGTTCCGATCGTAAGCAGGCTCAATCCCCACGAGGCTTTGGCGGGAGTTATCCCGACGCCGCGTAGATTTTCCACCCAATGCGCGATGAACAGGAAATACGGAAACGTGGCGGCGATCCCGGCGATCGCGACCAGCCAGTACGCGCTGGTTCCATAGGCCTCGCCGGCGGTCCATGGATGCTTCGTCGCGAGCGCATCGGTGCGAGAGGGCTGGGCCTGCCGTTCCTCGGCCAGCCCGTCCACCGTCTGACCCACCGATTCGGGGCTTTCCTTTACGAACAAGAATGCGATCAGCCCGGAGACCACCATGGCGCAGGCGACGATTCTCCACCCAACGTGCCAATTGCCGCCACCTGTGCGCAGCATTTTGTCGAGCAAAGGAGAAAGCACAAATCCGGAGATTCCCGACGCGGAAAGCGCGAGCCCCATCATTGCTCCGCGGTAGCGGCGGAACCATCGCGTGACGCCGGTCGCACAGGGAACGAGCGTCGCAAAGCTCATGCCAATACCGTTCACCACTCCAAACCCAACCAGGTAGTGCCATGGCTTCGATGCATAAAAACCCAGGAACAGCGCATTGAGGCCAATGATCGCGGAGCCGATCATGAAGGTCGCCCGGAGTCCATACTTCACGATGGACATCGCCACGACGATGGCGGCAAAACCGACGAAGAGATTGAGGATCGTGAAGCCCCAGCCGAGCGTGGCGCGGCTCATCACGATATCGTGAATCATATAGCTGTTGATGATGCTGCCGCCGTAATACGGGAACCCCATATTAATGAAATCGAGAAGAAACAAAACGGCGACCAGCTTCCATCCGTAGAATTTTGGCTTGTCGGGCACTCGGGTCTCCTATGCGATCTTCCGGCTCATGCAGCCTTGGCGACCGCGCTGCTTTCCGTACGGTGACGCGGCATGGCGGCAAAGAGGATGGCGACAATGCCGACCACGGTGACGGCGATATTCAGTTGCCAGGCGCGCGCGTAACCGCCGTATACGTCGAAGATTTTACCGCCGACCCAGCCTGCTGGCGACGCGCCCCCAGAGGTTAGAAGCAGCAGAGTGCCGGCAAGTTTCGGAAAAGCAGTGGGGCCGTAGAAGTGCGCGATGCAGGTGGTCATGCAGGTGAACGTCCAGCCGATGCCCAGGCCGTAGAGCACCGCGGCAGAATTGGCGATGAGCAGCGCGCCCGGGCCAACGTGCATCGCCGCGAGTGAGCCGATGAGGTAGCAACTGAGGCCGATCGCGAAGGCGTAGCGCGCGGTCATCGTGTCCATCAGCCAGCCGCCGATCAAGCGGCCAGCGACACAGGAGACGGTGAACAGGCCCATCGAAAACGCCGCATCGCCCGACGGAATACCGGCGCCCTGCAGATGCAACATCCAATGCGCGACGAAAATAAAAAACGGAAATTGCGCAGCCAGCCCCGCGATCACCACGAGCCAATAGCTGCTGGTGCGATAGGCTTCGCCGGGCGTCCATTCGTATTTTGTGGTCAGGGCGCTGGCAGCATGTTGCGGCGGAGCGCCGGCGGCCGCTTTCGCGTCGCCGTCGGGGAGCTGGCCGAGGTCTTCGGGGCGCTCTTTGACGAATAGCAGCGCAATGATTCCCGCGAGAACAGCCCCGCCAGCGACGATTTCCCAACCGAGATGCCAATTGCCGCCGTTTGCGCGCAGCAGCTTGTCGATCAGCGGAGCCATCACGAACCCGCAAACGCCGGAGCCGCTCAGCACCAGACCGACCGCTCGGCCGCGATATCGTACAAACCAGCGCGCCGCCGCGGTGCTGCCGGGAATAATGTCGCCGAAGCAGACACCGATTCCGTTGATGACGCCGAAGCCGAGAAGAAATTCCCACGGTTTCGTGGTAGCGAATGCCAGAAACAGCGAACCGGCACAGACGAACGCCGAGCCGATCAGGTACGTCGAGCGTATGCCGAGGCGAACGATCGAAATGGCCACGAGCGTGGAGGGAATGCCGACGAACAGGTTGAGCAGAGTGGATCCGAAACCGAACAGGCCGCGGCTCATGGCGATGTGTTGCAGCATGTAGGGATTGATAATCGCGCCGATGTAAAACGGAAATCCAAGGTTAAGGAAATCCATCGCGGAAAGCGCGCCGACCAGCTTCCAGCCGTAGAACGAGCGTGCGTTCGACATTCGGAACCTCCGTGGGAGCGATCCGCGCGGGCCCGTCGCCGCGCCGCCGTGCTCTGCCGTTTCCGCCGCCCAAATCGGCGGGAAGCGATGGTGAACGTGCGGACATTCTAGTTTGATCTCCGGGCATTGCAAGTTGAATGTAGAATAGGCCCCGATTTCCGCGGAGAGATGGAATTGAGCATGCGCACGCAAGTCGGAATCGTCGGCGCGGGACCCGCGGGGCTGGTGCTGTCGCATCTTCTCCACCTGCAGGGAATCGACTCGGTTGTAATCGAGACTCGCAGCCGCCAGTACGTCGAAGAGCGCGTTCGCGCGGGCGTGCTCGAGCAGGGCACCGCCGACTTGCTCACCGAAACCGGCGTGGGCGCGCGGCTCAAGCGCGAAGGTCTGATCCACCACGGCATCGAGCTGCGCTTCGGCGGACGCGGACATCGCATTGACTTTCAGGATCTCGCGGGCGGCCGCGCCGTAATCATCTACCCGCAGAATAAAGTGGTCGCCGATCTTTTCGACGCGCGCCAGGCTGCGGGCGGGCGAGTCTTCGTGGAGGCGGAAGACGTGAGCGTGCACGACTTTGATGACGCAAGCTCCGCGGCGAAGCCAAAGATTCGGTTCCGCGCCGGCGGCGAGTCGCACGAACTTACCTGCGACTTCATCGCCGGATGCGACGGCTTTCACGGAATATGCCGCCCCTCAATTCCCGCCGGCGCGCTGACGATTTACGACCGCGTTTATCCGTTCGGCTGGCTGGGAATTCTCGCCGAGGCGCCGCCTTCCTCCGACGAGCTCATTTACGCCTATCACGAGCGCGGCTTCGCCCTGCTGAGCATGCGCTCGCCCGAAATCAGCCGACTCTACGTCCAATGCGCGCCCGATGAAGACATCGGGAACTGGTCCGACGAGCGCATCTGGCAGGAGCTCCACATCCGGCTAGGTACCGCCGACGGAAAATGGAAGCTCACCGAGGGGCCGATCCTGCAAAAGGGCGTCACCGGGATGCGCAGCTTCGTGGTCGAGCCGATGCAGTACGGAAGACTTTTCCTCGCCGGCGACGCCGCGCACATCGTTCCGCCGACCGGAGCAAAGGGCATGAATCTCGCCGTCAGCGACGTTCGCGTGCTGGCCCGCGCGCTTGCGGAATTCTACAAGTCCGGGAAGCGGAGCCTACTCGAGGATTATTCGAGGATTTGCCTGCGGCGCGTCTGGAAAGTGCAGCGGTTTTCGTGGTGGATGACTTCGATGCTGCACCTGTTCGACACGGACAACGCCTTCGATCAGCGGCGGCAGCTGGCTGAACTCGACTACGTCACCAGCTCCCGGGCCGCGTCGCAATCGCTCGCCGAAAACTACGTCGGCCTGCCGATGGAATAAACGTCCGCGACGATTCGCTTGACGCTTACTGCGTTACGGTCTTCGCTGCGTCGCCCACTTTAAATCCCGTGCCGGAAATCGGAGAGCAGACCGCGGAAACATCGTCCACGTCCGTCACCTTGACGACGCCGACTGGCGTGGTCATCTGGCGAAGCACCGCGCCGGTTGCCGGATCTTTGATCGTCTTTGTGATGCGATCGATCGAGAGCTGATCGCCTACTTTCACGCCCGACTTGGCTCCAACGTTCAAAACGATTTGCCCGCCGTCCACCGCAGCGACCAGTCCTGAGACGACGATTGTCCGCACCTGAAGCTTGGTATTATCCGCGATAAGTCCCGCGCTCATCTGTTCCACGGAGGCTTTCACGGCCTCGCCGAGGATGGTCTGCTGGAAGTCGCTGTTGCCGAAATCCACGCCTCCACCGCCAAATCCGCCCCAGTGCCCGCCGCCGCCCAATAGGCCGGTGCTGGATCGTGACGATTCGCCGTGGCCTTCGGCGACCCCGAGAATTTCCGCTGTATCAATGTCCACGATGCGCGCGTCAATATTCACAATCGCTTTGGTGTTCTTGTGCGAGAAGCCGCCGACCCCGAATCCGCCAAAGCCGCCGCCTGCGCCGCCCACGTTCGTGGTCTTCGTGTCGTTCCCGAATTGCGTGACCGCGCCCACGATTATGGCGTCCACACCAAGGAGTTTGCCGATCTTCGCCGCTGAATTCGGGTTCGCGCGGTCGCTATTCGAGAAATTCTGCTCGGACACGATCTTGTCCAGAGCCTGGCGCTCGATCACCGAGTACGTCCCGTCCTGGACGAGGTATTTGACCAGCAGGTCCGTGATGCCCTTGCCGACGTCCACGTTGGTTCCGAAAGCCGCGGCTGAAACGGTCTGCACCGTGGCATAATCGAAGTCGAATATCGCGATGCGCTTCTTTCGTCCCACCGGGGCCGGCGGTGCGGGGGTCGCGCCCGGCGCGGCCGTTGCCGTGGTTGGCGCTCCGGGCGTCGGGGCTCCAGCAGGGTTCGGATTCTGCGCGCTTGCCCTCCCGCCAAAAAATGTCGCCAGAATCAGTGTGGCCAACAGAATCTTTTTCATCTAAATGTCTCCCGTTGGAAAGCTCCCGCAAGAATACCCAAAGAACCGTCCGGTAGTCCGGAATCTTACTGGCCCGTCGTTGTACGTGTCAACATTCCCGTCTCGGCCGCGTTAAATCGGTCTCCCTCGCCGCAGCGGCTCCGTCGTTCGGATTGACATCCTGAGGGCTCGCGGACTATGCTCGCGCCAATGTCGTATATTTTTCAGAGATTTGCGCTATTTGGGGGCTCAAATTGGTTTTGCTGAGCGGCCGGCACCCTGCGCGCGCGGCGATTCTTGCAAAGGACAACCACCCATGCCTCCACGGTACCGGGCTGAGAATGTTGGAAGCTTCCTGCGTCCACCCGATCTCCTGAAGTCCCGCGCGGCGTTCGCCCAGGGCCAGATCAAGCTCGAGGAGCTGCGCACCGCCGAGGACCGCGCCATCCTCCAGGTCTTCGACGGCCAGCGCAAGGCCGGCGCATCCATATTCACGGATGGCGAGCTGCGCCGCGCCTCCTGGCTCACCGACATGGCCGATGCGGTCGAAGGCTTCGTGGCCGACAAAGTGATTCTGGACTGGAAGGGGCCTGGCGGTGGCTTCGAGGCCAGCTCGGCCCAGGCAGTAGGCGCGAAACTAAAAAAGGCTCGCAAATTAACGGCGCACGAGCTTCCGTTCCTGAAGAAGTCTTGCCCGGGTCCCTTCAAAATCACGCTGCCTGCGCCTTCGAACTTTATGGTCTCCAGCTACAAGCGCGGCGTCAGCAACCGGTTCTACCCCACGCATGCCGAGCTTCTTAAGGATCTGGTCGAAATCGTGCGCGACGAAATCAAATGGCTCGTCGCCGAAGGCGTCACCTATATTCAGCTCGATGCACCCTTTTATTCTCACTATCTCGATCCGATCCAGCGCGGCAGGCTCGAGCGCGATGGCCTGAATCCGGACGAGGAGTTCAGGAACTCCGTCGCCGGCGACAATTCGTTGCTGAAAGACATCCCGCGCAGCAAGGTCGCCGTATCCGTCCACATCTGCCGTGGCAACAGCCGCAGCCGCTGGTACACCGAAGGCGGTTACGACGCCATCGCCGAGAAACTTTTTGGGATGCTCGACGTGGACAACTTCCTGCTGGAATACGATAGCGATCGCGCCGGCGGCTTCGAACCTCTTCGTCTGGTGCCGCGCGGGAAACGCGTTGTGCTGGGACTCGTCACCACGAAATTTCCAAAACTCGAGTCGCCGGACGATTTGCGCCGCCGCATTGACGAGGCCGCTCGTTTCATCCCACTCGAAAATCTCGCGCTCAGCACCCAGTGCGGCTTCGCGTCGGTCTCCGCCGGCAACCTGCTAACCATGGACGAGCAGTGGCGCAAGCTCGAGCTCGTAGTCAATACCGCACGCAAAGTCTGGGGCACGACGTAGGCAGGCGCTGGCGTTGCCCTGCTGAACCAAACATTCCGTTGCGCCTGGAATCGCCCCTCATTGCCCCCGCAGCGCGGATGCCGCTGCGTTCACGCGGTTAATTCGCGATACACTTGCCGGGCCGATGCCGGCAGACCGATCCGAAGCGCGCTAGCGAGGCCTCATGGAACAAGCCCTCGGAGTCCACCGCCTTCAATTCGCATTTACAGTTACCTTCCACTACATCTTCCCCCAGTTGACGATGGGCCTGGCTTTGCTGCTCGTCTATTTGAAGACGAAAGCGTTGCGAACCGGCGATGAACACTACAACCGCGCCGCGCGCTTCTGGGCGCGAATCTTTGGCATCAACTTCGCGTTGGGAGTTGTCACCGGCATTCCCATGGAGTTTCAATTCGGCACGAATTGGGCGGAATTTTCGAAGACAGCCGGCGGCGTCATCGGACAAACGCTCGCCATGGAGGGAATCTTCTCGTTCTTCCTGGAGTCCAGCTTTCTGGGGCTGTTCTTGTTTGGCGAGAAGAGGCTTGGGCGAATCGGCCACTGGTGGGCCGCATTCCTGGTATGGCTGGGCTCGTGGTTGTCCGGGTATCTGATCGTGGCGACCGACGCCTGGATGCAGCACCCGACCGCATACGTGATTGGCCCTCACGGGGAAATCCTGCTCTCGAGCTTCTGGGGACTCGTGGTCAACAAGTGGGCGTTCTGGCAATACGCTCACACCATGGTGGGCGCAACTCAGACAGGCTGCTTCGTAATGGCCGCTGTAGGCGCGTTCTATTTGTTGACGGGACGCGACGAGGCCTATGGACGCACCTTCGTGAAGACCGGCGTGATCGTGGGAGTGATCGCGGCTTTTCTACAGCTCTTCCCGACTGGCGATGTGCAGGGAAAAATGGTCACTGAGCTCCAGCCCGTGACGCTGGCGGCGATGGAAGGACTATTTGAGACCCAGCACGGCGCGCCACTCGCCATTCTGGGCCAGCCGGACGTTCCGAATCGGCGCCTGGATAATCCGTTAGTGGTTCCGCAAGCCCTCAGTTTTCTCACCTATCGCAAATGGGACGCCAATGTCCGAGGCCTTCAGAGTTTCTCGCAGGACCTTTGGCCGGACCGTATTCCGCTGCTCTATTTCAGCTATCACGTCATGGTCGGCCTGGGGACGATCTTTATCGCGGTGATGTTGGTGGCGGCATTTCTCCTTTGGCGCAAGAAAATATACGGGGCGCGCTGGATCCTGTGGCTTCTGATGTTGTCCGCGCCTCTGCCTTTCATCGCAAACACAGCCGGATGGATGACGGCGGAATTGGGGCGCCAACCCTGGCTGATTTACGGGCTGATGCGGACGGCGAACGGCGCATCGCCCCGCGTTGGCGCGGGGAATGTGTGGTTCACGCTGATCGGGTTCATGGGGATGTACGGGATGCTGGCGATCCTGTGGCTGTTCCTCGTCTGGCGCGAAATCGAAATCGGGCCCGAGTCGCGGCCGTTGGACGCAGCCGGCGCCGCGCTCATAGCGGACCACTGAGGAGGCGCGATGGAAACAATCTGGTTTTGCCTCGTGGCGTTGATGATCGCCGTGTACGTCTTGCTGGATGGGTTTGATCTCGGCGCCGGCGTCATCCATTTCCTCGTGGCCAAGACAGACGCGGAACGCCGTCAGGTTCTCGCCAGCATCGGGCCGGTCTGGGATGGCAATGAAGTTTGGCTGATAGCCGCGGGCGGAACGTTGTATTTCGCTTTTCCCGCGCTGTACGCCAGCAGCTTCAGCGGATTCTATCTGCCGCTCATCATGGTGCTTTGGCTGCTGATTGTCCGCGGCATTTCCATCGAGTTCCGCAATCACATCCGCAGCGCCGTTTGGGATCCGATGTTTGACTTCCTGTTTTGCGCTTCAAGCCTGTTGCTGGCTGTGTTCTATGGCGCGGCCCTCGGAAATGTCGTTCGAGGCGTGCCGCTCGACGCCAGCGGATATTTTTTCGAGCCGTTATGGACCAATTTCCGCCTCGGCGACGATACGGGGATTCTGGACTGGTACACGATTCTTGTGGGCGTCCTGGCGCTCGCCGCGCTGATGATGCACGGCGCCTTGTGGGTGAAATTGAAAACAGTCGGCGCGTTGAGCGATCGTGCCGCAAACGTCGCCGGAAAAGCTTGGTGGGCCGTGATCGTCCTCACGATTCCGGTTACCGCCGTCACGTTTCGCGTGCAGTCGAATGTGGAGAAAAGTTTTTCGAGATGGCCTTGGGGAATCGTATTCCCGCTGCTCGCGATCGCGGGAATGGTTGCCGTGAAGCTCTATCTCGCGAGAAAAAATGAGTGGAGAGCGTTCCTCGGTTCCTGTGCGTATCTCGCGGGCATGCTGACGAGCGTCGTGTTCGGCGTCTATCCCATGGTCCTTCCCGCTCGCAACCCGATGTACGCGCTCACTGCCGAGAATGCCAAGGCCGGCGCATACGGCCTCAAAGTTGGTTTGGTCTGGTGGTTCATCGGCATCGCGCTTGCAACTGGATACTTCGTCTTCGTCTACCATTCCTTCGCGGGAAAGGTGGATCTCGACGGTGACACCCACCCGTAAGCGGTGGTGAGCCAGCTATCGTCTCAAGCTCATTCGCGGCACGGTGGGGCCGGGGCTTTGGCAAACGTCCCGAATTCCAACATCGTCGTGAGACTCAAGAAAAGCGTGGACCTCAAATAGGATTGTTGGTTGGCGGAGAGGGGGGGATTCGAACCCCCGACACCCTTTTGAGGTGTAACTGCTTAGCAGGCAGCCCTGTTCGGCCACTCCAGCACCTCTCCGCGGCGAAACGAGTGGATGGAAACGCGGCCTGCCCGGTTAGTATAGCGGAAACTGCTCGCCCTGAGATACAACCCCAGCGCCCCAATCCGCTATCATCCATTGCATGACTTCCCGGCCCGCCCAGCCGATCGCCGCGCCAAAAACAGGACCTGTTTCAGCGCCGGTCGCCACAGCTTCGCCCGCGCCGGCCGGCGCTCTGCAATTTCCCGCGACGCTCGCGGCGGCCGTCGAGCGCTGCTGGCGCAAGGCCGCCTCGCCCACGGATTGGAATCTCACGCGCGAGCAATTTCAGGCCGCGCTCGAGCGCAGCGCCGCGAAGCGATTTCCGGGCGCGCAGTCCAGCCCGGAAAAAGACGCCAAGAAGATCGAAGCGCATCTCGAATCGCTGCACGCAACCGACCTCGCGCTCGCCTGCGCGTGCGGCCTGGGCAGTCCCGCGGCGTGGGATTTCTTCGTCGCGCAATTCCGCCCGGAGCTCTATCGCGCCGCGCGAGCCATCGCCGGCCATGCCGCCGGGCAGGACGCCAACGCGCGCGAGCTGGCCGATTCGCTCTACGCCGATTTGTACGGCCTGCGCGAATCCGAGGGCCGCAGAAAATCGCTCTTCGATTATTTTCATGGGCGCAGCAAGCTCGGCACATGGCTTCGCGCCGTGCTGGCGCAACGCCACGTGGACGAAATTCGCCGCGCGCGCAGGACCGAGCCGCTCGAGAACGAAGTGGGCGAGGAAAATATCCACATCGCGGCGCTCCGCGCGCCCCATCTAGAACGCGATCCAGCGAACGATCCGCAGCGCGCGAACCATCTCGCCATCCTGCAGGCCGCGCTCGCGGCCGCGCTAAGCTCGCTCGACCCGCGGGACCGCCTGCGCCTCGCCTATTACTACGCGGACGATCGCACGCTCGCCGAAATCGGACGCCTGCTCGGCGAACACGAGGCCACCGCGTCGCGCAAGCTCGAACGCACGCGCCGCGACGTCCGCGCGCGCGTCGAAGCGTCGCTGCGTGAACGCAACAAAATGAGCGAAGCGCAGCTGCGCGCGTGCCTGGAATGCGCGAGGGGCGAGTGGCCCTTCGATTTGACCGTTCACTTGCAGCCCGCGCGCCCGGCGGCGGGGAATCGCAAGCCGGCCGCCGCGGGCTCGAACGAAGCCCCGCGCAAGATTTGAAGTTTTGAGCGTTCTAAGAGATGGAGGAAAATAGTTTCATGGCTTCGCGGGACAAAGAGCGGGACCAGGGCAAGCCGGCGGCCGATCTGCTGCGGCGGAGCCTTGCCTCTGCGGCGGGCGCGCCCGGTTCAGATATTGACGCGTGCCCCGACCCGGAAATCCTCGCGGCGTATTCGGAGCGCTCGCTCGACGCGGACGAAACCGCACGCTACGAGCTGCACTTCTCGCAGTGCGCGCGTTGCCGCGAGCAGCTTGCCGCGCTGGTTCGCGCGGACGAACTCGCGGGCACAGCCAAGGAAAAGCACTCGCGAGTGCCGGGCATGGGTTGGATTCGAACTCGGAATTGGGATTGGCGGTTGCTCGCCCCGGCGACTGCCGCGCTCATGCTTGTAATAATCGTGGCTACGTTTCGCCCGACGCGTCAACCCGTTGTGCAGGCGCCGCAGCCGCTCGTCGCGATGAATCAGCCAGCCGCGCCACCAGCCGCGCCCGGCTCGTCCCCCGCTGCCGGTGCCGTGGCACGCATGTCGCCAAGTTCGAATTCCGTCAACTCGAAAGCCGCGTCTCCCGCGGTACCGCGAGAGATCCCGGAAAAGAAGCAGGATCAAGCCGACTCGAGCCTCTCGCTCAGAGGTCGCAACTTCAAAGAGCTGGACAAAGTCGCGAAACCCGCCGCTGCGCCGAAGTCCGGTGTCTCCATCGGGAGCGGAAATGCGGTCGGAAACGGCGTCGCAGCTTCCAGCGATTCGCAGTCCGTCACCGTCGAAGCCGCTGCAGCCGGCAAGCCTGCTGCGCCCGTACCCACTGCCGTAGCTCCGCCGGATATTTCGAATAGCGCAAGCGCCGGCGCGATTTCTCCCGCGCCGGGCGCGGCGGCGAAATCGGCGCGCAGCGAACAAATGTCCGCAGCCGTGTCCACGAACCCCTCCTTCGCGCGGACCGAGTCGGTGATGGTGCAGGCAGGCGACGAAACGTCCGCGCGCATCCTCGTTCGCACACCCGATCCGCAAGTGCTTTGGCGGTTTTCCAGCGGCAGGTTCGTCGAGCGATCGAGCGACGCCGGCGCAACCTGGCGGGTGCAGTGGACGAGCCCGAACGCTCACCTGGTCGCGGGCGCCGCTCCGACCACAGATAGCTGCTGGCTCGTGGGCCGTGGCGGAATGATCCTGGTGACCACGGACGGAAGAAAGTGGAAGACGATCGCTCCGCCTGCGGACGCGGATTTCGTTGATGTCTCCGCGACGGACGCTTCGTCCGCAACGGTGACCACTACGGACGACCGCAAATTCACAACCAGCGACAGCGGCAAGCATTGGACTCCCGCGCCGTAGCCGCTCACTCCCCTCAAATCAGCCTGCAAGAAATACCGTCTCCGCCGTTCTAACCTTTGCAGCCACGTTCACGCGAAGGAGACAGCCCATGCGATCACGCAGCGCGCAATTTGCCGGCACGGCCGCCCTGGCGGCGATTCTTTTGCTTCTTCCCCTGGCGGGAAAATTGAAGGATGCCCGCGCAGCCGGAACCAGCGACGAAAGACAAGCGAAGGCGGAGCCAGCCGCGGCCACGGAGCCCGGAACAACGACGGAAAAAGACCAGACCGATCTTTCCGTCACCGTCTACAACTCGAATCTCGCGCTCGTCCGCGACGTCCGCCAGCTTCACCTGCAATCGGGCGTTTTTCCGCTCCACTTTGAGGATGTCGCCGCCTCGATCATGCCCGCGACCGTGCATTTTCGCTCGCTGACCGATCCAGCGAAGCTCGGCGTGATCGAACAAAACTACGAATACGATCTGCTCGACCCGCAAAAGCTGCTGCAGAAATACGTGGGCCGCGAGATGACCGTGATGCGCACCAACATTTCGGGTGACGCGATGAAGTGGAATCTGGAAAAGGGGCTGCTGCTCGCGGATAACAACGGCGGAACGGTATGGAAGATCGGCGACGAAATCGTCACAAACGCGCAGCCCTATAGCTTCCCGGATCTGCCCGGAAATCTCTATAGCCGGCCGACGCTGGTCTGGACGCTCGAGAATCGCGGAGCCGGCGCGCAGCGCGTCGAGGCTTCTTATCTCACCAACAATATGAATTGGAGCGCGGACTACGTGCTCACGGTCGGCCGCGACGAAAAGAGCGCGGACCTGGACGGCTGGGTGACGCTGGTGAACAACAGCGGCGCGGCGTATACAAACACGAAGCTGCAGCTCGTCGCCGGCGAAGTTCACCTCGCCGAACCCGAACCGGCCATGAAAAGCCGCATCTATTCGCAACTGGAAGCTGTAGCGGCAGGATCCGCGTCGCAGTTCCAGCAGGAAGGGCTTTCCGAATATCACCTCTACACGCTTGAGCGCCGCACTTCGATTCAGAACAACGAATCGAAGCAGATCAGCTTGCTGACCGGAACGAACATTCCCGTCGAGAAATACCTATCCGTCGAGGGGCAGCAATATTTCTACCGCAACCCGCAGGGAATCGGGAACGCCATTCCGCAGCCGGTGAAAGTGTATTACCGGTTTAAGAACGACGAGAAAAGCGGCCTCGGAATGCCGCTGCCTGCCGGAACCGTTCGCGTCTACCAGGCCGATTCCAGGGGCGCCACGCAATTCGCCGGCGAGAATAAAATCGACCATACGCCAAAGGACGAGACGCTGCGAATCTACGTGGGCAACGCGTTTGATGTGGTGTGCGAGCGCAAGCAAATGGACTACAAAAAGCTCGCCGGCAATTTATATGAAATGGAGTATCAAATCGCGCTGCGGAACCACAAGGACGGCCCGGTGACGGTCGAGGTGCGCGAGCCGGTCGGCGGCGATTGGGAAGTGGTGGACTCGAATTACAAGTGGACGAAACTGGATGCGACGACGATTGGATTTTCGATTCCCGTTGAGAAAGACGGCGCGGCGACGCTCGACTATCGCGTCCGTGTCAAGTGGTAACCGCTGTCACAAAGAGCCTGGCTACTTCTTCGCTGAGGCGGCCGGATGGTCGAGCAATGCGAGCTCGTGGGCGAAGAGCGGATTCGAGGGAAATTCGGCCGCGAGTTCGGCGAGCAATTGGTGCGCGTGATCCATCTGATGCTCGCGCTCGCAGGCAAGGGCCAGCCAGGATTTCGCGAACACCTGCAAATAGTGGCCGTGTTCGGCGGCTCGCTGCAATTCCTCCAGCCCGCGTTCGCGGTCACCGTGAATCCCGCCAAACCAGAGGAACGCGCGCTTGTAACTCGGCAGGCTTCCGATCACGTAATTTGCCGCGCCCAGCGCCATGTAGGCGTCCTCCGCCGATGGATCAACGGCGAGCAGTTTCGCGGCTTCGGCGTCCGCCTGTTTCGTCAGGCTGAGGCCCGCCATTTGTTTTTTCACGATCAGCGCGTCGTAATCGGCCTCCATGCCGTCGGTCATCGTGAGCACCAGCAAACTCTGGCGGTCGCGAGGGTCGGTTTTCAACCGGTTCATGGCCATGTCGCGCGCCATGTGGTTGGCGCTGAGAAATCCGTCATTGCGGTTTTCGTCGGGAGTTCCTTGCGCGCCGCCCAGAAACTTCTGGTCGTTCAGAAAAAAGTCGGACGTGAAGATGCCTTTGGCGTTGAATTGCTCGTAGAGATAGCTCGCCGCCTCGGCAGCCTTGCCCATTGGATCGGAAGGCTCGAGTCTCTGGTAGGAGATAAACCGCTCGCGGCCTTTCTTGAAATCCAGCTCGTAGAGATTGCGGAAACCGGAGTCGAGCATTCCCGCGGATGGGGAGGCCTCGATGCGCGGCAGGGCCGGGGCTGCGCTTCCTCCCGCGACGGCCGGGGGTTCGACGCCGGATTGCGCCGGAGAAGCTGGCGCGCAGGAAAGCGCCGCCACTGCAAGACACGCCGCGAATCCGGCTCGCAGCATGCGGCCGGAAGACTCCATTGGAGAGGGCATTCTCAAAATGACTCCCTGAATCGAAAACGCATTCCCCGCGCGCTTTCGCTCGATCGACGAACTGACGTCCATTCTATTCGAACCATATCAGAATCCGCAGGTTGCATGAAGGCCCTTTGTCCTAGAGATTGCTCAACAGGAAATCAGTAATTCCCTTGAAAAGTTGGATGCGCGCCGGGACGTCGCTCATCCCGTGGCCGCGACCGGGAAAGATCATCAAATTCGCGGGATATTTTCCGGCGAGTATCAGCTCGTTGATTACCTCGGACGTGTTCGCGAAATGAACGTTATCGTCGCCGGTGGCATGCGCGATCATCAGCTTGCCCCGCAGCTGCGCGGCCTGATTCACCGGGGAGCTGTCGCGATAGCCGGACGGATCGTCCTGCGGGCGGCCCATGTAGCGCTCGGTATAAGCCGTGTCGTAGAGGCGCCAGTCGCTGACGGGCGCGATCGAAACGCCCGCCTTGAAAACATCGGGGGCGTTGAACATGGCTTCGAGCGTCATGGTGCCGCCGTAACTCCATCCCCAGATTCCGATGCGCGAGGCGTCCACGTACGCGAGCGACTTCAGATATTTCACTCCCGTGAGCTGGTCCTCGAGTTCGACCTTGCCGAGCTGATGATAGACCGGAGTTTCAAACGCATGGCCGCGGAAGTAGGAGCCGCGATTGTCGAGCGTGAAGATAATGTAGCCCTTCTCGGCCATCATCTGGAGCCACAGAAAACCGGCGCCGTCCCATTCGTTTCGCACATTTTGGACATCCGGGCCGCCGTACACGTTGACCAGCACGGGATATTTCCGCGACGCATCGAAATCCAGAGGCCGGATGATCGAGGCGCAGAGTTTCGTGCCGTCGCTCGCCGCAAGGTCCACAAACTCGACGGGCGAAAGACGGTATTCGCCGAGTTCGGAAACTTTATTTTCGTCGATTGCGGCGACGCGCTTGCCGTCCATGCGATATAGGTCCTGGCGCGGCGGCGTCATGGCGTTGGAGTACGTGTCCACATAGGCGGACGCGTCAGGCGAAATAACGATGCCGTGCGCGCCATCCTCGCGAGTGATTCGCTCGATCTTTTTGTCCTGCAACGCGAGCCGGTAAAGTTGCGTGCCGCGCAATTCGTCCTTGTTCGAGAAGAAATAGATGTAGCCGCGCGCCTCGTCAACCACCGGATGGCTTTCCGCGCCCGGCCCGAATCCGCCATTGCCGGTGATTCCCCAATCGCCGCTCGTCAATTGCTCGAGTTGCCGGCCAGAAATGTCGTAGAGGTAGTAATGACGAAAGCCCGTGCGTTCGCTCGTCCAGAGAAAGCGCTTGTTGTCCGGGAAAAAGTAGAGATCGTCGCCGAGATTAATCCAGTATTTGTCGGAGTCGGAGAGAATCGTCCGGGAAGCGCCGGTGGACGCGTCGGCAAAAAGCAGGTCGAGCTGGTTTTGCGGGCGATTGAGGCGCTCGATGGCGACGCGGCTGCTGTCCGGCATCCACACGACGCGCGGGAGGTACACATTCGTGTCCGCGCCGGTCTCCATCCATTTTGTTTCGCCGCCGCCGGCCGGGACGACGCCCACGCGCACAACCGGGTTCGCTTCGCCCGCCTGCGGAAAGCGCGTGTAAACCGTCGCTCCGAGCGGCGAGCTCATATCCAGGATCGGATAATTCGTCACGCGACGTTCGTCCATCTCGTAGTAAGCGATCTTCGATGAATCGGGCGACCACCAGTAGGCCGTGATGCAGTCGAGTTCCTCGGGATAAAGCCAGTCGAGCTCGCCCTTGAGAATTTCTTCGCTGCCCCCGGTGGTGAGCTCTTTCACTTCGCCGGTGGCAACGCTCGCGACCCACAAATTGGAATCGCGCACGAAGCTCACCCATTTGCCGTCGGGCGAAAATTTCGGGTCTGCGATATCCTGCGCGGCATTATCCGCGGCAAGCGCCAGCGGCTTCGGCGCCATCGTTTGCAAATCGAGATACATCAGATTGCTGCTGCCGATAAAAAGCAGCGCGCCGCCAGTGGGAGACCAAATGTAATTTTCCGCCTCGACGCGTCCCAAGCCCGTGGACTGGATCGCGCTGGCCTTTCGCGGCTGCATCACCTCCTCAAGCACGCTGGCTTTGACGAGCACTTTGCGCTCGCCCTTCGCCGCATCCATCGTCCACATCTCAACGCTCGAACCTTCGCGCTGGAGATACGAAATGCGCTTGCCGTCGGGACTCCACTCAATTCCCTGGGTGAGGTGTCCGCTGAGGCTCGGGCCGGAGTAAATGCGCTCGACCGTGAGCGATCTGGAGGGATGCGGCTTCGCGAGCGCCGGCGACGTGCCAAGCGCCGAGGCGAGTGCAATCGCCAAAAATGTGGAAATGATTCGAGCCTGAGAAAGACTGCTCACGCGCGCGGGGATGCCCCTAATTTTGTGTCGAGTAGAAGGGGACCCGGCTGTTTGTTTTCTTGGAGTTACAGGTAATTCTACTCGGCACCCAGTGTCGAGTAGAAAGCGGCTATTTTTCGGCGAAGGTGCAAGGATGTCCGTCTCCCGCATCTGACCTGCGTCCCGCGTTCCTGCCCGACAAGTCATCAAACCTCCAAAAATACCACGCTAACATGATGCATGAGGGCCGATGCATTTCAAGGATGTTGTTGTGTGGACTTTTAGCCCGAATTTCGGAGTAAGAGATCGGGTACCCCCTGCTAGGAAAGGAACGCAAAAGCAGGGAGCCTGAAGGCTGATTCCCGGATCGCACTATAATTTCGCTGCCCTGTGACCCGAGAGACGGGGCAGAGTCTATGAAGCAAATCATAGAGAAATTCATTCAGTATCTGCGCTACGAGCGCAACGTGTCGCCGGACACGATCCGCGAATACCGCCGCGACATACAGCAGTTCGACGCGTTCCTCACGCCGCCCGGCGAAAAAGCGCCGCCGCTCGGGGAAATTGACCACCGCATCGTGCGCGAATACGTCGCTTCGATGTACGACCGGAAGCTCGAGCGCGCGTCCGTGGCGCGGAGGCTGGCTTCGCTGCGGACATTCTTCAAATTCTGCGTGCGCGAGAAGCTGACCGCGCAGAATCCGGCGCGCCTGGTGGCCACGCCGAAGCTGCCGAAGCGCGTGCCTCGCGTGCTGACGGCGGAAGAATTGAACGGATTTCTCGACAGCCTCGGGAGCGGCGCGGCAAAGGACAAATCGAAGCGGGCACGCAAGCCGACGGCTCGCTCCGAAGAAGAAGCGAAAGTGATCTTGAAGCGGGATCGAGCAATTTTGGAGCTGTTGTACGCCTCCGGACTGCGCGTGAGCGAGCTGGTGGGACTGGACCTGGGCGAGATTGACCGCCGCGGGCAGATGCTGCGCGTGCTCGGCAAGGGTCGCAAGGAGCGCGTGGTGCCTTACGGCGGAAAGGCGCAGACGGCGCTCGAAGCATACTGGCCGGTGCGCGATGAAATCCTGGCGCATCCGCGGACGAAAGCCGCGCCGGAGGCGGTGTTCCTGAATCACCTGGGCGGAAGGCTGACCGACCGGTCAGTGCACATGCTGGTGAGAAAATATTCGCGGCTTGCGAACGTCAACTGGGACATGCACCCACATTCCTTGCGGCACGCATTCGCCACGCACCTGCTGGCCGATGGCGCGGACCTGCGCGCGATTCAAGAGCTATTGGGCCATGTGTCGCTATCCACCACGCAGCGGTACACACAGGCGAGCATTCGGCAGTTGATGGAAGTCTACGACAAGGCCCACCCGCACGCTTGATCCGTCGAATGGAACTTCGGCTGCTAAAGCCACAACCCACAAAGATTCGCGTGCCCTAACTTTGGTGTGGCTCTCTTGACTGGCTCTTTTCGCGTAGTGTCCCAATCTTGAGGGGTCGTCAGGGCACGGCTTCAACCGTGCCGCAATGTCGTCGGAAGTGAAGGGGCTTTAATCCCCGAGGCCTCAGCGGCTAAAGCCGTCTTTCTTGCATCCGTTGATGGCACGCTTGAAAGCGTGCCCTGACGAACGCGTGAATCTTGCGTCAAAATCAGGGCTGTACCTCCGTTCGCTAAAGATTCTCCCCCAACTTAGAGGCTCCCGCCGGGACGAACGAACAGGGGTCCTTTTCTGGCCGTGCGTACAGCTTGTTTCGCGCGCCCTGCGACCGTAGCCTACCGTCACTATTCCCCTCAGCTGACACAGGAGAGTCTTCCCATGGCACGCTCGATTTGGGCGAAATGGCTGCTGGCTTCGATGGTCGCGCCTGCGCTCCTTTTCATGGCGGCGTGCGCCGGAACCGCGACGAGCGGGGGCTCCAGCGGAGGAGGCGGTGACGGCGCCGCGACCACAGTTCCTCCCGTGCCAGCAGGATTGGCGGCGACAGCAGGAAATGCGCAGGTGAGCCTCGTCTGGAATGCGAGCACCGGCGCGACGAGCTACAACGTGAAGCGCTCAACGAGCAGCGGCGGACCCTATGCCGTGATTTCTTCGGCGATGATGACGAGCTTCACGGACGCGACGGTAACGAACGGGACGAAATATTTCTATGTTGTTTCGGCGGCGAATTCAGCGGGCGAGAGCGCAAATTCCATCGAGGTAAGTGCGACACCGGTGGCGCCCGTTCAGCCGCCTCCCGCGCCGGCAGGATTGGCGGCGACAGCGGGAAATGCGCAGGTGAGCCTCGTCTGGAATGCGAGTACGAGCGCTACGAGCTACAACGTGAAGCGCTCGACGACCAGCGGCGGGCCCTACGCCACGATTGCATCGCCGACCACCGTGAGCTTCACGGACACCACCGTGACGAACGGAACGAAATACTACTATGTAGTTTCGGCTGTCAATTCGGCGGGTGAGAGCGCGAATTCCGCGCAAGCGAGCGCGACGCCGACGGCGCCCATCGTCCCGCCTGCGACTCCGATGGGACTAGCTGCAACGGCAGGAAACGCGCAGGTGAGTCTCGCGTGGAACGCGAGCAGCGGCGCGACGAGCTACAACGTGAAGCGCTCGACGACAAGCGGCGGGCCGTACGCAACGATTTCTTCGCCGATGGTTACGAACTTCACAGACACTACCGTGACGAACGGAACGAAATACTACTACGTTGTTTCGGCTGTGAATTCAGCGGGCGAGAGCGCGAATTCCGCGGAAGTTAACGCAACTCCAGCGGCACCTACCCAGCCGCCTGCTGCACCCACAGGTTTGGCAGCAACAGCAGGCAACGCGCAGGTAAGCCTCGCGTGGAACGCGAGCACGGGCGCGACAAGCTACAACGTGAAGCGGGCGACAACCAGCGGCGGACCGTACGCAACAATCGCCTCGCCGACCACCGCGAGTTTCGCGGATACGACGGTGACAAACGGCACGACCTACTTCTACGTGGTGTCCGCCGTGAACGGCAGCGGTGAAAGCGCGAACTCGAGCCAGGCGAGCGCGACTCCCGCCGGCGGGACCCCCGCGGCGATTCAGGTGACCGTGGACGCGCTCAGCGATCGCCACGCGATCAGCCCTTACGTCTATGGCGTGAATTTTCCGGCGAACACCGGGTACATCACGGACAGCGGCGCGACGATGATTCGATGGGGCGGCGACGCAGCCACGAATTACAACTGGGTAAATTTCGATACGAACGCGGCGAACGACTTCTATTACGTGAATCGTCCGATGGGAAGCGCGCCGCTCTACGCCGATTCCACGCAATTTATCAGCAATATCGCGGCGGCCGGCGGGTATCCCATCGTGACAATCGGGATGCTGCCGTGGGCGGCGAAGGACGCGACCAGCTACAGCTTTTCGGTGATCAAATATGGAGCGCAATGCGCTACCGATCCGTATCTGGCCGACGCCGGCAACGGCGTGAAGTCGGACTGCGCGACGGATGTGACCGGCAACAGCCCCCAGGACGCGTACATCGCGCTGCTTGATGGTCCCCCGACCGGAGGCGATCCCGCGGGCAGCGTCTATCGCAACCAGTGGGTCGCGGCGCTGGCGACGGCGTACGGCAACAGCCGGCCGCATCTCTACGACATGGACAACGAAATTGACATATGGGGCAGCACGCATCGCGACATGCACCCGAGTCCTTCGGCCTACAACGAAATGCGCGACACGTTCATCGGCGAAGCACGAGCCGTAAAAGGCTGGGACGCGCAGGCGGTCCGCTTCGGGCCGGTGAGCTGCTGCTGGTGGTTTTACTGGAACGGCGCGAACAACAACGACAAGAACGCGCACGGCGGCGTTGATTTTCTGCCGTGGTGGCTGAACGAGGTGCTGTGGTCAGACGAGATCGCCGGCACGCGATCCGTTGATGTGCTCGACATCCACGCGTATCCGGATGCGCCGGACAATCTCGGCAGCGATACGCTGGCGCAAAAGCAGGCCGCCGCGCTGCGGATCTTCCGCGATTACTGGGACCCGACGTACGCGAGCGAATCGAGCGACATCAATCAGATATACGCGACGCAAATCCAGCCGCTGAGGACGATTCCGTTCCGCATGCCGCGCTTGCGCGCGATGCTGAACATGATTTATCCGGGCACGCCGCTGAGCATCACGGAATGGAACGCGGCGTTCGCGGGCGAAACGGATTTCTCGACGGCGCTGGCGGATGCGGACGCCTTCGGGATCCTGGGGCGCGAGCGCGTGACCTACGCTACGCGCTGGGTGGCGGCCGATTCCACGGCTCCCGCTTACCAGACGCTGAAACTTTACCGGAACTACGACGGCAACGGCGACACGTTCGGGAGCATGTCCATTTCCGCGACGGATAACGCCGATCCGGATCTTTTCAGCGTGTACGCGGCGCTCTCGCCGACGGGCACCTCGATGACGCTGCTGGTCGTCAACAAGGACCCGGCGAATACCGCGCAGGTGGGATTCACGCTGAACAATTTCACGGCGACGAACTTCACGGCGTACACGTTGTCGCAGACTTCGCCCACGGCCATCGCCGCATCGGCAAGCCAGGGGTGGAGCGCAACGCAATCGTTTGCGCCGTATTCCGAGACGCTGCTGGTGATCAACGGAACACTTTCGAAGACGCCGGTCGCGGAATGGGATTTGAACCCAGACACCATTCAAGCGGCTGCGAACAGCACGATCACGCTGGCGCCGAAGATTGTCTCCGCGACGGGGAATGCGAGCGTGACACTCGGGTCCGCGCAGTTCGACTCGGGTTCGACCAATGGAGGCACGATCTCGATCGCGACGGCATTCGTGACAACGACGGCGAACGGCGCGATCACGATTTCGACGGGAAGCACTCCCGGCTTTTATCACTTCACGGTCACCGGGCAGGACAGCTCGGGCGTGACGCAGACGCAAGGCGGGTGGGTGCTGGTGGGGAATCCCGCGGCCACGCTTGCGAAGACCGGAGACAACCAGTCAGGCGCGGCGAACGCCAACCTGGCGCTGAGCGTGACGCTGAATCCGGGCTCGTCGGGCGGGACGAATACGGGCGCGAGCGTATTGTTTACGACCGATCTCGGCAATTTAGGCGGAGCGACGCAGCAAATCGTGACGACTAATAGCTCAGGAGTGGCTAGCGTGACGCTGACGCTGCCGGCAAGCGCAGGGGCGGTTCATGTGACGGCCGAGGGGCCGTATGGGCTGGGGCATCCAGTCGCTACATTTACGGAGACAGCGCAGTAGAACTCATGCGCGCGAGCGCTCGCGACGACCTTAGAGATGAGCGGCGATGAGAGGGCTCGCGACTCTGTCCCAGGCGCTCCAGGCGCGGAACCAGTTGCCTTCTATTTGACGGTAGACCGAACCGACGTCGATGTACCATCCGTCGTCGTTCTTTCCGGGCAGGTAGATGTAACCCCGCTTGGTCGACGGATCGAAGACGTAGGTCACTACGTACGCAAGTTTGCGCGGATTCTCCGACGCCCAGAAAGAAACCTTGTAACGCGGAAGCTCCGGCGACGGCGCGGCGATGATGCCCTGCGACCAATCGACAACGAAGCTCGGCGTATGGACCTTCACGTCGGCGGCAGGATCGATTGGCCGGGTTGCGGAATCACCTCCGAACGTTCCCGGGCCGGACCAGATGTTGAACGGGGCGAGCGTTTGCGCGTCCGTGATCTCGATGGGTGCTTTTAGCGAGCCGCCTTCGATAGTGATTCTTACGGTTAGGCCTTTGGCCGAAGCCGGAACGGGAAGAAGCGCCAACAGGATCGCGGCTGGAAAAATTGCTGACCTCATGCGAACCTCCTGAAACACTTGACTGCGCCAATCCGGAGATTGGCGATCCCAGGGAAAACTAGGCCGTAAGAGAACTAGCGGGGACAAAGCTGCCGGTTGCGCGAGCTGGAGCGGGAGGTGGTGGCGGCATGCTGGCGCGATCCACGCGATTGTAGAGCGTGTCGCGCTCGACCGGGACGCGGCCGGCGGCGCGAATCAGGCGCTCGAGCTCGGTGCGGGTGAGACCTTCGGGCGTGGTCGCACCGGCATCGTGATAGATTTTTTCCTCGACGACCGTGCCATCGAGATCGTTCGCGCCAAATCCAAGAGCGATCTGCGCGATGCGCGGCGTGAGCATGATCCAGTAGGCCTTGATGTGATCGAAATTGTCGAGCATCAGGCGCGAAACGGCCATGGTCTTCAGCGCGTCAATCCCCGTGGGCTTGGGCACGTGCGCGAGAGCGGTATTTCCGGGATGAAATTCGAGCGGGATGAAGGTGACGAAGCCGTGCGTGCGGTCCTGCGATTCGCGCAGGCGGACGAGATGATCCACGCGCTCTTCGAGCGTTTCCACGTGGCCGAAGAGCATGGTGGCGTTGGAGCGCAGGCCGATTTCATGCGCAGTGCGCGCGATTTGCAGCCACATCTGCCCTGAAACCTTGTGATCGCAGATTATTTTGCGCACGCGCGGATGGAAAATCTCAGCGCCGCCGCCGGGCAGCGAATCCACGCCCGCGTCTTTCATCTTGAGCAGGGTGTCCTTGATCGAAAGCTTCGAGAGGCGCGCGTAGTAGTGCACCTCGACCATGGTGAATGCTTTCAGATGGATCTGCGGGAAGCGCTTCTTCAGGCCGCGGATCATGTCGAGGTAGAACTCGAACGAAAGATCGGGATGGAGGCCGCCGACGATGTGGAATTCCGTGGCGCCTTCGGCGACACCCTGCGCGCCGCGGGCAAAGATTTCCTCGAGGCCCATCGTGTATGCGCCGGAAACGTCGGGCGAGCGGCCAAAGGCGCAGAGCTTGCAATGCGCGACGCAGACGTTGGTCGGATTGATGTGCCGGTTGACGTTGTAATAGCAGAGGTTGCCGTGGCGCTGCTCGCGGACGTGGTTGGCGAGCCAGCCCACGGCCAGCAGGTCGTGCGACTGGAAAAGCGCGAGGCCGTCTTCGGCCGAGAGGCGTTCGCCAGCGAGAACCCGCTGAGCGATGGGCTCGAGCCGGGCGTCCGAGATTTGGAGTTGTGCGCTCATCTTACGTCGAAGAGAGATCCCTTCCGCCGCGGCGGACTCGGGATGACAACCGTTTCAGGGGTGCATTACTACCACGGCAGCGCCCCAGAACAGCAGGAACAACAAACTAATATAGCCATTCACGGCGAAAAACGCAGCATTCATTTTGCTGAGGTCGTTTGGCTTTACGAGCGAATGTTCGTAGCCGAGCAGCAGCGCGACGACGGCAATACCCACCCACGCGGGCCACGCGAGATGAAACGCCGTGGCCAGCCAGACAAGCAGCGCGACCATCGCCAGGTGCATGACGCGGGCGATTTGCAGGGCGCCGGGGATGCCAAATTTCTTCGGGATGGAATGCAGGCCCTCGGCCCGGTCGAAATCCACATCCTGGCAGGCATAGAGGACGTCGAAGCCGCCGACCCAGAGCGTGACCGCGGCGCAGAGAATCAGCATGCGCCAATCGAGCGAGCCGCGAATCGCGATCCATGCCGCTGCGGGCGAAATGCCGAGGCAAAAGCCGAGAACGAAATGCGACCACGCCGTGAATCGCTTCGTGTAGGAATAGAGGAACAAAATCGCGAGCGCGACAGGCGAAAGTTTCAGCGCCAGCGGGTTGAGCCGCCAAGCCGCGAGGACCAGTACCGCCGAGGCAAGGATGGTGAACGCCCAGGCGAAGCCGACGGAAAGCGTTCCGGCGGGGAGCGCTCGGTTGGCGGTGCGCGGATTGCGGCCGTCGAATTCGATATCGGCGATGCGGTTCATGGTCATCGCCGCGGAGCGCGCGCCGACCATGGCGACGATGATCCACAAAATCGGACGCCAGCCGGGCAAGCCGCCGCCCGCGCGCGCAGCCAGCAATGCGCCCACCAGCGCAAATGGCAGCGCGAAAACGGAGTGCTCGAATTTGATCATTTCGAGCACGGTGCGGATGCGGGACTTTGTCATGACTTGCTTCGGTTTCCGCCCTTCCAACGATACTGCTTCTGCTGCGGCAGGCCGAGCTGCGCGAGGACGCGATAGCAGAACTGCTCGACCAGGGCCGCAATTGTCTCCGGCTCGTAGTAAAACGCGGGCATGGCCGGCATCACGATGGCGCCGGCGTCGTGCACGCGGAGCATGTTTTCGAGGTGAATGCGATTCAGCGGCGTCTCGCGCAGGCATAGGACGAGCGGGCGGCGCTCCTTGAGGCAAACGTCCGCGGCGCGGGTGAGCAGGTCGCCGGATGTGCCCGCCGCTATCGAGCCAAGCGCGCCCGCCGAGCAGGGAATGACGGCCATGGCGTCCACAGCGGCGCTGCCCGAGGCGATGCTCGCGCCGATGTCTTTGTTCGGGAGGTACTCGATTTTTTTCGCGGGCGTGCAAGTAAGAAGCGCCGGAAGTTTCTTGCCGTCCGCAGCGACGACGCCGAGTTCGGTTGAGAGCAGGCGCAGGCCGGCCTCGGTGGCAACCAGGAAAACGCGCGCGACGCGACGGTCGGCGTCGAGCAACCGGAACAGTGCCTGCGCGTAGACCGCGCCGCTCGCGCCGGTGACTCCGACCGTGATGATGCGGCCCTCTGTGTGCTTTGCTGGCATGGATTGAAACTTCGAGTCTATGCAGCCGCTTTCGGCAAAGTCAAGGCGGCATAGCGCCGAAGCGGTCGTGAGGAGGCTGAGAAAATGGGACAATACCGCGGATAAGGAGCGGCATGAATCCCATCACCGAGGGCGCGCTGGTCGGGCTTCAGTGTTTCGTGGTGCTGTTCGTGGCGTTGCACAATTGGATTCCTCTGGGAAGGCTCAACGACGTGAAAGGCGCTCGCGCGGCGTTCCCGGGCAGCAAACTATTAATCACCACGCTCATCAACTTCACTCCCGTTTCGATAGGACTCGCTGCCAGCGTCTTCTACTTTGGCAGGGCATATCCGGGCTGGCTCTTCTGGTTGCTTTGGATCACCTACGGGCTGGCGTGCTATGGCTCGCTGAAGGCGTGGTGGATACCCTACCTTTTTCGAGCGGACCCGGAGCTCGCTGCCCGCTATCGAGTGATGTACGGAACGACGCACGCATTCCTGCCCGAGCGCAATGGCATAAGGCCGAACACGCTGCATATAAGCTTTGACGTTGTAACGGTCGCTTTACTAATTGTTCTAGGGGTGTTGACGGCTCAGCAGGGGTGATTTCATCGGAAATGCCAGTTGAAGCTCGATTCGGGCCCCTCTATCCACCGGTTCCCGCACTCCGGTTCTAACTCGGGCCTTGACGGCGCTGACGAGCTAGCCGGATCACCGCCACCAGCTCTATGCCGATCCCGGTGCCGGCCAGGAGCCCGCGCATTCCATCGAGCCAATCCTTCGAGAGCTGGCCGACCGGGTGATAGAACATCGGCAAGAGCAGGGACATCGAAAGAAGCACCCTGCCGGGCTTTCTCTTTGCGACAATCCCGCCCACAGCTGTGTTGACGTCAATGCCGACGCGCCGTACGCTCGAATTTGCCGGTTACGACACCGCCATGCCCACAGTCGACGAAGATCTAAACCAAATCGAGCGGGACGTTCGCACGCTGAAGATCGAGTACGAGCAATACTTCGGCGGCGGCCGCCCACGACCTCCGGCGGACACGCAGTGGCGCGTGGATACGCTGGTGCGCCGGTACAACGAGCGCACCGCGGAGCTGAGCTTCGGCCAGCGATTCCGCTTCAACAACCTGTCGCAGACCTACGCAAAATATCAGGAGATGTGGCGCAAGAAGACGATGCAGAAGGAGAGCGGCGCGCAGCAGCACCATTTCGGCGCCGCCGCCAAAGCCGTCGAGGCCGAGCGTCTCCGCAAGGCCGCGCTGCAGCAGCCGGCCGCGGAACCGGTCAAGACCGTGGCCCCGCCCCCCCTCGATTTCCGCGCCGCCGAAGCCGCCGCGCGTGCGGAAGCCGTGCATGAAACGGCGACCGCTTTCGCGCTTTCCTTCTCCAATCCGGAGCATGAGAAGGAAAAAGTGTATACGCTGTACGAGAAGCTGATCGAAGCGCGCAGCGAAACCGGCGAACGCTCGAACACGCCAAGCCTGAAGGATTTCGAGAGGTTCGTTCAGCAGAAGACGAAAGACCTGCGAGACAAGGGCGGGCGCGAAATCGAATACTCCGTCAGCGTCGAGGGCGGCCGCGTAAAATTAAAGGCGCGCATTTCGAGCTGACCTTTTTCCGCTGCGATTTTGTGCGACCCCTCTTTCTGTGAGCTCTTCCCACCAGGCCCCTTCCGAAATTCTCCGCAAACGCTTACACTGACCCGCTCCTTTCCTTCGAGCTGATTTGGAGGCACATCTGTGGCCATCGAGCGGGCGCTCATCAGCGTCTATGACAAAACGGGCGTCGCGGAATTCGCGCGGGAGCTTGCTTCGCTGGGAATTGAAATTGTGTCCACGGGCGGCACCGCGAAGCTGCTGCGCGATGCGGGAATTCGCGTGCGCGACGTGGCCGAGCTGACCGGCTGGCCGGAAATGCTCGGCGGGCGCGTGAAGACGCTGCACCCGAAAGTGCACGGCGGAATTCTTTTCCAGCGCGGCAAGGCCGGGGACCGCAAGCAAACCGCGGAACACTCGATCGTTCCGATTGACCTGGTGGTCGTGAACCTCTACCCATTTTCCGCGACGGCGGCCAAGCCGGGCGTCACCGCGGAAGAATTGATCGAGAACATTGATATCGGCGGTCCGGCCATGGTGCGCTCGGCGGCGAAGAATTTTCAGAGCGTCGGCGTGATCACCGATCCGGCGGATTATCCGGCGATCGCCACGGAGCTGCGCGGCAAGCGCGAACTGAGCCTTGCGACGCGCCTCGGGCTCGCGCGGAAAGCCTACGCGCGCACGGCCCGCTACGACGGCGAGATCGCGACGGAACTGGAACGCCTGGCGGCAAATGGCGGCGTCACGCTCGGCCCGCTCGAGAAATTGCCGGAGCGAATTCACGTGGCGCTCGAACGCCGCCAGACCATGCGCTATGGCGAAAATCCGCACCAGGCCGCGGCGCTTTACATTCCCGCCGGGCGTGCGGCAGAGGGTCTCGCGGGCGCAAAACAGCTTCAGGGCAAGGAACTTTCCTACAACAATCTCGTGGACCTCGATGCGGCGTGGGCGCTCGTCAGCGAGTTTCAGCGCCCGGCAGTCGCCATCATCAAGCACAACAATCCGTGCGGGGCGGCGGAGCAGGATTCGTTGCGCGATGCGTACGTGAAGGCGCTCGCGTGCGATCCGGTTTCGGCGTACGGCGGCGTGCTCGCGTTCAACCGCGCGGTGGATGCGGCAACCGCCGAGGAAGTGGCGAAGCTTTTCGTGGAATGCATCGTCGCGCCGGGCTACGAGCCCGCGGCGCTCGAAAAATTCGCGGCGAAGAAAAATCTGCGCCTGCTTGAAATGCCTCGCGAGGCCGGGCGGCAGGAGCTCGAGCTGAAGCGCATTTCGGGCGGCGTGCTGGTGCAGCAGGCGGACCATCACGAACTCGCCCAAGCCGATCTGAAAGTGGCGACCCAGCGCGCGCCTACCGATGCCGAACTCCGCGCGCTGCTTTTCGCTTGGAAGGTGTCGAAGCACGTGAAATCGAACGCGATTCTTTTTGCGCGCGAAGGGCAAACCGTCGGCGTGGGCGCGGGACAGATGAGCCGCGTGGATTCGGTAAAGATCGCGATCATCAAGGCGGCGACCGCGAATCTTTCTCTCGCGGGAAGCGTGGTCGCGTCCGACGCGTTTTTCCCGTTTGCAGACGGCGTCGAAGAAGCCGGGAAAGCCGGCGCCATGGCCGTGATCCAGCCCGGCGGCTCGGTACACGATCAGGACGTGATTGACGCCGCCAATAAACTTGGCATGGCGATGGTGTTCACCGGCGTTCGCCACTTCCGGCATTAGACGCGGCGGGGAACTTCAGCGGCTAAAGCCGTTCTGATTTCGCGAAACTGATGTCGTGGCTAAAGCCACGA
>PMUS01000088.1 GCA_003166795.1 Acidobacteriota bacterium | reverse complement strand
CATCTGGACGCGGCCTACAACCTGGCGCGCTGGCTGGTCCGAAATCCACACGACGCCGAGGATGTGGTGCAGGAGGCGTGTCTTCGTGCCGTACGTTTCTTCGGGGGCTATCAAGAAGGGAACGCGCGCGCGTGGCTCCTTCGGATCGTTCGCAACACCGCGTACACCTTTCTCGAGAAAAAACGCCCCGGCGATCTAACGGAGGAATTCGACGAGACGGTTCATGCGGCCGAGACTGTTCGACCCGATGCTGAGGCGGCGCTTTTGCGGTCGGTTGAAAGCCGCATGCTTCGAGAAGCACTTGAAGCACTTTCTATAGGATTCCGAGAGACTCTCATCCTGCGTGAGTTGGAGGGCTTTTCGTACAAGGAGATCGCCGAGGTGATGAATGTTCCCATCGGCACGGTGATGTCGAGCCTGGCGCGCGGCCGGGCGCAATTGCGCGAGACGCTGCTTGCCGTGCGTGACAAGGAGGTGCAGCGTGGCTTGCGAAGATAATGCGCTGTTGCTCCACGCGTATTCCGACGGCGAACTCGATCTCGTGCGGAGCCTGGAGATCGAAAAACACGTGAAGATATGCGCTTCCTGCGCACAGGAACTGCGCGAGCAACAGATTTTGAGGGAGGGCATCCGCTCGGCGAATCTCTACCATCGTGCGCCGGAGGCCCTACGGGCGCGAATTATCGCGTATGAGAGTGGAGTGCCTGCTCGGCCAAGCGAGCAGAGCCGAGCTGTGGCGTCACCCCTGCGAACCGCGCCACGGCGCCCGGTGCTCGAATGGCTTGCGGTGGCCGCGGCGATTTTGATCACGCTGGGGCTCGGGGTTCGATTCATTCCCAGTGTTCTAAGTACGCGCCAGCGCGATCTTGTCGCCGAAGAACTCGTCGCGAGCCACATCCGGTCACTCCAGCCCGGGCACCTCATGGATGTTGTGTCCACNNTCGGCGGCCGGGATGTCGCGGCGCTCGTCTACCAGCTGCGAAAACATTACATCAATGTCTTCATCTGGCCCGACGACGGGAAGCAGAGGAACCGGCCCGAGTTTGTATCCAAGCAGGGCTACAACGTGGCGTGCGGGTCGAGTGGCGGAATGCGCCTGTGCGGGGTCACGGACGCCAATGCTGAAGACTTGCGCCAGTTCATGCAACTACTCACTCGCTGACGTTTCTTGACGACTCAGAATTATTCTGACAACTTTACTTACTGTAGTTCGCACTCGGGGGCTTCGCTCTTCTGCTTCGTTGATAGACCGCCGCGCACAGCCAGCGGCGCAGAATCCATTTATTTTGTCAGCCCTATGTACGCCGTCGCTCGGGCGGAGCGAGCATTCGCGACCGCAGAATCCCGAAAGTACCCACGACATCGGCCCCGAATAGAGCCGGCCGTGACCGTTCACAGGCGGCGGCTCGACCTGTAGTAGGCTATCGTCGCCATTATGATTGAGTCACTCCATGAGCTGCGCGATCTGGTCGCCCAGGCTCGCTGGGACGCGGTAACCGAACTCCTTCGCCATTACAAGCCCAATAAAGCATCCGATGCGATACTTGCTCTGCCGTTCGAGCAGCAACGGCTATTGTTTCGCCGTGTACCTGCGGAACTTGCGGCTGTCTTTGCCGCGTATTTCCCTTATTTCCACACGTACGTTCTTCTTTATTCACTGGCGACTCCCGAGATCGCAGCGATCGTCGCCGCGATGAGTTCCGCCGACCGCGAGGAATTCCTGGATGCGCTTCCCGAGGAGTCCTGGCAGAGCCTCATGAACACACTGGAGGAATCGCGTCTGGTGACGGCGCCGGCCGTACCAGAGACTCCTGAGCCCCTCAAGGATCCAGCCCCTGAGTTGCCTCCGACGGATCTTCAACCGATCATCGAGGCGCGAAAAATCGCAAAGGGATACCAACAACCGGAAGGAAAAGAGATTCAAGTCGTCGCTCCGATCGACTTGTCGATCGAGCCGAACACGATTCTCGCGCTCCTCGGTCCCTCGGGCTCGGGTAAATCTACGATCTTGAGGATGCTTTCGGGGCTCCTCGCCCCGTCCAGCGGGGAAGTTCTTTGGCATGGAAAACCCTTGCAGGGCTCGCGGCCGAACGTCGCGATTGTCTTCCAGAGCTTCGCCCTGTTCCCATGGCTCAGCGTTCTCGAAAATGTGGAAGCGCCGCTTCTAGCGCGTGGCATGGCGCACCCCGAGCGCCACCGCCGGGCTCTTGAGACGCTCGACGCAGTGGGACTGAAGGGATTCGAAACGGCCTATCCGAAGGAGCTGTCCGGGGGGATGAAGCAACGGGTAGGGTTCGCACGGGCGCTCGCCGTGGAGCCGGAAGTCCTGTTCATGGACGAGCCGTTTTCCGCGCTGGACGTGCTCACCGCGGAGAATCTGCGCCGGGAACTGATGGAGCTTTGGACGGAGAAGAAGATTTTCACGCGTAGTATTTTTCTAGTGACGCACAACATTGAGGAAGCGGTGCTGCTGGCCGATCGTATCGTCGTTCTCGGAAGTAACCCGGCAACGATTCGAGCGGACTTTCGCATTCCGCTGGCGCAGCCGCGAGACCGCAAGTCGGCGACGTTTCTTCTCTACGTCGACTACATTTACAAGGTCATGACGCAGCCACGCCTGGAACTCGCACCTCCACTGCCTGGTGAGGCCGCGGCGAAGCCACCATGGCAGATGCTGCCGCATACCAGGCCGGGCAGCATTGCGGGCTTGCTCGAGCTGCTCATCGATCATGGCGGCGAAGAAGATCTCTACCATGTGGCCGAGCAGCTACTTCTCGAAGTCGATGACCTACTTCCGATTGTCGAGGGCGCCACGCTACTGGGGTTCGCCACCACTCGCGAGGGAGATGTGAAGACGACGCCAGAAGGAAAGGCATTTGCAGAGGCTGACATCACCTCCCGCAGAACGCTCTTCCGCGATGCGGCACTCACGCGCGTGTCCCTGCTTCAGAAAATGAAGTCCGTGCTCGAAAGTCGATCGGACCATGTGATGCCGCTCGAGTTCTTCCACGACATCCTGGATGAGCACTTCACCGAAGCGGAAGTTGAGAAACAAATCGAGACAGCCCTGAACTGGGGCCGCTATGCTGGGATTTTCAGCTACGATGCCGAGAGTGGCAATCTCCGGCTGCACCAGGCCGACGAACCTGTAAGCGAAGATATTCGGGACCATCGATGAAGTCGCGGCCCGCGCATCGCGATCCCGCCAAAGCCCTGGCCTGGGGAATCTTCCCTCAGAGCGTCCCATCGCTGCTCAGAGACTTGCCAATCTTCCTGGCTGCTTTTTCGGTGTTCTATGCGTTTCTCGTTATGGCGCGACATTGGTTCGCCCCGGCGAGCTCGCAAACCGAAATCGAGCTGCGCCCCGGCGCGCTGCTGGAGTATGCGATGTTTTCCGTCATGCGCATCGCGATTGCGTATGTCATCAGCCTAGTTTTCAGCGTCGCCTACGGATACGTCGCTGCATACAACGCCAAGGCGGAGCGCGTCATGATTCCGCTGCTCGATACGCTGCAGTCCATTCCAGTGCTGAGTTTTCTGCCAGGTGTCATGCTTGCGATGGTCGCGCTGTTCCCCAGCCGGCAGTTCGGAATCGAACTCGGGTCCATTCTATTAATTTTTTCTGGGCAGGCGTGGAACATGGCTTTCAGCTTTTATTCCTCGCTCAAATCGATTCCGCGCGAAATGCACGAGGCCGCCGAGGTCTATAGGTGGAGCCCGTGGCAAAAACTCGTGCAAATGGAGCTTCCGTTCGCGGCCATCGGTCTTGTCTGGAATTCGATGATCTCCGTGGCGAGCGCGTGGTTCTATCTAATCGCCTGCGAGATGTTCGTGTCGAAGAACCGCGATTTCCGCCTTCCGGGGCTAGGCTCCTACCTGCAGACGGCGGCAAACGTCGCGGATACACGAGCGATTGTCTGGGGCTTGGTCGTAATGATCGGCGTGATTGTGGCGATGGACCAATTGATCTGGCGCCCGATTATTGCTTGGGCGGAGAAATTCAAATTCGAACAGGTGGAGGGGGCGCGAGCCCAGCGCTCGCCGGTTCTCGATCTGCTGAGAAGTTCGCGGCTCGTGCCGCGGATGGGCCGCATGTTCATCACTCCGACCCGCGAACGCCTGGATCTGCGCTTCGCTCGGACGTGGATACACCGTCGCGTGGATGGCAGCCCGAGTCAGTCGGCCCGATGGCTTTCTTACACGATCGGGATTGCTGTTCTGATTGGCATCGCGTATGGCGCAGTGAAAATGGCCGGACTGGCCGCCATGGTGACGCATTCGGAGCTGCGCAGCATCTTTGTGGGAGGCGGGGCCACTTTCCTGCGCGTCGAGCTCACTCTGCTCCTCGCGGCGTTGTGGACCATCCCGGCCGGAGTGGCGATCGGTATGAACGCCAAGCTATCGGCCGCACTACAGCCGATCGTGCAGGTAGTGGCTTCCGTCCCGGCCACGGCGCTGTTCCCGATCATCGTCCTTCTCCTGACCCGGATCGGCGGAGGACTTGCAGTTGGATCGATCGTGCTGATGCTTCTGGGAACGCAGTGGTACATTCTGTTCAACGTCATTGCCGGCGCGATCGCGCTGCCGACGGACTTGAAAGAGGTTTGCGGCGTCTTCCAGTTCGGACGATGGGAACGCTGGCGACAGCTGTTTTTGCCGGGGATATTTCCCTATTTGATCACCGGCTTTGTCACCGCATCCGGGGGGGCCTGGAATGCGAGCATCCTGGCCGAATACTTTCACCTGAACGGCCGGACTTTTTCGACCACTGGATTGGGCGCCGTTGTCAGTGACGCGGCGGACAAAGGGAACTATCCCGTCCTCCTCGTCGCTACGATGTTGATGGCTCTCATTGTTCTCACGATAAACCGTCTCGTCTGGCGTCGCCTGTACACCCTGGCATCGACCAGGTTTAGGCTGGAAGCCTAAAGCCCTTGACCGGACCGAGCTTTTGAACCGCGGCGAGTAAGAGAGCTTACATCACTTGGTCGGTCCGGGCCTTTTGTACCAACAGGGTGAGTTTTCGGCTGTTAGTAAAGGTACACGAGGTTTCTGGACGGTATAGGCTCTGCTTGGCCAGCAGGAAGTTGCCCCACCTTGGTGAACAATATTCTGTCGGCGGCTAGCTTTTATTGACGACCTCAATATCGTGGCCGTCAGGATCAAGCACCCAGGTCGCATAATAGCCAGAATAGTATTCGAGACGAGCTTGAGGTGATTCCTTGCTCTTCCCTCCAGCTGCTAAAGCGGCCTTGTAGAACGCATCTACTTCGGAATGGTCTTTCGCCACAAATCCGACGTGAACGGCCTGAGGATCGGGCTTCCCTTCTTTGAGCCAGAAAAAATGTCTTTTGCCATCACCAAAACCCTTCAAGTCTGGGTGTCCGTCTTTGCCTTCGTAGTCTATAACGGTTGTGATCCCAAGCGGCTTCAGAGCCTTGGCATAGAAAGCGACTGAACGCTTGAATTCACTGACTGTGAGAATAACGTGGTCTATCATATTTTCCTTTCGGTTTTCGTCGGCATCGACCTGAACGATCGATGGTCGTACCATTCCCCCAGCGAACCGTACGCCTCCCTGGAACTTTCCGTGAATGCGAATCGTGAAATGCACCGGTTACAACGACTCCTGAGCCCGAATGGCTTTCAGTTAGGAATCCGTTTTGTGCGGTTTCAAAATGCGGCCCGACATCGGGTCCGAAATTGCGCGTATGTATGCCTGCGCTACCTCCGACGCATCCACAGGAATAAAACTAGGAAAATACTGATGATAAGCCCTAGATTCGGTCAATACCGTGCGGCTTACGCAATTGATGCGCAGACCTCGCGGAAGTTCGAACGTAGCAGCTTTTACGAGTCCCTCAACAGTGTAATCAATTGTCGTTCCGATCGTCGCTGCAAATGTAACTTCGTCTGTCAGCACTCCCGATAGGAGCGTCAATGATCCTTTGTCTGCGGTGAATAGTATCGCCGCTCTCACCGAATTGATTTGCCCCATTGCCTTCGACTTGAATGAATCTGCCCATTGCTCGTCTGTCTCTTGTTCAAGAGGTGCGGGGAATACATCGCCTCAGGCACACGCGACGTGCAGCGGCTTGGCCCGTGTCTAGAACTGTGCCTACAAGAATGGCAGCGTCAACTTCCTGCCCGGAGCTGCGGACGGTCGTCAGCAGAAACACAAATCCCAGGGCTATTGCGGCGAAAGCTCTTCTTGTCGACACGAGTCTTCTCCTAGATTTCGCTGTGGCCGGTAGCCTCCAGGAGGCGGGTGGGATGGCTGAATTTCGTTTACCTATCCCGTTTGGGCTGGGTTCGTTTCGTTCTCTACCGCGTATTCTCCTGCCCTGTGCGTCGTTCTCGGACCTTCGAGCCCAAAAAAACCCACCTGCCGGGAACATTTCCGGCGGTCGGTCCTTGGGCTTCCGTTCTCAGGCTAGACTGCTACATTCGCTCTGCCCCAGAAGACACACACGCGCCGCGCATACAACACGTACAGGCCAGCGCGCGCTTCTGTGCGTCAAAATTATGTGCATACTTGCACACGAGGAGTGATTTCCGGTCAAGAGATTTCTGACACGTCATCGGCACATTGTTACAATCGGACTCTGCCTCAGAATGTGCGAACTTGAATCCTGGCTGTAACAGTGGATGAGGCCTGACCTTCTAAGAGTGGGATACTGTGAAGCGCCCTTTCGACATTCTGATTCTCGGCGGCGGATTCAGCGGAACGATGCTGGCAATCCAGCTGTTGCGACGGGATCCGCGACTAAATGTCGCGGTCGTGGACAAGGGCAAGACTCCCGGGCGAGGCCTCGCCTACAGCACGTACTATCGCTTTCACGTCCTCAACGTCCCCGTCAAAAACATGAGCGCTTTGCCCGAGGACTCGGAGCACTTCCTCAACTGGGCGCGTAACAATCACGACTCGCAAGTCAAGGGTGAAAGTTTCCTTCCGCGCGCGGTGTACGGACGCTACCTCGACTCGCTGCTCCTGGAGGCCTTGTCGAGATGCGGGAAAAATCTAACTTGGTTTCCGGACGAGGCACTGCTGTTGACTCGCAATTCAGGCGCGTATCATGCTCAATTGAAGGGTGGCGAGAAACTCGTGGCTCACGCGGTTGTAATCGCCACGGGCAACCTGCCTCCGGGTGATCCTCCAGCGTTGGCTTCTGAGGGCGAAACCAACAGGTATGTTTCTGTTGCGTTGTCGGGACAGGCCCTGGAATGTCTGTATGAGAGCCCCAGTGTTCTCTTGATCGGCGCGGGCCTCACCGCCGTTGACTTGGCGATCGGACTCGTGACCAGTGGATTCCAGGGCAAGATCCATATGCTCTCGAGGCGCGGATTGACCCCTCAGGACCACAGGGAAACGAAGCCTTGGCCGCAATTCTGGAATCAGGAGTGTCCGCGAACTGTTCGCGGTCTGGTGGGGATGATTCGCAGCCAAGTCCGCGCCGCCGCAGCAAGCGGAGTAGACTGGCGCAGCGTAATCGATGCCCTCCGTCCAGTGACCCAGGAAATCTGGCGCTCGCTCCCACAAGAGGAGCGCAGAAGGTTCATGCGTCACGCGCGTCCCTATTGGGACGCACATCGTCACCGCGTCGCTCCTGAAGTTGGAGACCTGCTGTCGCACCTGATCCAGGAAGGACAGCTCCAGCTCTACGCCGGCCGAATCACAGGTTATCGTGAGGATGCGGACCAGGTTCTGGTGACCTTTCGGTGCAGACCGGGCGGTCGAATCGAGCAGTTGACCGTCGGCCATGTGGTGAATTGCACGGGGCCGGAGGCGGACTGGCGACGGATCGACAACTCACTATTGAACAGTCTGTTTGCGCAGGAGCTGGCAAAACCCGATCCGCTCTTCCTCGGTTTGGACGTAGATAGCGTCGGCGCTGTCGTGGACAAACGCGGAGTTTCCTCGAAATCGCTCTTCGCCATCGGCCCTGTTAGAAAGGGCAGTTTGTGGGAGACGACCGCTGTCCCCGAATTGCGAAAGCAGGCTTCCGATCTCGCTGAACACCTCTTAAACGTGCTGAACGAGGAGCGCGCTCGCAACAAGGTGAGGAGCCCCTCAGTGGATCGGTCGGCATAGTCGCGACCACGACAGTTCTCGATTTGCACTTGCCGGCACCGGAACAATCGCTTAACGGATGCTGCGCTGCCATATAACGTACCAGCCTGCTGGCCATTCGGTCTGATAACATTAGTCTTTACCTGGGCCGGACAGCAGCAAGCGAGCTTTTGCTCCGCATACTCGGACCGTTTTTCACGACCGCTCCCGATTTGCTAACGATTGTTTCCGACATCGATCGGTACCCTTCCTATGATCCGACCAATAATAACCGGCTCTCGAATCATTTTCATCGAGAGCTTCCCGTCGCGCACAGTGTCGCGCTGATCTTCGCTTTTTCTGGAGAGCGTGGCCGTCAGATCATCTAAGGGGAAATCTGCGAATGGCCGAACCAACGCGACATGCGCTGGGTGATCGCGCAGCATTTCAGCCTGCTAATGTCACGAAGACGCCGCCTCAGTATTCGGCGATTACTCCGCGGTGACTCGTGCGGCTCTTGGACTGGAAGGCGCTGGAGGCCGGCACGCTCCGGGTCAATCGCGTCGTGAATGACGGATCGGTCGAGGTCGCTTGCGGCACCAAAGACGAAAAGGCTATACCAGAGTCGTTTGTGGACTATGAGGAAAAGCCTCGCGAGTACACGCTCTGCGCCATTACCACAGTGTTGGATGTCCACACGCGCGTTTCCGATCTCTGTAGTAATCCGTACAGTCAGATCGGAGAGCAGCTCCGGCTGACCATCGAGGATGTCAAAGAGCGGCAGGAGAGCGAGCTCATCAACAACGCGGAATACGGACTGTTGAATGATGTAGCGGCAACGCAGCGGATCAAGACGAGGAAGGGTTCGCCTTCCCCGGACCATCTCGATGAATTGCTCACCGAGGCTTGGAAGGAGCCGTCATTTTTCCTTGCCCATCCGCGAGCCATCGCCGCCTTCGGGCGTGAGTGCACGCTTCGCGGAGTACCACCGCCGACCATAACGGTGTTCGGTTCTCCGTTTCTTACCTGGCGCGGCGTCCCCCCTCTTCCCGACCGAAAAGCTCAACGTCGACGGCAAAGCCAAGCCAAAGGACCGTGGCGGCAAGTCGAACATCCTTCTGCTGCGCGTCGGCGAAAAAAAACAAGGCGTCGTAGGGCTTTTTCAGCCGGGGCTTCCAGGTGAACAAACTCCCGGCCTCTCCGTTCGCTTCATGGGAATCAACATCAAAGCGATTGCCTCTTACTTGATTTCGCTCTACTGCTCGGTTGCGGTCCTGACGGAGGACGCGATCGGAGTGCTCGAGGACGTCGAGGTCGGCAACTACCATGACTCCAAGTGAACCCGGAGCTCCGGGACCGGTACGAGAAAGTGCTTGGAGCGGGGTGTGGCTTACCGGCAAGGATTTTCCGGCCGGCGTGCCCGATCCGGCTGTGCTTGCGCGGCTTGCCAACGAGTTTTTCACCGCTTTGCCCGACATCGCGCAAGCGAGCAGCATAGTTCCAAGCGCCTCATCACAGCTTCGGTCTGTTCCGGCCGCTGAGCCGCTGGTGAATCCGGAAAGCAATATCGCAACTGCGCCACCGGCTCCTGTTCCGATGGAGACGGAGCTGCGGGCCCGTCCCGAAGCTCTTGTGTGGGATTTCGTGCCTCCACTGCCAGTTTCTGGCGGGATTCCCACCTCGCTGCCCACAATCGCAGGTGATTTTGCGGCGATCCGCTCATCTGACCTTCCCTCGTTTTCCTTTCTTGAGGAGGCTCGGCCAATTTTCGCGAACTCGACAGCAACTCTGAGTTCGCTGGCGCGGTGCGTCTCGGGGGAAAGATAACGCGCGTCGAGTGGGCGAATCCGCACTCCTATTTATACATCGATGTGATTGACGACAAGGGCAACGTGACGAACTGGGGTTGCGAAGGGGCCCCCGTCAGCGCTCACGCGGCGAGGATGGGAGAGAGGTGACTTGAAGATCGGGGACACGATTGTGGTGAACGGTTATCGCGCCAAGGATGACTCTCATCTTGTCGATACACGCCGCGTGACCTTCCCGGACGGCCGGTCACTCTCTGGCGGAACACGTGGGGACGGCGGCCCGGGCGACACTACAACGCGAAAGTAACACCACGGCCCGATCGCTAGCGCATTCTACTGTCGGGCGAGCCCTGCCGTGGCGGCCGCTGCAAAAAATGCGACGCTACGCCCGCCAAACGCGCCGGCAGGTTGCATCATTGCTTCGACTGGTCCAACGAGCAAAACAAGGTTACTATCGACCTATGACCGAAAAGGTGCGGCTGTGAACCGTCGCGATTTTCTGAGATCAGCGACCGTTGTGTCGGCAGGCCTCGCGTTCTCGAAAGCGGAGTGCGTGTTTGCACTAGACATTTCCACGGGAAACTGGCGTAGCTTTGATGTGATAACCCGCGTGGAAGTCCTGAAACCCTCCGGGGTGACGCGAATATGGGTACCCGCCGCGCTAATCAGCCCAACGCCTTTCCAGAAGACGCTCTCCAATACCTTCGAAGCTCCCGGCGGCACCGCGAAGCTTGTCAAAATCAAAGCGGAATCGCTCGGAATTGTTTCCGCTGAGTTTCCCGCCGGAGTCAAACCAGTCCTCGCGGTTACGAGTCGAGTCTCAACTCAGAACATCGCGGTCGATCTCTCCGCACCCTACAAGGCGCACAAGGCGAACCGCGCCGAGCTGGAATACTTTCTGCAGCCAACGAACTTCTTGCCGACGGGCGGGATTGTGAAGGACACGGCGACGCAGGCCACCGCCGGCGCAAAGACGGATGTCGAGAAGGCGCGCGCGATCTATGAGTGGATTGTTGAAAACACGTTTCGCGATCCCAAGACGCGCGGCTGCGGTCTCGGCGACATCCGTTTCATGTTGGAGACTAAGGATTTGGGCGGGAAATGCGCCGACCTCAATGCGCTGTATGTCGGTCTCGCGCGTGCGGCTGGCCTGCCTGCACGAGACGCGTATGGTATTCGCGTCGCCAAGTCAGAACTGGGATACAAGAGCCTAGGCACGTCCTCCGAGAAGATCACTAAATCGCAGCACTGCCGTGCGGAAGTCTACTTGCACGACTACGGTTGGGTGCCTGTTGATCCGGCGGATGTGCGCAAGGTGATCCTTGAGGAACCGCCCGGAAACCGGCCGCTGGACGATGACATGGTGAAAAAAGCCCGCGCTCGGCTGTTTGGTTCCTGGGAGATGAACTGGATGGCCTTCAACTTCGGACACGATGTCGCCCTACCGGGCTCGGGTGGAAAGCCGATTCCATTCTTGATGTATCCACAGGCAGAGACGGCCGACGGCCGGCTCGATAGTCTCGACGCGGATACTTTCAAGTACGAGATCACGTCAATGGAAATCCCCTCCCTGAACGGGTGACGGAAGCAGACGAGTGGCCCCCATGCAACTGACGAAGCGACTGGGCGTGTAGCGACTTCTCGCACTCGCGGCGCCTACTGTCCGTGTCGAACCGACACGCTCCACTCCTTCTCGATGGCGCTGGCCAACTGGAAAAGCACAGGTCCGCGATCCGACTTATCCGGACTCGCTCCTTCCGTATATACGCTCGCTTGCAGCATACCGATGCTTGTGGCTCGTTTTCCCCCGTCGGAAGTAGCCGCGAAAATTGGTGTCTCGCTCGGCATTGGACGTCTCGTTGGGATCGAAAGGGAGTGGTCCAACAAGGATCTTGGTGCGCGAACATTCGCGGTTACCGCACCACTCGGCACCGTTGCTGCGCTGTTTGGGCCATCGATGGCAATCGCGTCGGCGGCGTCTTCCTAATTATTTGGTTTGCGAACGCTCGCAGTCTGCTCGTGGACCGATCTCTTGAGGCAACGACATCGGGCGATGTTGCTCTCAATTTTTGTCCTCGGAGCCTTGGCTGGGCAAGGGCACTTACGTACGCCCGTCGCGGCAGCAATCCCGATGACAATGTTGCTCGCTTGGAAGGTAGAGCTGCATCGATTTGCCGGTTGATTACAACCGGCGGAGATGGCGTCACGCGGGCCGCTTCAACTTTGCTACCCGACGGACTGTCTGCTGCGGCTACTCTCGACAGCACCGAGATTGCTTGAAACACAAACGCTTGTGCTTCGAGCGGCGTTGCGTGGTTGGCCTGACTGTCCGCTGAGGTCAAGAGACCAACTTGAGCAGCCCTTAGATGATCCACGTTTCTTTGCCCGATAGGGTCCGGGGACGGGCTTTGTCGCGGGGCGCCCATAGTTCACCTCTCAACACATTAGGGTTGAGCGCGGCCCAGTTAATTGGCGGCTTCCAGCGAAGAGTGCCCAAGACAGTCACGCGCGCTTGTAACTGGATGATGTTAAGGATAGTCAATACTTCCAGGGCTGGCGTCTGGGGGGAACGCCGCGGCTTCAACAGGTAGCGTATCGCAGACGAGCACTGCTCACGCACCTTCCGGTCAATGACCCTCTGTTTCGTTGGTAGAAGGTCAAGCATAAAGATAGATTCAGGAAACGCGAACACAAGAAACCCTCAGACCCTCTACTTCGAAGGCAGACGCTCCATCTGGTTGGTATTGGCGGTTTTAGCGGGGTCTGCTGCGTGTGGTAGCGATACCGGGAATCGAACCCGGATTTGAGCCTTGAGAGGGCTCCGTCCTAACCCTTAGACGATATCGCCATCGCCCTGTGCTTCTCCGCCACTTCGAAATACAGCGCGAATCACTGGGAGATAATGCCAATTCGTACTCGCGATTTTCGCACGCTTAAAACTTCGGTGCAAGCGCGCCAATCCGCGTCGCTCGTTTGTGTTAGAATCGCGTCTCCCATGGACAGAGCAGGAGATTTTCTAGCAAGAGTCGTGCGCCGGTTCGACCGGCCGGAAGCAACGCTGGCCTGGCTTGCCGGCGCGTGGCCGTCCATCGCAGGGACAACTCTCGCAGCGCACACGCGGCCCGTGCGATGCGATGGCGCGTTCCTCGAAGTAGCGGCGGACGCCAAGGCATGGCAGCGGCAGATCGAAGGCATGAAGCGCGAATTGCGCGATCGAATCAATCAAGCATGGGGCGGAAACCTGGTCCGCGAGGTGACGTTCGTCGCCGCGAAGCCGGGTCCGAGGTACATTTCCCGTGAGGCCGATAACGCGCATATCCCCTTCATTCGCCGTCGCCGCGCGTAGCCCTCGCTTCCCTTTTCTCCACAGGCGCACAAACTTGCATTGCGTCTCGTTTCTACTAAGATTAAATGAGTCGAATCAACCATGAAGATCAGCCGTGAAGATGTGTTGAGAGTGGCCGAATTGGCGCATCTGGGCTTGTCGCCCGAGGAAATTGAAACTTATCGCGACCAGCTCGACAGCATCCTCTCGTATATTGACAAACTGAAGGAACTCGACATCACCAATGTCGAACCGATGGCGCAGGTGATTTTCGCGCCCGCAAATCCCGCCACTGGCGCGAGCCACCCAGAGCTTCGCGAAGACGTGGTGCGGCCTTGCGACGTCTGGGGCCCGATCCTTTCAGCCGCGCCCGATGCCGCCAAACCGTTCTTCCGCGTCCCGAAGGTAATCGACCGATGAGGCCTCCCAGGGACCACCGGTGAGCGCAACCACGACTTGGACAATTGCAGGGGTGCGCGCGGCGCTTCAATCTAAGAAGCTATCGGCGCGCGAACTTACCGGCGAGTTTTACGCCAGGATCGATCGTCGCAACGCTGAGCTCAACACATATCTCACGCTTTCGCGCGAGCGCGCTTACGCGCAAGCAGATCGCGTGGATGCAGGCATAGCTCGCGGCGAGACTCTGCCGCCTCTCGCGGGTGTTCCGATAGCCATCAAGGACGTCATCAGCACGCGCGGCATTCGTACCACCTGCGCCTCCAAGATTCTTGAAACCTACGTGCCGCCGTATGACGCGACGGCCGTGGAGCGCNNCGAGCGGCGGATCGGCCGCGGCCGTAGCCGCGGGCCTCGCCGTGGCAGCTCTCGGGACCGACACAGGCGGCTCGATTCGGCAGCCCGGTTCGTTTTGCGGGATTCCCGGATTCATGCCCACCTACGGCCGCGTGTCCCGTTACGGCTTGATCGCGTTCGCGTCCTCGCTCGACAAAATTGGCCCCTTCGCCGGGAACGTCGCCGATGCCGCAGCGGTAATGTCCGTGATTGCGGGGCATGACGAAAACGACTCGACTTCAGCGCCGGTTCCGGTACCTGACTACGCGGCGGAAACAAGGAAGCCGGTGCAAGGCCTGCGCATTGGCGTGCCGGAAGACTACTTCGGCGCGGGCCTCGACGCGGAAGTCAAAGAAAAGGTCGAGGCGGGGATCGCACTCCTTGAGCGCCTTGGTTGCCGGCGAATACCGCTGCGAATGCCGCACACGGACTACGCGGTCGCCACCTATTACATCCTGGCGACCGCGGAGGCGAGCTCCAACCTAGCCCGGTACGATGGGGTGCGTTATGGCCTTCGTGCTCCCGGCGCAACCCTCACCGAGATGTATCGGCAGACGCGCGAGCGGGGCTTTGGCCCCGAGGTAAAACGCCGGATCATGCTCGGAACCTACGCGCTTTCCGCGGGCTACTACGATGCCTACTACCTGCGCGCCCAAAGCGTCCGCGCGCTGATCGCTCGGGACTTCGCGGACGCGTTTCAGAAAGTGGATGCGATCATCACTCCTACGGCGCCGACCGCTGCATTCCGCCTGGGCGAAAAAACCTCCGACCCGCTGCAGATGTACTTGGCGGACATCTATACCGTCACAGGATCGCTCGCCGGAGTTCCCGGCATCTCCGTGCCCTGCGGCAAGACAAAGGCCGGACTTCCCGTCGGAATGCAGGTGTTCGGCCCCCACTTCAATGAGGGATGTGTGCTACAAATCGCCCACGCATTCGAACAGGCCGGCGGTTCCACGATTTAAGTCTCGCGGACGCATCCGTCCGGCACCCTGTAAACCGTCTAGCTCGTTCCGCTTCGCCTGCCACCAGGCGAAACAAATCCGAAATATCGTAGAAACATTCCAAACTTGGACGCGGATTTTCATTTTACCTGCAAACAAATGGTGTGTTTCATCGAAACGGATTCTCACCTACTGCATCTAAATCTCCGAATGGCAGCGCTTTTGCCGCGATTTCTGAGCGGAGAGTTCTAGTCCGGTAGTACGGAACGACTATTGCTGGGAAATGCGGCAGCAATTAGTCTGCTGGAAGCATCGAAGGAATCGGAGGCCGCGGCGATGGTCCGAATCAAGTCCAGCCAGAAGGTTTTCACCGAGGAAGAGGTCGCCAGTCTGACAGGCATCTGTCCCGAACATCTGCGAGGTCTGGCGCGAAACAAGCACCTCGGAACGCTGTCAGGTGTCGCCGAAGCTGCCGCCGGAGCCGAGAAACTGCTCTTCAGCAACTCCGATTTGATGATCATGACAGTGCTCCATCCGCGTTGCCAGCACTAGAACTCTCCGCGTCTCGTCCCGAAGCCTGTTGTGAGCAAGCACCCTCCCAGCGTATCCTCAGCCTTTGCCGGACCGGATTCAACTCAACCGAATCGCGTCATCAGGCATCCTATGGTTGCAAGGGGGGAGCTAGGACCATGGCCGGGAACCGACGTTCGATCCGACCGACCTTGCTGGCATCAGCCGGAGCGCTCGTATTGTTGGTGCTTGCAGGCCTGTTTGTTGCCACCGCATCGCCCATGGCGATCCTTGGCGCCCAGGACTCGCCGAGGTCTCCCGCCACGCCATCCTCGACCGGCCAACCGGCCCCCGCCGCTGCCAGCCCCACTATGCCTCGGGGCCAGAAACTCATGCTGACCGACGGCACGTTCCAATTGGTGCGCGAATACAAGGTCGAGGGCGACCGAGTCCGCTATTACAGCATCGACAGCTCGCAGTGGGAGCAAATTCCCACCGCCATGGTTGACTGGGAAGCCACGAAGAGGGTCGAGGCCGATGAGGCTCGGACCGACGCCGCCTTCCTCGCGAGAGTACACAAGCAGGAGTCAGCGCGTCAGGCCGTGCCGCAGGACATTGACGCCAGCCTGGAAGTTGCCCCGGGCATCTTTCTGCCGCCCGGAGACCTCCTTTTCGTTTACGACGGCAAGGCAGTCCTACCCCTGCCGCAGGCGGAAACCGATTCCAAGCTTTCGAAGGGCCATTTCATCGAACAGGTGATGGTGCCGATTCCCATCATCCCCACGCGGCATTCCATTTCGATCGCCGGAGCGCACGCCAAGCTGCGCATCCGCGAAAGCCGGCCGGAATTCTACATGCGCGTGTCCGATAACCGTCAGCCGGAGCTGGTGCTGATCCGTGCAAAGCCGCACGGGGATAGCCGCCACGTCGAGGACCTGGATCAGATTTTTGGGGAGGCGAACGAGAAGCGAGACTCGGTGCCGATCCAGCCCTGGGACATCGCCCCCGGGGTTTACCGCTTTACGCTAGGCCATGAACTCGCGTCGGGGGAATACGCCATCGCTGAAATGGTTAAAGATGAAGGCGCCGGACTGTACGTCTGGGACTTCGGCATTGATACGAGCGAGTCACCCTCCATTCCGAAGCGGCAGTAAAGAGAATCGCGCCGAGCTCATTTCGCCGGCGACGGCTGGGACTGCAGCAGTTCCGTCAAGAGCGTGGCCACCGTGGATATCTGGAAAGGCTTCTGTAGAATCCGGGCCCCCTTCTGACGATAGCGTTCTGTGAGGCTGGGAGACACGAGCTCGCCGGTCATAAACACAAAGCGCGGCACCGAACTTCCTAACCGGGCGCGCACCTCATCAAACAATTGTTCTCCGCTCATTCCCGGAAGGTTGAAATCGCAGAGAACGATTTCGCAGGTGCTCTTGGCGAGCAGAGCCAGCGCCTCCTCCGAACTTCCCGCTGCCTGAACCTTCATCCCGCGCGCCGAAAGCCCTTCCTGCACGATTTCGCGAATGCCTTCCTCGTCGTCAACAATCAGAACCGAATGGTCGCTCAGCGTTGCGAGGAAAGGCAAAACCGGCGCCGACTTTGCAGCCGTCTTCGAAGGCGCCGATGAAGGCTGGATTTCGGCCGCTGCGGGCAGCAGAACATGTATTACGGCTCCATTGCCAGGATTGGATTCAATTTCAATCGTGCCTCCGTGCTCCTTGATCACGGCCAGGGATATTGTGAGGCCGAGTCCGCTCCCGCCTCCCGGGCGTTTCGTGGTGAAGAACGGATCGAATATCTTTCCGATAATGTCTTCGGGAATGCCGGGTCCGTCGTCGGCAAATGTCACGCGGATTTGATCGCCGGCGCAAGTGACGGAAATATCCAGCTGGCCTTGTTCGCGCGCGGGCGAGATGGATTGTTCGGCGTTGGTCAGAATATTCAGGAACACTTGCATGAGAAGCTTTCGATCGCCGTCCACGGGAGGCAGATCGTCGGGCGTCATCAATTTCACGCGAATACTCTTCTTCTCAAGGTTTGGCCGCTCGGCTTCTAGCGCTTCGTTGAGAATTTCTCCGAGCCGCAGCGTCGTCCGGCCTTGCGCGAGGGGCCGGGAAAACGCGAGAAGATTTTGGACGATGGCCGCTGCGCGGCGAGCCTGCTGCAGGATCAGATCCACCTGTCGGCGCGTGGCGTCTTCTGCCGCGCGCTCGCGAAGCAAGTCGCTGACGCCGAGGATGGCGGTGAGCGGATTGTTGAGTTCGTGGGCGGCTCCGGCCATCATCTGTCCCATGGCCGCGAATTTTTCCTTGTCGGCCAGCTGCTGCTCAAGGTGCTTCGATTCCGTAACATCCCGGCCGGATGAAACCATGCCGATGATGGTCCCCTTTTCGTCGAAAAGGGGATTGGCGAGGACTCGCAGGATTTTCCAGGTGCCATCGGCGTGCTGCGCCCGGATTTCGATCTGCTCCTGGCCTTTCTGGCCTGAAATTGCATTCTGGAACATCTTGTTGAGCTTCGACCGGTCCCCCGGGCCGATTCGCTGGCCGATGGGCTTGCCGACGTACTCCTCTGGCGACACGCCGAGGATGTCGTGTACGCGCTCGCTCACAAACTTGAAACGGCCCTCGGTATCCAGCACGACAATCAGGTCTGGAAAGCATTCGACCAGGCTCCGGACAAATTCCTGTTCCTGGTGAAGTTTTCTTTCCATTTCGTGACGCTGGGTGACATCACGAGTGATTTTCGAAAATCCTTGGAGCTTCCCTTCCCGGTCGCGCAGGGCCGTAATCACCACATTGGCCAGGAATCGTGAGCCGTCCTTGCGCACTCGCCAGCCTTCGTCCTCGCATTGACCTCGAGCCACCGCCACTTTCAGTTCTCGTTCTGTCTTCCCATTCGCGACATCTTCCGGGGGGTAGAAAACCGAAAAGTGCTTCCCGATGATTTCGCTCGCCCGATATCCCTTGATGCGTTCCGCTCCGCGGTTCCAACTGGCCACATGTCCGTCGGGATCGAGCATAAAAATCGCATAGTCGGACACTCCGTCCACCATCAGGCGGACCCGCTCCTCGCTCTGCCGCAGGGCCTCCTCCATCCGCTTGCGCTCGGTGATGTCGCGCGCGGCGGTTACGAGGCCGCTGATTGTTCCATCGTCGTCGAAAAAGGGCCGAGCGGTAAGCAGCAGGTCGCGCCAGGAACCGTCAGCATGGGGCGACCGGAACTCGACCTGGCCCTGGCTTTCCTCCCCTCGGACGACGCGCTGGAACATCTCGTGTAGCTTCGCCTTGTCCTCCGGATTCGCCCGGGTGCCGAACACGCGCCCGACATATTGGGTCGGCTGCCAGCCCAGGACTTTTTCCACGTGATCGCTGATGTAGATGAATCGCGCGTCGCGATCGAGAACCGCAATCAAATCGGGGAAGCCCGCCACCATGCGTCGGGTGAAGCTCTGTTCCTGCTGCAGGCGCTTTTCCATCTCGCGGCGCTGGGTAATGTCAGTCAGCGTTCCTTGCAGACGCACCGCTCGCCCGGAAGCATCGCGCATGGCAAATCCGGACGTGAGGCAATGGATCTGCGTTCCGTCCTTGCGGCGCATCAATATTTCGCGATCGTGCACTGCGCCTTTTACCTCGAGCTCGCGGATGATTGCGTCTCGAGCGGAAGGGTCAACATACACGTCCCGGAAATTGATAGCCTGCAGCTCTTCTTTGTTGTTGTACCCGAGTATTCTGACCAGGGCGGGATTCGCATCGAGCAACTGCCCTCCGGGGGTTACGAAAAGGATTCCCTCGCCGAAGGCTTCAAACAGTTCCTTAAAGCGGATTTCGGATTCCTGCTGTTTGGTAACGTCGCGCGCCCATCCGATGATGGACCTGACCTCTCCATCCACAGCGGTCTGAAGCCAGCAATCGAAATAGCGGAGCGCCTTGTCCTTCTTGAGCCACACCGGAATCGTGCCGGACCACACGCCGTCCCTTATTAAGGCAGGGAGCCCGCGCTGGACGTCCGCCATAGTGGGTGATTCGATGAATTCGCTGAGCCGGCGCCCGATCAGCTCCTGAATGGACGTGCCCAGGATTTCGGAAAGGCGGAGATTAGCGACTCGGACTTCGCCCTCGAGAGAAAGCGTGAAGAGGGCCTGGTCGAGATGGTCAATCAGCTCGCGGTAATTGTGCTGCGAGCGAACAATCGCCTCCGTCAGCTTTTCAAGGTGCGCGTCAGAAACAGCCGCGGAGACGGACTGCTCCTGATCGTGGTGTGATAAGTCCGTGGACATGAACGCGTTCGCCCTGATTTCTCTTCAAGTAGGCTCCCGCCGGAGCCGGTTGGTCTTCCCGTATAAAATTCTACAGACGCAGGACTTCCGGCGGGGAAAGAAAGCGGCTGGCTATGCCAAGATGCTTAACAGGCGCCGCGCGCGCCTTTTACGGGATGCGCTGACCCGTGGCTGGATCAAATACGGCGTTCCGCAGGAACTGCTCGCTGGTCCATGGAGGGGCATCGCCTCCCAGATACCCGTGAAACCATTCGAGATGCGCGGTGTAATAAAGGGCCATCTCGTACCAACTGGGCCAATGGCCGGCCCGGGAATAAATGAATAGCTTCGACGGCACATTCATTTTCTGCAGAGACGTGAAAAACTCAAGCGACTGCGTGTAAGGCACACGGTAATCGCGTTCGCCGGAAATCACCATGCACGGCATTTTGAAGTTTTTCACGTATGACGACGGCGACCATTTGTCGTAATCCGGCGAATTCCAGGGCTGCCCCTTGAACTCCCACTCCGGAAACCACAACTCCTCGGTCGAGCCATACATCGAGCGCAGATCAAAAACGCCCATCATTGAAGCGATCGCCTTGAAGCGGTCCGTGTGACCCTCGAACCAATCCATCATGTAGCCGCCGTACGACCATCCCATCGCTCCCATTCGGTTGGGATCCACGTAAGGCAGTTTCGCGAGCTCGTCGGTCACTTTCATCAGGTCCTCGAAAACCTCGCCGCCCCAATCGCCCGAGATTTCGGACGTGAAGTCCTGTCCGTAGCCCGTGGACCCGTGTGGATTGGCGAACGCGACCACGTAACCCGCGCCCGGATAGACCTGCCAATCCCCGCGGAAGGCGTCTGCCCACTGCGACTGCGGGCCACCGTGCACGTTGAGAATCAGTGGATATTTCTTCGACGGGTCGAAATCGTGAGGTCTGACGATGAAGACCTCGATCTTCGCGCCGCCCGCTCCCGTCACCCACATCCTTTCGGCCGGACGGACGTCAACTTCATTCATGAAGTCGTCGTTGAAATGCGAAAGCCGCTGCGGCGCGGATGCAGTTCCGCCCGCCAGATCAACCGCAAAAACCTCCGCAACCGTGCCCACGGAGCGCTGGACATATACCATCCGGCGATTGTCCGGCGAAAGATCGAACGAGTCGATCGTCTTGTCCACCAGGACCTTCTGAATCGCGCCGGTGTCCAGCGTCACCTGAAAAATGGGATTGTCGCCTTCTACCGGCGCGTCGAAATAGAGAGACTTCGAATCCGAGGCCCATTCGAAATCCTGCACCCAGTTACGGAACGATCCGGTCAGCACGCGCGATGTGCCGGAGGCGCGGTCGTACAGCGCTAGCCGGAAAAGATCCGATTCGTAGCCCGGCTGCTTCTGCATAAGGTAGGCGATGTATTTTCCATCGGGCGAATACTTCGGATTCCCATCGAACGAAGGATTGGAAGCGGTCACATCGCGTGGCGGCTGCGAGCCGTTCACCGACACGATCCACAGATCGCTGTTGGTGGAGGATTCCAGATTCTTGCCATGATCTGAATCGACCGCCAGTTCCTTGCTGTCCGGCGAAAAATCGTATTGCAGCGCCCCGCCGAGCTGATAGCGCGGAGAATCGAAATCTCCGGGCGTCAGGTCGCGCACTGCTCCGCTCGGAACATCGGCCAGCAGTACGTGCGTTCTCTGGCCATCCTTCCATTCGGTCCAATGGCGATAGAGGAGCGAGGTCGCCATGTGCGCATGCAGCGGTCCCTTGGTCCAACCGTCGTTGATCTTCTTGTTGCAGGCGTCGTCCGCGCCGCATTCCGGGTAGACGTCGCTTGAAAATGCGATGGACTTGCCGTCGGGCGACCACAGCGGATCGGAAACACCCGTGGAAACATTCGTCAGCTTGCGCGCGCCTCCGCCGTTCACCGGAATGATATAAATCTCGTCCTCGTCACCGGTCCCGCGGACGAAAGCGATCCATTTGCTGTCGGGCGAAAAAATGGGTAAGGATTCATTGGCATCTCCGAACGTGAACTGCCGCGCGTTCCCGCCGTCGGCGTCCATCAGCCAGATGTGACTGCTGCGCTTTGCCTTACCGAGATCGTATGCTGCGAGCGTCAGAACGATCGTCCGGCCGTCCGGAGACAGATGCATGTCCTCGACGTGCCGGTACCGGTAGAGGTCCTCGATCGAAAACGCGCGCTTCGCGGCATGAATGGGCGCAGCAAGCAGGAAAAGGGCTATCGCAAAACAAGACAGTTTTCGGCGCATGGATTCTCTCAGTCTTCGGTGAAGGTACGAGTCAACTCGCGAATTCAATCACAATCGGCATTTTGCCTGCAACTCGCCCGCGGAAAAAAAGGCCGCCCCGCCTTGCGGCGAAGCAGCCTTGGTTTTTCGATGGAGAACTGAATAAGCCCCACCGCTCTAGCTTTCCGCAATCGCGTCGGTATCCTTGCGCAAGAAATCGAGCGCCGCCGCCTCTTCCGGCGTGAGCTCGGGTTCCATCACTTGCGGCTCCTCCTTCGGGATTTCAGTAAGGAGCTGGATATTGCGATAGCGCTCGAGACCCGTGCCCGCCGGAATCAGGCGGCCCATGATGACGTTTTCCTTCAGGCCGCGCAGGTAATCAACCTTTCCGGAAATGGCCGCTTCGGTAAGGACGCGGGTGGTCTCCTGGAAGCTCGCCGCGGAGATGAACGAATCGGTCGAAAGCGACGCCTTCGTGATGCCGAGGAGCAGCGGACGCCCGGTTGCCGGACGGCCACCGTCGCTGATGATCCGGTCGTTCTCCTCGCGGAAGCGGAACTTATCCACTTGCTCCTCGAGCAGGAACGTGGTGTCGCCCACGTCCTCGACCTTCACCCAGCGCATCATTTGGCGAACAATCGTCTCGATGTGCTTGTCGTTGATGTTGACGCCCTGCAGCCGGTAGACCTCCTGGACCGAATTGACCAGGTAGGCCTGCGTGTACTTTTCACCGAGGACCGCCAGCAAGTCATGCGGGTTGAGCGGGCCGTCAATGAGCGGCTCGCCGGCGCGCACATGCTCGCCTTCCTGCACATTGATGTGCACGCCGCGCGGGATGGAATATTCCTTTATCGTCTTGCCATCCTCGCTCTCGACGTACGTCTTGCGTTGGCCCTTGGCGATTTCGCCGTATTTCACCACGCCATCGATTTCGCTGATGACCGCGGGATCGCGGGGCTTGCGCGTTTCGAAGAGCTCCACGACGCGCGGCAAACCGCCGGTGATGTCCTTGGTCTTGGTGGTCTCGCGCGGAATCTTCGCGAGCACGTCCCCGGGCTGCACTTCGTCGCCGTCCACGACCATCAAGTGGGCGCGGGACGGCATAAGGTACTTCTTCTTGGCCCGGCCGGCGGAGTCGCGGACCAAAATCGTCGGCTGGTGCTTTTCGTCACCCGGGGGAAGCGTGACAACCAGCTGCGAAAGGCCGGTGACTTCGTCCACCTGCTCTTCGATGGTGATTCCGGGCTGCAAATCCTTGAACTCGACCGTGCCGCCCGTTTCCGTAAGGATCGAGAACGTGTACGGATCCCATTCGACCATGGTCTGGCCGAGCGTGACCGGTTGGCCGTCTTCGACCTTGAAACGCGCGCCATAGACGACGTGGTGGCGTTCTTTCTCACGGCCCTTTTCATCCACGACCGCGATCAAGCCGGAGCGGTTCATGGCAATCAGGGTCTTGCCGCGGCCTTCGACCACCTTCAGATCGATATATTTCACGAAGCCGTTGTTGCGGGCCTCGACTTTGGACTGCTCGGTGACGCGAGTCGCCGTGCCGCCAATGTGAAACGTCCGCATGGTGAGCTGAGTGCCTGGTTCGCCGATGGACTGTGCGGCGATGACGCCGACTGCTTCGCCCATTTCCACGAACCGCCCAGTGGCCAGGTTGCGGCCGTAGCACCGCGCGCAGACGCCGCGGCGGGATTCGCACGTGAGCACGGAGCGAATATTGACGCGCTCGATGCCCGCCGCCTGAATCGCGTTCGCGAGTTCTTCGGTGATTTCCTGGTTGATCTCGACGATCACGTTGCCTTCGTAGTCCTTGATCTTTTCCAGGGACACGCGGCCGATCACGCGATCGCGCAACGGTTCGACCTCGACGCCGGCTTCGAGAATCGGTTCGACGTAGATCCCGTCAGCGGTGCCGCAATCGAATTCGTTGATGATCACGTCCTGAGCCACGTCCACCAGACGCCGCGTGAGGTAGCCGGAATCGGCGGTCTTGAGCGCCGTATCCGCCAGGCCCTTGCGAGCGCCGTGCGTGGAGATGAAGTACTGCAACACGGTGAGGCCTTCGCGGAAGTTCGATGTGATCGGCGTTTCGATGACTTCGCCCGAGGGCTTCGCCATCAATCCGCGCATTCCGGAAAGCTGCCGGATCTGCTGCTTCGATCCGCGCGCGCCGGAATCAGCCATCACGTAGACCGGATTGATAATGCCCTGCTTGTCCTGTTCCTCGAGCGCCTTGAACATTTCGTCGGCGACTTTTTCCGTGATGTCGCTCCAGATGGCGATGACCTTGTTGTAGCGCTCGCCGTTGGTGATCGCGCCGTCCAGATACTGCTGCTGGACTTTCACGACCTCATGCTCGGCTGCGTCCACCAGCTTGAATTTCACGCTGGGGATGACCATGTCGCTGATGCCGATCGAAATGCCCGACTTCGTGGCGTAGAGGAAGCCCAGCTCTTTCAGCCGGTCGAGCATCACCACCGTCTTCTCCAGGCCGAAGCGAAGATAGGCATATAGCACCAGGGCCTGGACGCCCTTCTTCTTGAGCAAGCCGTTGATGAAAGGCATGTCCGACGGCAGATGGTCGTTGAAGATCACGCGGCCGACCGTGGTCTGCAGGAACTGCTTCGCGAGATTCACGGGTTCGGTGTGCGAGACGTCTTGATCGTCATAGGCGTTCGTCAGGTCAATGACTTCGCCGGTGTAGCGCATGCGGATCGGCGTGAGCAATTCAACCTCGCCGGCTTCGAGCGCCATAACCACTTCGTCGCTCGATCCGAACGCGCGGCCCTCGCCCTTGGCCTTCGGCTTGGCCTTGGTCATGTAGTAGATGCCCAGCACCATGTCCTGTGTCGGAACGGCCAGAGGATAGCCATTCGCCGGCGAAAGGATGTTGTGCGAGCTGAGCATCAGCACCGAGGCTTCCACCTGCGCCTCGGGCGACAGCGGAATGTGTACCGCCATCTGGTCGCCGTCGAAGTCCGCGTTGAACGCCGTGCAAACGAGAGGATGGATGCGGATCGCTTTACCCTCAACAAGCACGGGCTCGAAAGCCTGGATGCCAAGACGGTGAAGCGTAGGAGCGCGGTTCAGCAGCACCGGGTGCTCGCGGATTACGTCCTCGAGGATGTCCCAGACCGTCGCTTCCTGTGCCTCGACCAGTTCCTTCGCCTGCTTGATCGTGGTGCAGTGCCCCGCAGCTTCCAGCCGGTGATAGATGAACGGCTTGAACAGCTCCAGCGCCATCTTTTTCGGCAGACCGCATTGGTGCAGCTTCAGTTCCGGTCCGACGACGATCACGGAGCGTCCCGAATAGTCCACGCGCTTGCCGAG
>PMUS01000024.1 GCA_003166795.1 Acidobacteriota bacterium | reverse complement strand
ACGATTCTGGGATGAACGAGGACGCGGCGGTTGTGCGCCTTCTGGATGAAGTAGGTGAGCATTTTTTCAGTCACCTTGAAATCGGCGATCACGCCGTCCTTCATCGGTTTGATGGCGACTACGTTGCCCGGTGTCCGGCCGAGCATTTCCTTGGCCTCGCGGCCCACCGCAACGACTTCGCCGGTGTTCTTGTTGATGGCGACGATTGAGGGTTCGTTGACGACGATGCCTTTGCCGCGAGCAAAGACCAGCGTGTTGGCGGTTCCCAGGTCAATGGCCAGGTCGGAGGAGAACAGGCTGAAGACCGACCGCATGCTGTAGCCGTTTTTATTCACGAAGTGCTTTCCTCTCAGGGTATTGGCGAGCGTTGCCAGAGCCGCGCGCCAGCCGGACTTCTACGACTCTACGGAATCACCACATCCACGCGCTTGATCGCCGTTCCGCCCCTGCGGTTCTGACCGGTAATGACGATCGTGTGGCTGCCGCGCGTCATGGGGTCGGTAAAATACCGGAAATGGCCGTCCGGTTTGATGTCGGCCACCGCAGCGCCGTTGATAATCAAGGCGGCGCCGGGTTCGGTGCGTCCAATGACCTCCACCACGCTGCCCTGCAATTCGGTGGAGTCCACGTCCAGGAGCATGTCCTGCTCCTTGCCTTGGGTCACCAGTGTGAACTTATATGATTCGCTCGCGTCGCTTACGTTGCTCTTTTCGTCGATGGCGCGCACTCGCCAAAAATAGTCTCCGGGGTCAAGGCCCGAAACATCCACGCTCGTCGCGGCCGTCTTCCGCTCCATCACAATCCGGTTGAAGGCAGTCGTTGTGCTGGCCTGCAAGTCGTACATCTTCGCCGTTGCCGCTGCCTTCCAGGAAAAGTGAACCGGATCATGCTTGGGATCGGCGACGATGATCGGCTGCAAATTGAGCGGCTCGACTAACTGGGGAGGAGCCAGGACCTGGGATTTCGTGATGGCGCCGCCGCCGGCGGTCGGAAACGTCGCCCGCTCGTATTGGCCGATATCCACGTGCTCGTCGCCGCGATTCAGTTGCGCGCTTCCGGCATCCACGGTGATCTGCTGTTCCTTGGTGTCCGGATCGCTGCGAACTGCCGCGCGGCTGTTTTCTCGCAGCGAGGCGACCGCATTTTCGAAGGAAACCTCGGCCTTCGAGCCCGGAACCTGCCATGTCGCGGTTTGCAGGTCCACCTGCCCCGAAGTGATGTGCACGCCAACCTGCGAAGCCTTGTCCTGGTCAACGATATTTTCTTCGACAGTCACGAGCGTGTCGCCCTTCACGGTGTACGTCGTGCCGTCGGCGAACGCGATGCGCGCGACTCCTTCGGAGGTCGTTTGGATCAAGTCTCCCTTGTCCAGCGTGACTTGATAATCGGCGTTCACCCACTGCACCGAATTGACCTTTTTCACTTGCACTTTGCCGTCGAGGTTGACGAAACGCGCCTGGCGCGACGAAGGGTTGGCGACGCCGCTATCCGGCGACCCGGACGCACTTGAGATCTTCCGCAACACGCTGTTCGAGAAATCCGGAAACACGAGGTAAACCATCGCCAGCACAATCGCCGTGACGGCAAGAGCGTAGAGCACGACCGTACGATATTTCACGGTGTGCCAATACACCTCGACGCGCGTGATTTTCGGCTTTGCAGCGGCGCTAGTTTTTGCGTCCATCGTCATTATGAGGGGTCAATTTAAAAATCTAGCATAGGGGTATAGGGCTTTCAACACGGCGAAAAAACAGTTGCGAAATCGCTAACCCCCTCCCTTCAGGAATTTACGGGTCCCGTTGGGGCAACCCGCTGATTTCATGGACGCTTCGGACCATTCCGGCCTGCGAAGTCATTTTGGAGGTTGACCGCGATGGCCGTATTTAGGGAGACTAGGGGACCGAACAGGCGGATTAATCCGTTCGGTGGCCGGCCGCCGCAGGTTGGTTCGGCCGGTTCGCAAAGACGATAGAAAGTTCCCGGCTGCGAGGAAAAGCTAATGACCGACCGTTCCAAAGAATTGATTGGCGAGATTCTGCCGCCCTACCGTTTGATGATGACGCCGGGCCCCTCGTGCGTGGACCCGCGCGTGTATCGCGCGATGGCTGCGCCGATCGTGGGCCACATGGATCCGTGGTTCACGCAAATGATGGACGATGTGCAGGAGCTGCTGCGCCGCGTCTTCCAAACGCAGAATCGCATCACGTTTCCCATCTCCGCGTCCGGTTCCGGCGGGATCGAAGCGGCNNCCCGCGAAAGTGATTCGCGTCGAGGCCCCGTACGGCCGCACGGTCGATCCGCAGGATGTCTTGCGCGCCGGTAAGGGCAGGAAAATCAAATTTGTCGGCTTGGCGCATGGCGAGACTTCGTCCGGCATCGTTCAGCGCATTGAAGACTACCGCAAAGTGGCCGATGAACTGGGCGCGCTGCTGGTGGTGGACGCCGTGGCGACTTTGGCGGGAATTCCGCTGAATGTGGCCAAGCAGGGCATCGATATTTGCTTCAGCGGCTCGCAGAAAGCGATCAGCGCGCCGCCGGGCATGGCGCCGATCACGGTGAATACGCGCGTGGAAGAGGCGATGCAGGCGCGCAAAGAGCCGGTGCGCAGCTGGTACTTTGACCTGACTTCTGCAATGAATTATTGGGGCAAGGAGCGCCTGTACCACCACACTCCGCCGATCACATTGATTTACGCGATGCGCGAAGCGCTGCGGGCTGTTCTCGAAGAAGGCCTTGAAGCGCGCTGGGAGCGCCACGCTCGCAACCAGCAAGCCCTGATCGCGGGAGTCGAAGCGATGGGCCTGGAGCTGTTTGTTTCGAACGCGGCCGATCGCCTGGTAACGGTTACGGCGATCAACATTCCAGCTGGAATCGAGGACGGGAAGGTTCGCCGGCAGTTGCTCGACGAGTTCAATATCGAGATCGCCGGAGGCCTCGGACCAATCAAGGGTAAAATTTGGCGCGTTGGCCTGATGGGATATTCCTGCCAGGAAACGAATATCCTTCTTTTCCTCGCGGCGTTGGAAAAGACCCTGCACGATCAAGGATTCCGGCTTCCCGCCGGGGCGGGCGTGGCCGCGGCCATCCAGAATTATCAACACAGCGCGCAGCCTGTTGCAGTGGGCGCGCGGAAGTAGGCAAGCTCATGGCGAAAACAGCTATCCCCACGAGGATTCCCAACGTCGGTGCGATGAGCGAGTTCATCGGCGCGTTTGACGTTCCATCGAAAGTGACCGACTACGTCTATAAATGCCGTTTCTCTCATTGCTGGAACGGCATCGCCACGCGCCACAGCGACACGATGGATTGCAAATTCGTCGTTGATGGCAAGGGAGTCGTGCTTGGCTTGGCGCATCCCGGGTTCGTCAAGTTCCGAGAGCGGGCCGGCCGCAATCTATCGGACCGCGAAGCCAGCTACATCGGCGCGGAATATCTTCGCGGTCGGCTCGAGCAGGAAGACGAACACGCGCTCTACGATGTTTCCACTGCGGACGTACTCCGCGCAATCGAAAAACTGGGCATCCACTAGGCTCTCGCCGAATTACTTCGCTGCCGCGCTTGGTAAATGGTCAGTTCGATGCGGGGGTACTCGTCCGATTACAGCGTTAATCAGGCACTGAATCGAACTCGAGGGCCGATTCAGCGCGGGGACAACGCGGTTCCGTTGACTCGCTACCGCGTTTAAAGGCCGCAGCGAACCTGACGAACTGCCAAGGCTTCTGATGTAGAATCCTCGCCTTTGGTATGACCTTAATAACCGGCTCGCGGCTCGGTCCCTATGAAATCTCCGCCGCCATTGGTGCGGGTGGGATGGGTGAAGTATACCGCGCCCGCGATACGCAGCTTGGACGCGATGTCGCAATCAAAGTCTTGCCCTCGTTTCTCCCTGCCGATCCCGACCGCCTGAGGCGCTTCGAACAGGAAGCGCGCGCCGCTGCCGCGCTGAATCATCCCAATATCCTGGTCGTCTTCCAGTTGGGGACGCACGATGGCGTCCCCTATCTGGTTTCCGAGCTGCTCGAAGGCAGCACGCTCCGGGAGCCCCTGCAGCGCGGGGCGCTGCCGATTCGCAAAGCGATTGATTACGGAGCGCAAATCGCGCGCGGCCTGGCGGCGGCGCATGAAAAAGGGATCGTGCACCGCGATTTGAAGCCGGAAAACGTGTTCGTGACCAAGGACGGGCGAGTGAAGATTCTCGACTTCGGCCTGGCCAGGCTCTTGCCACAGCGCGGCGAAGTCGAAGTCAACGCCCCCACTTTGAGCGATCTGACCGATCCGGGCACGGTGATGGGCACCGTCGGCTACATGTCACCCGAGCAGGTGAGGGGAAAACCGGCCGATCATCGCGCGGACATTTTTGCTTTCGGCGCGATTCTCTACGAAATGCTCACGGGAAAGCGCGCGTTTCAGAAAACGACCTCCGCGGAAACGATGACCGCCATCCTGAACGAAGAACCTCCAGGTGTTTCGCAGCTCGTGCCTCTGGCGCCACCCGCCATGCAGAGGGTTGTCCACCGCTGTCTCGAAAAGAGTCCGGAGCAGCGATTCCAATCGGCCTCCGACTTGGCCTTTGCGCTCGAAGCGCTATCGGATTCCAGCTCCGTCACAGTGGCAGCTCCGGCTTCGTCTGATCGAGAGAGACGATCGAAACTGGTCGCCACGACGGTAGGACTCACCGTCGTCGTGTTGCTGGCAGGCGCGGCACTGATGTTTTTTCGCACCCGGAAATCTTCGGGCCCTACTAGCACCGCATACGTCCAGCTCACCAACTTCGCCGATTCGGCCGTCGCCCCGGCGCTTTCGCCGGACGGTCGCATGTTGGCGTTCATTCGAGGAGACTCCACGTTCGTGGGACACGGCGAGGTCTACGTCAAACTGCTTCCCGACGGCGAGCCCGTGCAGCTTACCCACGACGGCCTCTCGAAAATGGGGCCGCTTGCCTTTTCTCCGGACGGCTCGCGCATCGCCTACACGGTGGGCATAGCGGACTCCTGGACCGTGCCGGTCCTCGGTGGAGGTCCGAGTCACTGGCTCACGGTGGGCACCCCGAGCTGGATAGCCGCTGCCGGAGGCCATCCGCGAATCATGTTTTCCGCTGGGACGGGAGAAGGCCTCCACATGGGTATCTTCACCGCCACGGAGAGTCGCGCGGACCAGCGCCAGGTATATCTCCCCAAAGATGCGAACGGCATGGCGCATCGATCGTATGCGTCGCCGGATGGGCGTTCCGTGTTGACCGTGGAAATGGACATCACCAGCTGGCTGCCATGCCGGCTGGTACCCTTCGACGGCAGCGAGCCCGGAATACAGGTCGGCCCGCAGCCATCCCAGTGCACGGATGCTGCCTGGTCACCGGACGGGAAATGGATGTACTTCTCTGCTGATACCGGAGAGGGGTTTCACATCTGGCGTCAAAGCTACCCCGACGGTTCGCCCGAGCAGGTCACCTTCGGCGCGACCGAGGAACAGGGGATTTCCTTCGCGCCCGACGGCCGTTCTTTCGTCACTTCGATCGGTGAGAAGCAGAGCACGATCTGGATTCACAACTCGCTCGGAGATCGCCAGATTACTTCGCAAGGGTATGCGTTCCTGCCCTCGTTTTCTCCTGACGGCAAGCGCTTGTATTACCTTCAGCGTTCTCGCGCAAGCCGGGGCTTCGTCAGCGGAGAACTCTGGTCTGTCGAACTCGAGACCGGCGCTCGCGAGCGCCTCTTACCTGAATTCCTAATGGAGCATTACAGCCTCGCGCCGGACGGCAAGAGCGTCGTCTTCATCGCCCTAGACGATGCGGGACATTCACCAGTCTGGATTGCGCCGCTCGACGGCAGCTCGCCGCCGCGCAAGTTGACTTCGCTCGACTGCGTGCGTGCGTTCTTCGGCGTCCAAAACGATGTGTACTTCGTCGGCGGAGAAACGATCGCAGTACCCTTCCTCTATCACGTCAATACGGACGGCAGCGGGCTGCGGCGCGTCGTGCCGAATCAAGTCGTATTTCTCTACAGCGTTTCGCCGGATGGGAAGTGGCTCGCGGTTTGGGAACAGAGTGCGGTCGTCCTGTATTCGAGCGATGGCGCGACTCGCAAAGTGATCTGCGACCACTGCGCATCGGCCGGGGGAGAAGACCGGGGGGTGACTCCTCCGCCGGTAAAGTGGTCGAGCGACGGGAAGCTGCTCTACCTCCACGAAAACGCCACCCGTCACGGCATCGAATTGCCCAACACGACGTACGTGATTCCGCTTCAGCCCGGATGGATGGCAAGACTGCCGGCTTCCGGGTTCCCGTCAATAGATGCCGCCGCAGCGGCTCTCGGAAGACGTCTCACCTTGGGAGACAGAGTTTTCCCGAGTCCGGATCCTTCCGTCTACGCGTTCCTCCGCCTCTCCTCACATCGCAACATTTTCCGTATCCAAGTGCAATAATTTGATCGGTCTGAGGGGAACGCGCTTTTAACTCCTGATTAGTCGGATTACCGGACGAGTCAGGTTAGCGCGACGATTCGCAGTTGGAAGAAACCGATCCGCCTCACCGTGCCGCCGCGTGCGACCTGCCACCCGGTCCACGCGTCGAGAATCTCTTTGCCCTCTGCGAGAAACTCGCGGCGCCGTTGCTGCCAATCGCGAGAAAAACTCGCCGCAAGACGCTCTCGAAATCAAAGGGACTTGTCCGCCGATGGCTTGCCGTGTGCGTAGTTTCCACAATAGACAGCCCGAGAGAATTGTATTAGCGTGAGTCGGGGATTTGTTTTGCCCCGCTGTCGGGCGGGTATGCGCCCCGGCGCTCTCGAAGAGTGCCGTATCGCTCTTTGAAAATTGAACGCGAAGTTCCGGTGGAAGCGTGGCACTTCAGGCCTACGGAACACGCCCGCATAATCATGGCTTCATTCGTGGGACCATACGTGGAGCCTCCGCTCGCAAGTCACCAAACAAAGTGACACACCATGCAAAGTGGTCGACGATCCGATAACGGTCGGCGTCCCGAGTCCGCCACGGCGGAGGAGCCGAGGGATCTCTCGGCGGGCGGTTGAGACTGCGCCAAATTAAGTGACACACCGTGCAAAGTAATTTGCGACGTAACTCCTTGAAAACAAAGGAAGACGGTACCCGCAAAGTGACACACTTTTTCAAAGCGGTTCCAGCGAGGCACGCCGCGGCGGCGCTCGAATATTTACGGCAGCGAGAACACGTACACCTGGTCCGAGGCGACGATGGCCACGTACTGCTTTCCGCTCTTGCCCTGGAAGGTCATGGGATTTGAGTTCCCGTCCTTATCGAGCTTGGTGACCCATAGCTCTTTGCCCGTCTTCGAATCGAAGGCGCGGAAGCGATGGTCCGTAGTGGCGCCGATGAAGACGAGCCCTCCGCCGGTCGTGATAGGGCCTGCGCTGCCGCCGTTTCCGGTGTTTTGCTTGCCTTCCGGAAGACCTTCGGTGATGCCGAGCGTGGTTGTCCATGCGACTTCGCCGGTATTTCCGTTGACGGCCATCAGGCGTCCCCACGGCGGTTTTTGGCAGGGCCAGTTGCCCACCACTTTGCCGCTGGCGTCCTTACCGGGGGCGCTGAAGCCCGAATAAGGACCCGGGCCGATGATGCTGGCGCGATCATATTCCTGCGTCGAGCCTTCCGTCCCGCGGCCGTAGTTCTGGCCGGACTTTTTCTTCTCGATCCACCCCATCAGCGACATATCGTGAGTCTGTACGAAAATGTATCCGGATTTCGGGTCGATGGATGTGCCGCCCCAATTCGAGCCGCCGGTTCCTCCCGGGAATTGAATGGTGCTCTTCGGAGGAGCGCCGTCCTCGTGATAGAGCCATGGTGTGAAAGGTCCCCGGTTGACGAAGCCGCCGCTGCGGTCGGCGAGATCGTGGCAGGCCTTTGCGTGGTCGGCGTTGGTGTCGTCCGCCGTGACGATGTCGTCCGCTTTGTAGGTGGTTCGCGCAAGCGCGGGCGGTTTCAGCGGGAATGGTTGCGTTGGCGAATACCATTCGCCGGGTACGTCACCCTTGGGAACAGGCCGCTCCTCGACGCCGAACACCGGTTTGCCAGTGTCGCGGTCTAGAATGAACATCCATCCTGCTTTGCCGATAATTTCGAGCGCGCGAACTTTCTTGCCGTGGACTTTAAGATCAATCAAGCTGGGTCCGGGCGGCAAGTCTGAATCCCACAGGTCGTGATGGATCGTCTGGAAATACCATTTGAGCTTGCCGGTGTCCGCGTCCACGGCAACCACGGAATTCGCGAACAGGTTCGCGCCCGGCCGGTCGCCGCCGTAATAGTTGGGTGAAGGTCCACCGATGGGCATGTAAACGGTGTTCGTTTTTTCGTCGGCCGTCATGTACCAGCCCCAGACGTTTGTTCCGGAGCGGCCTTCCCAGCCATTGTCGAGCCAGGTATCGTGGCCAGTTTCACCCGGCTGCGCGACGGTGTGAAAGGTCCATAGCAACTTGCCGGTGATCGTATCGTAGGCGCGCGTGTCGCCCGGAGGCCCCTTGGGCAGCTCTCCGACGCTCGCGCCCAGCAAGGCGATGTTCTTGAAGATCGTGGGAATTCCGTTGTAACCGACGGTCAACTCGGCAACTCCGCCAGTAGCAAAGCTGGGCACGAGCTTTCCGCTTGCGGCGTCAAGCGCGATCAACTTGCGATCGAGAGTGGTGAAGAGGATGCGCGGCGCGTTCGTGCCGTCTCCGGGCCAGTATGCGACGCCTCGCGAAGACGCCTGGCTCGCGGGCAATTCGTAGTGCCAGATTTCCTTGCCCGTTTCCGGATCGACAGCCAGCACTTTATTGCCGGCGCTCAGGTACATGACTCCGTTGACGGCAATCGGCGTGACTTCCAGGCCGCCGCGCTCATTCAGACGCATCGTCCAGGCTTGCTTCAGCGTCGCGACGTTCTTCGTGTTGATCTGCTTCAGCGCGGAATATCCTGTGCTGGCGGGATCGTGCCGATACATCGGCCAATCGCCGGCGCCTTTTTGCGCCTGGGCAGCCACCGCGAAAGACCCGGCGAGAAGCGCAGCAAGACACGCAATTCGAGCCATCCTCAAAACACAATTGGAGCGCATGAATCGAATCCCCCCTTTGAAGTCGCGGTGAATATTATCAGCAATTACCGTGGGACGCGCGAATTCTTGCGTTGGTTACGTGGACCTATGGCTATAAGCGCGGCAGGAACGCGGGCACGCGGCGCGCGTATTCGTCAAACGTCGCGCCGAAAGTTTCGCGCAGCAGATTTTCCTCCGCGCGAATGCGAATCGCCGTGCCCGCCGCGAACACAATGGCCGCGCAAACGAGCGCCGGCCAGCGGCTGACGGCCATGCCCGTCGCAATCAGCATTCCGAGCATCGCGAGATAAATCGGATTGCGCACCACGGCGTAGGGGCCCTGGCGAATCAATTCGTGGCCCTCGATCACACGCGCCATCAGCGCCCATTGCTTGCCGAGCGCACGCGCCGCCGCGAAGCAAAACCACACCGATGCGACGGTGAACGCAATATCCACACCCGACAGAATCTCCTCGCTCAGCCGGGACATGGGAACCAACGGCGAGAAATACCCGCGCGGAAACAGGAAGCAAATTCCGTACGCGGCGCATTGCAATAGAAAACCGGCGCTCGATTTTACGTCGCGCTTGGCGTCGCCCCGCGCCGCGCCGCGCTTGCCGAGCGCGAGAATCGCGCCGTAGCCCACCCATCCGGCAGCCAACACGAATGCGGCGATTTCCGTGGGCTGGCCAGCAGCCAAGCTCAATTGCATTCCGCCCGCGCCCTCACGCGAGAGCCTTCTTCAGCATCACGATCTGCCCGGCATGGTAGAGGTCGTGCTGCACCACGCCATGCAGGACTACGTAACAGGAATAGTCGGGGCCCGTGGCCTTGCGTTCCAGTTGCTCGTCGCTGAATCCCTTTACGGAGTCACGCAGGCGACTGCGGCTCTCGACGAGACTTTCGAGCGCGCGCTTCCACGCCGTCTCGCTGACTTCCCATAGGGGCGGCCAATCGCGCTCGGGCGTAATTTCCACGACTTCGCCGGCTAGACGGTGCTGCGAGACCGTGTTCCACGCGGCGATGTGATGCACGAGCTCCCAGATGGAGTGCGCTCCTCGGATCGGGTGTTTCGACGCGTCCTCCGCAGAAATGCCGTCGAGCACGCTCATCACGCTGGGGCCGTGCCACGCATCGCCCGAAAACGCGCGATCCATTTGGTCGAGAATTCTGTGAATTTCGCTCATCGTTGTGCTCCGAGGAAAAGCGTAGGCCAACCGCCAGGCCATGGCAAGAGGCGGGTCTGTCAAAACACCTTGTCGGAATCGAGCAGGATGGTGACCGGGCCGTCGTTAACAAGCTCGAGGGACATATGCGCCTGAAACACTCCGGTTTCGACGCGCACGTTCAGCGCCCTTAACGCGCGCACAAATTCCTCGTAGCCTGCCTTGCCCTGATCGGGCGGAGCCGCTTGCAAAAAACTTGGGCGCCGCTGGCCGCGCGCGTCGCCGTAAAGCGTGAATTGCGACACGGCCAATATGGCGCCGCTAGTGTCGAGAAGCGAGCGATTCATCTTGCCTTGCTCGTCGTTGAAGATTCGCAGGTGCACGATTTTCTCAGCCATCGAGGCTGCTGTTTCGGGCGAATCTTCCCGGCCCACGGCGATCAGCACGGCGAGGCCAGCCTGGATTTCGCCCGTGACGCGGCCCTCCACCAACACCCGCGCATGCGTCACTCGCTGGATCACAGCTCGCATCGATTGCCCTTATGCCGGCTCATCATTCCAAGTCGTTCGCAGCCGTTGAACGAACCGGCCAATTCTGGCATATACGTTGGATGATGCGAGCGCGAATTTGCTTCTTGATTCTGGCGCTTTGCGGCGCAAATGAAGCGGAAGGGCCGAGCGCGGACGTCAGGTTGTCCGCGAACCTGGAACGATATTACTTTGTATCTCCATCCGCGGAACAGGCGTCGCGAACGAAGCTGCAATCGTCCCTGGCGAATCTCGCAAAAATGCGCGGAAAAGTGGGGCTGGAGCCGCAGCAGCTTCTGGCGGCGCTGAGGACCAGGGACGAGATTCGAAGACTCGTTGGTAAGCACGATGGCTACCTGCACTTACGCTGCGCACTAGACAGAACCGACACGACATGCGGAGACGAGGACAAACTGGATGCCGACGTCGCCGCTGGGACGGCGTTCCTGGACGCTGAAATTCTCGCTATTCCCGCGGGCCGTCTCCCGTCCTTCTACGAATCCGAACCCGCTCTCACCCCATACCGCTTCGCCATAGAGAAAATCCGGCGCAATGGGAAGCATGCACTACCCCTGCCCCAGCAAGAACTACTCGATCGGCTTAATCCCGAGATTGCCGGATGGCAGTTCTCGCTCTACGACGAAGTCCTCTCGCAAACGAACTTTGGCTCGGTGCACACCCCGGCGGGAGAGCTCGACGTGACACGCCAGCGGAATCTGATTGCCTCCAACCCCGACCCGCGCGTCCGCGAGCAAGGATTCAAGCTCCGCTACGCTGGTCTCGCAAGCAACCGCGACCTGCTTGCCTTCGCACTGCTTCACACAGCGGAGGCAGGCAACGAACTCGCGCGCGCGCAATCATTTCCCGACGCGCCGGCCCGGAAGTATTTCCAGCTTTTCCTCAAACCGGAGGACACGCATCGGCTGCTCGATCGGATGGCGGAGCACGGCGACGTCGTCAAACGTTTTGAGCGTATCCGGGTAAACGACATTGAGCGCGATTATCGAGTCCCCGCCGGATCCTGGGACATGTCCGGGCCGGCGCGTGGGCTTCTGCTTCCCAAGTTTTCAGTTTCGGATGCTCGCGCGGCTCTGCATGAAGCGCTGGCGCCGTTGGGTCCCCAATATCAGCGGGAATTCGATGTACTCATCGATCCGGCCTCCGGCCGCGCGGATATCCTGCCCGGTGGCGCACCGAACAGATGTCGCGGTGGTTTCTCGGTGGGCTACTCAGGAAGCACGAGCATCCTGTTTGTCGGAAACTTCGATGGCACGTTTAAGGATCTTTCGGTGATCGTCCACGAAGGCGGCCACGCAGTTCATCGTTCCCTGATGTCGTCGCACGGAGTGGCACCGGATTATGCGGAGGGCCCCTCGTTCTTGTTCGAGTCGTTCGCCGAATTCAACGAACTGCTTTTGGCGGACTACTTGGCGAAGCAGGCATCCGATCCAGCGCTGCGGCGGTATTACCTGGAACAGTGGATCAACATAAAAGGGCTCGATGCTTTCTATGGCGCGCAGGATGCCATTCTCGAGCAGGCCGTTTACGATGGCGTGAAAGCGGGAACACTCCACGGGCCGGACGACCTCGACCATCTAACGCTGAACACCGACAGTCAATTCTCGATCTGGCCGGAAAAGGAGCCCGAACTGCGAACACGGTGGGCGGCCGTCTCACTTGCGTATGAAGACCCACTCTATGACGTGAATTACATGTATGCGGGACTGCTGGCATTGAAGTATTTTCAGCTTCAAAGCAAAAGCCCCGATTGGTTTGCCTCGCACTACCTCGCACTTCTGGAAAATGGTTTCGACCGACCTCCCTCGGAGCTTCTGCACGACTTTCTCGGCATCGATCTGAGCGGCGACTCATTGCTGACCGACGATTTGCAATTGCTCGACGAAAGGCTTCGCGCGCTCGAATCAGCTCCTTCGCTTAAGCCATGAGCGAGCCTGTTCCGACACCTTCGCTGTCAAAGCGGTGGCTTACGCGCGGCGTGCTCGGCATCGGTCTCGCGAGCCTTTTCTCCGATTGGGGTCACGAGGCCGCAACCGCGATTCTTCCCGCATTTCTTGCAAGCCTGGGCGCGCCGGCGGTGGCGCTAGGCGTTATCGAAGGCGTTTCCGACGGACTCTCGAGTTTCGCGAAACTGGCGGGCGGCTTCGTCGCGGACCGCCCCCGGTGGAGAAGGCCCACCGCCATCGTCGGCTATTTCGCGACGGCGATCACCACGTTCGGTTACGCCTTCGCGCAAAGCTGGCCGGCCGTGCTGGTGCTGCGCGCGTTTGGATGGATGGGACGCGGCAGTCGGGGACCGTCGCGCGATACGCTGCTGACGGAATGCGTCGAACCGGGCCAGACGGGACGAGCGTTCGGATTTGAGCGCGCGATGGACACGCTCGGCGCGGTGCTCGGACCTCTGTGCGCTACAGCTTTGCTGGGGGTGCTGGGACTTCGCGGCGTCCTTCGCTGGACACTCTTGCCCGGCTTGACGGCAGCGTTGGCCTTCGCACTTTTGGCACCGGCGAGCAGGAAAATCGCGGGAAATAAGGCGCCGGAAGGTCCGGCGACGATAGCGTCGAGGTTCGCGCAGCTCCCCAGGGATTACTGGCGCTACCTCGTAGGAGTGTTCGCGCACGGCATCGGGGATTTTGCGCCGACTTTATTGATCCTGCGCGCGAGCCAGATTCTTGCGCCACGATTGGGCGTGGGTCGAGCCGCGGCGATCTCGGTCGGACTCTATACTTTTCACAATTTTGTCGATGCGGCGGCTTCGTATCCCGCTGGTGCGCTCGGCGACCGCATCGGAAAACGGGGGCTACTCGCTATCGGATACATCGTCGGAGTCATGAGCTACGCTGGATTCATATTCGAGCAGCCGACAATTCCCGTACTGGTGGTTCTCTTCGGGCTCGCGGGCATCCATGACGCCTTCCAGCAATCGCTCGAAAAATCGCTCGCCGCGGAGCTGCTGCCCGCCAGTGTCCGGGGCACGGGCTTCGGCGTCCTCGCGACCGCGAACGGCATCGGAGATTTCGTGTCCAGCATCGTGGTTGGGGCGCTGTGGACGTTGGTAAGTCCTACGGCGGGCTTCGTGTACGCGGGAATTTTTGCTGCTCTCGGGGCTGTGCTGGTTTATTCGTCTCGCGGGAGCGAGCGCTGACAGGCCCTACAGAGGAAGTTGCAGCGGCGTGCCGCGCTCTTCATTCACGCGCACGGTCGCGTCGGAATTAAGATCGGCGACGGCTATCGTGCGGCGGCTGCCATCCGCGGTGATATAGACGATCCGGTCGTTCACGCGCGTAAAGGCCACGGCCTGGATCTGCGTCCCATTCTGCAGCACCAGCGTGAACTGACCAACATCCGGCAACGGCGGCGAATCATCGGCGGCGGCCTGCTGCTCGGCGGTTTGCTGTGAAGGCGGGGCTGCCTGCACCACGATCACCTGCGGCTGTTGCGCGGGCTGATCGGCCGGAGCGGAATCAGCCGAAGCGGTATCGTCCGGAACCGCGTACGCGCCTCCGCCATCCAGCAGGTAAAATCCGGAGCCGCCGAAGCGCGATCTGCCTCGCAACACCCGTTCAGCGATGGCCAGTTTCCATTCGGTCGCCGGGTCGATCGCGGCCTTGATACCGAGATCCTGATTCATTGCCGAGAGGAACTGATAGTTGAATCCCGGAGGCGGAATTGGACTGAGTAGCTCCTGCAGCGATACCGAGGAACCATCGCTCGATTCGAATGAGTTCGAAGCGGCGTTGAAGTGGATTGCGTTACGCGCCACCGGAGCGGTTCGGCCGCCGGCTGAAGCGCGCGTGGATGCCACATGAGTGCCGACAGGCCTTGCGTGAGCGGAAGATCGAACACTTGCAGCCGACGCCGCTCGCTGGGCTTCCGCAGTGCTCGCGCCAGCAATCGAAACGACCAACAGGATTGCCGCGGCTAGCACTACCTGGCTCTTGCCTGTCACGATGGCCTCGCTCCTACCGTATGAGACGCTTCGCCTCTTCCGGTGGTTGCATACATGGTACTCGTCTGGGGGCGCCAAGCCCATCCCGAATCGGCCCAGTGGGGGGCGGAGAGCGAGCCGCCTGTGCTTTGCCATGTGGGCTGGATGTGCTATAAACGTCGGGCCGAGAACCGAAGATGCCCCAGCCGGAATTTGTATTTGGATCATCGGACAAAACCGCAAGCTCGCCAGTGAAGTTGCAAGAGGCGGCTCGCGTTTCACGCGATCAGCCGGAGCTGGCCATGAGCTACTGTCCACGCTGCTCGACGCGTCTCGCGGCGCGCAGTTGCAAGCTGAGCTGTCCGGATTGCGGCTATTATATGTCCTGCTCGGATTTTTATTGAGAAGAGAGCACGCCCGGCCAAGATACGGGAAGCGATTTTTTCAAGGCATACAAACCACATCGAACTGCAAGCTTTTCAGGAGGCGCGAACGTGGCACTGCGAATGACGGATCGGGAAGTGGGCGGAGTAAGCGTGCTGGATATTGAAGGGCGCATCGTGCTGGGCGAGGAGAGCAACGCGTTCCGCGAGAAGGTGAAAGCCCTGCTAGCGGCAGGCAAGAAGAAGATCATATTGAATTTGGCGCAAGTCGGCTACATTGACAGCGCTGGTCTCGGCACGCTGGTGGCGACCTTCCACAGCGCGCGTTCGCAAGGCGCCACGCTGAAGCTCACCAACCTTGGTTCGAAATTCAAGGAAGTGTTGCAGGTGACGAAGCTGATGACCGTCTTCGACACGTACGACACCGAAGCCGCGGCGATCGCAAGCTTTCCGAAGTAACGCCTACAGAGTAAATTTCGACCAGCTGCGGGGAAACTACCTAAGGCTGGCGCGCTGAAATTTCCGGATGCGCGGCTCGTGCATGCTTTCGAGCCGCGCGTCGGTTCCTTTCTTCGCTGTCCTTCGATTTGTCTCTTTACGAACCTTCGATCCGCCCTTCGACTCGATAGATGGCAATTCCGCTCAGCAGTTTTGGGTAGAAGTCCGTGGATTTTTGCGGCATCACATCGCCGCCAAGCGCGATTTTGGTTACCTGCTCGACGCGAACCGGATTCAGCAGAAACGCAAGCTGCGCCTCACCGCGGTCCACTGCCGCAAGCGCCGTATCCATCTCGCGCTCGTAGCTGAGGTTTTTTTCGCCCGCCACGGCCTCGACCGTGATTCCCAGCCCCTTCTCAAGAATGAGGCGATGCAGCAGGACCACGTCCAGCCCACGCTGCGCATCCGAAACATCCGGCAGCAACGTTTCAAGGTCTGTCCGGGGTTGCAGCGCGAACAGGTAGAACGCGCCCGCGCCGGAATGAATGGCGCCAGGGTACACGCCAATCGCCCGGCGGCCGTGATTGGGGCGCTCGAGGTCCTTGCGGAACTCGGCGTAGGCTGTGGCGCGCTCCTCGGGATTCGCGAAGGGATAGGAATACCAATCGAAGATCGGCGCGAGATTGCTGCGGAACCGATCGAAATCGAAATTTGCGATGCGCGAGACGAGCCGGTGCGTCGGCAGAATCGTCAGGCCCCTCGAATGCGTGTTGATGAATGTCGCCATCGCGAATTCGGACGCGGCCATGGGATCGGTTTTTCCCGCGCGCGCGCGGCATTCATTGCGATAGTTCAGCGCCGTCTCGTAGCGATGATGGCCGTCGGCGATCACGAGCTTTTTGTCGGCCATCGCTTTTTGAATTCGCGCGGCGAAGGCGGGGTCGGACACGGGCCACAGGCGATGGGTCACGCCGAATTCGTCGCTCAGCTCATTCGGAGCGCTCGTGCGGGCGATCTGTTCGAGCCATGTGTCGATTTGCCGCACGCGGTCGTCGTACAGGAGAAAAAGCTGGCCGGTCTGCGCGCGAGTGCGGCGAAGCAGCTCGATGCGGTCCGCCTTGGGACCCGATAGCGTGTGCTCGTGGCGGAAGACGACTTGCGCGTCGTAGTCCTCAACCCGCGCGAGCGCGATGAAGCCGATGCGCACGCGGCGTGTGTGCGTTCCTGGAACTTCGAAGTCCTGCGAATAGACGTAGACGGCCGGCGAGGCGTCCTGCAGCAGAATTTTCGCGGCGATCCATTCATCAACTTTGCTTGCAGCGCGTGTGTAGACGTTGTTTTCGGGCGTGTCGCCCGGCAGCGCGCGGCCCTTTTCGATTGCGATCAGGTTGTACGGGCTCGCGGCATAGTAGGCGTTCTGCATCGACGGAGTGATTTTGTCGTACGGCTGCGTAAGCACGTCCTTCAGGGCGATGCGGTTCGTATCGTAGCGGTATGCGCGAAATGGTTGGATTTCAGCCATGAGGGCCTCGGAATTAAAATGTGCGCTGTATGAAACCAGACATTGTAGCAGCGGCGCGGCCCCGCGCCAAAGGCCGGCGGAGTTCATGCGCTGCGCGCCTCGCGCGCGGCAGTGCAACGGGAAAACTACGCCGGACGCCAGAATTGCGGAGTGGGTACAACGAATTCGATGCCGACCTTAGCTTTGCCGCGGACGCGTCTGCCCACGTGGATGACGCGGCATTCCTGTTCGGCCTGATTGCGCATGTTGGTTAGATACAATCGCTGGCCGCGCGCGACGACTGTCTCAAGCGTGAGCGAGCAGCCATTTTCGTGAGCGTCAATCGTTTCCGCTTCTTCGTGGAATGGCTCTTTGTCGGCGTCAGAACCGTAGATCAGCAGGGACACGCTGTGCGCGTGGCGCAGGTTTCCGCGGCGGTCGTCGCCGGCACGCATGAGGTCGCCCACTCGATCCGCAGTAGGCGCACGATTTTCCGAACGAGACCGCATTCGTTCGGCTTGTTTCAATGCATCCCAGATGCGGCTCAACGTAGTCTCCCAAGTGTCGGACGGACTCTGACCTGTTGGCCAACAATAGCCCCCAGGGAGCCAGGCGAGTGAATTAGCCGAGCCCAAAGTTACCTTTCGGTTACGGGGAGGCCCGCGGACGAATCACTGCGCGTCGTGACATCGGCTGGGAGGCCGCTTACAATTGAGAAATCGCGCGCACGCGCCGGATAGAATGGGCGATAGCACAGACAAACACAACAGCAGATTTGCCGGCGTGCAGGCGCTGGTCTTCGACCTCGATGGAACGCTCATCGATTCGAAGCTCGACCTAGCGCTTTCGATTGACGCGACGCTCAAGCACATGGGCCGCGCATCGCTGCCGCACGAAACGATCTACGGCTACGTGGGGAATGGCGCGGCGGTGCTGGTGCGTCGCGCGCTCGGCGATGGCGTGACGGATGCTGAAGCCGAAGTGGGGCACCGGTTCTTCCTTTCTTATTATCGCGAACACATGCTCGACAACACGGTGATGTATCCCGGGGTGCGCGAGGCGCTCGATGTGCTGCGCCAACATCCGATGGCCGTGCTGACGAACAAGCCGGTGCGGTTCAGCAAACGCATCCTTGAAGGCCTGGGCATTTCGGGCTATTTCCGGTATGTGTACGGCGGCAACAGTTTTGAAACGAAGAAGCCAGACCCCGAAGGTATGAATATTCTGCTGCGCGAATTCGCGATCGCGCCGCGCGAGGCCATGATCGTCGGGGATTCGGACGTGGACGTACGAACTGCACGAAACGCCGGCACGTGGGCGTGTGGCGTCAGCTACGGCCTGGGGCTCGAAGGGCTGCGCGCGCATCCTCCGGACCTGATGCTCGACAATCTCACGGAACTTCCCGCACATCTGAATGGGCGCGGCGTTTGAATTAGAATCGCGGCGCTATTTCACGGTGCTAATGCCGGGGGCATCCAATCCAAAAAATACTGTGAACCATTGGAGCTCCACGGACATATTCACATATGAGGGAGTATGCCTGTGCATTCAAGCTCCGTGAGATTGCGTCCATCGCGTTAGAGAGGCCAGTGTAGAATTCTCAATGGTCCCGGGATGGGCGGGGTTTCAGGAGCGAAAAATGAAAATGATTCGAATTGCGGCGGTGCTGGCGCTGCTGGCGGGAACGCTGGCAATCGCGCGCGCGGAAGAAAATCAGATCTGGACGGGTTCCCTGGTGGACGCTTCCTGCTATCTGACCGATAACACGCAATCGGGGAACGAACACATGGGGATGAAGGAATGCGGCATGGCCTGCCTGAAGATGGGCCGCCCGGCCGGGATAGTGACGCCAGACAAAAAGTTTTTTGTGTTGGTCGCGCCTTCGCCAGATATCGCCGAATACATCGGGCAGCCGATTCGCGTTACCGGAAAGCTAAGGAACGGTTCGATTCTGGTGGATAAGCTCGAGGTAAAGAAGCCGACCGGTTGGGTGGCCGTTAAACTCAGCGCGATGATGTAGTTCGTTCGCTGTGAATCACCGTACGATGAAGTGAGGCCCGGGGGTGGGGATGAGCGTGCGAAGGAATTTCTTCTGGACGTTTGCGCTGTTCGTGGTCGTGACTGCCTGCCTGTTGGTTTACGTTCGTTTCGTCAGGGTTCCCACGAACGTTGCCTACGTGAGCGAAGAAGAGGGCGGAATCGTCGTCATTGATCTGAACACGCTCAAGGTCGTGAAGCGAGTTCAGCCCAAGGACACCGCGCCTCGTGGAATCGGCATCACGTTCGACGGAAAATACCTGGTAACCGCCAATAAGGACACCGCCGACGCGAGCGTGTTCGATACTCGCGGCGGCCTCCGTTTCGTCCGGAGAATCCCCGTGGGAGACAATCCCGAGTTCGTCAAGCTGAATCCCAGCGGCACTTCCGCATTCATCTCGTATGAACCGGGTTCCACGGCTGGGCCGCCACAGGAAGGGGCATCAGGCGATGAGGATGACGACGCGGATGAGCCGCCGGCGCAAATCATGCAGTTCAACGTCAGCGATTGGTCGCGCGTGCAGAGCTTCGTTGCGGGGAAAGAGACCGAAGGGCTGGAGTTTACGCCGGACGGGAAATCTTTAATTGTCGCCAATGAAGCGCAGGATTCGCTCGGCGTGTACGACGTCGCGGCCGGCAAACTCGAGCGAACAATCAACCTCGCGTCGTACGGCAAGCGCCCTCGCGGCGTGAAAGTGTCGCCGCAGGGGAATTCGTACGCGGTGACGATGGAAGGCTCGGGCACGCTGCTCTCGCTCGACCAGAATCTGAATGTGATTCGCTCGGTGACCACGGCCGCGAAACCGTACGGAGTCGCCTTTGACCGGCAGGGAAGCCGGATCTTCGTGAACGCGGCCGCAGCGCGAAAGATGCAGGTGTACGCGGCGGACTCGCTGCAACTGCTCGCCGAAACCCCCATAGGGCAGCGGTGCTGGCACTTTACGTTTACGCCGGATGACTCGAAGCTTCTCCTCGCCTGCGGGCGATCGAACAACGTCTACGTGATCGACGCCAAAACGTATGAACCGATTCGCGTCCTCGTCGGATTTCATTTGCCGTGGGGCATCATCACCTATCCGCGCGCTTACGGCAGTCTCGGCCTTCCCTGAACTGTTCCAGCAGGTCCCACAATGCTTGACACCATAAATTTGCGTGTGATAATCCGCACCGAATGGGAGTAGGTCCTCCGGGGGGAACGCAAATGAGCGCGATCCGGCCGCTGTGTGTGGCTGCACTGGGATTGTTCGTCTGCGTGCCGGCGGTGCTCTCGCAAATTCCGCGCGACCCGACGCCTGTGGTTTCCAAAACATCGCCCGAGGACGTCGCGACCGGCAAGAAACTCTACGAGGCGACGTGTTCGCGATGTCACGGCCTGGATGCGGGCGGCAGCGATGGCCCGAGTCTCCAGGGCGCTCCGGAAAGACTGGGCGACGAGGCAATGGGCGGCATCATTCGCGGAGGAATTCCGGGCACGGGCATGAACGGGTTCGGATCGCTGAGTGCCGAGGAAACCGGCCAGGTAATCGGTTATTTGCGGACTCTGGGCCACACCGCGGATACCGAAATCGCGAAGGGCGACGTAACCAAAGGGAAATCGGTCTATGAAGCGAGCGGCTGCGCGGGCTGCCACATTATCAGTGGAGAGGGCGGTGGCGTCGGACCGGAGCTGACGCGAGTCGGCGCCATGCGCGGTCCGAGCTACTTGCGCACAGCGCTGCTGACTCCCGGCACGAATCTGCCGCAGGAGGCGGGCGCGATGGAGCGCGGCCGCTTCACGCAGTTTTTGTTCGTCCACGTGGTTACCAAGGACGGCCACTCCGTGGACGGCACGCGCGTGAGCGAGGATTCGTTCACGATCGAGATCAAGGACGCGACGGGCCACTTTCACGCCTTCAACAAACTCGACGTGCAGAGGATTGAAAAAATTCCCGGGAAAAGCGTGATGCCCAGCTTCAAGGACACTCTTTCCGCGCCGCAACTCGACGATCTGGTCGCGTATTTGGCCAGCCTGAAAGGCGCCCAATGAGAGCCATTAGGTTTGTGCTCGCTCTTCTAGCTCTGGCAGCCGCGCTTCCTGCGTTCGGGCAGGTGCCTTATCAGCGCGTTGTGAAATCCGATAGCGAGCCGGCGAACTGGCTCACGTATGGCGGCAACTATTACGACCAGCGTTTCTCCGGCCTAAAGCAACTCACTCCGCAAAATGTCGCCGGGCTGAAATTGGCCTGGGCGTACCAACCGACGCGTCCCGCTGGAAACGTGGAAACTTCGCCGATCGTGGTGGACGGAATCATGTACGTCACCGATCCGCCGAGCACGGTGACTGCCCTTGACGCGCACACGGGGAACAAGCTTTGGACGTGGTCGCCGATTTTGAAGAATGTAGTCGCCATCGGATTATTTCAGACCAATCGCGGCGTCGCGGTTCTGGATCATCGCGTGTACGTTGCCACGATTGATGCGCATCTCGTCGCGCTCGACGCCACGACCGGCGCCGTGATTTGGAATATCGTGGTTGCCGATAACAAAATGGGCTATGCGATCACTGCGGCGCCTCTCGCGATCGACGGCAAAATCCTGATCGGCACGGGTGGCAGCGAAGCCGCCGTTCGCGGTTTCCTCGACTGCTACGACGCTGCGACCGGCAAGCGCCTGTGGCGCATCTGGACGGTTCCGGCGCCCGGTGAACCTGATGCGGAAACGTGGGGCGATTCCGTTCCTGCGGGCGGCACCACGTGGAATGCGGGCGCCTACGATCCTAAGCTGAATCTGATTTATTGGGGCACGGGCAACCCAGCTCCGGACTGGAACGGTGACGGGAGGCCAGGCGACAATCTCTATACCTGCGCGCTGCTCGCTATCGATCCGGAAGCCGGCAAGATAAAGTGGTTTTTCCAATTCTCACCGCACGAAACCCACGATTGGGACTCGTCCGAGCCACCGGTCCTTTTTGACGACGTCGTGCAGGGCAAGCCGCGCAAGCTTCTGGGCTTCGCCAATCGCAACGGCTTCTACTACGTGCTCGATCGCGCGACGGGGGAATTCATCGCCGGCGCTCCTTACGTTAAGGAAACTTGGGCGAAGGGACTCGACGCGAAGGGACGGCCTATCCCGATCCCAAATTCCGATCCGAGCCCCGAGGGAACGCTCGTCTATCCCAGCATCACCGGTGCGATCAATTGGACCAGCAATTCGTACAGCCCGATCACGAAGCTCTTTTACGTAGACGCGCGTGAAATGGGCTCGTATTTCGTCAAGGGGACTACGACGAAGTGGGAGATGGGGAAATTTCCGATGGGCGCCGGTGGCGAACGCGCGCTCAGCGGCGATGACGCCTACGGTGCGATCCGCGCCCTCGAGGCCACCACGGGAAAAATGAAATGGGAGTTTCGCTTGCACTCACCGTCCTGGGTTGGCACGCTGGCGACCGCGGGCGGTCTGGTATTTTCCGGAACCGACGAAGGCAATTTCTTCGCGCTCGACGCGGTCACGGGGAAACCTCTTTGGGATATTAATCTGGGCTCGTCGCTGCGATCGAATCCGGTGACGTTCTCGGCGGGCGGCAGGCAATATGTTTTCGTCACGGCCGGCACCACTTACTTTGTGTTTGGCTTGCCGTAAAGCGGTGACCGCTTTCAGGTACCCCGATTGATGCTCCTTGCGTCGAAATGCCACAGGAAGCCGAATTGATTCACCAGGCATTCATTCGAGTTTGAACCGGAGGCCGCATATGCGATCGAAATTCCTGAGACCAATCTTCGTAAGCGCGATAGCTCTTCTCGCGGTGGTTCTCGCGAGAACGCCGGCTGCGGCGGCTGCTTCCCACGCGAATTCGGAAGGCGCGTGTGACCGTGCCTGCCTGGAGGACACCGTCAATCAGTACCTCGCGGCGGTTGCGGCGCGCGATCCCTCAAAACTGTCGTTCGCGAGCGACGTGAAATTCACGGAAAACACGGCGAGGCTTAAGATCGGCGAAGGTTTCTGGGCAACGGCAAACGGACAGGGCGCGTTCAAGCTCTATTTTGCTGAGCCTGAGGCAGGGGAGGTCGGCTTCATTGGCACCATGAAGGAGTGGGACAACCCTGTGATTTTCTGCCTGCGCCTGAAAGTGGCTGGCGGAAAGATCGCGGAAGTCGAAGACTTTGTCGTGCGCGATGCCGATGCGGCAAAGAAGCTGGAGGCGATGTCGCCGAACCCGCTGTTCATGAAGACCGTTCCTGCGGCGGAGCGCGCCACGCGCGAGGAGCTGGTGAAGACGGCGAATATGTATTTCTCAGGCCTTCAGAACAACGACGGAAAGGGCGTCTACCCGTTCGCCGAGGATTGTAATCGCGTCGAGAACGGCACGCAGACCACCAATAACCCAGACCTCTATAAGACGCAAGCGCCCAGCACCGGCTATCCCATCATGAGCCTCGGCTGCGAGGCGCAGTTCAAGACCGGCTTCTTCAAGATCGTCACCCACATTCGCGATCGCCGATGGGTGATCGTGGACCGCGAGCGCGGGCTGGCCTTTGCGTTCGCGTTTTTCGATCACGCGGGCACAGTGAAGGCGGTCACGCTGACGGACGGCAGCACTTTCCCGTCAACGCTGCGCCATCCTCTTACGTTTGAGATTGGCGAACTCTTCAAAATCGAGAACGGAAAAATCCACGCGATCCAGGCCGTGCTCACGCAGGAACCGTACGGGATCACGTCCGGATGGGGACCGGCGACGCCGCATGCCGCCGCTGCTTCCGCGAAGCCAAGCGAATCCGGGGCGGCCAGTTGCGATCGCAAATGCCTGAACGGGCTGGTGGACGCGTACCGCGCGGCGCTCATCGAGCACGATGCGTCGCACCTTCCGCTCGCGCCGAACGCGCGCTACACGGAAAATGCGCAGGACTTGAAAATCGGCGACGGCCTCTGGGGTACGCTGACCGGCTGGGGAAGCTACAAACTCTACATTGACGATCCGGAGGATGGTGCAGTCGCGTACGTTGGCGTGACGGACGAAGCGGGCATGTCCGGCTTGCTGGTCACTCGTTTGCGCGTCGCCAATCGCAAGATCACCGAAATTGAAACGCTCGTCACGCGCAAGGAAACTGCGGTGAGCTTCACGCGTCCTGACGGATTTACCGATCCAAAAGTCGTGCCGCGGATCGCAGGATTTTTCGAGGACATTCCTGAATCCGAGCGCGAATCGCAAAAGGACTTGATCGCGCAGACCGACCTGTATTTCGACGGCATCGAGAAGAGCAGCGGCAGCATCGTTCCATTCGCGCCGGATGTGATTCGCGTCGAGAACGGGACGCAAACATGCCCGTCAACTTTCGGCGCGGCCTCTAGAAACGGCCAGCCCGTTGGCTGTGCCGCGGGATTGGATTCACATGTCTTTGAGTACATCTATCCAATCAGCCCTCGGGTGTACAACGTCGTGGACCGGCAGCGCGGAATCGTCATGGGCTCGTTCATGTTCAATACGTCAGGGAAGGTAAAATCCGTGGACGTGCCGGGCGTCGGCAAGGTGGACGAATCCCCAGCCGCGCTCCGCCCCTTCAGCGAGGAAGTGGACGAAATTTTCAAAATCAAGAACGGCAAAATTGATTCGATCATTGCCGTGATGACCGGCTTGCCTTTCGGCGATACCTCCGGCTGGTCCGACACGCTGCAGAAGCCGTGAAGAATTAATAGGCGTAGCCCGGAGGTGGCTTGAAACCTCCGATTTCTTGCGCGAGCAGTTCCGCGAATGTGATCGGCGTGGCATCTTCGCAATACGGCCCCATGATCTGAATTCCGACAGGCAATCCTGCTTCGGTCAGACCCGCGGGCGCCACTGTGGCCGGACAACCGGTCAGTGTGGCGGGGCCAATCCAGTTGAGCCCGTCCATGTATTTGCGCGGCCCGCCAGGTGTCGCAACCACGCGCTCGTCCTGGGGCTCGCTCTGATCCTGCAGAAAAGCCGCTGTGAACGTTACGGGCGAGAGGAAAACGTCAACCTCGTCGAAGTAGGATTGCCACTGCGCCCGAAATCTCAATCGCTTCAGGTTTTCGGCTTGCCAGTATGGGTGTGACCCGAGAGCGTCGGCGGCCGCCCGACCCGCAATCTTTTCGAGTGTTTGCTTCTGAGCCTCCTGGACGTTGGGAGGAGAAATGCTGGCTTCGAAAGCGAACAGCATGTAGCGGTAAGTATCCAGCAGCGCTGATGGCTGAAATCCAGCTGGCCAGCCTGGTCTCATTTTCGCGCCTGCGCGCCCCAGGGTCTCGATCGTTTTCTCGAGCACCGCGCGCATGTCCGACGTCGGGGGAGCGATAAGATCATCGAGCACATAGCCGACACGAAAATCTTTCAAGCTCTTGGCGCGCGGGGGCGGAAGCTCCCATTTCCATGCCTTGGCTTCATATCCTTCCGGACCTCCCAACACCTTTAACGCCGCGTGCAGATCGTTCGCGCTGCGAGCCATCGGCCCGGCAACGGCAAGTAGGGTTGAGAAACCCGGCGCGGTGGGACTGCCGCCCGGCTGCTGGCCGCGCTGGCTCACCAGATCGAGCGTTGGCTTGTGCCCATAGATTCCGCAGAAGTGTGAAGGAACGCGGATCGAGCCCCCGATATCGCTCCCAACGCTGAGATACCCAAGCCCTGCTGCCAAAGCGGCCGCCGATCCCCCCGAAGAACCGCCCGGCGTTCGCTTCAAATCCCAAGGGTTATTGGTGGTTCCATACATCGGATTGTAGGACTGCCAGTCTGCAAGACTGACCGGAACGTTGGTGGCGCCGATCAAGACGGCTCCGGCCCCCAGCAGTCGGTCCACCGCTGCGGAGTTATGCGGCGCATTCGAGTCCTTGAAATGCCGAATTCCCCAAGTACACGGATGACCCGCGACGGCAAAGCTCTCCTTCACGTTGACGGGAACACCGTGGAACACGCCGAGCGATTCGTGGCGCGCGAGCGCTTCATCAGCCTTCTTGGCTTGCGCCAAGGCTTCTTCTTTCAGCTGATAAGCGAAAGCGTTGATTGCAGGATTGTAACGCTCGATCCGTTCGAAGACATGGCGAGTCAGCTCTACCGACGAAACCTGTTTCTTGCGAATGGCTTCCGCTGCTTGCAACGCCGACGCGAAATCGAGTTCGTGGGAACGCGCACCGGATGAGAATGCCGCCGCCGCTGAATCCATTTCGGACCTCCAGGTCGGGACATGCGATCTGACCTCTGGATCGCAAATCGTACCCTTCTCATACACCGTCCACGACGAATTTGCCAATCACGACGCGCGGCGACGCGCGCAATCAAATTGACATTCCGGCATTCGGTGTCTATCTTCAGGCAGGTTTCGGTGGAGGCGCGCTCATGAAGAAACAATCAAATTGGCTCCGGGCTGCCGCGCTCGTTTGCGCGAGCCTGTTTCTCGCGGGCGCGGCTGCTGCGCAGGTGACGCTCGAAGTGATGAATCCGCGCGGCGAAATTCCCCCTCCGCCGACGATGGGAATCAATGCCCGCGTGTCGAGCCTGGCCGGCAAGAAAATCGTGCTGGTGGACAACGGCAAATTCGGCGCCGACAATTTCCTGAATGTGCTTGCGCAGATTCTGAAGCAGAAGTACCCCGACGCCACGATCGTGATGTATCCGAAGCCTTCCGCGCAGACGATCACCGACATGCCCAAGTGGTACCCCACGGTGAAGCAGCAGGGCGACTTGTTCATCTTCGGTGTGGGTGATTGAGGAAGCTGCACGTGGTGGGGTTCCCACGACACGATTGAAATCGAAAAGAGCGGCATGCCGGGCGTTTACTTCACAACCACTGAATTTCTAGACGATGCGAAGTCCGCGGCGAAAGATCGCGGCATGCCGGGAATTCGCATGATCGCCCTTCCCGCGGACACGTATTACCGCTCCCGCTCGACCCAAGCAGAGTTGCAGCCCATCGCCGCCGCGGTATTCGATCAAATGGTGGATGACTTGGTTCGCCCGCTGACCGCGGACGAGGCCAAGCCGTCGCAAATTCAGAAGCAGCATGAGAACACCAACATAAAAGTCACGGGCTCGGATTATCAGGACGCATACCAGAATGTGAACGATCTGTTTCTCGATAGCCGCTGGGCCGATGGTCTGCCGATCGTTCCGCCGACGCCGGTTTTGGTGAAGGCGATGCTCGCCGCGACGACGCGCTCGCCGGACGAAGTCGTCGGCCAGGTCGCTCCGAAGAATGGAACGGCCACAGTCGAAAAAATCGCGGTGAATTCCGTGATGGCGGGAGCCAAGCCGGAATATTTTCCGGTGATTCTCGCGGCCATGGACGGATTTGTGGACAAGCACTTCGATCTCACGCACGTGCAGGCGTCCACAGGTTCCTTCACGCCGGTCGTGATCGTGAACGGCCCCCTTGCCAAGGAATTGAACTTCAATTCAGGAATCGGCATGTTGGGACACGGGTGGCGGGCGAACAGCACCGTCGGCCGCGCGTTGCGGCTCTCTCTATTGAACATTGGCCAGACCTGGCCGGCTGTAAACGACATGGCGCTGACAGGCCGTTTCGAGGCGTACACATTCTTCACGTTCGCGGAGGATGAGGCCAAGAGCCCGTGGGAACCGTATCACGTGGCCCTCGGCTACAAACCCGAGGACAGCACCGTAACCGTGGCAACATCGGGCAATCCCCTGGTTCTCGGCGGCGGCGCCGTTGCTCCGTGGACCGCGCAGGGAATTCTCGACACGGTGGCCGCCCGGACGAGCAACGTGGTCTTCGGCTGGGTCCACTCGCAAACATATATATTGGTGCTTCACCCGGACTGCGCGTACGAGCTGGGGAAGCTCGGCTACACGCGGAAGAGCTTGCAAGCATGGCTGTATGAACATACGAGCATTCCCTATGAGAAGCTTCTCGCGGCCACGAGTGGCTTTGGGCACGCGAGCGAAATTGACGAGATCAATCAGTCCATCGCCGACGGCCGCATTCGTCCGGATCGTGCGCAAATTTTCAAGAACGCTCTGAAGCCGGGAGGGAAAGTCCCGATCGTTCAAAGCCCGGACGATTTTCACATCGTGGTCGCGGGCGGATCGCCGGGATATAGTCTGCTGTTCAGCTATCCGGGCCCGAATTGGGCGAATGAGACAAAGAAAATAACGGGCGCGACGTTGACGAAGGCCGGGCACTAGAAAATTTCTGCAACCGGTGTATCGTCGTTGCCGTCCATGTAGCTGTCTGGACCCAGGGGGATTCCGTTGAAGAAGCCCGCTCTCGTCGTGTTAGCAATTCTCGGGGTGGTCGCGTCGCTAGCAGCGCAAGGCGCTCCGCCTCGTGCGGCGGCGCCGACTCCTGCCGAGTTGGCAGCGCAAGCGGCAGCGGCCGAGCGCGGCCGGGTGATCTTCAAGGAAAACTGCTCGGCATGTCACGCGGAAGACGCCACTGGGGGCCGCGGACCCGATCTTATTCGCTCCTCGCTCGTCCGCCACGACAAGGGCGGAGACCTCATCGGAGTTGTGGTCACTGGGGGCCGCCCCGATAAAGGCATGCCGCCCTTCCCAATGACCCAGTCGCAGATTTCCGATATCGTCGCCTTCCTCAACGCGCAGATCTCTCTCTTTGATTTGCACACCCGCTACGGCCCATATCCCAACGACATTCCCGCGGAGCGTCTCGCGACGGGAACGGTCGAAGCAGGTAAGGCCTATTTCAACGGGCCCGGCAAATGCAATACGTGCCATTCGCCCACCGGCGATCTCGCCGGCGTCGCCAAGAAATACAATCCTCCCGACCTCGAGGTTCGCTTTCTCTATCCATCGGGCACGCCTGCAACTGCAATTGTGACGCTGCCTTCCGGGAAAACCTTCGAAGGCACGCTCCTGCTCAACGACGACTTCAACGTGGCCATCATGGGCAAGGACGGCTGGTATCACTCCTGGCCGACGAGCGCCGTGAAAATCGAAGTGCACGATCCTCTTGCCGTGCATGCCGAGCTGCTGCAAAAGTACACCAACGCCGACATGCACAATCTCTTCACGTATCTGGAGACCTTGAAGTGAAGAAGTGGCTGGCTCCTGCTTTATTTGTTCTGCTGTTAACGCCGTCGCATTTGCACGGTCAGGACTTGGACCCGGGAAAGATCCTGACGCCTCCCACGGATAGCTGGCCCACGTACAATGGCGACTACACCGGCCGCCGCTTCAGCCCCCTCACGCAAATCAATAAAACAAATGTTGGCGCGATGAGTCTCGCCTGGGCGTTTCAGGCGCACACGCAGGGTCTGCAATCCATGCCCCTCGAAGTGAACGGCATCCTCTACATCGCGGGTGGCAATCAGGCGTGGGCGGTGGACGCTCGCACCGGCCGGCAAGTCTGGCACTTCGCGCGTCCCGGGGAGTCCGTCAGCGGAGGCAACAAGGGTCTCGCCATGTGGAAGGATCGCCTCTTTCTGACCACTTTCGATGCGCAACTTCTCTGCCTCGACGCCCGCGACGGAAAAATGATCTGGCAGATTCAGATTGACGATCCCGCGCTGAAAGCATTCGGCAGCATGGCGCCGCTCGTGATTCGCGATCACATCATTGTCGGCACTTCCGGCGACACCGCCGATCTTCCCGGATTTCTTCAATCCATTGACCCGATGACCGGAAAAGTGGAGTGGCGCTGGGACTCCATGCCCAAGCCGGAAGATCCCGCATGGAAGACATGGCCGCACGATACCAACGTAGTCACGCGCGGCGGCGGAATGACGTGGCTCACCGGCACGTACGACCCGGAGTTGAATCTGCTGTACTGGGGCACGGGCAATCCGCATCCTGTTGAGAACGGCGACACGCGCGCCGGCGCGAACCTCTACACCTGCACGATCGTGGCGTTGAATCCCGATACCGGCAAGCTCGTCTGGTATTTTCAGACGTCGCCACACGACACGCACGATTGGGACATGGTCATGACGCCCGTACTTTTCGACGGTCCATTTCACGGGAAGCCGCGAAAGATGCTCGCGCAGGCAGGGAAGAACGGTCTGTTCTTCGTGCTCGACCGCACGGATGGCAAGGCGCTTGTCTCCGAGGCTTTTGTTCCCGCGAACTGGCTCTCGGGCTTCGACGAGCGCGGCCAGCCGATTCCGCTCCGCGACAAGGAGCCTCAGCCCGATGGCGTGTTGGTCACCGGAGGCGTCGGCACAAATTGGCAGGCGCCGAGCTACGATCCCGACACGGGCCTCATCTACGTGAATTCGCGCGAAGCGATGGGAGTGTTCTATTTGACGATGCCGGGGAAAATGGCTGAGGGTTGGGCGGGAAGAGATTTCTTCCTGTCATCGAAATCCATGCTCAAGGCGATTGACGTTCAGACCGGTAAGACCCGCTGGACGGCCGACACCGAGGGGCGTGGCGGGCAATCCGGCATCTTGTCCACTGCCGGCGGCCTGGTTTTCACCGCGGACAGCTCGTCGAGCCTGGTCGCGCTTGACGCCGCCACGGGAAAGGTCCTTTGGCACATGTATCCAGGCGGATCGCTGGGCACTGGGGCAATGACCTACGAATTGGACGGCCGCCAGTACGTCGTGTATCCCGTGGATGGAGTGATCTACGGTTTCACGCTCCCCGCCCCCTGAGCAGTTTTTTGAAACCAGCCGCGCAACCTCGCGTCTAACTATATGAGAGGCAGAAATGCCTCGGTTGTCATGGAGTGGTTCATGGCCCGCAAGTACTCATCCTTGACACAGTTAGAGGCCGTGAGTAACATCCGAATTTGGGGCCGGAAATCCTTACGCTTGGGCCGCGAATCTAAATAAACAGGCGCGCGGCATCCGGCCGGATAGAAGCAGGGGGGAATGACATGAAAACTCTAGCTAAATGGCTCGCGATCGGAACCTTGGCGACAGCTCTTTTTTCGCTGACACCGAAATATGCCGTGGCTCAGGACGATGCACAGCCCGGATTTGACGATCCCACAGCGATGGCCGCTCCCCCGGCCCAGTTCATCACTCCCGCCGACATTAAGAAGATGATGGACAATCACGACGCCAGCTTCCAGCTCGTTGATACCCAGCCCGAAGAAGCCTACGCCGAAGGCCACATTCCGGGCGCGATCAACTATCCCTGGGTTCAGCAGGTGAAGCCGCCGATTCCGCTCCCGCGCAACAAAATGCTCGTGCTCTACTGCCCATGCAACCATGACGAAGACTCGCTCGACATGTACAAGAAGCTCGCGGAGTTCGGCTACCTCAACACGAAGGTTCTCGAAGGCGGCTGGTACAAATGGGTCGCGCTGAAATTGCCCGTAGACGGCTCTGACGCGGCCAGCGCCATCAAGATGGCCGATGCCGCCGCGGCCAACGGCAGCACTTCGAGTGAAGGTGGCGCCGCTCCGGCCGCAACGGCTTCCGCGCAGCCTGCTGTTGCTTCCGGCCCGCTCGTCTCCGGCCGACAGGTTGGCGCAATGACCCCCTCTCTGCGCGTAATTGACGTCACCGGCAAGTACAAGGGCCAGGACACCTGCTATGTGTGCGAATACGGCGCCGCGCCGACCCTCATCGGGTTTTTCAACAAGCCGAGCGACGGGGCAGCGGACTTGATCGTTAAGCTCGATGCGCTCGTCAAATCGCAAAAGAATCTAAAGGGCTTCGTCGTCATGACCGAAGGCGCCGACACGAAAGAATGGCTCGAAAAGCTCGCCGCCGATAAGGGCATTCAGATTCCACTCGTTTACTTCGCCAAAGGCAATCTGGATTTGGGCATGCGCCTCTATAAGCTCGCTCCCGCGGCGGACAACACCATTCTCGTCAACGACAATCGCCAGGTCGTCGCGAATTTCGTGAACATCACCGGCTCGACCTTCACGCAGGTCCAGGACGCAGCCGTGAAAATGCTCGCCTCGCCGCCCCCCACGTCTGGGAGCGGCCAGTGAAGACTTGGCACAAGCGCTTTTATCTATTGGTTTTGGCGGCGGTCTTTGCGGTCGGCGCCGCCGGGCCAGCTGTCCGCGCTCAATCGTCCGATATAAAATCCGTCGAGCCCAAGGACATCAAGGACATTGTCGCGCAGAACAAGGGCAAAGTTGTCGTCCTGAACTTCTTCGCCACTTGGTGCGTCCCGTGCCACACGGAATTTCCCGACATTATCAAGCTTCAGAACACGTATAAGGGCAGAGGCTTGCAGGTCATCGAAGTGTCGATGAACGACGTCACCGACAAAGACGAATTGCAGAAGTACCTGAGCGAGACCAAGCCACCGTTTACGGTGTACATCGCAGCGAATACCGAAGATCAGTTTTATAAAGACATGGACTCGCGCTGGGATACTGCGCTCCCCATGACTATGATCTTCGATCGCACCGGCAAGAACGTCGCGTTCTACAAGGAAGCCCGCACCTACGATCAATTCGACAAGGACGTCACTCCGCTCCTCGCTGCGAAATAACTTCGAGCGAATGCCCTTTCCGAAATCTTCGCGAAGTTTCAAACGCGGCGCTCTCGCGGGCGCCGCGTTTTGTTTTAGTCTCCTCGCCGCGTTGTTTTCATCCGCGCCCGCGCTCGCGCAAACAGATTGGCCCTACGCCGGCCACGATTCCGGCGCGCAGCGGTTCTCCCCTCTAAAGCAGATCAACGCGAAAAATGTCACCAAGCTGCGCCGCGCGTGGACCTTTCATACCGGCGACGCCAAAGATGACATGAACTCCGAAGGCGCCCCGCTGGTGATTGACGGCGTCCTCTATTTCGACGCGGGCAAGAACGTGTACGCGCTCGATCCCGTCACCGGCCTGCAAATCTGGAAATTCGAGACGAAAGGCACGCGTCCACGAGGCCTTTCCTATTGGCCCGGCGACGCGAACACCGCGCCGCGCATTTTTCTCGGGGTCTCCGGCAGTCAGATGCTCGCGCTCGACGCGAAAACGGGTAAGCCCGCTGAAGGATTTGGCGAGGGCGGTTTTGTCGCCGGCGTCAGCCCGGCCGCGGCGCCCGTCGTCTATCACGATCTGATTATCTGCGGTGAAAACAGAGTGCAGTCGGTGCGCGCATTGGATGCTCATACTGGCAAGATTGTATGGACCTTCTACACCAAGGCGCAGCCCGGCGAGCCCGGCCACGAAACTTGGCTGGGCACCAGCTTCGACGCGAAAGGCGGGACGGACGTCTGGAGTTTCATGACGCTCGATGCGGAGCGAGGACTTGTCTTCGTCCCGATTGCGCCCAGCGGAGGTACGGAATACTACGGCGGCCAGCGTCTCGGCGATGGACTCTACAACGACAGCCTCGTCGCGCTTGACGCCTCCACCGGCAAACTCGTGTGGTATCGGCAGCTCGTGCACCATGATCTCTGGGACTACGACGTGCCCGCGCCGCCCACGCTTTTCGACGTTAAGCGCAACGGGAAAACAATTCCGGGCGTCGCTGAGTTCAGCAAGCAAGGGACGCTTTTTCTGTTCGACCGCACCAATGGCACGCCTCTGTTTGGACTCGAGGAGCGGCCCGTAGCGCAATCGGATGTCCCCGGCGAAGTAACTTCGCCCACGCAGCCGTTTCCGCTGAAGCCTCCGCCGCTCGCTCCCATGAGCATCACGAAGGACGATATCTACAACCTGACGCCGGAGCACGCCGCGTTCTGCAAGGACCTCTGGGAAAAAAATAATCTCTACAGCAACGGACCGTTTACTCCCTTCGGCGCCGATCCGAACAAAATGGCCATCGTTTCTCCGGGCAGGGAAGGCGCTGCCAATTGGAGCGGTGTCGCGTTTGACCCAAAGCTCGATTACATTTTTGGAACCACGGATTTCAATACCGCGCAGGTCGGCCGATTGGTCAAGGGAGAGAAGGAAAATCCCACCGGCGGCCCATACGAAAAAATCTATCCTGGGACCGGCATTCGCTATAACACGCGCTACTGGGATCCCAAGACGGGCTGGCCGTGCATCAATCCACCCTGGGCGGAATTATTCGCCGTTAGCGCGAAGACCGGCGACATCGTCTGGCGCGTTCCCTTCGGCACGGTGGACGCGCTCGCCGACAAGGGTTTTCCTCACACAGGAGCGCCTAACACCGGCTCGATGATTGTCACCGCGAGCGGCTTGATCTTTATCGGCGCCACGAACGACGGCCGCTTCCGCGCGTTCGACGCGCGCACGGGCAAGGAATTGTGGGCCGAGAAAATTGATGCGAGCGCTCACACAATCCCGATCACTTACATCGGCAAGAACGGCAAGCAGTACGTTGTCGTCGAAGCCTTCGGCGGGCCTGGCATCGTCGCCGTCAGCGGCTACTTCAACGACGCCCCCGGCGATTCCGTCATCGCCTTCGCCTTACCCTAAGCGCATTTAGCGACACTGCTTCCGCTCAGCTCTTCGGCATTAGCAAAGGCTGGGCGCGCAGTTGTATCGGCTTGGGCAACTGCGCCTTTTCACTCGACATCGAAGGCAGGAGCACGGCTTATAGTGGATTTATATGTCGGGCGGCAGGCAATCGTGAATTCGACAAAACAATTCGCGCGAAAGAAGCCTCTGAACCGAATTGTTTGGCGCCCGGCCCTTCAGTCGGGAAGTCTACTCAGTCTCGGCCTGATCGTTTTGTTCTGGACCCATCCATCCCTGGCTCAATCTCAGCAGCCCCCAGCCGCCGGCCAGGCAATGGACCAGCAATCATCTGGAAGGATCATTGGAACAATTCTCGATCAAACCGGCGCTGCGGTCGCCGGAGCGCGAGTGACACTCGCACGCGAAGATCAATCGCCAAACCAGGACGTGGTGTCGGGCGACGATGGGCAATTCTCTTTTTCCGGCGTTGCTCCCGGGCCCTTCCATCTCACGATTACGTCCGAAGGTTTCGCCACTCAGTTAACTTCTGGAATCCTGCGCGCTGGAGAGGTCAGCATTGTCCCGCAAATCACGCTGACTCTTGCTGCCGCTACCACTGAGGTTCGGGTTGGGCTCACGCAGACCGAAGTCGCAGAAGTGCAGCTCAAAGATGAAGAGAAGCAGCGTGTCTTCGGCGTCATTCCAAATTTCTATGTTAGCTACGTCCCCGATGCAGCTCCTCTCACCTCGAAGCAAAAATTCAAGCTAGCCTGGAAGGACGCGGTAGACCCGGTCACCTTCGGCATAACTGCGGCCGCCGCGGGACTCGAGCAGGCGTCCGATCAATACGGCGGGTATGGACAAGGTGCGGAAGGTTATGGAAAGCGTTACGGCGCCGCCTACGCCGATCTGGCTACGAGCACGTTCATCGGAGGCGCCATCCTTCCGTCGCTCCTGAAACAGGATCCGCGCTATTTCTACCGGGGAACCGGGACCACGCGCGCCCGGCTTTTGTACGCGATCGCGAATGCAGTGATCTGCAAGGGCGACAATAAGCGCTGGCAGGCGAATTACTCGAGCATTCTTGGAAACTTCGCCTCAGCAGGCATCTCGAATCTTTACTATCCCGCCAAAGATACTGGCGTCGGACTAACATTCGAAAACGCATTGATTGATACTGGCGCAGCTGCCGCCGCCAATGTGCTTCAGGAATTTGTCATCCGGAAATTAACGCCGAATGCTCCCAACCACGGTTCCACGAAACACTAAAACAGGGAGACCGCGCATGCCTTCTGAGCAGAAACTTTCTTTCGTCTATCAGTCGCAGCCTTCCCGCGTTGTATTCGGCGAAGGAAGCCTCGCGAAAACCCCGGAGGAAATAGACCGCCTCGGCGCATCGCGCGTGCTCGTGATCGCCACGCCCGGGCGCAAAAAGCTTGCCGACGAATTGGCGGCGCGGCTTGGCTCGAAATCCGTGGGAGTTTTCGATCGCGCGGTAATGCACGTTCCGGCGGAAACCGCCCAAGAGGGACGCGCCGAGGCCGCACGTCTGAATGCGGACTGTTACGTCGCCATCGGCGGAGGCTCCGCCACGGGCCTCGCCAAAGCGATCGCGCTAATTTCGGGCCATCCGATCCTTTGCATTCCCACCACGTACGCAGGATCGGAGATGACTTCCACCTGGGGCCTCACCGAAGGCGGCATCAAGAAAAACGCGCGCGACCCGCTCGTCCTTCCGAAGACGGTACTCTACGATCCCGCGCTGACCATGAGTATGTCCGCTACGCTTTCGGCCACCAGCGGCATGAACGCGGTCGCGCACTGCGTTGAGGCTCTTTACGCACAGGAGGCGAATCCCATCGTTTCGCTGATGGCGGAGGAGGGAATTCGCGCGATGGCGCGCAGCCTTCCAGTTGTAGTGAAGGAGCCCGCAAGCATGGAGGCGCGCTCGCTCGCGCTCTATGGCGCGTGGCTCGGCGGTGCGTCGTTGGGAGCGGCGGGAATGGCGCTGCATCACAAGCTGTGCCACATCCTCGGCGGCGCGTTCAATCTGCCGCACGCGGAAACGCACACCGTCTTGCTGCCGCACGCCACGGCGTACAACGCCCCGGCCGCGCCGCAGGCGATGGAGCGCATCGCACGCGCCCTCCAGTCTAAATCCGCCGCGCAGGGCCTTTACGCTCTCGAAGCCGGCATGGACGCGCCGCTCTCGCTCGAATCCATCGGAATGAAACGCGAGGGCCTCGACCATGCCGCGGATCTAGCCGTCAAAACTCCCTCGTATAATCCGCGCCCGCTCGAGCGGGATGCGATTCGCGCCCTACTCGAAGACGCGTTCGAGGGCCGCCCTCCGCGGACTTGGCCCTCAATTTAACGGGTTAATTGAATTGCTCAGCGCAGTTCGGCGTGATTGGAACCAGCGGGCCCGAGCATTTCCGGCGTCACGCCAAGCGTCATTCGCACCCATCGGTCCTGATGAGTGACCTTTGCCTGGCTGGCGAGGGCGGTAAGAAGCGCAGCCTGCTCTTTCGTCATCTGGCGGCGCGTTTTCGGATCGGAGAGCGCGATCGTGCCGAACATCCGGAAGCCGTCGAGCAGGGTCGCGATCTCGGCAGCATGCGCCAGGGAATCGCATTCGGCGTCGAGCGCCACGTCAATGCGGTCGCCCTGCGGCTGGCCCGCAAACGTCAGGCCCTTGACGCTGCGCACCAGGCCTTGCAGCTGCGGGGAATTCTTGAAATTGTCGTAGAAGCTTTTGGGCAGGGCGTCCGTTCGCGCCACCGCGAAGATCGGCGCACCCGCCACGCGGTTGATGCGGCCTTGCATCGCATTCTTCTCGGACGCATTAGGCAGCTGCTCCGGAATGCTTAAATTTTTCCCGTTCCTGAGCACTATGCGAGTTGCTGAAAGAAACGCGAAAGCGACAGGCGGATCGCCCGGCACGACGTAGAACGATTGCGTCCCCTGCGTCACCGCTTGTCCGTAGCGCAGGGCGTAGGCTTTGATCTTGTCACGGTCGAAGCGTCCGTCGGCGACGGCCACGGCTTGGTTTTCGCCAAGCCCTCCATTCGGCGTCGGCAGAGTCGTGGGCCAGATGGCAATCGCGACCTTGTCGAGGTCGCGCGCATAGTCGAAGCCCGTGTCGCGCACGAAGTTTTGGTAGTCGCGATCTTCTTTAGGATCAGCGCCGGCAAGGCCCAGCATGGATGCGAGCGGCGACGCCTGCAACTTTCGCAGCGCTGCCACATCTATATAAGCAATCACCGGCGCGCCCGGTGGAAGCTGGCTCATGATGTCAGGCTCGGCGCCAGCGCTCGCTGGCGGAAGCGGGCGGTGCAAGCGGTAAAGATAGACGCCCGCACCTGCTGCGGCCAGGCCGATCATCACAGCCACCACAATCCAAGCGCGCTTTGTACTGGCGATGGGCATATCGCGGTGATTCTCTGCTTCCGGATTTAGTGTAATGTCTCGGCGCCGGATTGAGTATGGGAAAGATGTCGCGGCAACCAACGATGGGTCAGAAGCGTCTAACACCACAAGGGCGTTGATCGCGGTTCTTCACTGGGGAGTTTCAGTCATTCACAACAGCACGTACCTGGCGATGCGACGAGATGTCCCCATAGCTGCGATAATCGCGCTACTACTGGTCGCGCCGATTGCGGGTCGCGGTCAGTCGCCGGCACAAACCGATGCACCGGCTACCGGGAAACCCGCTTCCTCAGCGACGTATCCAAAGGTCGGCGAGATTCTCGATCGCTACGAGAAGGCGATTGGCGGGCGCGATGCCTGGGAGAAACTCACATCGCAGGCGATGATGGGCACGATCGAAGTTCCATCGGCGGATCTGTCCGGCACGGTGATGGTTCACGAAAAGGCACCGAACAAATTCATGACCGCGGTGATCATCAACGGCGCGGTGTTCCAGCAGGGATTTGACGGCATACAAGGTTGGACCGACGATCCGAAGAACGGCTTGCGCGAGCAGACTGGACCGGAGCTTGCCGAATCCAAGCGTGGCGCGGATTTTCTTCATGCTTTCAAGATGCGTCGCGTTTACACAAGCATGGTCGTGACGGGCGTGGAAAAGATCGGCGACCGCGATACGTGGGTTATCGAAGCCGGCGTGCCCGAAGGCGGCGATCCGACGAAGATGTACTTCGACGCGAAGACCGGTTTTCTACTGCGCGTGGTCAGCCAGAATCACGACGCGGACGGCGTCTCGGAATCGCGCGACGAGTTTGATGATTATCGCGACGTCGACGGCGTGAAAGTTCCGTTCGTATGGCGCCAGGCCAACGGAGACACGACGTACGTGCTGACGTTCAGCGAAGTGCATCACAACGTAGACTTGAGTGATTCCGAATTTGCCAAGCCCGCTGTACAATAGGGCATCCGGGAAATTGAATCAGCCAAGATAAGTGGCATGCTGGCAATGGTTTTGCTGGGGGTGGCGAAACTTGCTTGCAATTTGATTGCCGCTGCGATATATTCGCACGGTTTGCGCAGGGCTGGCGTAGCTCAGTTGGTAGAGCATCTGATTTGTAATCAGAGGGTCGGGGGTTCAACTCCCTCCGCCAGCTGAGTTTAAGGGGACCGGGATTCAGCGGTCGGGTATAAGGACGGATTCCTCGCGAAAAAAGCGAACAGGGCTGGTGTGTCCACACACGAGCCCTTTCTGCATTTCGGAGTGCCCCGTACAGCAGTCCGGTACAGTTCTGGTTCGGTTTGCGGGAGACGACAGCTGTGTCCCGAGCGCGTTTCGCCGGACGGGTGGGTGAGTGGCTAAAACCAGCAGACTGTAAATCTGCCGCTCCTTGCGGGCTACGGAGGTTCGAATCCTCCCCCGTCCACCAGCGTCTCATGCGACTCCGAGCGGCTGGTCCCGAAGATGTGAAGAAAATCGCGGCGAGGGCCTCGCGAAGGATTTCGAGAGCGGAATGGCTCGGCGAGTTTCCAGCGCGAACGCAGGAAGAGAGTAGGCGAACCGGTTCGGGCCTGGGTAGCTCAGTTGGTAGAGCGCGTCCTTGGTAAGGACGAGGTCACCGGTTCAATCCCGGTCCCAGGCTCCATGTTGTAGCGAGTGAGGCATGAGCGGGGGTAACTCAGTGGTNNTTCGAGCCCCGTCCCCCGCTCCATTGTAAGTTCGGCGGCAGCAAGCGGTCCGCAGGCGAGTGAATAGCACGAGCGCGGCAGCGACCGCGAAGCCTTGATCCGAGAGGATAACGCGCGATGTCGAAGGAGAAATTCGAGCG
>PMUS01000067.1 GCA_003166795.1 Acidobacteriota bacterium | reverse complement strand
GATCACCCACGAAAAAATCCTCGCGGATTGCGACGCCGACTTCAAGCACTTCGTGGACACCATGGACCTCCTCGGCGACAAACTCGGCCCCATGCTGCTTCAGTTTCCCTATTTCAATCGCAGCGTCTTCACCAGCGGAGCGCAATTCCTCGCCCGCCTGAAGCCGTTCCTGAAATCGCTGCCGAAAGATCACAAATTCGCCGTCGAGATCCGCAACAAGAACTGGCTCGACGCCACCCTCTCCGATCTCCTCCGCGACCACGGCGTCGTCCTCGCGCTCCAGGACCAGAGCTGGATGCCCCTCCCCGCCGACTACAAATTCGACCCCATCACTTCCGACTGGACCTACGTCCGCTGGCTCGGCGACCGCAAAGGCATCGAGAAAGTCACCAAGACCTGGGACAAGACGGTTGTTGACCGCTCAGCCCAGCTGAAGTCCTGGGTGGACTATCTCCAACCCATCACCCGCCGCGGCGTCACCATCTTCGCCTACGCCAATAATCACTACGCAGGATTCTCGCCAGACACCGTAAAGCTGTTCCGCGAATACTGGGAAAAAAAGAAGTAGCGGGGCCGTTGCCTTCGTAGCGCCGCTCTTCAGAGCGGCATCTTCGTTTGTGCCGCGTGCCCCATCCTTTGTCCGCCGCGGCGGACGAAGGGTGGGGTTGTTGACGTTTCTCCGCCGTCGTACCGCTCGCCGTTTTCGGAAAAGCGCCAGCGGCGCGACAGACGTTAGCCCAGCCCGGAAGGGCGGGGCAACCTGGGACAAGAAAGCATGACTTCGTAGCGCGCATTTTGCGTCCCGGACGGTTTAGCGGGACGGCTGCCTCAATTACGGCCTCGCAAGCTTCGCGTATTCCGCCATCACAGTTCCGTCCGCATCTGACACATGGAAGACAATCCAGTATCCCTTCTTGGCCATTGATCTCTCCCGTGGCTTGGAATTTCTATCTCGATTTTACGGTGGACCAACAATCTACGCGCGGCCATCAATGCGCGCGCGATTCGCCTCCAGCGAAGTCTTGATGATAAGATTCACTTACTTTACCAATGAGCATACGAACGCTCCATTTCTCCTGCAATGTGCGCCCGGTCCGGCTAGCGTTCCTTGTAGATAAGCCAGACCCAACAATTCTGGAGGAAGTGTTTCGACAAAACACCCTTCTCTGGGGCGGATGCCTCAACCCAGTGGTTATCCTCAATGGCAGCACGCGAAAGGTAGTCGGGCGCCATTACCAATTTCACGACACGCCATATGAAGAGGAAGCGTTCCTAACGCTAAAAGAGTTCGACCCAGATGTTCTGATTAACTTCAACAACGCGACGCTGCCCGCGTTCTTGGACGTCTTTAGGAGGCGGATTTTCTCGAGGGACGCACTAAGATGGAATCCGTGGGGAAGGCAAGAGGTCCCTTTCTTCCTCCAAGTGTTCCCCTTTCTCAGACAATATTGGCGCGAAGAGGTTCGACCCACGAACGCGCCACCGCACAAGTTTTGCTATCTTGACCTCGACTCAGGCAACCCACTAACGCCCTTCCTCGTGGCGCGGTTTGGTGCTTACCCGTCGGAGGCTCAAGGTAACGAGCTGCTCGCGGATCGCTTTAGCGGGATGGGTATCAAATACGATGAATCGTTTCGCAAAACGCCGGACCTCTCGCAATGGATCTTCCCGACTCGGATCACGCTATTCGGCCTAAACGTTCCCTCGCCAAAGCCGTACCATTCCCGTATTTTCTTTTTGTTGGACCCCGCAGACATGTTCGACGTCGCGGATTACTGGAATCTGAGGGCGGCCGGCTTCCTCGTATTTCCTCTTCCGATCAATGATTATCCTGATTCCGCCGACAGAGCCCGAGCATTTGCTGAGGAATCTGCATACGCTATCAACACCAGTGTAATGGCGGGCCCAACAATTGTTAAGAGTCGGAGCCTGCAGGACGACCAACTCGATGAGGCCGGAAAATGGCTCATCGGCTTAAGATTGAAGAACTCTATTCCGTCCTTGATGGGATGGGTTCCCCGCTACGGCATGAGGCACGAGCGGGCGGAGCCTGATGTTCACGTGCGTCCTGCAAGCGCGAAGGAGGCCAGCGAGATCGTAATCTCCAACGAAGGATTGGGCACGTTCCAAGGTGCCGCACCGGACTGCGCGCTTCTAGATAACGAGGACTCGCAACATTGGGCGCTCGACCTAAGAGTCTACGGAGGCGGCGACGATTCTACGTTCAGATTTCCTTGGCTGCACCCAAGCTGCGACGAGGTGGCTAGCTATCGGTTTGGGCATGAACACGGACCTGCGGCCTCCCGCGTCAGCAAGCAAGGAATTGTGGTCATGCCAAACGGGGGCGGACAGAGCGCGTTGGTCCACGAACCAAAGGTTGTGGAAGTCTTTAGAGCATATTTGAAGGACGCGCGCCTCACGTACCTGAAAACGAGCTCGGCGGGTCTGGCCTTGGACCGAATCATCGAACAAATGGGCGATCTTTACAGGTGCCAACTTTTTCAGAATTCTGGAGTGCGAGCGCTGGTCGCTGCTCTCGCCGATGGTTCACCAAGGGCGGGTCAGCTCATTCGCCAAACTATTTATAGCGCTATCCCATCGGACCGCGGCGATCGGCAAAAGCAAGGACACGATATTCTCGACAACTTGCTTTCTCATCAGTTACTTCGGCAGGGCTTTGAACTTCAGTGTGACAAATGTCAACGGTGTGACTGGTACCACCTCGGCGAATTGGCCGAACAGTTCAAGTGCAAGAAATGTTTTCACGTCCAACTTGTTCCGCTACTCGACCGGAAATCCTGGTCATATGTCTCAAACGGTATCCTGAGGCTGGAAGGGAAAATGGCCGGATGCATGACGACCATTCTTGCGTTAATTTTCCTCCAGTTCTTTTCAGATCTTGGAATGAAGATTGTTTCTTCATTCGACTACACCGACGACACAAACTCTGCGGAACGCGATTTCGCGGTCCTTTCCGCAGGATCATTTGACGAGGACGTCGACGTGATAATCGGGGAGTGTAAGACTTCGTACGACCTAAAGGAGAAAGAGAAGCAAGACATCAGACGGCTTGGGCAGCACACGAAGGCCTACGTAGCTTTTGCGACAGACTCTGATCAATTCTCGGAAGATGACAAGCTGTTCTTCACGGAATTAGTCGAACTGGGACTCAAGCCGATCCTTCTTACGCGTCGCCATCTCGAAATGTCTCACTTGAATGTCGGCGAATACCGTCACCAGGGCACAGGACTAGGGCGCAGCGCCGAATTGCTTTCGCGTCTAACCATCATCGATACCCTCGGCAAGTCATTCGCCAATGCTCACCGTTTGTGGATATAAGGGCGGCCTAGGCTCTAGCGTGTGATTTTTCGGACGCCCCATCCTTCGTGAAACCAGGGGTGGGGATTTTTCCCCGCCACTCAACCGTCGCCCCTCATCAAAAAGTCCACAGGCGCACATCCACCATCCCCCTTGACATCCTGCTAGCTTCCAACCAGGGCCCGCACCAGCTCTCGCGGCCCCAAAGGAGCCACGCATCATGATCAGACAGGACAGGGCTCCCAGTGTCCACGGCAAGTGGAGCCTGGGAGATCGAGCGCACCGACCCTACAGGCCGCCGCAACTACTCACCGGCCACGTTGACGATTTTCCGCTCATCCCCGTAACACCCGTAGACATCGCCCCGCGCCCGATTCTGCCACCGCCGTCGCGATCCGATGGCAGGGCTCCCGAGGCCACGGTCAGTGGCGCTCGGGAGATCAATCGCGATCCCGAGAGACCATCGGGAACCGAGGGACCAAGCTTGCCCGCCCCGAGCGCTGAAGAGCCAGCCGCTGCCGGCCCAGCTCAGCCTTCCCGGCCTCCGCAATTACCCAAGCCAGTCCAACAGACGACTGATATCGTCGTCCAGCCGGACCCGCCCAGGAAGCGCGCTCGAATCGAACCAGAACCGGCAGTGGACTACAGCGAAATGGGGGTGGAAAAGCTTCGCAAGGTTTACGATTGGATTGGCCGCGTTCTCAGTAACAGGGGCGTGCCTCCGCCCGAGCCTCAATTCCCAAGCACGTCGCGGCATCGCACGAACTTGTCCGGACGAAAGTCCGCCCAGCGCACCGGCCGTGCAGCTCGCTCCGGCGCGACGAAATCCAAAACACATCCTGCCTCGACGCGTGACCGCCATTCCCGCCACTGCACCATCTGCCATCACCCCGAGCGCGCCGCCATCGAGCAGGAGTTCGTTCACTGGCACGACCCGAGCGAAATTGGGCTGGATTACGAGGTCGGCCGCCGCGCCGTCTATCGCCACGCCCACGCCGCCGGGCTTTTCGCTCGCCGCGAGCGCAACATGCGCTTCGCCCTTGGGCACATGGTCTCGCAGGCCATGAATATTACGCCCACTTCGGATTCGATACTCCGCGCCATTCGTGCTTATAGCTGCCTGAATCGTCGCGGCCAGTGGACCGAGCCGGCCGCCCACGTCGTCGTTTCCTCCGGCAGCGCCGCACGAACACGGCTCCCAGTGTCCACGCAGGACAGGGCTCCCGAGGCCACGCGAACACGGCTCCCGGTGTCCACGCAGGACAGGGCTCCCGAGGCCACGCGAACAGGGCTCCCGGCGTCCACGGCTAGTGGAGCCCGGGAGATCGAACGCGCTCGGGAGATCAAGCGAGCCCGGGANNGCGGCGTCCGGTGTTTCCTCCGCCGGGGCCGCCGCCGCCCCGCCGATCGCTGGCGGGTCGCCCCGAAAATCCAAGTCTACCCGTCACTGCGTGCCGAGTAGAAAGCGACGCAAATGATTGAAAACACACGACTGCGACCATTGCTACCCGTCACTGGAACGGGGGTGCTCCGAAGCTTGAGATTTGTGTCCGGCCCGGGAAATCGCGGAAGAATCGCGCGGCGCATCTTTACCTTTCGCGCCGCTTCAACTGCTTGTCCCAAGCGCAGCCGAAGGGCGCCGGCTCAACTGCCTGTGCCTTGTAGGGTGGGCTTTCAACCCCGCCGAAAACGACGCGGTCGCGTCGTTACCTTTCGCGCCGTTTCACCCGCGCGAGCTTTCGGTTGCACGAGTCACGAATCACGTATCCGCCGCGCTAAAAACCGCGGCGCTACATNNTTCGCGGAATGGGAGAGAGTGATGGCCAAAAAGGGATATTGGATTGTTTGCTACCAATCGGTTTCTGATGAGTCGGTGCTGCCGAACTATGCCAAGGCCGCAAAGCCGGCGATCGAAGCGGCTGGAGGGCGTGCTCTGGTCGCGGGCAAGCCTGCGAAGGCACATGAGGCGGGAAAGCCGGACCAGAGGACTGTCGTGATCGAGTTCGAGAGCGTGGAGAAAGCGATTGCCACGTATGAGAGCGATGGTTACAAGGCAGCGTTGAAGGTGCTCGGCAACGCGGCGACGCGGGATTTCCGCATCGTGGAAGGAGTGTAGGGACGGCGCGATGTTTGCGCGAGCACATGTGCATAATGGGACAGCGTGTGCGCGGATTCGGGGACATCATCCGCACATGCGCAAGAGAACGGACAAAAGGCCCGCGAACAAAACAGTCCTCGCCAGCGTCAAGAGGGAGATGGCGGCGCCGCGCATGGCGATGTCCGCCCGCGATCAGGTTGCAGTTCTCGCCGCGGCGAATAAATCACACCGAAAACGCCGACTGCGAGCTGTTGCTGCCGACTAATCGTCTGCGACAAAGCGCCCTGCGCGTGATAGCCTGCACCTGCTTGCAGCAAGACGACCGGTACCGCGTGCCAAAGCCGTGTGCCGGAGCCAGCTGGCAAGGCTAGTGACGCAAACCGGAAACCTGCGCGGAATACCAACACCGCGCAGACGAGAACCAACATGCCTACCGAGGACTGGATTAGGGCGCTCGAGGACGGCAGATTGGTGAAATTCACCAACCAGGATCTGCCGGGCGGCGGCTCATTCATTACCGCGCAAATCGAAAAGCACGAAGTCGTGTATTCGATCATGCTCGACAAAGTGAAAAACCCGCTGAGCCGTCAAGAGGTCGAAGGCCGCTTCAAGGCTGAACTCTCGAAGAAGTAATACCGGGCCAGGGTACTCGCAGGCGAAGAAAAATTCCCCGCGCGCCGCGGAATCACATCGCAACGAGCCGGAACAGAGGCTGAATCGTCAGTTTTTCTTGGTTCCCTGCCCGCCCGCAAACATGGCGGATTGCTGGAGCGCCTCCTGGGACTTCTGAAAGGCCTTGGCCGCGTGTTCCATCGCTTGTCTGGCGTGCTCGTGTCCGGTCTGATGATCTTCCTTGCCGTGATGCATCGCGGCCACGCGATGAGCGTGCGCGGCAAGCTCGTGAAACTCAGCAGCTCTCTGATGCGAATCATTTGCCATGAAATCCTCCGAAGTGCACACACAACGGTAGCTCTTTGTGGGGCGCATGTCCACGCCGGGCAAAAGTGCCACCCTCGCGGGGAGCGCAGAGAAAAACGCGGAGCACCGAAAGAACAAACGCATGAGCGTTAGCCGGAGATGAAATGCATGGCAACATCACGCCAAGCATCTGCGCCGGGGACGAACACGAACGGCAACGATGCGGGTGCGCTTGACCTGCATTGCGCGCGCGGATATGCTGAGCCGACTTCGGGGGAATGCGTGATGAAATTTAGGCCTCTAGCGATTTGCTTGGCGGGGATTGTGCTGGCGCTAGGTGCGAGCGCGCCCGCGCGGGCGCACCACTCGTTCGGCGTCGAGTACGACGCGAACAAACCCATCTCGCTGACCGGCACGATCACGAGCATCGAGTGGACCAATCCGCACTGCTTCATCTATATCGACGTGAAGGATAAAGACGGCAAGGTCACGAATTGGAAGATGGAAGGCTTTCCACCGAGCGTGCTTTACAGATCCGGATGGCGGCGCGACGTGACCGTGAAAGTCGGCGACGAGATCACGATGACGGGATGGCAGTCGCGCGTCGGCGGACCCTGGGGACATTCGCGGGAAGTGACGCTGAAGGATGGGCGCAAATTTTATTTTGGTCCGCCTCCGGGCACGGGTGACGGCGGCAATGCGCCGGGCGCGAATCCAACGCCGTCGGGACAGACGCCGCCCGATGCACCGCCCGCGCCGCCTGCGCCAAGAAACTGAGTCCCGAGCATCACGGGCTTAAGCCCAAGGTTTGTTGCAACGCTTACGTCGCGGCTGAAGCCGCGACCCACAAAGCGCTCGGAAGCGAGAACGATGCAAATTGGAAAACTGACTAATGGAATCGTGATTGCGGGTCTTGCAACGTTTCTGGCGGCGCTGCTGCTTTTCGCTACCGCGGCGGCGGCGCAAGCGACAGGCGCGGCCGCGGCGCAACAGAAAGGCGATGACGCGAGCGCGAAGATTCCGCGCACGGCCGATGGCAAGCCGGACATGACGGGAGTGTGGCAGGGCGGCAGCAACCGCATTGGAACTTGGGAAGAGGCGAATGTGGACGGAGGATTTGTCCCGGGCAACGTGCCGATGACGCCGTTTGCAATCAAGGACAAGCAGCCGCCGCCTCCCTACCAGGACTGGGCGCAGAAAAAGGTGGACGAATCGTACGCACGGCGCGGCGTGGACGAGCCGATGGTGCGCTGCCTGCCGCCAGGAGTTCCGCGAACAACGCTGATGGGATTGTTTCCGATGCAGATCGTGCAGACGCCGAAAATGGTGGTGATGCTTTTCGAGGTGTTCCACGAATTCCGGCTGATCCCGATTGACGCGAAGCATCCGGACGACCTCGATCCCAGTTACATGGGCGATTCCGTCGGACACTGGGAGGGCGATACGCTGGTCGTGGACGTTACCGGATTCAACGACAAGACGTGGCTCTCGGGCGTGGGAACGATTCACAGCGAGAAGCTGCACGTGGTGGAGAAATTCACGCGCGTGGACATGAATACGATCCTCTACGAGGACACCGTCGAGGACCCCGTGGTGTTCACCGGGCCGTGGACGCGCCACGGCACGATCATGCTGCGTCCCGGAACGCGGCTGCAGGAATATGAATGCGTCGAAAACAACGACGACCTGCTGCGATACAACGAAATGCTGAAGGATGAATCGGTGTTTCGCCGGAAACAGTAATTCCCCGCACCCCCTCGGCCTCGCGCCGACGTGACTTGTGCTTTTGGGCAAACTCCATTTTACTTTTCCAGGTGAATAGGACGACTATGTTTGAGGTGGACTTTCCGGTGCGACTCCGGCATCCGGCAAGGCCTCGTGTTTGCGGCCGGCGAATGCCCCAGCCTGGCGCTGCTTCAAACCGTCGCACCATACTGCGGATTCGCGGGAGGCACCGTGCTACAAACTGATACGCGCGCGGACAGGCTGGCGAGCTCAATGATCGAGGCATGGAAACAGTGGGAAGGCCAGGTGGCGGACGGAAAGTTCCATCTGCGCCAATACATGGGCGGGACCGAGCGCGGCCCGGTGTTCTTCACCGAATACGGCGAGCAGAAGGCCGCGATCAAGCTGATTCCCGCGAACCCACAGAATGCCGATTCACAACTGGCGCGCTGGGCTCTGGCCGCTAATCTGACGCATCCGCACTTGCTGCGCATGTTTCAGACGGGGCGGTGCCAGGTGGGCGGCGGGCGGATGGTCTATGCGGTGACGGAATGCGCGGACGAGGACCTCTCGCAAATTATTCCGCAGCGGGCGCTCTCGCCTGCCGAAACGCGAGAGATGCTGCGGCCCGTGCTCGAGGCGCTCGCTTATCTCCACGGCAAAGGTTTGGTTCACGGGCACGTAAAGCCGGCAAACATCCTGGCAGTCGGCGAGGAATTGAAGATTTCAAGCGACGGGATTAGCGCGGCGCGCGAGACGCGCGGTGAGCGCAGCAAGCCGAGCGTGTACGACGCGCCCGAGGTCGGAACGCGAGGGGGCTCTGCGGCGGGAGATGTTTGGTCGCTGGGCGTGACGCTCGTCGAGGTCCTGACGCAGCAACTGCCGACATGGGGATGGAAGGGACAAGAGGAACCTGACCTGCCGAGAGCGATTCCGGCGCCGTTCGGCGACATCGTGCGGCAATGTCTGCGATTAGACCCACAGCGGCGATGCACGCTGGCGGAGATTGGAGCGCGGCTCGATCCGGACGCGCCCGCGCTGGGGAAGGAAACGCGTGTCGTTGAACCGCGAATGGTTGCGCAGTCGGTCGTGCATGCGCCCAAGGCGGCAGAGATCACGAAGCCTCCGATACAGGCAAAACCAGCGGCTGCGTCCGAGGAGACGAGCGGAGCGCCGAGGCGAGGCTTCACAATTCCCGCTATCGCGATCGGAGTGGTAGCGGTGGTGGCGCTATTTGCGGCTTCGAAGTTCTTCCACAGCGGCCCAAAGAGTTTGCCGGAACCGGCGGCGTCCGCAGTAGAGCAGCCGAAGACGCAGCCGCAATCAAAACCGGCCGAACCGAAGAAACCGGTCGAGAAACTTGCGGCGAAACGATCAGATGCGAGCGCTGCGGCGCCTCCCGCTGCCGCGGCTACCGCGGCTGTCCGACCGAAACCGGCGGCGACGAGCGCTACGGGCGAATTCGTGCGAGGCACCGTGTTGCATCAGGTGCTGCCGGCCGCGCCGCAAAGCGCGCTGAATACAATTCGGGGCGCGGTGAGAGTCGGCGTACGCGTGCAGGTGGATGCATCGGGAAAAGTGGTGGGAGCGGATTTGGATTCGGCTGGGCCGAGCAAGTATTTTGCTAATCTGGCGATGAAAGCGGCGCGAGATTGGGCATTTGCGCCCGCGAAAGTTGGTGGCCAGAATGCGTCGAGCGAATGGATTCTGCGATTTGAATTTGCGCAGGATGGAACAACGGTCACGCCGGTGCCGGCTGCGCGGTAAACGTGAACGACGGCTGGCGCGTGCGCTGAAAACACCCGCCGAATGGGCGCCTCAGAGCCAAGAAACCTCGCAAGAACCCCACCCTTCGCTCCGCGAAGGATGGGGCACCCAACCCACTCGAAGGATGATGAAGGCAGGTGGGCACGCAGCGCCAAGCATCTGCGCCGGGCGCATCATGCTGCGCCCCTACGCAACCATCGCCCCTTGGTCGGGGAGCCTCTGGACTGACGGGATGATGGTTCGCGGCGCCCAGTGACTTATTTTTTGGGAGTGAGGCGCAGGATGTTTCCGGCGTCGGTTATTACGTAGACCGAGCCGTCGGGGCCTTGCTGCACGCCGCGAATGCGCTGGGCCAGATCAACGAGCAAATGTTCCTCGGCGACTACGCGATTGCCGTCCAGAACGAGACGCACCAGAAACTTTCCATATAGCGCGCCGATGAACAGATTTCCCTTCCATTCCGGGAACATGTCGCCGGTATAGAACATCATTCCGCAGGGCCCTATGTCCGGATACCAAAAATAGATGGGCTGCTCCGTTCCTTCCTTGACGTGGGCGCCCGTGCCGACCAAGTCGCCCGAGTACTGCCGGCCATAGGAAACGTTGGGCCAGCCGTAATCTTTCCCCGCGCGAATAATATTGATCTCATCGCCGCCGAGCGGGCCGTGCTCGTCCATCCAGAGCTCGCCGGTGGCGGGATTGATCGCGGCGCCTTCGGGATCGCGATGACCGTAGGAGAAAGTTTCGGGCAGGACGGTGGCCTGACCGAGAAATGGATTGTCCTTGGGGATCGAGCCATCGGGATTGATGCGAGCGACGCGGCCGGTAAAATTGCGAAGAATGTCAGGGTCGGTGACTTCGTGGGTGGTCGAATCCATTTTCGAATCGTAGAAACGGAAACGGTCCGCGCCGGTGACGTAGAGCGTGCCATCGGGCGCGAAAACAATGCGACGGTCCCCGCCGTCAAGAAGAACTTGCACGTTTTCGAGACTCTTCTCGTCGTCACTGAGACGCGCGCGGGCGACGCGCTCGGTACCGATTGACTTGGTGCGGCGCTCGGCGAGCGGCAAATCCGTTTCTTTGGCGTAGAAAAACGCGTTGGGCCAGACGGCGGGATCTTCGCCGGGCGGCGGCGCGAAATAGCTGAAATAAATCAGGCGATTCTGCGCGAAGTGCGGATCGAGGACGACGTCGTGCAGACTCTGCGCGGCGACGACTTTGACGCCGGGCACTCCAGCGAGGGGAGCGGAATAGACGCCATCCATCGTGGCGATGCGCATGGCGCCATTGCGCTCCGTGATGAGCATTTTGCCGTCGAGCAGGAAAGCCATGGCCCACGGGCTGCTGAGGCGTCCCACAACCGTGTCAACCGTGAATGGTGGAGAGGCTTTCTGCGGCGCCGGGGCGTTTGTCTGGCCAGGGAATGCCGGCTTCGGCGCGGGGAAATCAGTCGCCTTCGGCGGCGCTTGCGCGCGAACGGACGAGGCAATCGCAATCGTCGAAACCATTACGGCCATCGCAAACGACAACTTCCTCATGAATCCTCCCTGGATGGAGCGCAGGCAGGTTACCCGGAGAACGAAGATTAGGCAACCGCGCGGCGCGCGTCCGCGGAACTAACGGGAATTTGACATCACGTCGGGCGATACGACATCCTGTGCCTCATGAATCTACAACTGGCTGACAAACTCGCACTTGTTTCCGGCTCCAGCAAAGGCATCGGTCTGGCCATCGCCACCGGGCTCGCACGCGAAGGCGCGAAGGTCATCATCAACGGCCGATCCGCAAAATCGGTTGACGAAGCGCTCGCCAAGATTCGCCAAACCGTCCCGGACGCGAAACTTGAAAGCTTTGCCGGCGATCTTGCGGATGCCGCGGTCGTGGGCAAATTGGTGGAGCGGTTTCCGGCGGTGGACATCCTCGTCAACAACCTCGGCATTTTCGAACCGAAATCGTTCGAAGAGATTCCGGATTCCGACTGGCAACGATTTTTTGACGTGAACGTCTTGAGCGGCGTTCGACTGAGCCGAGCGTACCTGGGAGGCATGAAACGCAAAAACTGGGGGCGCATCGTCTTCATCAGCAGCGAAAGCGGAATTCAAATTCCGGCTGAGATGATCCATTACGGGATGACCAAGACCGCGCAATTGGCGGTTTCACGCGGACTTGCCGAGACCTGCGCGGGTACCGGCGTCACGGTGAATTCGGTGTTACCCGGCCCCACGCGTTCGGACGGCGTGGATGACTTCGTCAAACAGATAAGCGGCGGCAAACCATTTGCCGAGTTCGAGAAGGAATTTTTCGTCAGCGTGCGGCCGAGTTCCCTGCTGAAGCGATTCGCCACCGCCGAAGAAGTGGCGAATCTGGTCGTTTATGTATGCAGCCCGCTGTCGGCGGCCACCAACGGAACCACCTTGCGCGTGGACGGAGGCACGGTGCGTTCTTGTTTTTGAAGAACGCGTCCGGACGCCTACGAAACTCGCGCTGGAGTTCGACGGACGGACTGTTTCACGCGAATTGCGGCGCCCAGGCAGGCTGCCGGCACGGTCAGGATCATGCCGGCGATCCAAAACCACAAAGGCGCTTGATGAGGAAGTTCGATCATGGCGTAGACGGTGAGCGCAACCTCGATCGCGCCCATGATCGCTGCGTGCGACATCCGGGAGCGGCGGGCGATCCAGGCGGTGACGTAACCGCCGGCTGCCACGGATAGCATCGTGTACGCCATCATGAACAGCCTTTCGGGCAAGGTGTGACTCAGCGGGGCGCCGCTTTGCAGCGCGTCAGGGAATATCCTCAACGTGAGGGGGCTGGCCACGGCTTCGATCGCAAACGAAACGATTGTGAGTACGACGATGCCCGCGAGCACGGCCAGCACGCTCCGAATCATGATCAGGCCCCTTGGTGAAAGTCCGACTCCGGCTGAAAACCGCGCAACAATCCCCTAGCCCGCAGCGCCGGTGCTGTCGGCAGCGCGCTCGATTTCGGCATTGATCTCGCCGCCGATCAGGAACGCGAGGCCGGTGACATACAGCCAAACCAACAGAATCATAACAGCGCCAAGGGACCCGTACGTGGTGCTGTAGGTGTTGAAAAAATGCAGGTAGACGCGCAGGCCCACGGAAGACGCCAGCCACAGCAGCATACCGAATAGCGAACCGGGGGTGATCCAGTGCAAGCGATGCTGCTCGAGATTCGGTCCGCAATAATAGACGAGCGAAAACGAGAGCATGACGAATAGCGCGGCGGCGGGCCAGCGGAAGCCCTTCCAGGCGACTACGAGGAATGCACTCCAGGAGGATTCGGCCGCCAGCCAGTCCACGAGATAACTGCCCACGAATACGATGAACAATGCCGACAGAAGCAGAACGGCGATGGCCAACGTCATACCCAGCGCAGTGACGCGCACCCTGAACCAGGAACGCGCTTCACGCACCCGGTACACGGCGTTGAGAGTCGAGATCATCGAGCTCATACCGCCGGAGGCGAACCAGAGCCCGGCGACGATCGTGAAGGTGAGCTTTCCTCCGCCGCTGCGTGACGCAAGCTCGTCCATGACCCGATTGAAGAGCTCAGCCGCCGCCGGCGGAAGAAGGTCCGCGAAATTCGACAGCAGGGTGGTCAGAAATTGAGAGCCGCGGGATGCAAACAGGCCGAACAGCGCCAGCATGAAAACCATCAAGGGAAAGAGCGCGAGAACGAAATCGAAAGCGAGCCCGGATGCGCGGGCGAAAAGATCATCGTCCGCGATGGCACTGAGAACCTTGTAAACCAGGCGAAGCGGGGTGAGGCCACCGAGTTTCCAGAGTGATTCGAGATGCTGGCGCGGGGCGGGCGATGGGGTAGTTGTCATTTGCGTCGGGGGCTGAAGCTCCTTGCGAGCGGCGTCGCCAAGATGGGCGAGTGAAGCCAAGCACGTTCGCCGGGTGCGCCTCGGCGGACTACGCCCCTACGAAAGACATCTGTCGCGGGACGAGGAGCCAGGACGTGAGATAGCCCGGGTGATTGCGCGACCGCAACGTCGTCACCGTGGCGATATTTCGAAGCGCCGAGTCGCGCGTCGTTGGAGATGCTCCCCGAGCGGCGCGGCACAGGACATTCGCGAGAGACTCGGCCCAGGGTAGAACTGAGTCCGTGAGGGCTGCTGCGATTTCGGATTCGTCGCCGGTCACGCGAAGGCGATGCGTCAAATTTGTGCTCGAGCGGCGGGCGTCGTGCGCGCCTTCGTAGAGAGTGGCGAGGCTCAGTTCGCGGCCGCACGATTGCGAGACGGAAAAATCCGCGTAGGTTGTGAGACCTGCCACGCGACCGGCGTGTTGCGCGAGGTGCGCGCGGAGCGAACCATACCAGAGTTGCGCGGAATCGCCATTGGCCGGGAATGCGACGGCTCCCTGACGAATTAACGCGTCCGCGAAAAGTCTGCAATCGGCGTAGCGCTCGTCATAGATGACAGCGGCGATCGGCGGAACGATCAGCGACGCGGCCGGTTCCGAAGTGGCTGTCGCCGCGGCAGCGTTACGACCCGATCCCCAAATCGCGTCCGGAAGGGCGGCGGGAACAATCGCGGCCGCGCCAGCGCCCTTGAGAAAGTCGCGCCTATTCATGGGTGGCTCCATTCGGCGGCGGTGGCGCCGGAGTGCGAGCGGAGGCGGGCCGCGTGATGTAGGCAGCGATCAGGTCGAGCTCGCTATCGGGAACTTCGATGCGAGTGTGCGGCGGCATGCTATTCAGGCCGACGCGCGTGATCTTTATTACGTAGGCAGCGGTTAGGTCGGTGCGCTGGCCCAGGAGCGCACGGTCCTTGCCGAGACGACGGCCAAGCATGATCGTGCCGGTCCCTCCGGCGAGGTGGCAATAGCCGCAGCGAGCGTAAAAGAGCTTGTTGCCTTCCTCGAGCTGCTGAGGGGAATCTTCCGCCGGCTTGACCTGGGGAAAGCCCGGGCGCGCCATGCCGATAGCGATCGCCGCGGACATCGTGACGGCAAAGATCATGAAGGGTGCGAGCGAACGGAGACGCGGCTTGGTCCTCATGCGCGGGCTCCGCGAAAAGCCTTCGGCCAGATGCCCTGCTTGCCGGGAGCGAGGATTCCGTTCGGATCGAGCGCGTCCTTGACGGTTTCGTTGAGGCGGAGGAGGGCGTGGTTATTGAAATCGAAGGTGAGCGCGACATCGTCCATGTCGGAAAGATGGGTGCGATATTCGCTGTAGCCTTCTTTGGCGGCGTCGGCGACGAGGACTTTGAAGAGCGAGCGAACTTTGGTGGTCATCGCGGTGTCGTCGCGATCGTAGATCATCATGTTGATGTTGGTGGTGTAGCGCTCGAACAGGGTGAAGGATCCGTAGTAGTCCACGCCGATTTCTTCGTAGCGCTTCTTCGTGCTGTGAAACTGCTTGAGCACGTGTTCGCTGGTCGGCGGGAGGACGGGCGAAAATCCGAGATGGCCGCCGCGTCCGCCGCGCCAATTGATGATCTGCAGGGCCGTCGCGCTGGGCACGCCTGCGCCGGAGTCCGCGATCGGATCGCCGCGATGCCATTTCACGATCTCGAATTGCTTTTGCGTGTGTTTGGCGAAGGCAGCCTTGATGATTTTGGCGTGCGCTTCGTTGACGTCGTCGTAACCGTAGAGCCGGAGGTTGATGTTCCACCAGCCGAGGTTGAATTTGTCGAGCACGGTACGGAGGACATCGTCCGGCATGGCGCCATCGCCTTGATACCACTGGCTGCGCTGAGACTGCGCGGCCACGATGCGGAGTGAATTGCCAATGCTGGGGCTTTGCTGGAGAACGCCACTGAGCCGCAGCGGCTGGAGCTGGTCCACGGCCCAACCGACATCATCGGGATTGGGAAGCTGGATATTCAAACCGAGCGTGGCTTCTGGCTCAGGCATCAGCCACATCCCCAATTTCGTGACCACGCCAAAATTCGATTGCACGAAAACCTGATCCCAAGAAGGACCAAAGCCGTACTTGAAAAGCTGCCAGCAGGGGCTATTGCTCATTGCGCCCGTGCCCGTGCGAACCATGTCGCCATTGGGCAGGACGATTTCCATGCCGCAGATGTTGCGTGTGTTGTCGCCATAGGGCGTATAGCCGTAGCCGCGCTCGAGCGCGTTACCCACCACGCTGCCCCAGGCATTCGCCGGGACGGACATCCACAAGGGAATTTTGTGCTCCTGAAGGTATGCGAACAGATCGAAGAAGCCGACGCCGGGCTCGATCAGGCAATAGCCGAAGCGCTCATTGACGTCGAGGATGCGCTTCATGCGGCCGAGGTCGAGGACGACGGTGCCGCTCATGCGCGGCGCGGCGGCGCCGTAGCCGAGATTCTTTCCGCGCGAAATGGGCCAGAGGGGAACCTTGTATTCGTTGGCGATGCGAACGACAGCCTGGACCTCTTCGGCGGATTGCGGACCGACGGCTGCGCTGGGGATGTGCTCGTCGGCGTCGCCCGGGGCGTAGATGTCCATGTAGGTGTTGCGATCTTCGTCGGTGGCGAGAACCCACTGGCGGCCGACGACGCCAGCGAACGCGTCGAGAGCCTTCTGGAAATTTTTCTCGGATACGTTCGGGGGGAGAACCAAAGGCATTTCTGACCGCTCCTCTCAAGCCGGTTCGCCGCTGACGGTGGCAATGCGGCAACCTTCATACCACAAAGTGCGGGGAGGGCTCCACAGGCGAGATTCGCGGGTCGGGAGGCGGCGGTGTGCGGAACCGTTGGGAGTCTCGGATTTGAGAGCGGAGAGAGGCTGCCCACCTGAAGGTGGCCGCCACGAAATCGGAAGCGAATGGCGCGACGTCGCCAAGGATTTGCGCCGGGCGNNTTGGCCGGGCGCGGCACGGCGTGGCAGGCCCTTACGGAGTCAAATGCCTCGACGAAACCGGGGACGGGTTTTTGGGCGACGGCACTAACTTGCGGCCAGCTGTACGGCTATTGCACTCCTGGACAGGGGGATTGCGAAGGGAGTCCGCGATATGCTGGCGGAGGGTAGACTTTAGGTGTACGAGGATCGCGAGAGGATGGCCTTTCGCTACTTCCCTGTTTAGACGCAATGCGGACCGGGGTCGGACGCGTTGTTCGGACGACCGGGGGTATCTTCAGGCTTTTCGAGGGCAAAAGAGGGATTCACGGTGGCGCCACTGTTCCAACGTCTATTTGCGGCTGAAGAGGGAGAAGAACGCCCGAAGGCTGCCAATGAGGGTGTGCAAGAGGCTCCGGTCGAGGCCACGTCAGGAGAAGCGGCGGCACAGGTAACGACTGTCTTGGCTGAAATGGCTCTGCGAGAGCCGCCAAACGGATTGATACCGGCGAGCAACCTGCCTCCGGCAGCGGATGCGCTGGCGGAACTTTTCGCCGAACCACCGGCTGTCGAAAAGTCGCATGAAGATGAGGTTGCTGTCCAACCGGAGAAGCCCTTGGAGCCGAAAGCCGAGGAGCCCCCAGCGAACGCCGCACCGAAAAAGCGAAACTTACTAGCGCGATTGCTGACTTTCAAGCGCCCGCCGAAGACCACGCCGGAAAAGCAAATACCTATCGAGCAGGATTCCACGAACGGAGCAAGCGAGGAAACTTTGGCCGAAGTGCGGGCCGACGCCGCGGATAAAGTGGCGGCGGAATCGGCTGCCGAGTCGGCTGGCGACGCCCAACCGCAGGAGCCTGGCGAGCGCGCTGCGGTAGATTATAGCGTTGTCACGGGAATGCTGGAGCCACCGATCCCGGCGGAGGCGCTGCCGTCCGCCGCCGACGTTCTCGAGAAATTATTTCCGTCCGAGGAAACTTCCTCGGTGGCGGCGCCGGATCTTTGGGCTCAAGTGCGTGAAGAAATCCATCAAGAGGTGCGCGAGGAGGAATTCGCGCAGGCGTTCAACGGAGCCCGGGTCGGCGCGGTGGGCGACGTTTCGACCGACATCTCCGCCGAGCCGGTCGTTGCGGAGAACGTGCAGGAAGAGTCGGCCGTCTACGAATCCCCGCGAATTGACACCGACGCGGAGCCTATCTCCGATGTGCGGCGCGATGCTGGCGCTGACGAGACGCCCATAGGGACCTCCACGGAGAACGCGCAAAGCATCCGGCGGCTGGGCTCGAATGAATCGCAATGGCCATACGAAAATCCGTACATCGCGGTCCGCGAGTCAACGACTCGAGGACAAGCGAGCGAGAATCCGATGGAGATTCCGGAGGAGCCTTCGCAAGCGGAGATCCCCGAGGCACCGATGGAGTCCATCGGGCCCATCGCATCGGCGCCCGAAGCGCCTCAGAGGCTTTACAAGGATTGGGCGTTCGACGAAAAACTCGCGAGCCATCGCGAATGGGTGGAATCGCACGGCGTGATGGGCCAGAGGGCCGATCTTTCCGGCGCTGAGCTGGAGTCTTCGGACCTGATCAGCGTCAACCTGCGGCTCGCCGACCTTCACGACGCGAATTTGCGAGCCTCGGATTTGCTGCTCGCGGACCTGCGCGACGCGTGCCTGGTGCGGGCCGATCTGGAGGAGGCGTGCCTGGTGGGCGCGAATCTGGAGGGCGCAAACCTGGAGGGCGCGTCGCTGGAAACAGCGATGGGGCTGGTGCCGCGCCAATTCGCGGGCGCAAACCTGCGAGACGCACTGCTGGCGCCGCCGCTGATGGAATTCGAGGCGGTTGCCGCATTCCAACGCGAATCGCAAAATGCGTTTCGTTATTTTGGAGCCATGACAGCGGCGAGCGCGGTTTCGTGGCTGGTAATTTGGAGAACGCGCGACACGCAGCTGCTTACGGATTCCGCTGTGATTCCCTTTCTTCACTCGCGCGCCGCGGCGGCCGCGCTTCCGACAGCGGAATCGTATCTGATCGTGCCGGTGGCGCTGTTCATTCTCTATCTGCTTTTTCATTTTCATTTGCAGCGCCTGTGGGATGCGGTGATGGAGCTGCCGGCCATCTTCCCCGACGGGCATACGCTGGGCGATCGCGGGCCAGGAATGATCTCGGGATTGCTGCGCACCCATTTCCGCTGGATGAACCCCGATCCATCGTCCTCGCGACTGGTGGAAAAGGGAGTGTCGCTGCTGGCGGCGTACTGGATCGTGCCGGCCACGCTGCTGCTTTTCTGGGCGCGCTACCTGACGCGGCTGGAAATCCACGGCACCATCCTACATGCGTTGCTGGTGGTGATTGCGACGGGGATTGCCGCCTACGCCACGACGAAAGTAGGACGGGCGCAGGAACGGTGGGCAATCGAGAAACAGTGGACGCAACGGTTGATCGCAAAGATCAAAGCGATCAATCCCATTTCAGTGGCGACCGTTCTTGGCGGAGTGTTGTTGCTGCTGTCGGCGGGGACGATCGCGGGAGTGCCCCACGACCGCACACGAGCGCCGCAGTACGGGGCGGCGAATATACGAAGATGGGCGCCGACCGCATTCTGGTGGCTGGCGTTCGATCCCTACGCCGATCTGACGGAGGCATCGATTTCGCGGAGACCGGCAAACTGGAATGGCGCAGACGAAGAGGTCGCTTCGGTGGATGGCCTGCGCGAGAACAGCGCGAAATTCCGCTACGCTCAGGGGTACGGCGTGTTTCTGGCAAACGCCCATCTATGGCGCGCTGATTTTCAGGGAGCGTTCTTGTCCGAGGCGGACCTGCGCAGCGCGGACCTGGGACAAAGCAACATGCGGTTTGCGGTGATGGACCATGCGCAGATGAATCACACGAATCTCGACCGGTCGAATCTGGATGGGGCCGATCTTCGCCGCGCGGATCTGCGTTACGCAAACCTTTCGTACTGTTCGCTGGCGGACGCGATCCTGGTGGATGCGCGGCTCGAGGGCGCGAGCGTTTACACGGCTCGGCTGCCGGGCGCTACGATGACCCGCGCAAACCTGGAGAAAGCGGACTTGCGCGAATCGTATCTGGGCGGCGCGCACATGGACCATGCCGATCTTCGGAGCGCTTATCTATGGTCGGCGAAGCTGCCCGGGGCGGACCTTGGCGGCGCACAAATGGAAAGCGCCATTCTGATTGACGCGGACCTGCGCGGCGCGAATCTGGGTGGGGCGGAACTGACAGGAACGGTGCTGAACGGCGCGGACCTTACCGGAACCAGTCTCGAGGGCGCGGACCTCCGAGGTGCACTGGGGTTGAGCGCGAATCAAGTGTGCTCGGCGAGATCGAGGCGCGGCGCGGTGCTTGATCCGGATATGGAAACGCAGGTTGAGGCGCAGTGCGGGAAGTGAGGCGGGGACGGCGGAAGTTGAGGAGTTAGGAACTCTGCCCGTTGGCACCGCCGAAGAGAGATTCTTCGACGAATCACCCAGGCTCGACAAACCGTCGACCTGGGAGCCCTTTCTTGTGACCGGACGTCCCGCAAGAGCGGGGCACAAGAAAAAATCCGGCCACTTCGCCCAGAATGACATTTCCGGGTAATTTAGTCGGAGACTAAATAATAGTCGGAGGTAGGGTTTTCCTCCGCTTCCCCTGCTTCCTTTGGTTCCTCTGCTTCCTGCGGCACAGTTAGAAGCTGGACCAGGGGCTGGCGGCTTTCAAGCGATCGTTCACGTTGTTGATGTTCTTCACGCCTTGATCCCCTAGCCAATCCTCGAGCGCCTTCACGCCTTGCTTCGCGTAGACCGGGATGGCTTCCTTCCAGGTGGCGCGGCCGCAGAGAACGCCCGAAAATTTGACGCCTGATTCGGCGGCAAGCTCGAGAGTCTCGGTGAAGACATCGTTGCTCACGCCGGCAGAAAGATAGATGAACGGCAGCTTGGCCGAGGTAGCGGCCTTGAGGAAAAGTTGCTTGGCCTGGTCGCGCGTGTAGGCGGATTCACCCTTGCAGGCTTTGGCGCCGGCGACGTAGGCCATGTTCACCGGGACCTCGACTTTGAGGACATCCACTCCGTATTGAGGTTTCGAATATTCGGCCATACCGCGCGCGACGATATCGGGCTTCTTGCGCGCGTAGGCGATGTCCTTCTCGTCCGCGCCCTCGTCGTAGCCAACCAATTCAAGGAAAAACGGCACGTCCGAAGCGGTGCACTCGGCGCCGATGCGTTCGACCCAGGCGTGCTTAATCTCGTTCACGGCCGGCGGATCGAACGGCGTGTAATAGAGCAGAATCTTGATGCAATCGGCGCCAGCGGCGACGAGGCGGCGGACGGACCAGATGTCGAGAAGGTCGGGGAGGCGGCCGGGACGAGTGTTGTCGTAACCGCTGTTTTCATAGGCGAGCAACAGTCCCGCGTTTTTCGATCGAGCAAGAGCGGCGGGAAGACCGTATTCGGGATCGAGCAGGATGGCGCTCGCATGCGGCGTGAGAACCTTCACGACCGCGGTCTTGAACTCCTCCAGCATCTGCGGGGTGACGGCGCCCTTGTCTATGCCCTTATCCTTGGCGATGGCGCTCTTGAGCGATCCGCGCTGGTCCATGGCAGCGGCGGCGATCACGTCGCGCGAGTTGGATACGGCTTTCAGGCCCTTCAATTTTCCCGGCGTGAGTTTCATCGTGTGCGGCCCTCCTGGGCGAGTTCGCGGAATGAAGAAACGGTATTTTAACACGCGGGGTGGGGCAAGTTTAGAGGTAAGAGTTGACGGATGGTTGCGAAAGGCAAAGGCGGGGGAGAGTGCGCTCGAAGGGCGGGGTCATGCCAAACATCTTCGCCGGGCGTGGCAGATCTACGCCCCTACGACAAGGACGTGGTGCTGGTTGACGCAGGAATGGCTGCCGGCTGACTCAGTGGGCGAGGCGAGGGCGGTGAGATCGTCGAGGAGACTCGGGCCGATTGACGCGAGCAGCGGCAGGGCGCACAGGGTGCGCTCCTGCAAACCGCCGCCGGGATAAAGCGAATCGAGCAGGATGCGTTCGTGGCGGTCGAGAATTCCCGAGCGGAAATTCTCGGCGCGGGCGACCTTTCCCTTCAGCTGTTCGATCTGATGAAGCATCTTACGCTCGGAGGCGTGAAGGGCTTCCAGAAGTGTGGAGTCGAGGCGGGCAAGCGGCTCCTCGTAATCCTTGAGCAGGGCGCGGATCGCTGCTTCGCTGTCGTCGAAACGGCTGGAGAGCGCTGCCGGGAGAGATTTCTGCTCCATTTTCGCGCGAAGGTGCTGCGGCCCGGCGAAAAGATCGCGAATCTCCAGACCATACTGCGCCAGGAAGCGCGCGATCGGCGGCTCGACGATTGTGACACTGGCGCGAGGAAGAATCGCGGACATGCGGCCGAGGATCTTGCGATAGATAACTTGGGTCTGCGCCATGTAGGCGACTTCCGCGGGCCCACCGAAGTAGGCGGCGGTTGGGAGCAGCGTGTCCTGCACGACAGGACGCAGGAGAGCGCTGGGAGTGAACGATTCCGGCGAGGACTTGACCGCTGCGGCGAGCTGATCGCGGGTGAATTCGGCATCGCCGGCAAAGAATTTTCCGTTGCGGCTGCGAAGCGGCTCGCGGCGACCACCAACTTTGTAAAAGAGCAACGTGGATTCGTGCGTGACCTTGACCTGGTCGTGGAAACCGGCGCCGGCGAGTTCCTTCGAACGCGCGAGCAGCGCTTCGCGGAGCGAATCGGTTTCTTCCAGCGCGCGCAGGTAAACGGGCGCAGCGAGGCGATGGAAACGAACGTCCAGGGGATCGATGAAGATAATTCCCCGCCCCGCGAAAAGCCGCGCCATGAGCTTTCCGAACGCCGAGCCGTAGCTTTCACCCGGCGTATAGGATTCGCGGAGAGCGCGGGCAACGTCCTCGGAGTGGGCGCCTTCGAGAGTCTGCGCGGCGGTTGCTACAAGCGGCTCGATCTCACCCCCGAGAACGACTTCGCCGACGTGCCGGCCGGCATCCGCGTCTTTCGCGGGCAACTCGTAACGCGCGAGGCCGCTGCGCGTGTTCCACAACGAATGATTGATCTCGGCGAGATCGTGATCTTCGGTTGCGAGCCAGAAAATCGGGACGGCGTCGGCGCCGCGGCGCGTGGTTTCCTCAGCGCACCGGACGATCGAGACGGCTTTGTAAAAGGTGTACGCCGGACCGGAAAAGAGACCGACCTGCTGGCCGGTGACGATGGCGACGGCGCCCGCTGCGAGACGGTCGAGATTGCGCGCGGTCGGGGAATCGAGTTTGCCATCCGGTGAAAAGCGCTGATTTTGCTCGCGGAGGATTTCCACGCCGCTGCGACGCGTGGCGGAATCGAGACGGACTTCGCGCGCGGCTGCGTCAATACCCGCGGCAGTGGGTGGATGAGCATAATAAGACGACACGCGCGCGAAATCTTCAAGAAAGGACGCGAAGAGTTTGGTCGTGTGAGGGATTTCGCGGAATGGAATACAGTGGGACTCCATGGAGGCAGTCATGATACACGCGGCTCCAGACAGCGGCAACAGCGGGCGGCGGTACATGCGGCGAGGGCAGAGTCAGATTTCAGCACCGATGGCATTGGATGATGGGCGGCAACGAAGGATTCCGGCTGAGCGCTCACGATCGATCGCATGTGGGCGACGCAACGCAAAGGATCAGCGCCGGGCGCAGCGGTGCTGCGCCTCTACGAAACCGGTGCATTGCGGCGGCACGGATCAGGTGGCGGCGGTGGATTTGCGGCGGTGGAGATCCTGAAGCGCGGCGACGTCGGGCGCGTGGCCGGCCATGGCGCGAATGCCGCGGGCGGCGGCGCTTGCCGCGGATAAAGTGGTGATGCAGGGAACGTTGTAACGGACGGCGGCGCGGCGAATGGATTTTTCGTCGTAGAAGGACTCGCGGCCGAGCGGCGTGTTGATGACCAGATTCACTTTGCCGGTCTTGATCAGGTCCACGATATTCGGCCTGCCTTCATTCACTTTATACACCGCTTCGATTTCAACGCCCGCGCGCGTGAGAGCCGCGGCAGTGCCGCGCGTTGCGGTAATTTTCAAGCCGACTGCAGCCAAATCCTTGGCAATGGCGGCGACGTGGCGCTTGTCATGGTCGTTAACGCTGATAAAAACGACTCCCGAGAGCGGCAGGCGCTGGCCGGCGGCGAGTTGCGCCTTGGCGAACGCGAGGCCGAACGTCGAAGAGATGCCCATGACTTCGCCGGTGGAGCGCATCTCGGGGCCGAGGATCGTATCCACGCCGCGGAATTTATTGAACGGAAACACGGGCGACTTCACGGCGTAGAAATCGTGGACGGCGAGTTCCTTCACACCGTTCATGTCCACGACTGGGAGATGCAGATCCTTGAGCTTGCGGCCGGTCATCAGGCGCGCGGCGACTTTCGCGAGCGGGACACCGGTGGCTTTGCTAACGTACGGAATCGTGCGCGAGGCTCGCGGATTCACTTCGAGCACGTACACCGTGTCGTGCTGGATAGCGTACTGCACGTTCATCAAGCCGACGACGTGAAGGGCGCGGGCGAGACGGACGGTGTAGTCGCGAATGCGCGCGAGGACCTCGGGCTTGAGCGAGACCGAGGGGAGAACGCAGGAAGAGTCGCCGGAGTGGATGCCGGCTTCCTCGATGTGCTCCATGATGCCGCCGATGACGACATCTTCGCCATCGGCGAGAGCGTCCACGTCAACTTCGGTGGCGTCTTCGAGAAACTGGTCAATCAGGATCGGGCGCTTGGGGTCGGTACCTGAACCGATCTGCGCCGCCTGCGCGACATATTCCTCGACGGTTTTCAAATCGTACGCGATCACCATGGCGCGGCCGCCGAGAACGTAACTCGGCCGGACGAGAACCGGCAGGCCGATCTCGGCCGCGGTGGCGACGGCTTCCTGCGGCGCTAGCGCTGTGCCTCCGCGCGGCTGCGGGATATTCAGCTCCGCGAGGAGCGCACCGAAGCGGCGGCGATCTTCCGCGAGATCAATTGATTCGGGGTCAGTGCCGATGATCTTCGCGTGGTTGCGCTTTAGCTCGAGCGCAAGGTTCAAGGGGGTCTGCCCGCCGAATTGCACGATCACGCCCTGCGGTTTTTCACGCTCGAGAACCGCGAGGACGTCTTCGAGAGTGAGCGGCTCGAAATAGAGGCGATCGGAGGTGTCGTAATCCGTCGAGACGGTTTCGGGGTTGCAATTGATCATGACGGTCTCGTAACCGTCTTCCTTGAGAGCTAGAGCCGCGTGGCAGCAGCAATAATCGAATTCGATTCCCTGCCCGATGCGGCTGGGGCCGCTGCCGAGGATGACGACCTTGGGGCGATCCATGGCGCCGGATTCGTCTTCTTCCTCGTACGTCGAATAGAGATACGGCGTGAAGGATTCGAATTCGGCGGCGCAGGTGTCCACGCGCTTGAAAACCGGGATCACGCCGAGTTCGTGACGGCGGGCGCGCACGGACGCGGACTTCACATTCCACAATTTGGCCAGCTCTTCGTCGCTGGCGCCGGAGCGCTTCGATTCCAGAAGCAGCTCGCGCGAAATGCCACGCAACGAACTTGCGGCCACGCGGCGGTCGAGCGCGACCATGTCCTCCATCTGGCGAATGAACCACGGATCGATTTTGGTGAGCGAGCAAACCTCGTCGCGCGACATCCCGCGCTCGAGCGCCTCAAAGAGCCAGTGGATGCGGTCGGGGCCGGGGACATGGAGCTTTTCGCGCAAAAGCGCGGTGGTGACCTCGGCCGGAGCGCGCCAGGCGGTGCTGGGCTCGAGGGAGCGGATGGCCTTGCAGAGCGATTCCTGAAACGTGCGGCCGATGGCCATCACCTCGCCGACAGACTTCATCTGCGTGGTGAGCGTAGTTTCGCTGCCGGGGAATTTCTCGAACTGAAACTTGGGGATCTTGGCGACGACGTAATCAATGCTCGGCTCAAAGCACGAAGGCGTCTTGCGGGTGATGTCGTTGGGAATCTCGTCGAGGGTCATGCCGACGGCGAGCTTGGCGGCGATTTTCGCGATCGGAAAACCGGTGGCCTTGCTGGCGAGCGCGGAACTGCGCGAGACGCGCGGATTCATTTCGATCACGACCATGCGGCCGGTTTCGGGATCAATGCCGAACTGGATGTTCGAGCCGCCCGTCTCGACGCCGACTTCGCGAATGATCGCGGCAGCCGCGTCGCGCATGCGCTGATATTCCTTGTCCGTGAGCGTTTGCGCGGGAGCGACGGTGATCGAATCGCCGGTGTGGATGCCCATGGGGTCCACATTCTCAATCGAGCAGATGACGACAAAATTGTCGCGATGATCGCGCATCACCTCGAGCTCGAATTCCTTCCAGCCAATGACGGACTCCTCGATCAGCGCCTGACGGACCGGGCTCGCGTCGAGCGCGCGGGCGATAGAATCGGCGAATTCCTCGCGGTTGTAGGCAATCGAACCGCCGGTGCCGCCGAGCGTGAACGACGGGCGGATGACCACGGGATAGCCCAGCTCATCGGCGAGCTTGATGGCCTCGGGAATTTCGTTGACCACGGCGGATGCCGGAACCTCGAGACCAATCCTGCGGCAGGCGTCCTTGAAGAGCAGGCGATCCTCGGCGATTTTTATGGCGCGGAGCGAAGCGCCGATGAGTTTGACGCCGTATTTTTCGAGGATGCCGGCTTCGGCCAGCTCGACAGCGAGATTCAGGCCGGTCTGGCCGCCCACGGTTGGGAGCAGCGCGTCGGGCCGCTCGGCGGCGATGATGGCTTCGAGATATTCCTTCGCAAGCGGCTCGATATAGGTGCGGTCCGCGATTTCTGGGTCGGTCATGATCGTCGCGGGATTGGAATTGACGAGGATGACTTCGTAGCCCTCGGAGCGCAGTGCTTTGCAGGCCTGCGTGCCGGAATAGTCGAACTCGCACGCCTGTCCGATGACGATCGGGCCGGAGCCGATGATCAGAATTTTCTTGATGTCTGTGCGTTTCGGCATTCTATTGACGGGGCGCTCCGGGCCTCTCACTTGTCATCCCGAGCCCGCTGTTTGGGCGAGGGATCTGCTCATGCTCGGTGGTCGCAGGCTTCCAACTTTCTGACAGGTCTGCCCACGTGGGGTTTTGGGCCTCGATCAAAGACACCTTTCGGGAGCGTCGCCATCCCTTTACCTGCTTTTCCCTGGAAATGGCCGAACGGACGTATTGAAAGCGCTCGAAATAAACTAGGCGATGGATACGGTATCGCGTCGTGAAACCGGGAATCTGTCCCTCCCCGTGCTCTCGGGTGCGGCGTAACAGATTATTGGTCACGCCCACATAAAGCCGTCGGGAAAGGCTGGCCATCATATACATGTAGTAGTGGCGTTCCATATCAAGAGCAGATTCCTCGCCCGCGAAAACGGGCTCGGAATGACAGGTTGCCTATTTTTGGCTTCTGGGTTGGGCGCAGTATTGGCGCCGGCTTTGTCAACGACTCTGCTGCGCGTCCACCCCCCTCACTCCTCATCGCGCGGCGTCCTTCATCATCGCGATGAAATCGTCAAACAGGTAGCGGGCGTCGTGCGGGCCGGGCGAGGCCTCGGGATGATACTGGACGCTGAAAAGCGGAAGCGAGCGATGGCGCATGCCTTCGTTAGTGTGATCGTTGAGGTTCACGTGCGTGACCTCGACATCGCTCGATGGGAGCGATTCCGGGTCCACGCAGAAACCGTGATTCTGGGCGGTGATTTCGACTTTTTGCGTGCGCAGATTCTTCACCGGGTGATTCGAGCCATGATGGCCGAATTTCAATTTGAATGTCTTGCCGCCGAGAGCCAAGCCGCAGAGTTGATGGCCGAGGCAGATGCCGAAGATTGGCACGCGGCCGAGGAGTTTCTTGATATTCGCGACGGCGTACGTGACCGGCTCGGGATCGCCCGGCCCATTCGAGAGAAAGACACCGTTCGGCTTGTGCGCGAGAATGTCTTCGGCGGAGGTCCTCGCCGGAACGACGGTAACGTCGCAGCCATAATCTACCAGGAGCCGCAGGATATTCTGCTTGATGCCGAAATCATAGGCGACGACGCGATGGCGGCGTTCCTCAGGCGCTAAAGCACCTTTCTTCACCTGGGCGGATCTTTCGGAGGCGAAGCTCCGAGTCCCCAAACTACCCGCGCCCGCGGGTACACCGTTCCCTTTCGAAGCCACGGCTGCGTGGGCAATCGGTGCGGTGAGCTCAATCGAGCCCTTCGTCCATTCGTATTTTTTCGCGGTGGTGACGCGGCCGGCGAGTTCCAGGCCCGCCATCGTCGGGAGCGCGCGAGCCTCCGCGATCAACTGATCGGCGGGTGTGTCATCGGTCGAAAGGATGCCACGCAGCGCGCCGACTTCCCGCAGATGGCGCACGAGCGCGCGCGTATCAATGTCTCCAATGACCGGGACGCCGTGACGCTCGAGATAAGCCTGCGCGGTTTCGCTGGAGCGCCAGTTGGAAGCGAGCGCCGAGAATTCGCGGACGATCAGCCCTTCGATGTAGGGCTTCCCGGATTCCTCATCATCGAGGTTGGTGCCCACGTTTCCGATGTGGGGATAGGTCAGGCAGACGATCTGACCGGAGTAGCTGGGATCGGTGAATACTTCCTGATAACCAGTGAGGCTGGTATTAAAAACGACTTCGCCGCCACGACGGATGCGAGCGCCCGCCGCACGACCGTTAAATACTCTTCCGTCCTCGAGCGCGAGCGTCGCGCGACCTGCGGGGGACTCGTTCAGTGTGTCCTCCAGAAGATGTCATCTCGATGCCGCGCTCACGGTTGAAGACGAAGTGAGCGACCCAAAGTGGTCCACGGGCCAGTACGCGAACACCGCTTTGCCGTAAATGTATTGCCGCGGAACCGAACCGAAAACGCGCGAGTCGTTCGAGCTATCGCGATGATCGCCCATCACGAAATACTCGCCCGGCGGAATGCGCCGCGCAGCATAGTTCGATCCGTCGAGATAGCCGGCCGGAACATATTGGTCCGGGAGTTCCCTGCCATTCACGTACACGTTACCGGCGCGAATCTCAATCATTTCTCCCGGCAGGGCCACCACGCGTTTGATGAATGACTTCGAGCGATCCAGAGGATACCAGAAGACGATGACATCGCCGCGCTCGATTGGCTCAAAGCGATAGATAAATTTGTTGATGAAGATGCGCTCCTGATCCGAGAGGAGCGGATTCATGCTGGTCCCTTCGACCTTCACCGGCTGGTAGAGAAAAATCATGATGACGATGGCCAGGCCAAGGGCGACGGCGAGGTCGCGGGTCCAACTGCGCAGCTCCCGCCTCAATGGAGGAAGAGACGCTTTTTCGGGCGGGACCGGCGAGCCGAGTTGAGGATCATCCTGCATGCTGTGCAATTTCATTTATACCACGCCGACAAAGCGGAGGCAAAGGAGGCAGAAAAACGCGCGTTCCTCGGACGGCGGCGGTTCATCCGGCGAGAGCGAAGCCTAGAATGGCCATGGAAGCGAGAACGGCGGTTTCGGTGCGCAGAATGTTTTCGCCGAGAGATGCTTCGATGAAGCCTGCAGCGCGAGCGGAGGCGATTTCGGAGTCCGTCCAGCCGCCCTCGGGGCCGATGGCGAGCGCGACCACGATGGGGCGGGCGGAGGACGCGATTGGCAATGGACTTTTGAGGATTTCGCGGAGCGAAGGCACGTCTTGCTTTTCGGAGAGCAGGATTTTGGGGCTGGCTGAGGATTCGATGAAGGCTTTTTCCGGGGCGACAGGAACGTTCATAGCCGGCGGGCGCAGGCGGCGGGACTGCTGCGCGGATTCGAGGATGATTTTCTCCCAGCGCGCGAGGCGCTTTGCCGCAGCGGCTGCGAGCGGCTTGTCGGTGCGCGCGGCGGCGAGGGGAATGATCTCGCTTGCGCCGAGTTCCGTGGCCTTCTCGATGCACCATTCGAAGCGGTCGAATTTGACGAGTGAGAGGAGGAGTTCGATCTTCAGCACCGGCTCGCGGGCTGGGAGCGGTTCGACCAGAGCGAACTCGATGCGATTGTCGCCGCGCTTTGAGAGCGCCACGCGCTCGATTTTGGCGAGCCAGACGCGCTGGCCGTCGCTGAGCTCGTAGAGCTGGCCAAGCTCGGCGCGAAGGACACGGCCGAGATGTTCAGCGGCGTCACCGTGAAGATTGGCAGAGTTCGATTCGAAGCGATCGACGAAGAAACGGCGGCGCATGGTTGGGATTGTAACGCGAGGAGGAGGAAACAGCTGAAGACAAAGGATGCAGAGGAGGCAAAGGATGGAAAGGAGGCAGAGGACGAAACCAGAGCCAATGGCGGGCGCGCAACACGAATGGGCAATTCATTGCCAAACATCCATGGCGGACTTCCGTCGCGGCGGACTGCGCCCCTACAAAACCGTGCTACTTGCTCAGGTAACCCGGCATTCGGGATTTTATCCGAAGATATCTTTTACTTTATCGAAGAAGCTGGAGGAGCGGTCGGCGGGCTTGTTTTCGACTTTCATGGTCTGGCCAAGTTGTTCGAGCGCGCGGCGCTGGTCGCGAGACAACTTCGACGGAATCACGACACGTATGTTGATGTAGAGATCGCCGCGGCCTCCGTGCGGATTCGCGAGCCCTTTGCCTTTTTGCCGGAAAATCTGGCCGGACTGCGTGCTCTCGGGAATTTCGAAGTCGGCTTCGCCCTGCAGCGTGGGAATCTTGATCTTCCCGCCCAGCGCGGCCTGAGGAAAGCTGACAGGAATCGTACAGTAAAGATCAGCGCCGCGACGCTCGAAGAACGGATGCTCCTTAACTTCGAGGAAAATATAGAGATCTCCGGCGGGACCTCCATTCGTACCGGGCTCGCCCTGGCCAGACATGCGCAGGCGCGTGCCGGAATCCACTCCGGCGGGCACGCCGACTTCGAGCGTGCGTTCGCGTTCGATGCGCGCCTGGCCGCGGCAGGTTTCGCAAGCCTCGCGGATCACCTGACCCGCGCCCTGGCACGCGGGGCAAGTGCGCGTGATCGAAAAGAATCCCTGCTGGTAAGCCATCTGGCCGCGACCGCCGCAAGTCTTGCAAGCAGCCATGCCGCTGCCGGGTTTGGCGCCAGTCCCCTTGCAGGATTCGCAATTTTCGCGGCGCACGAGGCGGATCTTCGTGCTTACGCCGGTGGCAGCATCCTCAAAACTAAGCGACATGTCGTAGCGCAGATCGGCGCCACGCTGGCCGCGGGCGGCGCCGCGCGCCCGGCGGCCGCTGCCGCCAAAGGCCTGGTCGAAGCCGAAGAGATCACCGAGAATGTCGTGGAATTCCTCGAAGATTACGGAGTTGAAGCCGCCGCCCTCGAATCCTCGGCCGGCGAGTCCAGCATGTCCGAAGCGGTCGTACACCGGACGCTTCTGCGGATCGGAAAGGACGCTATAGGCCTCCGAGGCCATGCGGAAATTGATCTCGGCTTCCTCTTTATTTTCGGGATTGCGGTCGGGATGCCATTTGAGCGCGGCTTTGCGATAGGCAGACTTAATCTGGTCGGCGGAAGCGTCGCGCTCGACGCCGAGAACCACGTAAAAGTCAGACTGCGTATCGGACGCCATGGTGCCCTTTCAGAAAAGCAAAGCTGACGGCGCCTAGTGTTCGCGCTTGGAGGCGTGCGCGGACTTCGGCTCCGGCGCGCTGGCCACGCGGACCATCGCCGGCCGCAGCACGCGATCGTGAAACAAATAGCCGGGCTGCATTTCGCTGATGACGGTGCCGTCGGAGTGCTCGGACGTCTCCACGCTCTCGATGGCGTGGTGAATATGCGGATTAAATTCCTGGCCCACCGATTCAATTCGCGAAAGACCCTGCTTCGCAAGCGCCTCCCACAGCTGGCGGCGGATCAGTTCGAAACCCTTGCGATATTCGGCGGTGGCGGAATCGTTCTGGCCGGCGAGCGCGCGGTCGAACGTGTCAAGCACCGGAAGAATGTGCTCGACCAGCGACTCAACGCCGCGATGGCGATCCTGCTGACGCTCCTTCTCAACGCGCTTCCGGTAGTTTTCAAAATCCGCCTGACGGCGGACGAGCGTGTTCATCAGCTCCTGCTTTTCGGCGAGGAGCTTCGAGAGCTCATCGGGAGCGGACTCGGCGCCTGCTTCAGCGTGGCGCTCGGCTGCGCGTTCCTGCGCCGAATCCTCGTCGCGAGAAATAGGAGTCGGTTTTCGATCTTTGTCTTTGTGGTCGCTCAAGGGTTTTTCGGTTCGTCAGAGTTTTCGGAGAAAAACTGTGCCATGAAAGCAACGGCGGTGATCACGCGCTCATAGTGCATGCGCATGGGCGCCAGAATTCCGAGCGCTCCCACCTGGTCCTTATTGGAATACGATGCGGAGACGAGCGCCAGATGTTTTCCCGCGTTCGACATCTTGTCGAGGCCGAGCTCGACGTGCACCGGCTCGGGCGCCTCGATGCAACCGCTGAGGAGGGCGATAAGGCGGTCCTTCTCCTCGATGGCTTCGAGCAGTTCCCGCAACTGTTCCTGATTGGTGAATTCGACGGCGGAGGCCATTTGCGCGGCGCCTTCGACGTAAATTCGCCGCTCGGTGCTTTCGCCGAGAACGGTGGGATCGCAGAGCATCAGCGCGTCGCCGGCGATGCGGCCATATTGCTCACGATCGCGCTCGACTTGGGCGCGAAGATCAGCACGCATAGCCGCGAGCGTCCAGCCGACGTAATGGCGGTTGAGGTGGGTGGCGATGCGGTCGAGATCTTCCTGGCTGAAAGCGCGCTCGGGATGAATCACCTTGTCGCGAGTGACGCCGCCCGTGGTGACGAGCACGACGAGCACGCGGCGATCCGGAACGAGCAGAAATCGCACATGTTCGACGACGCTGCTCGCCAGCGGCGGCGAAATAAAAATTCCCAACCCACGCGAAACCGCGGCGAGGACATGGCTCGCGCGCTCCATCACCGCTTCTGGCGTCTGCGCCGCGGCGAGTTCGCGGCGAATCCACTGGCGGTCTTCGGGGCTTGCGGTAGCCTGCGCGGTGACCTGCTCGACGAAGAACCGGTACGCCGCAGCGGTGGGAACGCGGCCGGCGGATGTGTGCGGCTGGTACAGATAGCCCTCTCCCTCGAGATCGGCCATTACATTGCGAACCGTCGCGGAGCTCAGCGGCTCGACGTGGCGGTGCGCGACGCTGCGCGAAGAAACGGGCTCGCCCGTCTCGATATACTCGCGGACCACATCGGTCAGAATCTGCTGGTGCCGCTTCTGTTGCAGGACTGTAGGGCTCATGGATTCCTATGAATCATTCCCAAAATAAAATTCTAAACGGCGCGGGGAGCGGCGTCAACTTCGCTGCGAACGAAAACGCGCGGGGAAGGAACATCATTGCAGGCACTACACGGGCACCTCCCGGCGCCCGCGGCCCAAAAACAGCACCGGGCACAACCCCTTCGGATTGCGCCCGGTTCAGATCGAACGAGATAATGAAAAAACTATTCAGGTACCGCGGTCGCTTCCGGCATCTGGAGCTTGGCTTTTGCCAGTGCACGAACGATGTTGGTTTCCACCGTCTGTTCGGTCGTGTTGCGCACCGTGGCCAGCTCGCTCACGAGAAGATACTTCGCGCGTTCGAGCATCTTTTTTTCGCGGAAGGAGAGCGGCTTGGTCCTGCTGAGGGCAACGAGACCCTTCAGCACGGCGGCAACTTCCATCAGCGAACCTGTGCGCATGCGGTCCGAATTTTCTTTGAAGCGGTGTTTCCAATCGTGATGAGATGCTGAGCGGCCCTTTTCAAGATAGGAAAGAACTGCGCCGGCTTGGGTTGAGCGGATAATGGGTCGCAACCCCACGCTTTCGATATTCGCCTGAGGCACCATCACCTTCAAGCCACTCGAAAGAATCCGCAACATGTAAAAGCGTTCTGATCTGCCGTTCACATTGCCAAAACTAATCTGTTCGATAAGCCCCACACCATGGTTCGGATACACGACTTTCTCGCCTAGCTTGAAGTCCATGAGTCTGAGTTCCTCCCCCGAACTGCGTCTTCAAATCTTAGGCTTATGCGAGCGACGGCGTCAAGCTAATCCCATCAAATCGTACAGGATCAAAGTTGGCGGAATAGGGTGTTTTTGGGGCAGTTTGGCAGGGCGATTGCCCTATAATCGGGCACGTGCTGACGCTCGCCCTCGATACTTCCTCGCCTGCCGGAAGCCTGGCGGTGTTGCGCGACGAAAAAGTGATCGGGACCGTTTCGACCTGGACCGACGAGATTTATTCTTCGCGTATGTTTCGCCACCTCGAATTCCTCTTGAAGGAGCTCTCGCTGCGCCTTGAAGAATTCGATCTTTTCGCGGTGGCGGCAGGTCCGGGCTCGTTCACAGGGCTGCGAGTGGGACTGGCGGCGGTGAAAGGCTGGGCGGAGGTTTACGGCAAGCCAATCGCGGCAGTTAGCGGGCTCGAAGCTGTGGCGACGCAATCGCATTCGGGATTGTCGCTGGTAGTACCGGTCCTCGATGCCCATCGCGGACAAGTTTATTTTGGAAGATATCGGCGAACGGCCGAACCTGGTGAAAACCGATTGGCACTCGAGGGCGAAGAGTGCGTTATGACGCCGGAAGAGTTCATCGAGTCGTTGCACGCGCAAGGTGGTGGCTCCGACTACGCAATCGCGACTCCCGCGCCCGCGCTGATTTCCGGGGCGGTGTCTCGATATGAGACGGCGCATGCCGCAGGCGGGCGGATTCGAGTAGACGAAGTATCGGCCGTGCTCGCGCCGTATGTCGGACGACTCGGCTGTCTGCGCGCGCAACGCGGCGAGGTGGTGGATTCGCTCACTCTCGACGCGAACTACGTCCGGCGCACGGACGCAGAGCTCCACTGGAAGGCGCCGAAGGAATCTTGAGCATTCGCCCGATCGAGACGCACGACTTGCCTTTCATCATGGCGATACAGTCCGCGTGTCCGGAAATCGCGCAGTGGACCAAGCCGGATTATGCGCGCGTGGTGGAAGGCGACATGACTGGATGGGTCGCCGAGGAGAAAGGCGAAGCCGCCGGGTTCATCGTGGCACGCCGCGTCGCGGGCGATCTGGAAATACTGAATTTTGCGGTGCGGCCGGACGCCAGGAACCGCGGGACCGGCGCGGCGCTCCTTCGAGCGTCACTCGATTGGGGCGCAACGTTTCAGGGCGAAAAAGCCTTTCTCGAGGTTCGCGCTTCCAATCTCGCTGCGCTGCGATTTTACGAACACAATGGATTTGAGGTAACCGGGCGCCGGCCGCGCTACTATTCGGCGCCGATCGAGGACGCGCTGGTCCTGACCGCGCGGCTTGCATCGTCTTGAACTCGGAGAGCGGCCAGTCCGCGGGCATTGCTGCTAGGATAGTGGCGTGAAATCCTTCGACGTTGCCATCATCGGCGGCGGCGTGATCGGCGCATCGATTGCGTTCGAGCTTGCCGGCGCGAAACTTCGCGTGGCCGTGCTCGATCGCCAGCAGCCCGGCCGTGAAGCGTCGTGGGCGGCGGCGGGGATGCTGTCACCCGCGCCGGATTCAGCGCGAGATTATCCCCTAGCGCCGCTGGGGCTCGAAAGCCTGAAACTGTATCCCGAATTTGTGGCGGCGATCGAAGACGGATCCGGGCAATCAACCGGATATGCGCGCGAAGGAACGCTGGAGATTTTTTCGACGCCGAGCGGCGAGGCGGATCGCGACCGCCGGGTCGCCGAGTGCCGGCGATTGGGGGTGGCCGCTGAGCCAGTGACGCTCGATACCGCGCGGCAATGGGAGCCCGCACTCGGTCCGGCCGCGCGCGCCGCTGCGTGGCTTTGTGAAGAGGGCACGGCCGAACCGCGGTCATTGATGAGCGCGGTGTTGGCGGCGGCGCAGAGCAGGGGCGCAGAGTTCCGCAGCGATTGCGGCGTCACAGGGTTGATTCGCGAGCACGATCGGTGCACGGGAGTAATCGCAGCCGGCGGCGAGATCTTCGCGGGTCACGTGGTCGTCGCGGCCGGATGCTTTTCGCACGAGATCGCACCGGAGGACGAGTGGCTCGCGCGGAATGCGCCCACGCGGCCGGTCCGAGGGCAAATGATGGCGTTGCGTCCGGATGGCGCGAGCTTGCGGCGCGTGCTGCGATCCGACAAAGGCTACCTGGTGCCCCGCCGGGACGGGAGGATCGTCGCAGGCAGCACTTCGGAAGAGGCGGGATTCCAACGGCGCGTGACGCCCGCGGGAATGCGCAAAATATTCGAGGCCGCGCTCGAGTTGTTACCGGGGCTCGCTGGCGCAGAAGTGCTTGAAATCTGGTCGGGGCTGCGACCGGGGACGCCGGACGATCTTCCTATTCTCGGACCGACTGACATTGACGGCCTGCTGATCGCCACCGGCCACTACCGCAACGGAATCCTGCTAGCGCCGGTCACGGCCAAGCTCGTTCGAGAGTGGATTACTGGCGCGCGCGGCGGGTTTGATGCGTCGGCATACTCGCCGCTGCGGTTCGCCAATCCGAAGCCGAAAACGCAGAGTGCCCACTAGAACGTACGTGAGACCTCATCGTTTCTCACCTCAGCGGCTGAAGCCGCACGAGTTTGGGGCCGTTGCGGCACGACTGAAGTCGTGCCCTGACAAACAAATGAAGTTGTAGCACGGGTTCGTTAGCGAACGATTGCACTCCGCTGATTACTAACGGAGCCCTCAGAAAATTAAAATGGGATTTTGGTGCGCGTGGGTTCGCGGTTCGACGGACCCGGGAGCGTGGATGCTTGCCCGGGAGCAGTGAACTGCACCTTATCCGCCTCGAGAAAAATTGATCGGTCAATCACGGCTTCGATAGTCGAGCCGCGCGGCAGTTCCGCATCCGGGCCGCGGGACAGCAGCACCGCGCCAAGCCCGGCGGCAGCTCCAATTCCTGCGCCGATTCCGGCGCCTCGGGCGCCTCCCGCAATTCCTCCGATGCCCGCACCGGCGGCGGTTGATTTGATCACCGTGCCCGCATCGGAAGCCTTGTCGGTATCGCCCACCACTTTTCCTTCGTTGTTCACGGTCTCACCGCCGCCCGTCCCGGCGCTGTTCGGCATGGCGTTGAGGTCCACCATGTAGGAATTCGGCAGAATCATTGTGGTCAATTTGATTCCCAGCTCCGCGCGTCCCTTCACGCGTCCTGCCCGCTTCGCTTCGGTGACTTCCCCGCTCATGTAAGAGCCCGCGGGAATCACTACGTGTCCGTCAATCATTATGGGAAAAAGCGTCTCGAAATAGACTGGATCGCCGGGCCGCGCGCTGCGCGTGGAAATCGCGTTGTGCAGCACCAGAGGGATGTGCGTGCCGCCGGGAACTTCGATCATGGCGGGTTTCGTGGTCGCGCTCACGGATGCTGGAGCCAGTGTGCTCGCCGGCGCTAGGGTTGAAGCGGGCGCGCTAGCAGGCGCTGGAGCTGGAGCTGGCGCCGCAGCTGGCGCGGGCGCATTCTGCGCTGGGGGTATCGGCCCCCCATCCTGCGACCAAACGGGAACAGCCCATCCCAGAACGAGGACAGGAAGGGCGGCGCGGAGCATGCGAAACTTGCGGCTGTTCATCAGATTTCCTCGAAACTTCTAGGATCGCCGTCAGATCAAGAGATGCGTTCCATCCAAGTCGAGATGCATGCAGGGTAATCCCATCGCGGCCCGGTTGGCCACTTGATTTTGCGGCGGCGCGTCCCGATCCGCTAAGCTGCGTGACAGATGAAAATGCCGCGCGATGCCAGGCATCGCAGCCAGGCATCCGCCGCGGCGGACTGCGCCCCTACGGCGACTCCGGCGACCAGAGTTGCCGTGCAGCGCCGGCGGCGGGCGCAAAAGCCGCCGGAGTGTACGACTAAGCACGCGCGCAGGTGCCTTGGTGCGGCTGATTCCAGTGGCCCCTATACTAGATGAAGGCGCCTTAGGCCGGATTACACGATGCGATTTCGCTTGCGGACATCCCTGCGCAATAAAACTCTCTTCATCGTCCTGGCGGCGCTGATTGGACTGGTGGGCGGCCTCTTTGTGCTCTCGCGCGCCGTGCTGCTAAGCGGTTTCTCGCGGCTGGAAGCCGACTTCGCGACGGAGAACCTGGGACGCGCGTCGAGCGCCCTGATGAACGAGATTGATACACTGCAACATACGACCGACCAGTTTGCAGACTCGGATCAGTCGTACGCCTACCTCACCGGACCGAATCCCGAGCGCGTTCAGTCCGAATTTCCCGCGCGGATCTTCGAGCAACTTCGAGTGAGTTTCATCGTCGTCCTGGACCGTTCCGGCCGCAGGGTTTTCTCCAAAGGCTTCAACGTGCCCGCGATGAAAACGGCGTCCGTCCCGGAGGATCTCGAGAGCCGCTTGCGGGCGGGTTCTCCCCTGCTGGGCAAAGCCGGGGAGATGAGCGATGTGGCGGGTATCGTGATGCTGGCGTCAGGGCCGGTGCTCATCGATTCCAGCGCAATCCTGACCAGCAATTCAGATGGGCCGTCAGCAGGACGGATGATCATGGGGCGGTCTCTGGACGCTGATGAGACCGTGCGCCTGGCGGAAATGACGCATATGCCGGTTGATATCGAGCGTATTGACCCGGCCACAATGCAGCCCGATTTTCGCGTCGCAGCTGCAACGATCACCGATGAAAATCCCGACTTGATCCGGCCGGATGCGCGCGGTTCGCTCGCGGCGTACCAGGAATTGCACGACATTTATGGCCAGCCCGCTGCGATCCTGCGAGTGCTGCTGCCGCGAAAAATCTACGAGCAGGGCCAGACCAGCCTGCTGCAGTTCCTGCTGCTTTTGCTGGCCGCCGGCATGGTGTTCGGCGCGGTCACGATGTACCTACTCGAGCGATTCGTGATCTCGCGCGTGGGACAGCTCAGCGACGACATCACACAAATCGGCGCGAGCGGCGATCTGGGGAAACGTCTCCATATTTCCGGGCATGATGAGCTCTCCAATTTGGGAGACACCATCAACAGCATGCTCGAGGATCTGGAAATCGGTCAAATCGAGCGGCACGCGGAGCGTGTCCGGCTGACCGTGATGGTCGAGAAAATGCCCGCGATACTTTGGACGACGGACGGGCAACTGGTGATCACATCCGCGATGGGCGCGGGTTTGGACGCTCTGGGACTGCGCTCTCTCGAGCCGGTCGGCCTGCCGGTCCTGGATTTTTTCTTCACGAAGGACAATGACGCTCCGCCGATTGCGGCGCACCGAAAAGCGCTTGATGGGCAATCCGTGGCGTACGAGGTTACGTGGAAGGACCGGCGCTTCGAATCGCACGTGCAGCCGCTGCTTGACGGCGAGGGCGCGATTCAGGGAGTGATTGGCGTCGCGCTGGACATCACCGAGCGCGAGCGCCTGACGGACCAATTGCGCCAATCGCAAAAGATGCAGGCCGTCGGCGAACTCGCCGGGGGCGTCGCGCACGATTTCAACAATTTGCTTATGGTCGTAAAGGGCCACTCGCAGCTGCTTCTGGAGCGCATGCCGGATTCCTCGCCGCTGCGGCTCAGCGTCGAGCAAGTGGAAAAGGCCGCCGACCGGGCCGCGGGGCTCACGCGCCAATTGCTGGCCTTCAGCCGCAAGCAGGTTTTGCAGCCGCGCGTGATGGACATGAACGACTCGGTAGCGGGGATGATCCGGATGTTCTCGCGCGTGATCGGCGAAAACATTCAGATGGCGTTCGTGCCCGGCGGCAAACTTGGCCGTGTGAAGGCGGACCCGGGCCAGATCGAGCAGGTGCTTTTGAATCTGGTGGTCAACGCACGCGACGCGATGCCCAACGGCGGACGATTGACGATCGAAACATCCAACGTGGAGCTCGACCGCGGCTACTCCGCGACGCACACGAGCTTCGAGCCCGGACTCTACGTGATGCTTACGGTTACCGACACGGGCTGCGGCATGGATGCCCAGACGCAAGCGCGCATGTTCGAGCCATTTTTTACGACCAAGGGGCCGGGCAAGGGCACCGGATTGGGGCTGGCGACCGTGTACGGCGTGGTGAAGCAGAGCGGCGGATACATTTACGTTTACAGCGAGTCCGGCCGGGGAACCACATTCAAGATTTATCTACCGCAGGTCAGCGCCGACCTCGACGTGCTCTTACCCGATTCAGAGAAACGGCGAAGCGCGCGCGGAACGGAAACGATTCTGTTTGTGGAAGACGAGCAGAGCGTCCGCGAGCTCGTGCGCGACTACCTGGTGGGCGCCGGATATTGCATACTCGAAGCCTCCGATGGAGTGCAGGCGCTGAAAGTCGCCGCGGCGCACCCGGGTCCCGTCCACATGCTGATTACGGACGTGGTGATGCCGCATCTGAGCGGACCGCAACTTGCCACAAAATTGTCGGCTGAACGAACGGACTTGAAGGTTCTGTTTATCTCGGGTTATACGGACGATACTGTGTTCCGCCATGGCGTGCTTGAGGGAGGCGTCGCATTCTTGCAGAAGCCCTTCAACCTCAAGGCGCTCTCGCAGAAGATCCGCGAAGTATTGAGCGGGCAGCCCGCGGCAGTTCCCCGCACCGACCTTGTGAAAAGTTAGGCTTGGATATTCCCGCAGGAACCGCGAACGCGCTCGCGGCGGCACGTCGAAAAACCTAAATCAAGAAAACACTCTGTCCCGTTAGGTCGAAACGCTTGCGGCATTTCATGTTCCGGCAGGCGGCGAGATTATCCACGCGGACCATGTAGGAACGCGCCTTTGCAAACTGTCTCTTGTCCTCTTCATTCGCCCCCGCGGGACATTGCGACTTTTTCGTCCGCACCATCCAGCGCACTGGAAACGTAGTGTCCTGGCGGCAGTGCGGGCAGACCAGCGCCTGCTGCTTGGTTTCTTCCTTTTCGTCGTAAAATCGCCGCTCGTCCATTCGCCCCCGCCCTGCTAAATTCTACCCGACCAACGCTATTCCTGCACCTCGTTCAGCGTTACGAAGCGAATTCCAGAATCTTTCCAACGCGGCAGCCAATATTCGAGCGCCGCAATCGTGTGGCTGCGATCGGAATTCATCACGCGGTGATCGCCGTCATGCAGCAGGACAATATCGCCTCCCCGCGCGCGGCGCAAGCGCTCAATCACCGGCTCGGCCGGCTGCGGCTTCCAATCACGCGCCCACGCGGACCACATCGCTACGCCGGCGCCGCCACGCCGGCGCACGATTCCGTCAAGCAGCGGACTTCGGAAACCGAACGGAGGGCGCATCCAGCGGGGCCTTTGCGCTGTGGCCAATTCGATTGCGTCGTCGCACCGGTCGAGCTCATCGGTAATGCGCCGCCCGCTGCGCAGCGCGAGTGAGGGGTGCGTGTGAGTGTGATTTCCCAGGGCGTGGCCCCGAGCGGCAATATCATTCACCAGGGACGGGGCTTCGCGAACCCACGCGCCAATCAGAAAAAATGTGGCTTTGACGCGATGGCGGTCGAGCAGATCGAGCAGCGGCGGAGTAATCGCGGGATTCGGGCCATCATCAAACGTAAGAGCAATCGTGGATGCATCGCCGGTGCGGCGAATTGTCGGGCCGAAAAGCTGCGCTGATGGCACCACGGAGCCCCACGTATATGTTCCGCATGCGGCGAACGCTCCGGCTGCGGCACAAAGCGCCGGAATTTCGTAAATCATAGTGGAAATTTTCGCATTGCCGCGCGCGAAACGCTACCCGATGGGATTGCGCAGTTTCATTTGATACGATGGCCGCGGAAATCTCTGAAAAAATGGCCACGCCTCCGCCATCGCCGACCAAATTTCCCGCGTGGATTCGATGGACCGTGCTCTTCTGGCTCGCGATCTGGATTCCAGCCTATTGGCGGACGTGGGGCACGGCAAATTTCCTGCACCTTTGCGACATCGCGGTGATCCTGACATGCGTTGGGGTGTGGACCAACAGCGCGCTTCTGATTTCAAGCCAGGCGGTTTCGTCTCTTCTCGTGGATGCATCCTGGGCGCTCGATGCGATCTGGCGGCTCTTTCGCGGGCGAGCTCTCTTAGGCGGAGCGGACTATCTTTTCGACGCGCACTACCCTCTGTGGGTGCGGCTGCTGTCGCTATTCCATGTCGCGATGCCGGTCCTGCTACTTTGGGCGTTGCACCGGACCGGCTACGACCGGCGCGGTTGGGCGCTGCAATGCGCGATTGCGCTTCCCCTTTTCATTGCCGCGCGGTTCACTGACCCGGCGACAAACATCAACTACGCGTTTATTGATCCCTTCATCCACCGCCAGTGGGGACCGGCGCCGATTCACGTACTAATCAGCTGGCTTTTTATGGCGTTCGTGGTTTATTTACCCACGCATCTGCTGCTCAGGAAACTGTTCCGACGGACGCCAGCAGCGACTGCATGAGATCGAGTTAGTTTCCCAAGCTGCTCCCCTGTTGAGGTGTCATCCCGATTCCGCCAATTGCGGGCGAGGGATCTCTCGTCGATTGACGACCGGGCGAGCGCGTCACACGAAGAGAGATTCCTCGGCCCAAGATGCGGGCCTCGGAATGACGCCTCTCGGTTGGGGAGCCGAGATGGAGTTTCGATACCTAGTTAGATTGCCACGCTTGAATCCCTAATCCGTTTGGCGGATCGCGCGCAGATCAATTCCAAGCTGCTGGCACTTTTTGTAGAGGTGGCTGCGTTCGAGGCCCAGCGCCTTCGCCGTGTTGGTCATGTGATGGCGGTTGCGCTTGAGTTCGGCGAGCAGCGTTTCGCGCTCGAACGATTCCACGCGCCCGGCGAGCGTCCCCGCCCCGAGCGCTCCGGACCCCGATCCGGCGCCAGGCGCCGCGCCCTGCGGCAGGGCTCGTGCGATTGTGGCTGCCTCCACCGCGTCGCCGGTCGCGTACAGCAGCACGCGCTCGATTACGTTGCGCAACTCGCGCACGTTCCCGGGCCACGAGTAGGCCTCCAGCGCCGCGAGCGCATCCAGCGAAAAGCTCTTTGGCTTCCAATGATTCTGTTCCGCGAGCTGTTTCGAGAAATGCTCGGCGAGCACGCGGATATCCTCGCGGCGCTCGCGCAGCGGAGGCAGCACGATCGGAAACACGAACACTCGATGGTAAAGATCCTCGCGAAACGATGCCTGTCGAACCTGCTCTTCGAGGTTGCGGTGCGTCGCGACCACCACGCGCACATCCACGGCAAAGGGTCCTCCGCCGCCGACGCGCTCGATTTCGCCCTCTTCGAGCACACGCAGCAGCTTCGCCTGCATGGACATCGGCATGTCGCCGATTTCGTCGAGAAAAAGCGTTCCGCGATGGGCCTGCTCGAATTTTCCGATATGCCGGGCGGCGGCTCCGGTAAACGAGCCCTTCTCGTGCCCGAACAGCTCCGATTCCATAAGCTCGGCAGGAATCGCGGCGCAGTTCAGCGAAACAAAGGGCGCGCCGTGCCGCGGACTTTTTTCGTGCAGCGTGCGCGCGATCAGCTCCTTGCCCGTGCCCGTTTCGCCGCGAATGCAAACGCGCGTCTCGCTCGCGGCCACCTGCTCCACCTGCGCCATCACGTCGCGCATCGCGGGGCTCGCCCACACAATCTGATGCCGACCCAGCCGGTGCTTCAGATCGCGGTTTTCCTGCTCGAGACGCGCCAGCCGAACGGCGTTCTCCACCGTGAGCAACAGCTTCTCGGTCGAAATCGGCTTCTCGAGAAAGTCCACAGCGCCCAACCGCGTGGCGCGCACGGCCATCTCGATGGTCGCCTGCCCGGACATCATCACCGCGGGCGACGCGACGCCAATATTCTTGAGATCTTCGAGAAGCGCGATGCCATCGCGGCCGGGCATCACCACGTCGGAGAGGATCAAGTCGTAGCGCTCGGCCTTCGCGAGTTCCAGCGCGCGCGCAGCATTGTCGCAGACGGTCGCTTCATGGCCGGCCAGTCGAAACGCGCGAGCGAGCGACGCGAGCGTGTTCGCATCGTCATCAATGATGAGGATGTGGGCTTTCAGCGGCACCGGGGGATTACGCTCCCTCATTCGGAGGCGTCTCGGGCGGTATAGCCTCGGAATGCTCGGCAGCGGACGGCGCAGTCAAGTCTTGCGAATGCATGTAAGAAGGCCGGGCGGGAGGCTTGGCAGGGAGACGAATGTGGAAAGAGGTGCCGACGCCCGTTTCGCTTTCGACCGATATGCGCCCGCCGTGGTCGCTGACCACCGATTGCACGATGGCAAGGCCCAGCCCCGTGCCGTGCTGCTTCGTGGTGTAGTACGGCGTGAATAGGCGCTCGCACTCCTCCGGCGTCAAGCCGCCGCCAGTGTCGGAGACTTCGAGATCTACGTAGCCCGATTCGTGCGTGGTGCGCAACATCAGGACGCCGCCCGCAGGCATCGCGTCCATCGCATTCAGCACCAGATTTTCAATCGCGCGGTGCAGCAGCGCCGCATCGGCCTGAATCAGAGGGAGGTCTTCTTCCAGGTGAAGTTCGGTCGAGATCGGCGGGCGTCCCATGGCGCTGAATTGCGCCTCGAAGAGTTTCACAACGCCGCGGACCACGTCATTCACGTTGACGGGGCCGAGCTCCGGCTGCGGCATTTTCGCGAAATCGCTGAATCGGCCGACGATGTTTTTCAGGTGCTCGATTTCCGAGAGCAGGATTCCCGTGGATTCCCTGAAGACTTCTTCGAATTGCTCGGGACTCTGGTCCTTCGCGCGCTGAAGATTCTCGACCGTGGTTTGCAGCGGAAAGAGCGGATTCTTCAACTCATGGGCCAGCCGCCGCGCCAGCTCGCGCCACGCGGCCACGCGCTCCGCCTGCACCAGCTGTTCGCGCTGCTCGGTCAATTGCGTGGTCATGCGATTGAACGCGGTGGCGAGTTGGCCGATTTCATGCCGCCCGTGTACGTCCACTCGCGCGCCCCAATTCCCTTCCGAGACTTCGCGTGCCCCTTCGGCCAGTTTGCGCACCGGCCGTGTCACCCGTGCCGCGCCCCACCAGCTCAGCAACAGTCCAAAGCACAAGCCCATCGCCACCACCGCCAACGCGAGATCGCGAATGTGTTGTTCGAGCTTCACCACTTCCTGCTGCGAGCTTCCGACCAGCAGCACGCCGAGCAATTCTTTCTGCCGGCCCAAGAGCGGCAGAGCATGAAACGCCTCCGCGCTTGCTGGGTCGGCCGTCCAGGAAATTTCAAATGTTCGCTCCTGGGGCTGCTGGCGCTCCTGCTCGATGAAGGAAGCGAGGCGGTCGCCGTCCGCGACGGGGCCCGACGCGTCCACCAGGTTGGTGGGCTGGAAGGCCGGGTCCAGGTCCAGATACAGCAGCGCGCGCATCCCGGCCGGAAGGACCAGGGAATTCAGAAAATCCTTTCCGAGCCGCTCGCCGCCCATGATGAAGAGATCCCGGTCGCCCACACGAACCGACGAAACGGCCATCAGCCCGAGCGCGGGACCGTCTTGCGTGTCCACTTTCAACAGGAACGAGCCCAGCGACGACCAGTCCTGCGATTGCGTCAGCCAGTCCATTTTGTAGCCGAAGCGCGCAGGCCATTCGTTCGAGGAAATAATCGCGCCATCGGTGGCGACAAAATCGAGGAAATCGAGCTGATGGGATTGCGAGACGCCGCGTGCGTCGTTTACGTAAACGGAGACGTCCGACTTCGGGCGGCTCAGATCAATCGCCATGCGCACGGTGCCTTCCGCGTCGGCGATTCCCTGTACCCTGTGGACTACATCCTGCCCGCGGCGTTGGAATTCGCCCTCAAACTGCGCCACCAGCGCCTCGCTGTGCTGCCGATTCAAATCGTCAAACGCACGCCGCGCCACGACGGTGACGCCGGCGGCAATCACTCCGACAGACAGCAGCAGCGCGATCGTGAAAACCCAGAAGAGCTTGGAGCGAAACGTCACTGTGATTCCTGTTCCAGCCAGACATCGGCAAAAGGCCAGCCTTCGCCAGCCGCCGGCGCTTTCCAGTTCCTGACGCGGGCGCCCAAACCGTACACCCGCGGGAGCCACACGAGCGGCACGACGCGACAACCGTTCACGATAGTGCGTTCGCGTTCGTAAATCTGCTCGGACGACGCCGCGACGGGCAGCGGCGGCGCGTCGAGGCCAGCCATCGGTGCGAGCGCGGACTGAAAGCTCGAGAGCGCGTCACGAGGATGAAACGACGTCATCCGCAGCCGCACCAATCGCGCATCGTACTTCGGAGACGATGCCGCAGGGCTCGCGATCGGCTCCGCCGAAAGTCCGATTCCCGCATCCCGCGCATTCACAGCGATTCGCTCCGCGATCGCCTGACCGAGCGAATCGCCCGAATCATATCCCAACACAATCCTCGGCGAACCTCCGATTTGCGACCACAAATCCTTTGCGCCGGCTGCGTCCGTGGCTGTCGAAAACAAGAACGCCGTGCCGTTCGACCATTGCGGCAGCAATCCACCGGCCGGCTCGCCTTCCTTCTGCAAAATGAAATTGACGATTGCGGCGCGGTCAATCGAGCGAGCAAGCGCTTCGCGGGCGTGCGCGTCTTCCGCAATGCGGCGCCCCGCGACAAAAACCAGCGCCACTAGCACCTCCGGCTTCGAAGTGCTGACGCGCACGCCGCGCTCGGAGGCGCGCCGCGCTTCCTCGGGCGGAATTTCCGCGAAGTCCGTTTTGCCGACTTCGAGATCGAGCAGGCGATCCTTTGAGGCGCGCCCCATCTCGATGTCAATCGAGTCCACGAACGCACGCCCGCCGCGATAGTTTTCGTTGGCGGCGAGGGTCAGTTGCTTGCCCGGCTCCCACTCGGCGATGTGAAACGCGCCCGAACCTGCAACGCCCACGAACGTGCCATCAGGATTTCGCTGGTCGTAAAGCAGCGCGCCGATCTCTTCCCGCGCCGCGGCCTCGGCAGCATCGGCCGGCGCTCCGGCGGGGTCGAGCGAATGAACGACCGCGCCAATTTCGACGCGCACGGTTCCGCCATATCGCGGCCGCCGCGACGTCTCTACGCGGCCCGCGCAAAGCAAAGCGAGGCTAATTACCGCAAGAAACAGACACAATTGAAGCTTCATACATTCCTGACTCGAGATTCCGCGAGACTACTCGGGCCGAATTACCATCACCGGCCGCCCAGAACGCCAGAATGGGACCGGGAAGCTCCATGGGCTGGCCGATGGCTGCCGCCGCGCGGTCCCTGATCTCGTAGAGCTGAATCTGGTCCTTCTGGCTCCAATCACCCACGCCGGTCGCCAGGACCTGCCATGCCGAGCCGCAACCGCTGGCGATCGAGACGATGTCGCTTCCCCAGCCGTCAAAATTCGAGGCGGGTTCAGCGGCGCCCACGAAGAGCTGCGTTTGGCCGTCGAGGCCCGCGACAATTCGCCGGGAAGAACTTAGCCCGGTCGTCTCCGGCGAAGGAGACGCGGAAGAGAAGAAGGGCGGGAACTTCGCCTGCAAGTCATTTGAAAAAGTGACACTGCCAGAAAAATAATTTCGCGTGGGGTTGGCTGCCCAGCTGACCGTGCCCATCGGCCATTGCTGGCCGGCATTCTCGCGGCATTCCACCGAAAAGCTGGGATTCCACGAGCCGTCGCACCGCGTTCCGCCTACAAACGCGCTCACGTGCATCGGATCCGCCGCCACGAGGTGCCCGCGAAGATCGCGCGGTGTGTAACGCCTGGAAATGGGCTGCGCATCACGAAGCACTTGCGCGCCGTCGTCGAATTCGTAGGCCACAAGGCGGTCCGATTCCAGGAAATACCAGAGCACACGGTGCGAGTCCGCGGGCACCTGCGCGAAATCGAGAATTGGAATGGCTTGCTGCCAGATAATTTTTCGCTGAATTCCTGGCTCGGGGCCGGGCTGGGGCGGCAGCTCATCCGTGCTCGCGACGGGAACGACCGCTACCTGCTGGGCGTCGCCGCGACGAATTTCCGCGACGAGGACGAAACCCGCAAGATTCTGCGAGATCGTGACCTGCACCTGCGCATCGGCGGGTGCCGGGATGGAACGAGCGCCTCGCAGTGCGACGTCATCTTCGAGGGTCTGGCGGATATTCTCGAGGTCCGCCGGCGCTGCCGGGGAGACGTCCTTGACGTCGAGCGAAAACGAGTGCGTAGAACCCAGCGCGACGGCAATTTTTTGCGCCAGGGTGTACACGGCCTCACTCCACGCGTGGGGAAGCTGGCCGGGCGCTTGCGCGAAGGACGGGGTTGCGGCGCAGGCGAATAATGAGACGGCAAGAATACAGCGCAGGATGGAAAGAAGTATTCGGCGGGGCGGCCGCATCGGCTTGTGCCAATTGGGCAATGCGTTCTTCGTGAGTCATCGTAGCACAACCTCGTAAGCGGCCCAGATGTTGCGCCGGCGGGGGCTTCGTTTGGTACACATCTGGCGAAACCCCCTGCAAGGGTTTTTGCCGGCGTTACTCCCGAGCGGGTCCGGTTTCTTTCTGGTTCCTAGCCCGAACCCGAAAAATTCCAGACCGGCCTGGAATCTCTACGGTTTCGTGAGCGGCTTGGAGAGCAGACTGCCCGAATCGCTGGCCATGGCTGACTTCAGCACATCGTTGGTGAAGAAAAATTTGCCGTCGTTCGGCACCATCATGATCTGCACGCGATCGGAAAGCCGCTGCGCCACCGTTAATTGCACAAGCAGAGGATTGACCTTAAGCGCGGCCGCCTGCAGTTGCATCTCTTCACCCTCTGCTTGCGCGGTCAGACGAATCCGATTGGCCTCGGAATCCGCCTGCAATTTTTCGCGCTCTTGTTCGGCTTCCGCGGTTACGCGAATGCGGTTGGCTTCTGAATCGGCGAGCAGCTTCTGCCGATCCTGGTCGGCCTGCGCCGTGACGCGAATATGATTCGCTTCAGAATCGGCCTGAAAACCCTGGCGCTGCTGTTCGGCTTTGCTGTCAATTACCTTGGCCTGCGCGGCGGCTTCGGCGTCCTCGATGGTCGTTTGCTTCCGCGCCTCGGCCTCGAGGCGCGACTGCTCAATCTGCTTTTGTTTGAGCGGCAGCGTGTACTGCATGGCGTCCGATTGCGCCTTGGCCATGATCACCTGCGCTTGCGCGTCCCCCTCGGCGCGCTTTACCTCGCGAGCTTTCGCGGCCTCGGCTTGCGATTGAGCGATGGCCACTTTCTTCTGCTCGATCTCGGCGTCCACCGAGGTGCGGTCATCTTCCTGCTCCTTCAGCAGAAGGTCTTCGAGGCCCCTGGCATACTCCTCTGGCAGCTCGACTTTCTTCAGCAGGACTTCCTTCACGACGATGGCGTCGCCGCCCAGGCGCGTGGTGATCAGTTGCGCGGAGCGCGAGCGGAACTCCTCGCGCTTGGTCGAGAAAAGATCGCGCACCACGTAGTTCGGCGCGACCTCGTGAAACGCGGCGACGACAGTCGGCTCGACAATCTCGGAGTCCACGGGCTGCGGCACGTTCGCCTGAATAAACGCGAGCCGCGTCGGATCGATGCGGTAGCGCACGGTCACTTCGAGGCCAACCGAAAGCCCCTCGCGCGCCTGCACTTCAAGTAGTTCCATTTTGTCGTTGCGGACCGCCAGGGCGGTCGTCGAGAAAACTCGGTCGCGGATGTCGAATAACTGAACGCGGTCAACCAGCGGGACGATCAGATGAGTGCCGGCATAGAGCGTTCCGGGGCGCACGCCCGAAAGCTGGCTGATGCGGACGCCTGCGTATCCGTCCGGGATCACCAGAATGCTGACACCCAGAAGACCCGAAATCGCGGCGATGACGGCGAGCTTCGCGGCGGCGCCCCACCGGATTTGGCGGCGGATTCGCAGCGATGCCACCGGTGGGGTCGGCGCGGGGATTTCACCCGGCAGCGCGACGTCCACAGGCTGCTTCTGGCGCCGCAGCAAGAGCCGGTCGAGCTCGTCTGCCAGATAGATGTCATACAGGACCATGCCCGCGACACACGCAAACAGGCCGAAACAGGTTGCGATCAACATGAATCTCAGGAACAGCATGGCATTCCTCCTCTACCCGTCGGGGACCAAGCGCGCCTCCGAAGAGTTCGCTCAGCCGGCGCGCCTCTGGCATGCCGGGGCGTTTCCTGCCCTACGATTGACGCCCATCCCGCGTGTGGTCCCTCCGCACGGGCATCAAGCTGGTCAGGCCGTACAGCCCGACCCATTCGAGCCCGAGCGCCAATCCCAGCGCCGCGATGATTACTCCTGCTACCTCTGCGAATCCGACAAAAGTGTCCATGGCCGTCCTCTTCCTGGCTGGGCCTGCAGGGCTCAACATTGCAGATGAGTGGCCAGAGAGCGCCGCACTGGCGGGAGAGAACTTAGCAGCGGCTGCACAGAATGGATCCGTGGCGGCCAAAACACGGCGTGGAAAATGGCACGCGATCAGACGCGTCGCGGCAAAGCCCCGCGATACGGTAGAATGCCCGCCGAACCGCGATCATCTTCATGAATCCCACAAATAGAACATTTGCCCGGCGCGTGCAATTCGTGGTCCCGATGCTAGCGCTGGCTTGCGGCATCGCGAGCCCCGGCGTGGCCCAGCAGAAGAAGCGACCGGCCGCGCGAAAGCCCGCCATCGCGGCGTCCGCGGGCCAGGCGAATCCCCCGGCCGCGACACTGGCTCAGGCGATCCGGGAGAACAATCTAGGCCTCGCTCTAATGGACCGGCGCGATTTTCCCGGCGCGCTGGGCCGATTTCAGACGGGGTGCGTGATGAACCCGGATTCCGACACGGGCTGCCTGAATATGGGAATCGCTCTGCTGAACATGGGCCGGTACGACGACGCTCGACAGGTGCTTGCCAAGTCTGTCGAAAGAGACCCGCAGAGCATACGCGCCTGGTACAGCCTCGGCTTGCTCGAAAAGGCTCTGGGGCACCCCGACGCCGCTCGCGAGGATTTTGAAAAGGTGGCGGCAATCGATCCGAACGACGCGGGTACCCAATACTTTCTGGGGTATCTCGCCTCGCAGGCGCAGAAATACGCGGAAGCGGTCGCGGCGTTCAAACGGGCGATCGAGCTTGATCCGTTCCATGCCTCGGCAGAGTACGGACTCTCCCAGGCCGAACAGCATATGGGTGACGCCGACGGCGCGAAAGCGCACCTCGAACGGTTCCAGCGCATCACGGATGAAAAACTGGGCGCGCCGGTTCGCTTTCTCTACGGCGAGCAGGGGAAGTATTCGTTCGGACAGGAGATGACAGCACCCGCCGAACCTGTGCCTCCGGCGATTCCGGTCACGTTCGTCAACGTGACTTCGATTTCGGGCTTGCCGCTGGCGCCGGCCGTGGCCGCGACTCGTGCGCGGCCGGGCGGCAAGCATCTCATCCCCGTCGGCGAAGCCCCCGCATCCACCCTGGCGAGCTTTCTCGGGAGCGGCGCTTGCGTGTTCGACTATGACGGCGACGCCAAGCCCGACATTTTTCTCGTCAACGCGGATGGCAAAGGGAATGCGGCGCTCTATCGGAATACTGGCAAGGGGACGTTCGTCGAAGTGACGAAAGCGGCGAAGCTCGAATTCCACGGCGAGGGGATCGGCTGCGCCGTCGGCGATTATGACAATGACGGCCACCCCGACCTCGCGGTCACCTCAGGAGATGGCATCACGCTGTTTCACAATGAAGGCAACGGGACGTTTAAGGACGTGACCGATGTCGCGGGGCTTCGCCAGGCAAATCAACAGGCGAACCAAGCCGGCGACCAGCCCATTCCCCAACCGGTGGAACAAGCGGGCGACGGGGCATCTGCCCTCGCGATGGGCGTGACGTTCGTTGACTACGACCAGGACGGTGACCTCGACATTTACGTCACGCGGTTCAGCAACTTCCCACTCGAGTCCAAAATCGACCTTTTTACGTTCCCGGAGGATGCGCCCACTCCCGGGAACATCCTGTGGCGGAACAACGGGAACGGTACGTTCGTGGACAGGACGAAAGAGCTGGGACTTGGCGGCAGCTCACCTTCGGTCGGCGCCGTCGGAAGCAATCTGAGCAACGATCGCGCGATTGATCTGGTTGTTACCGGCTGGCAGAAGTTCCCCACGGTATTCGTGAACACCCGCGAAGGCACGTTTCGCGCCACGAGCCCATGGGCCATCAGCATGCCGGGTCCCGCGGCGGGTGTCGTGGCGGCCGATTTCGATCACGACGGCTGGATGGATCTGGCATTCACGCACTGGGCGTCGCCCGCCGTGACCGTGTGGCGAAACGTGCGGGGAAAATCGTTTGAACGCGTCCCGCTCGTGGTGCCGGCCTGGATGCGCGCCTGGGGGATCGCCGCGCTCGATTACGATAACGACGGCTGGGTGGACCTGGTCGCCGTGGGCGAGACGTTTGCGGGCGAAGGCCGAATCGCGCTTTTCCGCAATGAGGGACCAGCGGGTTTTCGCGATGTTTCGCATGAGACCGGCCTCGACAAAATCATGCTGCACAATCCGCGCGGAGTGATCGCGTTCGATTACGACGGTGACGGATCGGCGGATCTGCTGATCACCCAGAATAATTTGCCGCCGGTGCTTCTGAAAAATGTGGGTGGAAACAAGAACGGCTGGCTGAAGCTGGCCTTGAGCGGCGATCCGGACAACAAGACCGGAATTGGGACTCGGGTAGATATCTTCTCCGGCGCGTTGAGGCAGGCCTGGGAAGTCACTGGCGCTTCCGGATATCTCGGTCAGGGTCCGCCGGAGATTCTGACCGGCATGGGCAACGAGCGGCAGGCTGACGTCATCAAGTTGCTCTGGCCTACAGGTATATTGCAGAGCGGGATGCAGGTGCCGGGAGGGACGCGCACGCCGATCACGGAGACGGAGCCCGGCGATTCCGCGCATTGAGGGCCGGCCCACAAACAAAACGGCATTCCCGAGTTTGGCACGTCCAATATTTGGCGAGCACCGGAGCGCCGGACTGCTTGCCGGCAGGCGCGTTGGTGTAGGTTGGCATCTGTTTCTTGCGGCGTTCGGTTCCGACACGAAAATTTAATTTCGAGGAAATTATGCGATTCAAGAGTTTCGGATTTATCGTGGCGACCGTATGCTCCGTTTTGGTCTGGGGTAGCGCGACCTATGGTCAGACCGACGCGCGGCGTACGTCCACGCCGGCGGCCCTCGATGAGCGCAGAGAGGCGTTGAAAAAGCTGATCGCCGAGGAGTGGGAATACGAGTTGCATGAAAGTCCTCTGACAGCCACAGTCTTCGGTGATTACCGCTACAACGACAAAGTGGATGACTTCTCCCTCGCGGAGGTGATGAGACAGGACAAGGCGTCTAGGGACTTCCTGACGCGCTTGGATGCCATTGACACCGCGGGATTCCCCGAACAAGAGCAGCTCAATAAGACTCTTCTCGCGCGCAAACTGCGCCAAGACATAGAGGACGACGAGCTAAAGGATTACGAAATGCCGCTCGACCAGTTCACCGGAGTTCATTTGAGCCTCGCGCAGATCCCGAGCGGCGTGCCCGCGGACACTTCGAAACACTATGAGGACTATTTGGCACGGCTGCACCAGATGCCTCGCGCGATCGACCAGATAATCGAAGTGGCCCGGCTCGGGGAGAAAGATAAGTTGATGCCGCCGAAGTTCGTGCTGGAACTGGTGGCCAAGCAGTGCGATTCGATTGCAGCCGCCGCGGGCGAGGCCAGCGCGTTTGCCGCTCCGATCCTGAAATTCCCGGCCGCGGTTTCACCCGAGGATCAGAAACGCTTGCACGATGCGATTGTAAAAGCGATCGATACCGAAGTGCGTCCTGCGTACGCGAAGCTCAGCCAATTCGTGCGGGAAGAATACGAGCCGAACGGCCGCGACGACCCCGGACTCTGGGCGCTGCCCGACGGCGACGCGCGCTATCGGGCCGCCGTCCGCGAAATGACGACGACGGACATGACTCCGGAGCAGATCCACGAGCTGGGGATGGCGCAAGTGAAGGACTCCGAAGCGCAGATGACCGCAATCGCCAAGCAACAGGGATTTCCGGATTGGAAGAGTTACGCCGTCTCGATACAGAGCGATCCCAAGCAGAAAGCGACATCACGCGACGAAATCATGAACGCGTACCGCCATTACATCGCGCAGATGCAGCCGAAGCTGCCGCAACTGTTCGGGCTGCTTCCGAAATCCAAACTTGAGGTCGTGCCTGTCGAGGCGTTCCGTGAAAAAGAGGCCGCCGCGGCGAGCTATTTTGAAGGGACGCCAGACGGCTCGCGTCCTGGAAGGGTTTACGTAAACACCGGCGACTTCGAGCATCGCGAGCTGCCCGAGATCGAGGCAATTGCTTATCACGAGGGCGTGCCGGGCCATCACCTGCAGCTTTCGATCCAGCAGGAATTGCCCGAGCTTCCGCCCTTCCGGCAGCATGCGTCGTATACCGCGTACATCGAGGGCTGGGCTCTTTACGCCGAGCGGCTGGGGAAAGAGATCGGCTTCTACCAGGACCCCGCCAGCGACTTCGAGCGACTGGCGAGCGAGCAACTCCGTGCAAGCCGGCTTGTCGAGGATACGGGCGTTCATTACAAACGCTGGACGCGCGATCAGATGGTCCAGTTCTTCAAGGACCACTCGCTGGAAACCGGAGACGACTTGCAGGCCGAGGTTGACCGCTACATTTCCTATCCGGGGCAGGCCCTGAGCTACAAGATCGGCCAACTGAAAATCTTGGAGCTCCGCAAGCGTGCACAGGATCAGTTGGGGGACAAGTTTGACCTCAAGGCCTTTCACGACGAAATGCTGAGCGGAGGAGCGCTGCCTCTGGATGTGCTGGATGCGCGAACGAATTCCTGGATCGCAGGGGTGAAAGCGGGAACGGCAAACGGCGGCGGCCGATAAGCGGAGAATTGGGCTAGTCAGCCTGCGTGGAACGCGGGAGGTCCGCCTGCGCTTGCGCGCGAAGATGCGCGAAGATGCGCGAGAAACGCCTCCTGCAGGCGCGTCGAGGATTTTCCCCGGAGGGTAATCGCTCCGATCGTGCGCGCGGCGCGTTCGTCCGCCAGCGGAACGAACCGGCAGCCCGGGCGCTTCTCCAGCGCCATTTCCGGCACGACCGATACACCCAGCCCCGCGCTGACCATGCTCAAGATGCTGCTGAACTGGCCGCTCTCGAATACGATTTGCGGATTCAGATGCGCTCGCTTGCAGGCCGCCACAGCTGTTTCGCGGAAGCAATGACCGTCACGCAACAATAGAAACGGTTCCCCACTCAGATCACTCAGCGACAACGCCGGGCCGCGCGCGAGGGGATGGCGATTCGGCAAGACGGCGTAGAGCTTTTCCCTCAGCAGCGGCAACGCTTCGAATTCATGGCTTCGAACCGGCAGCGGCAGCGCCACCAGGGCCGCATCCACGCCCCCGGCGCGCAATTTTTCGAGCAACAGCGGGGTGATCTCCTCCACCACGGTCACTCGCGCCTCGGGATGCTGGCGCGAGAATGCAGTGAGCAGCGGCGGAAGGAAATACGGGGCGATGGTGGGGATCACACCGACGCAAATCGTGCCGCCGATGGAAGCCTTTCGCTCGAGGACGTCGCCACGAGCCGCTTCGAGTTCGCGAAGGACGCCGCGAGCATGCGGCAGAAATGCGCGTCCGAGTTCCGTGAGGCGCACAGAGCGACCGAGCCGATCGAAGAGGCGCGCGCCGAGTTCGTCCTCGAGCTTGCGAATCTGCTGCGAAAGAGAGGGCTGCGAGACGTGAATCTGCCTGGCGGCGCGGCTGAAGCCGCCTGCGTCCACAATGGCGCAGAAATAGCGGAGTTGATCTAGCTCCATCGGCTTGATCCCATAGGCTATGCCTATCTATTGTATGCGAACTATATATTGGATGCATAGCCCGGGAATGGGCTACCCTTCCGGCTGAAAGGAGTTTCCATGCCTGAAGAAAAAGACAAACTGACCACGTCGGCCGGACGGCCCGTCGGAGACAACCAAAATTCGCTCACAGTGGGTCCGCGCGGACCGATCGTATTCGAGGATTATCAACTTTTCGAAAAGATGGCCCAGTTCAATCGCGAGAGGATTCCCGAGCGCGTGGTCCACGCGAAGGGTTCCGGCGCGCACGGATATTTCGTCTGCACCAATCCCGACGTGGCGAAATACACGACGGCGAAGCTTTTCTCCGCCGTGGGCAAGCGCACGCCGACTTTCATTCGCTTCTCGACCGTCGGCGGCGAGAAGGGGTCCGCGGATACCGAGCGCGACCCGCGGGGATTCGCTCTGAAGTTCTACACCGAAGAAGGAAACTGGGACATGACGGGAAATAACACACCCGTTTTCTTCATTCGCGACCCGCTGAAGTTCGGAGATTTCATTCACACCCAGAAGCGCGACCCCGAAACGAACCTGAAGTCGCCCACGATGATGTGGGACTTCTGGTCGCTTTCGCCGGAATCGCTGCACCAGGTGACGATTCTCTTCTCCGATCGCGGCACTCCAGATGGCTATCGGCACATGGACGGCTTCAGCAGCCACACGTTCAGCCTGATCAACAGCAAGAACGAGCTGTTCTACGTGAAGTACCACTTCAAGACGAAGCAAGGGATCAAGAACTTCAACGCCGAAAGCGCTGAAGTGATGAAGGGCAAGGATCCCGATTACGCGCAACGCGATCTCTTCAACGCCATCGCCAAGGGCGAATTTCCCAAATGGCGCGTGTCCATACAGGTGATGACGGAGAAGGAAGCGGAGACGTATCACATCAATCCGTTTGACCTGACGAAGGTTTGGCCGCACAAGGATTACCCCCTGATCGAAATAGGCGAGCTCGTGCTCGACCGCAATCCGGAGAATTATTTCGCTGAAGTCGAGCAGGCTGCTTTCGAACCCAAGAACATCGTGCCGGGGATGGGATATTCGCCGGACAAGATGCTGCAGGCGCGGTTGATTTCGTATCCGGACGCGCATCGCTACCGGCTGGGCGTGAATTACGACGCTCTTCCCGTAAATAAGCCGCAGTGCCCGTATCACACGTACGCGCGGGACGGCGCGATGCGCTTCGACGGAAACGAGGGCAAGGCGCCGAACTACGAGCCGAATAGCTTCGGCGGTCCGAAGGAAGACCCGGCGTATCGGGAACGGCCGAAGACGATCAGCGGCTCGGTTGACCGTCACAATCACCGGCTCGACAGCGACTATTACTCGCAGCCCGGCGACCTGTTCCGTCTGATGACGCCGGACGCGCGCCAGCGGCTGGTCGGCAACATTGTCGGCAGCCTTGGCGCGGCTCCTCGCCGCATTCAGGAGCTGCAGATCAGCCACTTCTACAAAGCCGATCCTGCGTACGGGACCGGCGTGGCGAAGGGGCTCGGTCTGAAGATCGAGGAAGTTGTCGGCCAGGCCAAGGAAGTGACCGCCGCGGACTAGAGTTTGTCCTGCCCGGGAGACTGGGGCGGGCCCGCGCGGGCTCGCTCCAGCTTTTCCGTTAGTTCCCCGTGAAAGCTCGTTCCCGAGCGTCGGTAGTGGGTCAGTTTCCGGTAATGCGTTTAGCGGGAGTCAGCAGGGCAGGCGCTAGGAGCGCAGGCAAGGCTAAAGGATGCCGACAGGAATCCATGGAAGGATCGCGAACACCCCACTTAGACCTATCAGAACGCGATGCCGGCCTTTGCCCGCTATTGCCGCCACAATCGAATAGAAAAGCAAGAAGATAGCGACATTGCTAACTGGATCTCGAACTCTCCAAGACTCAGTGGTGAAATGGAACCGGAGCCAAATTACCCAGCCCCACCACAACACGAAATTGGCAGTGCTAGCCAACAGCCCGGACAAAAAAACGATGGCGCGCCATTTGGGATCTTGAAAACCAGCTTGACGGGCCCAGCCCCACCACGCAAATCCCAGGGACACAGGCGGAGCTGCCAGCGCAGTTAGATAAAGAGAGCCCAAAAGCCAGTCTTGCCAGACCATTTTCCTAGATCTCCAATACAATTGTCCCTAATTGTGACCCTTCAACGAAAAGAGCCTAGCGGGCAGGTCGCCTAACTGGCACTGGAAGTAGACGGTGTAGTCAGGCCATATTCCTAATCGTGAGCCACTTACCGCTAACCCATTATCGGAAACTGACCCACTGCCCGAGCGTCGGCCTGTATGCTTGCAACTCGCTTTCCCTGTAAACTGGAGATTCGTGCCGCGGCGGTCGCTTGATTGCCGCGAGCGAAGCGTGCTAATTTCGGCGCGTAGCAACTCACGTTCATTCTGCCAACCATGTCTGTGTCCAAGCTCATGGAGTCGAATCCGGCTGGCCCCGCGCGCACGCAAGATTCCCCGGCGGCTGTGCGCGACCCTGTCTTTTGGCGCGTCGAGGGGAGTCTGCTGAACTTAACCGCCGTGCGTCCGGTCGCGTTCTTTACGTGGAATGCGCAGAGCTTTCTGGGCCGGTGGGCGCGCCGCGGAGCGATGGGTGTGCTGGCCGTCGCACGGCCGTTTCTTTACGCCTCGGACCGGGTGTTTGCCACGCGCGTGCTGCACGCGGTGCTGCGGCACACCAGCCGGGACCGGCTCGATCTCCTTGGCGAGGAATTTTTCGAGTACTTTCTGAAGCCGCGCCTGAAGCCGCGCGGCGTCGAGGCACTGCAGCGCGTCATCGCGTCCGGCGCGGACGTAGTGCTCGTCAGCCAGGGGCTCGATCACATCATGCGGCCCCTCGCCGTTCATCTAGGCGTGCGGCATATCTTATGCAATCGCCTCGATTTTCGCGACGGAATCGCCACCGGGCGTCTGCTCGATCCCGTGATTCGCCCGCGCGGCCCATTGGCAAAGCTTCGCACGGATCGCCCGGATGGGACGATCGCGAGATCAAAGCTGTTGCACGACCTTGGCTTCGCGAAAAAACCAGAAGTACTGAACGAAACGATCCGGTCGGCGCAGCGGCCGTCGCCGAGGATTGACGTGCCCGTGGTTCATTTCGACTCGCAGAACAATCGCGTCCCTCTTTCCGTGCGCGCGACATTGCGCGGAAAGCAGATACTGCTCATCGGCGGCACGGGTTTCATCGGTAAGGTCTGGCTCGCGAATCTGCTGACCGAGCTGCCGGAGATCGGCCGCGTCCATCTGCTGATCCGGGGCCATCGCGCGGCAACGGCGCTCGAGCGTTTTGAACGCATGGTTTCCGAGTCACCCGTTTTCGACCGGCTGGCCGAGCGGCACGGCGACCGGTTCGCGGATTTCCTGCGCGAGCGGGTAGAGGTGGTGGCAGGCGATGCGAGCAAACCCGGGCTCGGACTGACGGTGGAAGCGCGGGAGCGCCTGGGGCGGTCGCTGGACTTGATCGTCAATAGCGCCGGGCTGACGGATTTCAACCCTGACCTCCGCGACGCGCTGGCGATGAACGTCCACGCGACGGACCATCTGCTGCATTTTGTGCACGAGTGCGATCGTGCCGCCCTTCTGCATCTTTCCACGTGTTACGCCATCGGACGGCGCGACGGACGCATCCTCGAGGATTTCTCCAATAACTACTGTCCCGCCGGCATCGCGAATTTCGACGCGCGGAAGGAGTGCGCATCGCTCGAAGTCTTGATCCGCGAAACGGAAGCGCACGCGGAGTCCGCGGAGGTGACGGAGGAGCTTCGCCGTCAAGCGCTCGACAAAAGGCAGGCGTCCAAAAGCTTGCAGGGCGTCGCGCTGGATAACCAGATTCGAAAGAACCGCACGCGGTGGCTGCGGCAGGCCCTGATGGACGCCGGAACAAAACGAGCGAACGAGCTTGGCTGGCCCAATACCTACACGTTCACAAAGAGCCTGTCGGAATCGCTGATTGGCAGCTACGTGGACTCTACGCCCGGCGCTGCGGTCGCGATCGTGAGGCCGTCCATCGTCGAATCATCCATTGAGAAGCCGTTCGTCGGTTGGAACGAGGGAGTGAACACATCGGCATCGCTCTCGTATCTGCTGGGCACATTTTTTCGCCAGCTCCCGACGAATGAGAGCAAGTGCCTGGACCTGATTCCCGTGGACATCGTCTCGCGGGGGATGACTTTGATCGCGGCTGCGCTGGTCGCCCGAAGGCACGAGCGCGTCTACCACCTGGCAACGTCGGTGGCGAATCCCTGCGACATGCGGCGATCCATCGAGCTAACAGGCCTGGGCCACAGGAAATTCTACCGGTCGCAGGACCGTTTTCAGCAGCGCGTGCGCCTGAAGTTCGACGCCATCCCCGTCTCCAAATCGCGCTACAAAAGGCTTTCCGCGCCCGCTCAAAAAATGGTCGTGCAGGCGATCAACCGAAGCGTCGAGCCGCTGGGCTTCGCACGGGCGCCGCTGGCGCGGCAGGAGCGCGAACTGGAAAAAGTGATCAAACTGGTGACGCTTTTCGAACCGTTCATCCTGGATAACGATCACGTGTTTGAAGCGGCAAACATCGAAAGACTGAGCGCCGCCTTGCCGGCCGAGGAGTGCGCTGCATTCGGCTACGACGCCCGCTCGCTCGATTGGTGGGACTACTGGATCAACGTGCACATTCCTGCGCTGCGCAAGTGGTGCTATCCTCTGATCGAGGGCCGTCCACAGGAAGCTCGCCCGAGGCGTAGCGTGCCTCTCGCGGCTCGCACCGAAGCGAGCGCCGCCGGAGCGGCAGGTTCAAATCCGGCAACGACGCCCTGACACCCGAAAATCGTGGCCATCCTTCTGACCGGGTGCACCGGATACATCGGCGCCCACGTTGCATCGAACCTGCTCGCGGATCATTCCGAGCCGCTGAACGTGCTGGTGCGCGCACACGATTCCGAAGAAGCGCGGCGCCGTCTCTGGCGCTCGCTGCAACTCCACATGGATTTTCAGCACCTCGAATCCTTTCTGAATGGCCGCATCCGGATTTTCCTGGGTGACTTGACGGAGGCGCGGTTCGGATTGTCCGAGGACGACTACAGCCAGCTCGTGCGGACCACGGATTCCGTGATCCACTGCGCCGCCTCGCTGAATCGCAAGTCCGAGAAAAGCTGTCTCAACGTGAATCTGCGCGGGACGCTCGAAGTGATTCAACTGGCGATGCGCGCCCGAGACGAACACGGCCTGCGCCGGTTCAGCCACGTCAGCACCGTGGCCGTTGCAGGGCACAGGGCGAACGAAATGGTTGAGGAAGATTCGGCCATCGACTGGAACCGTTCGGACTACGATCCCTACGCGCGCACGAAGAAATTCTGCGAGCACATGGTTCGCCAATTACTCCCGGATGTGCCGCGGACGATTTTCCGGCCAAGCATCGTCCTGGGCGACAGCCGGCGCCCGGAAACAAACCAGTTCGAAATGGTTCGCGCGTTTGTGTTTCTCGCCGGGCTGCCCGCGCTTCCCTTCCGCTCCACGGACAAAGTGGACATCGTGCCCGTGGATTACGTCGCCGATGCGATCTCGACGCTGCACCAGAAAGAGCAGCCGGCTCACGAGATCTATCATCTTTCGTCGGGCACCGGTTCCGAAACGTTCGCGGAATTGACAGGCGCGCTAGCCAAGGCGCAGGGGAAGCGCGGGCCGATGTATGTGCCGAGCCTGGAAGGACCATCGTCGAAAATGGTCAACGCGCTGGCGGGTGGCGCGGGAAAAGTGGGCGGGCTGGCGAAGCTGATGAAGGTGTTCCTGCCGTACCTGGTGTGGAACACGGTGTTCGACAACCAGCGCGTGGTGGCGGAAATGGGCCGGAGCCCTGTGCCTTTTTCGCAATACTGCTATCCGCTGCTGCATTTCAGCCGCGAGAACCATTTCATGTACAAGTATCGCGATTGGCCTTCGGACGGCGCTGGCAAATCGCAGGCGGTGGCGGCGTCGCCCGGGTCGAGCGGCGCGCGGGACTTACGGCGATGATGGATATGGACGTCGCGATCGAGGCCTGGGTCAGCAGCCTGATCGAGCTGAATAAACTCAAGTTCGTGCTTGGCACGGGTAAGCCTTGGAAGCCAGGCCAGAAACTGAAGCTGCTTTTCGCCGGGTACAACGGCACGCGCAACACGGGTTCCGACATCCGTGTGGAAGAAATCGTGCGGCAGATGCAGCGGATCCTGGGCGCCGAGAATCTGGCCGGGACGGTAATGACGCAGGATTTCGANNGGCGTGGTGGCTTGCGAAGGTTCGATGTTCAAGAGCAAATTCGCCAACGCGCTTACGGCCATGATCGTGGGTTCGCTCGGCATCGCATCCGCGCACAACAAGCTGAGCGTGGCCTATGGCGGCGAGGCAGGCGCGATGGATCCGCTATTGCAAAAGATGGTCAAGCGCTATTGCCACGATTCTCTGGTGATCACGCGCAACGCCGAATCGCAGGAGATCCTCGGAAAGCTCGGCATTGCCACCGAACTCGGAACCGACACGGCCTGGACATTCCAGCCGCTCGGTCCGGAATATGGCCGACAGGCTCTGCGCGATGCCGGATGGGACGGCGCAACGCCCGTCCTCGCGATTTGCCCGATCAATCCGTTCTGGTGGCCCGTGAAGCCATCCCTCGGGAAATGGGTGGCGCACTCGGCGGGAGGAGCATATGAGAAGAGCTACTACCGCACGATCTACTTTCATCGCTCGGGTCGCGACGTTGATGCTGCGTACGCAAAGTATCTCTCGGCGATAGCCGATGGCGTCCAGCGATACCGGAAAACTCGATCGGTATTTCCCATTCTGGTCGCTATGGAGATGCTCGACCGCGATGCGTGCGAGCGCGTGGCGCAGCAGATTGGCGGGGCGCCGATATTCGCGTCCGACGAGCGCAATATGTACGAGCTTGTGAGCATCCTGCGATCCTGCGACCGGCTGCTATCGTCGCGCTTCCATGCGATCGTGACCTCCATGCCCGCTGGCGTGCCCTCCGCGGGCGTCACGATGGACGAGCGCATCCGCAACTTGATGCACCAGCGCGGCCACGAGCACCTGATGATGGAAGTGGACGAGCCCGACTTGGCGGACAAAATTGTTGCGGCGCTCGGCGCACTCGATTCTGAGGTTGAGGAAATTCGCGAGGCGATGGGCCGCACGGTCGCACGCAATCTGCGATTGATGGCGCGCATGGGGGTCTATTTCGAAGAGCGCGTCGCGAGGCAATATCCGGACTTTCCGATCCGCACGGGCGTGCGCGGCTGGGAGGAGTATCTCCCGTCGCTCGGCCCTGTGCTCTGCCGGCTGCTTGAGGAACACAGCGGAGTGATGGCCGCATGACGTTTCTCGAATCCATTTTCGCGCGGCTCGGGCGGGTAGCGGATGAACCGGTGCTTGGAGAAGTGCGCGACGGACAAATCGTTTCGGTGACCGGCGCGGACCTTCTGGCGATGATCGCCGAGGCACGCGGATTCGCGGTGGCACGGGGATTGAAGCCTGGCGACCGCTGTGCGCTGCTGGCTCCGAACAGCATTCGGTGGGTCGCGCTCGACCTGGCGCTGATGGCCGAGGGCGTGATCGTGGTGCCGCTCGACCCGCGCCAGGTGGCGAAGGATTGGATGGCGGTGATCAGCGACTCCACGCCCTCGCTCGTCTGCAGCGCTGACCCGGCGCTGGGAGCCGAAATTCAGGGAGGCGCGCCGGCAATCGTGCCCTTCGATGAGATTTTTGGCGGGGCGCAAAGACCGCTGATAACTTCGCCGCCGCGGCATCACGGCGATCACGACGCGGCGACCATCGTCTACACTTCGGGTACGTCCGGCGAGCCGAAAGGCGTCGTGCTGAATGCCGGCAACATCACGTTCATGCTCGGCTGCACGAATGCGCGCCTGAATCAGTTAATGGGCGCACAGGTGGAGCAGGAGAGCGTTTTTCAATACGCGCCGTTCTGCTTTGCCGCAGCGCGAATCCTGCTGCTTACTTCCCTGTCGCGCCACACTATGCTGACGCTTTCCACGGATTTGGCGAAGCTGGCCGACGAACTCAAGCTCGCCTCCCCGCATTATTTCGTGAACGTGCCGATGTTTTTGGAGCGCGTGAGGCGCCGCGTCGAAGAATCGATTCAGAAGCGCGGCGGCTTCGCAGCGAAGCTATTCGAAATGGCGCGCGCCGGATACGATCGCCAGCGCGATGGCCAGGCGCGCCTGGGCGGGTTGCTGTGCCTGGCCTTGGCGCGGAAAATCATGTTCCCCGCTATTCGCGCGAATATCGGCCCGAATCTGAAGGCCCTGATTTGCGGATCGGCGCCGCTCGCGGCCGACACGCAGCTTTTTTTCATGATGATCGGTATTCCCGTGTTGCAAGTCTACGGGCTGACGGAAACAACCGCGATCTGCACGATGGACGAGCCCGGAAAGGTCGAGCCGGGATACGTCGGCCGCGCCGTGCCCGGGATTGAAATGATGGTGGCCGACGGCACCGCCGAAATTCTGGTACGCGGGCCGAATGTTTTTCCCGGATACTGGCAGCGACCCGCGGAAACCGCCAAAGCGCTCGAAGGCGGATGGTTTCACACCGGCGATCAGGGCGAAGCAGACGCGAGCGGCAATTGGCGAATTACCGGACGGCTGAAGAATCTGATCATCTTGAATTCGGGGCACAATGTCGCGCCCGAGCCTCTCGAACAGGCGCTTGCGGCGAGCCTTCCGGAGGCGCAGCAAGTCGTGTTGCTCGGCAACCAGCGAAGCTTTCTCGCGGCGCTTGTGACCCCATCGGGCGCGAATGGTTCCTCCAACGGAACGAGCGCCGCGAAAATTCAGTCCACTCTGGACGCGCTGAACGCGGGGCTACCGCACTACAAACAGATTCGCGCCTTTCACGTGCTGCCTGAACCGTTCAGCGTGGAAAATGGCTTGTTGACGACGATGGGCAAGCTCAAGCGCGACGCTATCTCCGCGCGATACGCAGCCGAAATCGAAAAGCTCTACCAGAAAAAACCCGCATGAGGACATTTTCAGGCAAGACGCTTTCGTGGACGGCCGCAGAGGGCACTATCGAGCTGGTGCTCGACCGCGCACCGTGCAACGAAATCGGCTCGGCCACGCTCGGCGAGCTCGAGCAGTTTGCCTCGGCTCTCGGTTCGCTTGAAAAAGGCGCGCACGCACTGATTATTTCGAGCGCGCGAACAGAGGGCTTCTGCGCGGGCGCTGATTTGCGCGAGCTGTATCGCCGCTCGCAGGCGATGCCTGCCGGCGAGCGGCTGGCGGGCGTGCGCGAATTCCTCGAAAGAATCCATCGGGTGATGAACGCCATTGACGCGGCGCCGTTGACAACCATCGCGGCCGTCCACGGCGTCACTTTTGGCGGCGGGTTTGAACTGGCGCTCACGTGCGACCTGATCGTCGCGGACAAAATGGCGCGGTTCTGTTTTCCAGAGCTGCGGCTGGGGCTGATTCCCGGGTTCGGTGGCATCCCGCGGCTTAAGCGCGACCTCGGCAACGCCGTCGTGCGCGATCTGCTCCTCACCGGACGCAGCATTAACGCATCGAAGGCGCAATCTGTAGGACTGGTGAGCCAGGTGACGGCGGAAGGAGATGCGCTGCGGGTAGCGCGCGCCACTGCCGCGCAATTGAACAAATTCGATCGCGACACGGCGGCCGCCGCCAAGCGATTCGTCAAGCCGGTGCCACACGAAGATCTAAGCCGCGAGATCGACATCTTCTGCGATCTGTTCACGCGACCCGCGGTGGAAGCGGGCCTGCGCAAATTCGTCGAGAGTACTGACACGCTACCTTATTTGCCATAGGTTCAGCACGCCGCGAGCGCGTCGCGCACAGGCAAGAATCAAAATGTGGCAAGATACGAAGCGATGACGACAATCGAGAAAACAACAGATGAAGTCCTGCAGCTAGCGTCGGCGCATTTCAAAGTGCCGCGCCAACAGCTTCGCGCTGACGACGACTTCTTCAAGACGCTCGGCATCAACAGCCTGCAGGCGCTCGATCTGCTGACGCGCCTCGAACAGCATTTTCACATCGAGCTGCCCGATTACGAACTTCAGGGCGTCAGTGATTTCCGGACGCTCGCCGAACGTATACAATCCCGCCTTTGATGCTAGACCTCAAAGAATACAAGTGCCTTGGCGAGGCGCTGCGCGCGGCGCTCGACCGCTGGCCCGATGAGGTCTGCCTGATCGAAGCGGACCGCGACCGCGAGAAGGCGAGGCTCGCCTATCGCCAATTCAAGGAAGCGGCGCTGCCGCTGGCGCGCGCGCTCCAGGACGCGGGCTTTCAGAGCGGCACGCGCGCGGCAATCATCATGACCAACCAGTCGAAGTGGCTGATTTCCGCGTACGCGATTTTCTTCCGCGGCGGCGTCCTTGTTCCGGTCGATTACAAGCTGACTCCCGCCGAGCAAATTGAGCTGCTGGCGCACTCGAAGGCGGAATTCCTTGTCGTCGAATACCACGCGTGGAAAGGGATCATCCAGGCGCCGAATTTCGCAACACTGGGCGCGCGCGCAGTTCTGGTCACCGAAGCACCAGCGGGCGCCGATCTCGCGGGGGCAAAGTGCTGGGAAGATTTCCGGGGCACGGGCGAGCCGGTCTTTGTGGCGCGTGAACGCAAAGACCCTGCGTGCATCGTCTATTCTTCCGGCACGGCGGGGCGGCCGAAGGGATGCGTCCTCACGCACGAGAACTATCTGGAGCAGTGCATGGCCGTGACACCGATTTTTCCTTTCTCGCCGGGCGCGCGCTACCTGAGCATCATTCCTACCAATCACGCGATTGATTTCATGGGCGGGTTCATCATGCCGTTCACCGGAGGGGGCGCCGTGGTGCATCTGCGCACGCTGCGGCCCGAATTCATCCGCGATGCCTTCACGCGCTACAAGATCACCTACATGGCGGTCGTCCCGCTGATTTTGACCAATCTGCAGCGCGGCCTGCGCGAGCGATTTGCAGAGCTGTCCCCGATGAAGCGCCGCGCGCTGAACGCCGTGATTTCAATCAATCGCGCGCTCACGCATGGCCGGCCTCGCCTCGGACTCAGCCGCGCACTTCTCAAGGACGTTCATCAGGCCTTCGGCGGCAGCCTTCGCGCGCTGCTGGTGGGCGGCGCATTCACCGAACCTGCGACCATCGCGTTCTTTCACGACCTGGGGATTCCGATTTACAACGGCTACGGATGCACGGAAGCGTGCACCGCGATCACGCTGAACGATCAGAAGCCATTCCGCCCCGACACCGTCGGCCGGCCCGTTCGAGGAATGGAAATTCGCACACGCGATCAGGACGCCGAGGGCATCGGCGAAGTAATCGTGCGCAGCAAAACGGTGATGTCCCAGTACCTGGACGATCCCGAAATGACGGCGGAAACAATCGTGGACGGATGGCTCTTAACCGGAGACCTGGGACGCATTGACGCGAGCGGCCACTTGCAGCTTTTCGGCCGCAGGAAAAACATGATCGTCACCGAGGAAGGGAAAAATATTTATCCCGAGGATGTGGAATCGGTGTTCGAGGGAATTGCGGCAAAGGAATATTGCGTGTTCGCGGCCAATTTTCTGTGGCCTGCGCGCACGATGGTCGGCGAGCAGCTGGTGCTGGTTCTCCATCCCGAGTCAGGCGAGCCGGTCGGGGAGCAAACCGCTGCAAGCCTCGCCGAACGCAACCGGCGGCTGCTGAATTACAAGCGCGTCAGCGGATTCCTTATCTGGGACTTTGATTTCCCGCGCACCGCGTCGCTGAAGATCAAACGCGCCGAGCTGGCTGAGCAGATTCGGCAGGCCGTTAGCCGAGAGGCGGTCGTGCCGCTGTGACTTGCCCACGGATTGTCTTGATCGAGGTTCGTCGGACGTGAACTCGCGCTTCTTCGCCATCGTCAATCCGGCGGCCGGAGGCGGACGCTGCGGCAAGCTCGCACCCGCGTCGCTCGAGCGTGTTCGTCAGGCGGGGGTCGAACTTGAAGTCACTCAGACGAGCCGGGCGGGTGAAGCCACCGACCTTGCGCGCGCTGCCTATGCAAAAGGCTATCGGAATTTCCTCGCCGTCGGGGGCGACGGAACCTCGTACGAAATCGTCAACGGACTCTTTCCGGAGGCCGAGACTCAGGGCCGGCCCGCGCTCGGATTCCTGCCGCTCGGCACAGGCAATTCGTTCCTGCGCGACTTCACATCCCGCGGCGTTGAACACACCATCGAGGCGCTTCGGCGGAAGAGCCGGCGTTCGTGCGACGTAATCCGCCTGCGCCATGAGGCCGGCGAAATCTATTTCATCAACATGCTGAACCTGGGCTTTGCCGCCGACGCGGGCGAAGTGGCCAATCGGAGATTCAAGCGTTGGGGCGCCGCAAGTTATATTTTGGGCGTGCTCGCGACACTCGCGCGGCTCGAGCACCTGGAGTTTCCCCACCGGGTGCCGGGCGCGGATGATTGGGACCGCCGGCCTTGCTTGTTTTTGGCGTTCGCCAACACCAAATTCACCGGCGGCAAAATGATGATGGCGCCTCATGCCGATCCCGCCGACGGAAAGATCGAGTACGTACGATGGTCTCCCGTGGGCCGCCTTCGTCTGCTTTGGAATTTTCCGCGGCTCTTCAGCGGCACGCACATCACGCATACGCTGGCCTCGCGGGCCGCCGTCGAGCGGGTTGATCTCGATCTCGGCGGCCCTGTGAACGTCATTGTGGATGGCGAGGTTCTGCGTCTGGACTGCCACTCGGTGGAAGTTTTGCCGGCTGCGCTGGACGTCATCGTATGAAGAAGGCATGGCTCACGATTCGCGCGCTGGTTTTATGGACAGTGAGCGGCATTCATTTTGCCGTGTTCGGTATCGCAATCGTGGTTATTGGCCTTTGCGTGGACCGGCGCAAGCACGACTGGATGAATCGCGGCTTCTTCCGGAACATCGTGCGTCTCGCGGGCGTGCAATTCGAAGTGCAGCGGGCGCCCGGTTTCGACCCGAACCCTACAAGCATCTTCATCTGCAACCACGTGAACATCTTCGATCCATTCGTAATTTACTCGGCGATTCCACAGTTCGTTCGCGGCTTCGAGCTCGAGTCGCACTTCAAACTTCCAATTTATGGCTGGATGATGGGCTGGTTCGGCAACGTCGCCGTGCCCGACGCTCCCACGCGCGAGAGCCTTGAAATCATGACTCAGCGCGCCAAAGCGACGCTGGATTCCGGCGTCAGCTTGATCGCTTTCGCTGAGGGATCGCGCACGCGCGATGGCCACGTCCACGAATTCAAGAAAGGTATCTTCAATCTCGCGCAGAAATTTGGATTGCCGATCGTGCCCATGAGCATTGTCGGCTCGTATCAATTTTTCAGGACCGGCCACTGGATGTTGTATCCCGGAAAGATCACGGTGTATTTGCACGACACGATTGACACTTCGAAAATCCCGCGCGGAGAATTGGACGCGCTGCGCCAGCGGGTGCAGGATATTGTTGCGACGCCGGTGGAAGATTCGCTGAAGGCGGCCGCGAAAACTTAGAACGCCTGCGTGGCGCTGGCCTCGGGCAGAGACCTGCCGGCGCGCAATTCCTGCCAAGTGTAGGCGACGCGATGAATCACCGTGATCGTCGAGATCACGGCGATAACCCAAAGCGCGGGCGCCATGCGATTAAACGCGCCGCCGAGAATCAGCAGCACCAGGCGCTCGGGACGCTCCATGAACCCAACTTTGCACGATGGAATCAACGATTCGGCGCGAGCGCGCGAGTAGCTGACCATAAAGGAGCTGGCCATCGCCACCGCCGCCAGTACCATGTAGAAGACCTGCCCGATCAGCGTGTAGTACACGACCAGTCCCATATAAAGCGCGAGGTCGGAATAGCGATCGAGCGTCGAATCCAGGAATGCGCCGAATGCGGTCACTCGGCCGACGCGGCGGGCCACCTGTCCATCCGCCATATCGAGGAAAGCGGCCAGAAACAGGGCCGCTGCCGCTGCGCGAAACCTGCCCATCGCAAAAAGCGCCGCAGCACAGGAGTTCACGCCCAGGGCGAAGAATGTAAACATGTTGGGCGTGATGCCCGTTGCGGCCAGCCCGGTGACGACGTGCTGAAGCAGCCAGCCCGCTCCTTCACCAATCCAGTACGTGATCGGGCGATTCAGATCCTTGCGGTTATTTTGCATTTGAGGGAAATCATACACCGGAAAGTGGCAAGCAGATACACAGGGCCGTACAGATCTGCTTCAGGGAGCTATGACCAGCTCACCTTTCAATCCGGCATCGATCAATCGCTGGTAGAGCGCCTTAGCTTGGGTCGAGTGTTCAAACGCCAAGTAGGCGTTGCCCGTGCGGTCGTACTGAATGCCGTGTTTTATCAGAAACATGCATAGTTTGGCTTTGTATACGTCATCTGGTTCGACAAAGATGACGACTCCCGACTTTCCCGATTTCTTGAATGCATCTTTGGTTTGGTCAAGGATTGACCAACGTATTTTCGGGGTCACCGGCGTGTTATTTAAGGTACGGGCGACGGGTCTGACTAGTTTGAGCATCGGCGTGAGTGGTAGCGAGTCTACTACGTCTTACGGTATACAACAAGGATGATAACTTTAAGCGCCACTTCCCTTCCGGTTAACACCCGCCGGGCGACGTCTCCGCATGAGAAGGAATCCGGCGCGCCGCCAAATTGCGCATTAACTTGAGAGCTTGGTCGAAAACGGGAAGGTATGCTCTTTCGGTGGCCGCGACCGGCCGCGCATAGCGGTAATTCGGTGTGCCCGGGGTGGGGGTCGAACCCACACGACGCGTAAGCGTCAGGGGATTTTAAGTCCCCCGCGTATGCCATTCCGCCACCCGGGCACTTCACGCAAATCTATCTTATCAAGAGCTTTGCTTCAATGTGACGGCTCGAGGCCCGGAGTGTGCCGAAACCTGGTGTCGGACGCGCGAACTCAGCGCGCCCGTCAGGAAATCGCTTTGGCAATCTTCTTCAAGGCGGCGACGAAGCGCTTCAAGGCGGGCGTCGAAGGGATTTTCGCCTGCGCCGGAGCTTCTGGATTGCTGCGCGCGCGCCTTTGCATTTTTGTTTGGATGCTAAAGCCCAACGGCCTGGACAAGCGAACCGCTTTACCCAGTGGCGGGCCGCGTTGGGCTTGACGAGGCGCCGGCCATGCGCGAAAATCGCATGAGGCGAAGAAAAAGAGAAGCTGAACCTCGGATTTGCCGCGCCGCGGCCAAGTTCTATAATGGATGTCGCCGATGCAGACCGAGTTCCCCAAATCGCCTCCCGAATCCGCCGGCGCCGAATTGGCGTGGGCGCATCCGCTAGTCCGCGACTGGTTCGTTGCGCGTTTCGGCACTCCGACCGAACCGCAGCTGCAGGGCTGGCCGCACATTCTGTCGAGCGAGACGACATTGATTTCCGCGCCCACCGGCTCAGGCAAGACGCTGGCGGCTTTTCTGGCATGCATTGATCGGCTCGTTCGCAAGGCGACTTCCGGAGAATTGGACGACCGCACGGAAGTTCTCTACGTTTCGCCGCTCAAGGCGCTGGGAAACGACATACAGAAAAATCTGGAGATCCCGCTGGGAGAGATCCGGCTACTGGCGGGTGAGCGCGGAATTCTGATGCCGGAAATCCGCACGGCCGTGCGCACGGGCGACACACCCGCATATGAACGCCAGAAGATGCTCGCGCGGCCGCCGCACATTCTGGTAACCACCCCCGAATCGCTTTACATCCTGCTGACGGCTGAAAAAAGCCGCGCGATTCTGAAGAGCGTACGAACGGTGATCGTGGATGAGATTCACGCGGTTGCCGACGATAAGCGCGGCGCGCATCTTACGCTCTCGCTCGAGCGGCTGGAGCATCTGGCCGAAAGCGCGCCCGTGCGAATCGGCCTATCGGCCACGCAGAAGCCGATCGAACTTGTCGCGCGGTTCCTTACCGGAAGCGACCGGCCCGAGCCGGCAATCGTACAGATTGGACAGCGCCGCGAGCTCGATCTGGCCGTGGAAGTTCCCGCAAGCGAACTCGGCGCGGTCGCGTCGAACGAAATGTGGGGCGAAATTTACGACCGCATCGCGGAACTCGCGAAGCAGCATCGCTCGACGCTGATTTTCGTGAACACCCGGCGCCTGGCCGAGCGCGTCGCGCATAATCTTGCCGAACGCCTTGGCAAAGAAGCGGTGGCGGCGCATCACGGGAGCTTGTCGCGCAAGCTGCGGCTTGCCGCCGAAGAGCAGCTTAAAACCGGCCAACTGCGTGCGCTCGTGGCGACCGCCTCGCTCGAACTGGGAATCGATATCGGCACGGTTGACCTGGTGTGCCAAATCGGCTCGCCGCGAGCGATCGCTGTCGGGTTGCAGCGCATCGGCAGAGCCGGCCACTGGCGCGGCGCAGTGCCGAAAGGGCGGATTTTCGCGACCACGCGCGATGATTTGGTCGAGTGCGCAGCACTGGTGCGAGCGATTCGCCAGGCGGATTTGGACACCCTGATATTGCCGGACACGCCGCTCGATATTCTGGCGCAGCAAATCGTGGCGATGTGCGCGGCGGAGGATTGGAACGAGGACGAGTTGTTTCAGGTCGTGCGGCGAGCGTTTCCATATCGCAATCTGGCGCGGGCGGATTTTGATGAGGTCGTCGAAATGCTTTCCGAAGGCATCGCCGCCCGGCGCGGACGCTACGGCGCTTACCTTCATCGCGATCGCGTGAACGGCTGGTTGCGCGGTCGGCGCGGCAGCCGCCTCGCCGCGATCACCAGCGGCGGCGCCATTCCCGAGAACTCGCTCTACAGCGTCGTCGCGATGCCGGAAGGCATCGCGGTGGGCACCGTTGACGAGGACTTCGCAGTGGAGAGCCTCGCGGGCGACATCATGCTCCTCGGCAACACCTCGTGGCGGATACGTCGCGTGGAATCCGGCCGCGTGCTCGTGGAAGACGCGCAAGGAGCGCCGCCGAACGTTCCTTTCTGGCGAGGCGAGGCTCCGGCGCGCAGTGATGAGCTTTCGCACCACGTTGCCCAATTGCGCGAGATTGTGAGCGCGATGACCCCGAACGTCGCGCCCGGCGGAGCGCAGGAGAAAAATCCCGAGCTAATTGCCGCAGTGGACTGGCTTAAGCAAGAATGCGGACTTGATACTGCGGGCGCGGAACAGCTCATTGATTACATCGTCGCCGGGCGCGCGGTGCTCGGCGCGGTGCCGACCCAGACCACCGTGATCGCCGAGCGCTTTTTCGACGAGAGCGGCGGGATGCAACTCGTGATCCATGCGCCGTTCGGCGGCCGCATCAACAAGGCTTGGGGGTTCGCGCTGCGCAAGAGATTTTGCCGCTCGTTCAACTTCGAGCTGCAGGCCGCCGCCACGGACAACGGGCTGAATATTTCTCTAGCGGAGCAACACAGCTTCCCTCTCGCGGACGTTTTCCACTTCCTGCATCCCACATCGGTAAAAGAGGTGCTTGAACAAGCGGCGCTGGCTTCGCCTCTGTTCACCGCGCGGTGGCGATGGGACGCCGGTCGGGCTCTTGCCCTCCTCCGCTTCCGTGGCGGCAAGCGCGTGGCGCCAAACATTCAGCGCATGCGCGCGGACGATCTGCTCGCCGGCGTCTTCCCTGAGGCGGCGGCCTGCCAGGAAAATATTGAGGGCGAAATTAAAATTCCCGACCATCCATTGATTCGCGAGGTGATGAAAGACGTCCTCACCGAGGCTATGGATATCGAAGGATTGCAGCGCGTGCTCGGCGACATTGGCTCGGGGCGCATTCGCTGCGTGGCCGTTGATACGCCGATTCCTTCGCAGTTCTCGCACGAGATCCTGAATGCGAATCCGTATGCATATCTGGACGACGCTCCGCTGGAAGAGCGCCGGGCTCGTGCGGTCGAGATGCGGCGCATGCTGCCGGAGAGTGTTTTGTCCGAGGTGGGGCGGCTCGATCCCGCGGCGATCGCGCAGGTGCGCGCCGATGCGTGGCCGGACGTCCGCGACGCGGAGGAGTTACACGACGCGCTGCTGACCCTCGTTGCGATTCCCGAGTTCGACGGACAATCGGACGAGCAGAATATGGCCGCTACAGCGGAGCAACGGCCTCTGCGCGCGATGTTGCAGGAATCAGCGACGGCATGGCGCGTATTTTTCGAGCAGCTTGCGTCCGAGCGTCGCGCGACGCGGGCTTTTGTCAGCGGCGCGACCGTGTGGGTGTCCGCGGAGCGCGCCCTGAGCTTCGCGCAGATATTCCCCTCAGCACAACTCGAGCAGCCGCTCCCGGAGATCGAAACGGCGTCGCCTTCCACGGACGATGCCGTTCTCGCGCTCGTCACCGGTTGGATGTTGCACGCCGGCCCGACAACGGCAAACGTCCTGGGCGACATTCTGCGATTGCCAACAGCCGCGATAGATCGCGCACTGCTGCGGCTCGAAGCAAGCGGCGCGATTCTGCGCGGCCGCTTCAGCGATTCACCAGGTGAAGAACGGGAATGGTGCGAGCGCCGCCTGCTTGCGCGCATTCACCGGTTGACTGTCGGCACTCTGAGAAAACAGATCGAGCCGATGACGCCGGCGCAGTTCATGCGCTGGTTGCTTCGCTGGCAGCACTTGGCGCCGAGCAGCCAGCTCCTTGGCGAGCGCGGAACGCTGGAGGCATTGCAACAACTGCAAGGATTCGAAGCCCCCGCCCGATCCTGGGAACGGCAAATTCTGGCGCGTCGCGTCGCAGCCTACGATCCGAAGATCCTCGATAACCTGTGTCTCACCGGTGCGGTGGGATGGGGACGCCTATCTCCGCACCCCGCAACCCTTGAGGCTGTGACCGTCGAAGGGCGCCGGGTGATTCCCACGAGCGTCGCCCCGATCACATTTTTTGTGCGCGAAGACGCCGACTGGATGATTCCTCGCCGGAAACCGGAGGACGAGACGCAGGGTCTGAGCGGTGCAGCGAGCGAAGCCCTGTCATACCTGCGCCAGCGCGGCGCGTCGTTTTTCGCGGATGTCGTCCGCGGTACGGGCCGACTCAAGGCGGAAGTTGAGACTGCGCTGTGGGAATTGGTCGCGGCGGGGATGATCACGGCGGACGGATTCGACAATCTGCGCGCGCTGATTGATCCGAAGCGGCGCTCCGGCCACGGCTCGGGACGCGCGACCCGGCCGCGGCACAGCGCCGGCAGGTGGTCGTTGCTCTATTCCGACGCGCCCGTGGATCGCGCGAACGCTCTCGACGCCACGTGCTGGATGCTCCTGCGGCGATACGGCGTGGTGTTCCGCGAAGTGCTGACGCGGGAGACGATCCTGCCGCGCTGGCGCGAACTGCTGATCGCACTGCGGCGACTGGAAGACCGCGGCGAAGTGCGCGGCGGGCGCTTCGTCAGCGGATTTTTGGGAGAGCAATTTGCCCTGCCGGTCGCCCTGGAATCGCTGCGTGCTATGCGCGGCCTGCCCCCTGACGGAGAAACCGTTACCTTATCTTCAGCGGATCCGCTTAATTTCGTGGGTATTCTTGTGCCCGGCGAGCGCGTATCGGCATCGTCCGGCAAGCTCGTTGCGTTCCGGGATGGGGTCGCGTTGCCGGATGGCGAGCACGCGGGCGTCACTCCGATCACGGCCGCGATTGGCTCGCGGGCGTATCTTCCTCGCGGCATTTGATCTTCTGTGGCTCAGGCTCCATTCGAACCATTCTGTCCCGCCTGGACGGCGGCTGGAGCGTTCAGCAATCGGGACTCCTTCGCCTGAAAACAATAGAGAACCAATTCCACGCGGGTTGACACGCCCAATTTATCGAAAATGCGAAAAAGATAATTTCTCACGATTCGGGTAGCACCGTGCTCGGCTTCGGGATCGCGTTTCTGGGTCTTGATCTCTACCGCCCGCATACCACAACTCGATCCATCTTGTTCTTTCCGCTGCTAAGCGCCGCCCTTCCGCTGCTCGACACCGTTCTTGCCACGGTCCGCCGCCTGCGAAACCGCTCGTCACCATTCAGCGGGGATCGCTTTCACTTTTGCGACTTGCTAAGCGCGCGCGGATGGCCTGCGCGCCGGATTGTGCTCACACTCTACGGCGTCACTGCAGCGCTCGCGGCAGTCGGATTGTGCGGCGTGAAAAGTGAATCGCCGCAGTTCTGGGCAGTCGCGGCAATCAGCGTGGGATTATTGCTGTACGCAGCAATTCGACTGGGCTCTTTACGCGGAAACTGTCGAGATGAAACCGCGCGGCGCCACAGCGCGCCCATGATGAAAGAAGAATACGGAGAGCCTTCGCAAACGGATTAGCTGTTGTTGCCGCCCGTGGGAATCGTACGTGTGCCGCGGCGGCTGCGTTCCTTCGCCGTAGTCTGCTTCTGCGCGCTTCCCAGCTGCACGAGCAGCCTGCGCAGCTTGGACCGCTCTTCCAGTTCCATATCCACAACCTCAAACGCGCGCGCCTGTGTGTTCGCGTCGCGGACGATGGTCTGGGCTTTTACAGGTTTGCCCCCTGCATTCAACCGGATGTCTACCACGCTGCCGGGGTGCAGGCTTTGCTCGCAAAGCGCGACGCCGCCTCCCAGCGCCATTTCGGGTATTTCCAGGCGGCAATTTTCGCGCAGGTTGGTTGTGGTGGCGGACATCGAATGTTCCAGCCGGAGCCGCGGATATCGCCGCTGACGGATGGCCGATGAATTTGGATCGGCATCGAGCAATTCGATCGAAAAGTCCGCGACGTTAAGCCCGCTTCGCGGAATAAAATCGCGCGCCCACTCGGAGTCTATTTTTTCCATCGCTTGCGCCGCGACCACTCGCAGCTCGGAAGGATTCGCCCAGCGCCAGGCTTTTCGCGCCTCGGCGACCCTGCGCAGGATTGATTCGGCACCCGAGGTGCGAAGCCGGCCGAGCGCTTCCATCGCTTTCAACCGCAGGAAATCAGTGGAGCCTTTCGGCAGGTCTCCCTCGGCGATTCGCAGCAGCCGCATGTCGGCCGATTTTTCACCGCTCATGCCGATCTCATCCACTGCCAGCGGCCGAATCAGCGCGTCGAGGATGTCAAAGAGTTGCAGCAACAATCGTCCGCGTTCCGGCGATCCGCTCGAAGCGAGTTGCCGCACCACGCGATCGTGCGCCGTCCGTTTCCATTCCCTCATTCGCTCCGGCAGAATTTTCTCGACGGTCTCGATGTCCATTCGCGCAAGAATTCCGACCGTGTCAATGGCGACGTTCTGGCTGCCTTCGCTAAGCTGTTTGCGCAGGTGATCGAGACCTTCAGGCCCGAGCACTTCCATCATTGAAACCAGAAGTTCGCAATCCTCGCGGAATCCCACGCGGCTGAAGCGCGTCGCCACCTGTTCGGCCGCCGGCTCCGGCATTCGCCGCATCAGGTCCTTTAAGCCGGACGGCACGTTCCCGCTTTTCAGCGATTCTTCGATGAATTCCGGCAGACGGTTTTCCACTCCGATGCGGGGCCGCAAACTCTTCCCGCTTCCGGGCCGCTCCGATTCAACATAATCAATTAATTCGACCGACCGCTGAATGGCTGGGTACGCGCGGTTCTTCGTCGCTTCCTGAGACAGCCGTACGAACGCCGCGCCCACCAGGCTTTGCAGCTGCGGATCCTTTTCCTCGGCCAGCTGCAATCCAATCTCGCGAATCGTGTCCATGAAGAGCTGCTCGCTCGACTTCGCGTACAGACCGGCTATTTCCGCGAGCCCCATCGCCGTCTGGCGCCGCGCTTCCGTGTTCTTGTTCTTGATGCCGTTCGCATAATTCTTCAGGATGCTTTCGGCCGAATCCTTTTCATCGCGCGCGATCAGCGCATCCACATGCTCGCGCACGCGGACCGCGGGAACGCACCATGCATCCGGCCCTTCAAGCACGGTTTTCTTTTTCTCCTCGGGAACCTGCGACCAGAATTCCTGGGCCAGCACTTCCATATGCGACTGTGTGTGAATTCCGGCGCGCGCCATTTTCTCTTCATAAACGCCGAGGATCTTCCGCAGTCCATCGAGCTCGCCGTTCATTTCATCCAGCATTTGGCGCACTGCGTTCACTTTCAGGTCGCCGCGTTCGTAGCTTTCCAGCGCAAACCGCACGGCGATGTGCTCCGCGAGCTTCAGCAGCGTTGGTTTGTCCGACGATTCCGAGGGCGCCTGCGCCGCTAGCGCCGATAGCGCCTGGCTCACCGTGAATCGAGCGCGCCGCGGCAGGGTCGAAAGCCGCGTTTGAAACGATCCGGGATCGAGTTTGTCTTTCGATGCGTCGTTCGTTCGCGCAATTTGCGCCAGAACTTGCAGAATGCCTTGCAGTTCGTCCTCATGCAGCGTCATCAATCCGGTCTCAACTGCCATCGAACCATCGCCTGCGCGTGCCGACCGCGTTGCGCGGATCCCCGTCGAAGCATTCGCCCATCGGTTTTCCGGGCCCGCGTTCGGGCCAACGCCCGGGATTTGCCAACCGCCCGTGCCTGAACCACCGCCAGAGCCGCTGCCGCCACCGCTACCCATGCCGTTGCCGGGACCACCGCCAGGACCGTTGCCGAGGCCGCCTGCTGCGTTACCGGCGCCGCCTGATCCGTTGCCAGGTCCACTTCCCGGCCCGTACCCGGGACCATATCCAGGTCCGATTTCGCCCGTCCGTGCTCCCGCTCCCACACTTGAAACAGGCCCGCTCAAGCCAGCCCCAGGCGCGCCCGTGCCCGGCGCAGCCGAACCACCAGCGTCGTCCTTCAGCCAGAAACCGCCTGCGTTTGGAGCAATGCGGTTTCC
>PMUS01000095.1 GCA_003166795.1 Acidobacteriota bacterium | reverse complement strand
GCCATGAGCCGCGTCGGCCTCGGTGCCAACGTCTTCAACGGACCCGGTCGCTCGCGACCCGACTCGTTCCCGTTGGACATGCCCGACCAGTTCGGCGCGGCCGAGCGCATCGCCGATCGGCTTGCGGAGCTGGCCGCAGCGCCTCAATCTTGAAGGCGCGATCCTGAAGGCACGATCCTGAAGACACAAAAAAGCCCGCCTGCCGAAGCAGAGCGGGCTTTTCGTTTTTGGCATGAAGCCGAACCTTACCGGTGTCCACCGCCGCCACCGCCGTGGCCGCCGCGCCCGCCACCCCCACCGCGCCCGCCACCCCCACCGCCTCCGCCACCACCGTGACCGCGCCCACCGCCTCCGCCGCCTCCACCTTCACGCTGTGGACGCGCTTCGTTCACCACCAGCGCCCGGCCGAGGAATTCCTTTCCATTCAATGCCGCGATGGCCTTTTCGGCTTCGGCGTCATCTTTTATTTCCGCGAAGCCAAACCCGCGCGGCTGTCCGGTGAAACGATCACGAAGCAGAGTGAGAGAATCGGGTTGCACGCCCGCTTCCGTAAACAGCGCCTGCACTTCCTCTTCAGTAGCCTTGAACGATAGATTACCCACGTACAGTTTCTTCACGTTGGTTCTCCTTGCGCTCCCGGTGCAAGCGAGCGCGTACTGCGAGGCTGAAGAGGCAGGATCTCGGCCCGCAAGCGGGCAGCAACGCGCTGACCCGCCCCGAGCGGAAGCGAGCACCCCAGCAACAGGAGCATCTTGCTCCAACTGCCCCCTGCGGTCAACCGTTGCAGCCGACGGCGAGCGGCGACGCTCCAGGATGCTACGGCGTTGCTCCGCGCGCCTGCGGAGCCGGCGCGATTGGTGGTAGGATGCGCGCGAGTTCCCCTCGGAGGAAGTTCATGCGCGGGACAATGATGGATTTTCCGCTGACCCTCGTGCCCATGCTCGAGCGCGCAGGGAAACTTTTCGGCGGAGTCGAGGTTGTCTCGCAGCGGCCGGACCGTTCGATCGCGCGCTGCACCTATGCCGACGTGTATCGCCGGACGCGGCGGCTGGCCCGCGCGCTCGAACTAGCGGGAATCGGGCGGGGCGATCGCGTGGCTACCCTGATGTGGAACCACGCGGCTCATCTGGAATGCTATTTCGGTATTCCGGTGGCGGGCGGCGTGATGCACACCCTGAATCTCCGGCTGCATCCGAACGATCTGGCGTTCACCGCGAACCACGCGCGTGACCGCTTCCTGATCGTGGACGACGTTCTGCTGCCCGTGTACGAATCGTTCCGCGCGCAAGTGAATTTCGAGCGCGTGTTCGTGGCGCCGTTTGGCGGCGCGGCAATACCGCGGGAGTTCGAACACTACGAGGATTTCTTGTCGGCGGCGGATGACGAATTTGAGTATCCCGAGCTGGAGGAGAACGAAGCGGCGGTGGTGTGCTTCACCTCCGGCACGACCGGAAAAGCAAAGGGCGTCGTCTACTCGCATCGAGCCCTGGTGCTGCACAGCCTGGCGGAGTGCATTGACGGGACATTTGGAATCAGCCACGGGGACGTGATCCTGGCGTGTAGTTCGATGTTCCACGCAAACGGGTGGGGCCTGCCATACACGGCAGCCATGATGGGAGCAAAGCTGATTCTGCCCGGGCCGCACCTGGATGCCGAGGGCCTGCTCGACCTGATCGAGCGGGAGGGCGTCACGCTGGCTGCTGGCGTGCCAACGCTGTGGATCGGCGTCCTGCAAGCGCTCGAAAACAATCCGGGGCGGTGGAAGATCGCGCGTCCCCTGCGGATCGTATCCGGCGGCGCAGCTGTGCCCGAGGCTTTGTTTCGGGGGCTCGACCGGTTCGGGATTCGCGTCCGGCAGATATGGGGGATGACGGAGACGGCGCCCATGGCCAGCATGGGAACTATCAAATCCACGCTGGCCGGATGCAGCGAAGATCAGGAATATAAAATTCGCGCGAAGCAAGGAATACCCGCGCCCTTCGTGGAAATGCGGGTGATGTGCCCGGAAGGCGAAGCTCCATGGGACGACAAGACATTCGGAGAACTCGAAGTGCGCGGGCCGTGGGTGGCGGCTAGTTATCTGGATGCGCCGGAAACGGGCGACCGCTGGTCGAAGGACGGGTGGTTCCGCACGGGCGACGTGGCCACGATTGATCCCGAGGGCTATGTGCGAATAGTGGATCGCAGCAAGGACATGATCAAATCCGGCGGCGAATGGATCAGTTCGGTGGACTTGGAAAACGCGCTGATGGGACACCCGGCCGTGAGCGAGGCCGCGGTGATCGGCGTCCCGCATCCGAAGTGGCAGGAGCGTCCGCTGGCGGTGGTGGTGGCAAAAAAGGGCGCCGAAGTGAAGGCGGAAGATCTTCTTTTGTTTCTGGCGGATAAATTCGCGAAATGGCAGTTGCCCGACGCTTTCATTTTCGCTAGCGAAATCCCGCGTACGTCGGTTGGGAAGTTCCTCAAGACAAAACTCCGCGAAGAGTATGCCAATTGGGAGTGGAAATAGCGCGGTAGCAAAGCATCCGGATGAAAAGAGCCGGCGGTACGAAACCGGACCCGAATGGGCCGCGCATTATCAATCATGTTTGCCGGGCGCAGCGGTGCTGCGCCCCTACGAAGAATATTCTGTCTGTGCGCGGAATCGGTTAGGTGCGGTAGCTGGAATTGATGTGCACGTACTCGATGGTGAAGTCACAGGTCCAGACGCGGGCGGAGGCTTTGCCCGAGTGTAGATCCACGCGGACCGGCACGTGCTTCGCGAGCATTTTCTGGTGAACCTCGCGCTCGTCGAAGGGATGTTCGCATCCGTGGCGGCACACGGCAGCGCCCGCAATCGAAATGTTCACGCGCCGGGGGGCAAATTTCACGCCGGAGCGTCCTGCGGCCGCGAGGATGCGTCCCCAGTTCGGGTCGGCACCCGCGAACGCCGTCTTCACGAGCGGTGAATTGGCGATCGTCTTTGCGATTCGGCGGGCGTCGCGCTCCGAAGCCGCGCCGCGAACTTCGATTTCGATGGTGCGCTGGGCGCCTTCGCCGTCCTCGATGATCGCCAGCGCGAGCGATTTGCAGATACCTTCGAGCGCCGCGCGAAAGGACTTGTAATCGGCGCCGGACGCGCCCTTGATTTCGCGCGCTCCTGAGTGGCCATTAGCGAGCACGGCGACCGTGTCATTCGTGGAGGTATCGCCATCCACGGTGATCGAATTAAAAGTGCGCTCGACAGAGGCGCGCAAGGCGCGGTCGAGCAGCGCGGGAGCGATCGCCGCGTCGGTGGCGATGAACGCGAGCATCGTCGCCATATTTGGCTCAATCATCCCTGAGCCCTTCGCGCAGCCGAGCAGGCGGACCTGCTTTCCGCCGACGCGGCACTTCGCCGCGGCCCATTTCGGGCGCGTGTCCGTGGTCATGATCGAGCGGGCGAACTCCTCGAAGGCTCCGGCCTCGGCGCTGCGGGCGAGCACGACATGCGGCACGGCGGCGAGAATTTTTTCCACGCGCAGCGGCGCGCCGATCACGCCAGTCGAGCACACCAGAATCTGCGAAGGGTCTATGCCGCCCAGCTCCGCGGCGAACTTCGAAGCCGTGGCGATGGAAGCGGGATAGCCGTCCTCCTTGGTGCAGCAGTTCGCGTTGCCGGAATTGACGATCAGGCCGCGCATTTGTCCGCGCGACCTGCGCAGATGCTCTCGCGAGGCGATCACGGGCGCGGCGACAATTTGATTCTGGGTGAACATGGCGGCGGTCGTCGCCGGAGTATCGCTGACGAGAATGCCGAGGTCGAGACGCGAGCGCTTGAGGCCGCAATGAGTGGCCGCGAAAGTGAAACCGCCGGGAATGTCGGACGCGGAAAGGCGCGGATTCAAGGCTTTTCCTCGAGCTTCGCGAGGCGCGCGTTGAAGTCCTCGAGCGCGGCGCGAACTGCCCCGGGCGCCGTGCCGCCGGCAACCCCGCGGCGGGCGAGAGCGGATTCGAGCGTGAGCACGGTGCTGAGGTCGCGACCAAAGGCAGGCGAGAATGCGGCGAGCCGGTCGAGCGGCATCTCGCGGATGGATTTTCCTTCCTGCTCCGCCGCGCGCAGCACTTTGCCGACGATTTCGTGCGCCTCGCGAAACGGGACGCCTTGCGCGGCGAGGTAATCGGCGACTTCGGTGGCGACCAGGGCCGGGTCTTGCGACGCCTCGCGCAGGCGCGCTTCGCGGAATTTCGTGGCGGCCAAAGTTGCAGCGGCAATTTTCAACATGGCGAGCGCTTGATCGTGGGCCGCGAAAAGCGGCTCTTTGTCCTCCTGCAGATCGCGCTGATAACTCGAGGGCAGGCCCTTGCAAGTGGTGAAAAGCGCGAAGAGGGCGCCGTAGATGCGGCCCGTCTTGCCGCGGATCAACTCCCACGCATCGGGGTTTTTCTTCTGCGGCATCAGGCTGCTGCCGGTGGAATATTCGTCAGGCAGCTCGATGAAGCCAAACTCCGGCGTGGCGAACAGAACCATGTCCTCGGCGAGCCTAGAAAGATGCATCGCCAGCGTGGCGAGCGCGAATAGCATTTCGAGCGCGAAGTCGCGGTCGCTGACGGCGTCGAGGCTATTGGCCGTGATGCGCGAAAAGCCCAGATCGCGCGCAAGCGCCTTGCGGTCGAGTGGGAACGCGCATCCGGCGAGAGCGCCGGAGCCGAGCGGGCAGGCGTCCGCGCTGGCCGCGGAGGCTGCGAAGCGTTCGGCGTCGCGTTGAAAGGCTTCGCCGTGTGCGAGGAGCCAGTGCGAAAGCAACAGCGGCTGGGCGTGCTGCATGTGCGTGGTGCCGGGCATGGGAATGCCAAGATTGGTTTTGGTCTGGACGGCTATCGCGCGGGCGAGCAAGGCGACGGCGCTGCGCAGCTCGCGCGTGGCATCTTTCACGTACATGCGGAACTCGGTCGCGACCATTTCGTTGCGGCTGCGGCCGGTGTGAAGCTTGGCGCCCAGCGGGCCGAGTTTCTCGATCAGCGCGGATTCGGCGAAATGGTGGACGTCTTCGGCCTGCGAAGCATCGAGCCACGCGGGGTCGGACTTCGCGCGAGCTTCGATCTCATCGAGCGCAGCGACGATGCGCTGGGCTTCTTCATCGGTGAGAATTCCGGCGGCGGCGATGGCGCGGGCCCAGGCGCGATTGAGCGCAAGCTCCTGAGGCAGCATCCGGCGATCGAAGCTCCAGGAGCGCTCGAATTCGTAGAACGAAGCATCGGGGGCGCGCTCGAATCTGCCGCCCCACATTTTCTGACCGTCGGGTGCGGTCATCGAACCGCGGCCTCGAGCGGGACGGTGATGGGCAGGGCGAAGAGGTTGATGAAGCCCTCAGCGTCCTTCGGGTTGTAGCCCGTCATGCTGAAGCTGGCAAGCCCGGCGCGATAAAGCGAATAGGGCGAGCTGCGCGCGGTGGCATTCACGTTGCCCTTGAAGAGCGAGAGCGTGACGGAACCGGTGACACGGCGCTGCGAGCTGGTGAAGAATGCGTCGAGAGCCTCGCGCAGCGGCGTGAACCACATGCCGTAGTAAACCATTTCGGCATAGCGCAGCGAGAGAATCTGCTGGTAGTGCAGCGTTTCGCGGTCGAGACACAACGATTCGAGCTCGCGATGCGCGGTGACGAGCAGGGTGCCGCCGGGCGTTTCATACGCGCCGCGCGATTTCATTCCAACGAGCCGGTTTTCGACGATGTCCATGCGCCCCACGCCATTGGCGGCGGCGATTTCGTTCAGTTGGTCGAGCAGCGCGAGCGGCGCGAGTTTCTTGCCATTCACCGAGACGGGATTTCCGCCATCGAAGCCGATCTCGACGGAGGAGGGCTGGTCGGGCGCCTTCGCGGGCGAGACGATCCATTGCCACATCGCCTCTTCGGGGGCGTTCGCCGGATCTTCGAGGACTCCGCCTTCGTGGCTGAGGTGCCAGACGTTGCGGTCGCGGCTGTAAATATTCTTTTTCGTCTGGTCCACTGGAATATTGTGCGAGCGAGCGTATTCGATCGCCTCTTCGCGGGAGTTGATCTTCCATTCGCGCCATGGCGCGATGATTGTCAAGTCGGGGGCCAGCGCCTTCGCGGCCAGCTCAAAACGAACCTGATCGTTGCCCTTGCCCGTGCAGCCGTGAGCCAAAGCATCGGCGCCGACTTTCCTGGCAATTTCTACCTGTCTTTTCGCGAGCAGCGGGCGGGCGAACGAAGTGCCCAGCAGATATTTGTGCTCGTAAACGGCTCCGGCGCGCAGCGTGGGCCAGATGTAACCGGTGATGAATTCCTCGCGCAGGTCTTCGATGTAGGCTTCGCTGGCTCCGGTGGCGAGCGCTTTTTTGTGCGCGGCCTCGAGATCTTCGCGCTGGCCGAGGTCGCCGATCATGGCGATCACTTCGCAGCCGCCGTAATTCTCCTTGAGCCAGGGAATAATGATGGAGGTATCGAGTCCTCCGGAATACGCCAAAACAACTTTCTTCGGCAACGGATTCTCCTTAGGTAAGCAGCGTGTGCAGGATCGCCTTCTGCACGTGGAGGCGATTTTCTGCCTGGTCGTAAATGATCGAGCGCGGCGAATCGATGACGCCTGCGCTGACCTCGAGACCGCGGTGGGCGGGCAGGCAATGCAGGAAGACAGCATCCGGCGCGGCTTGCTCGAAGAGCGCCTCATTGACCTGATAGGCCGCGAAGGCTTTTTCGCGAGCGGCGGATTCGGTTTCCTGGCCCATGCTCGCCCAGACGTCGGTGTAAACGGCCTGCGCGCCCGCCACGGCGTCCTCGGGCGATCGAACGATTTCGATTTTTCCGCGAGTTTCGCGGGCGACGCGCTTGGATTCAGCGACGATGGCAGCATCGGGTTCGTATCCGGCCGGCGTGGCGACGCGGATGTGCGCTCCCGCGCGTGCGCCAATGGTGAGAAGCGAGTGGCACATATTGTTGCCGTCGCCCACGTAGGCCAATTTGAGGCCGCGCAAGCCGCCGAAGCGTTCCTCCAGCGTGAAAAAATCCGCCAGAGCCTGGCAGGGATGGAATTTGTCCGAAAGCGCGTTGATCACGGGAACGTTGGCGTTCGCGGCGAGCTCTTCGAGTGTTTCCTGCGCGAAGACGCGCGCGACGATCCCCTGCACCCATCGCTCGAGATTCTTGGCGATGTCGCGGACCGGCTCGCGCTCGCTGAGCCGCGCGGCGGTGTGGTCGAGAAATGTGGATGTGCCGCCGAGATTGGCGATGCCCGTCTCGAAGGTGACACGCGTGCGCAGGGACGGCTTCTCGAAGATCAGGACGAACACGCTGCCGGCGAGCACGGTCCGGTAACGATCGGGGCGCGCCTTCATCTCCGTGGCGAGGCGGAAGAAATCGCGCAACTGCGCCGGGCTCCACTCCGTTCCGGTCAGGAGATCCCTTTTCAGTGCGAGCGGTGCGGCAACTGCGTGCATGTTCACCTCGTCGCAGCCAACGCGAGCGGCTGCGTCTGAGATTCGGATTTTGCGGCGGCGGATGTGTTCGCGGACTTCTTCGCGGACTTCGCCACCCGGGCCAGGACCGTTTCGAACTTCCGGAGAAATTCGGCGACGTCCTGCCGGCGAATAATGAACGGCGGGAGAAGCCGAAGAATGTGGTCGTGCGTGCAATTGATCAGCAGCCCCTGCCGCAGCGCTTCCTTGACGAACGGTGCGCCCTCGACCGTGAGATCCACGCCGATGATCAGTCCCTCGCCGCGCACCTCGCGGATGAAATCAAAACGCGCCGCAAGCTTTTCCAATCCCGCGCGAAGCTCGGCGCCGCGCTCGCGGACATTGGCGAGCAGGTTTTCTTCCTCCACGATGGTGAGAAATTCAAGCGCCGCCGCGCAGACCAGCGGGCCGCCGCCGAAGGTTGACCCGTGCATTCCGGGGCTCAGCGCGGATGCGAATTTCTCGCTGGCGATGAACGCACCCAGCGGGAGGCCGCCGGCCAGCGGCTTGGCAACCGTGACGATATCGGGAAGCGAGCCGAATTTCTGGTATGCGAAGCGCCGGCCGGTGCGGCCCAGGCCGGATTGAATTTCGTCGGCGATCAGCGCGGCGCCGTGCTGCGTGGCAAGCGCGCGCGCCCGTTCCCAGAACTCCTCGCTGACCACGAACACGCCGCCCTCGCCCTGCACGGGCTCGATGACGATCGCGCAGACCGTGTCGTCGAATTTCGCCTCGAGGTCCGCCACGTCGTTGAACCGGACGAATTCAGCGCCGGGAACGAGCGGGGCGAACGGCTCGCGATATTTCGCCGTGTGCGTGATCGAGAGCGCCCCGAATGTGCGGCCGTGAAACGAATTCTCGAGCGCGAGGAAGCGCGTCTTCAGCCGGGCGCCGCCGTCGGACTTGGCGTGCGCGTACGCCCGAGCAAGCTTCAGGGCGCCTTCGATGGCCTCGCTGCCGCTGTTGGAGAAGAAAACGCGATCAAGGCCGGACCACTCCGCCAGCTTGCGCGCGAGCGGAGCCTGATAGGGATTGTGAAAAAGATTCGAAACGTGCGTGGCCCGGCCAGCCTCGCGCCGGATGACGCGGACCATGCGCGGATGGGCGTATCCCGTCGCATTCACGGCGATTCCCGCGAGGAAATCGAGATATTCGCGTCCCTGCGAATCGTAGAGGCGGCAGCCGCGGCCGTGCGTGAACACCTCGGGCGGGCGCCGATAGGTCTTCATCATGTAGCGCGCTTCTTCCGCGCGAATCTTCGCCGGCGAAAGGCGCTTCGCCGCTGTGTGCTTCTTTCTGGCCATGGCTATTGCGCCGCCCCGTGGGCCGCCCTCGCGTTCGCTCGGATCACGGGCAGAACCCGCGTTCCCGGTCCGCGGCCCGAGCTCGCTGCAGCGAGCAGCGCGCGCGGCTTGGAACCGCCGACGATGCGGACTTCAGCAACGCCGCCGGCCAGGGCGCGCTTCGCGGCTTCGAGCTTCAGAATCATTCCGCCGGAAACTTTGTTTTTGCGAATGAGGTCTTCAATGTCCGTGCCGCGAAGAGCGCTCAGCACTTTTTCGCCGTCGAGCACGCCGGCAACATCGGTGAGGAAAATCAAGCGATCGGCGCGTATGAATTCCGCGGCGGCCGCGGCCATGTGGTCGGCATTAATGTTGTAAAGCTCGCCATCGGCGCCCAGACCCAGGCAGGAGGCCACGGGAACGATTCCCTCGCGCCAAAGCGAGCGCAGGAAGTCCACGTTCACTTCCGTGAGATAGCCGACGAATCCCAGGCTGCCCTCGCG
>PMUS01000070.1 GCA_003166795.1 Acidobacteriota bacterium | reverse complement strand
CCGTCGCCCGAAAGCAGGCACCCGATGCGGCCGATGCCGTAGCCCAGCGCCGCGGCCGCCGAGCCCGCGTCAAACACTTCGAGCAGCGAAAATTTGTGCCGCCGCGCCAGCCACACGAACGCCGCGAATCCCGCGATCAGCCCGCCGAACCACGCCAGACCGTAGCGGCTGAAAAGTTGGCCGAACGGGTCGGCGAAGAGTTCGCGCGGCGTCTCGAGCACGTGATAAAGCTTCGCGCCAACGATTCCGCAGAGCGACGGTACCGCGACAAACATCTCCGCCGTCGTCGTGTCCTTGGGCGCCAGCCCGCGCCGCGCCATGTCCGCGCGCAGGACGTAGTACGCCGCTACCATCGCCGCGGCGATCATCAGCCCGAACGTCGGCACCAGGATCGGCCCGAATCGTAGGAATGGCACCATCGCGCGCCAGTATAGCCGATTGGCCACAGAGACACAGAGCCACGGAGGGCCCGAAACCCCTGCGCCGGCGGGCATTCCCGATCCCGCGTTGCTCCGTGTCTCTGTGGCCTTTGCTGACCTGCAACCAGGCGGTGCGCGGGAGCGTCTAATGATGTAGAATCAGTGAAACGCAGCGATTGCCTCTGCTGGGGTCAGCGAGGTGCGAAAATGAACCTCTCGAATCCATACCGTTTGGCCGCCACACAAATTCTCGTCGGAGCCTTGGCCGCAGCCGTAGTTGTGTTTGCGCCCTCCGTGGCGTTTGCGCAGCACGGCGGTGGCGGGCACATGGGCGGCGGTGGTGGCGGCGGTCATATGGGAGGCAGCGGATTCGGCGGCGGCTCGCACGCGTCCGCGCCCGCGGCTTCGCATTCCAATGCGGCGCCTGCGACGCGATCCGCGCCGGTCACAACCTCGAGGCCTCCCGTCGCGACATCCGCGCGAACAAATTCGAACGCTACAGGTGCAAGGACCGGCGGCGTAACCGCGCACCCATCGCTTTTCGGCGCGCCCGCGTCTTCGGGTTCGACCGCTGCATTTGAGCTCCACGGCGGGACCTCCGCGCCGCATACTTCCGTCATCGGTTTTCCGCCATCTGAATCCCATGCATGGCAGCCCGAGTCGGTGCATTCCGGCCCGCTGAGCTTTTCCGGGCAGGGCCACGAAATCTGGCAGGATTCGTCTTCGCGCGGCGGCAACAGCGTAGCGGCCGCAGCGCCTTCTGCTGCGAGTCGGACGCTAATCGGCGGAGCGGTGTCACGCACGCCCGCGACAGTCGCGCGCCCTTTGCCGCCACACAGAGTTTTCCTTCCGCCCGGAGCGTCGCCAATTATTTTCGGGCCCGGGTTCGGATTCTTCGGCCCCGCATACGGCCTCGGATATTTCGGCAACGGCTTCGGCTGCGATCCGTTCCTTGGATTCGGCTTTAACCAGGGCTTCGGCTGCGGCGGGTTCGGCTACGGCTACGGCGGCGGTTTTGGCGGCGGCTTCGGCTACGGCGGCTATTTCGGCTCGGGATTAGGCTACAACTTCGGTCCAGGCTACGACGGCTCGAGCGACCAGGGTCCCGTGGTTTTCTCCGGCGACGCGTCCGGCGACGATAATGGTTACGGTCCGTACGGCTCGCGCAATCCTTCGCTGGAAAATTCGAACGCGCCTGCGAATGGCGATGATTCCTCGACGAACGTCGGCGGCGCCGCTGGAACGGCTGTCACCGCCGCCCCGAACGAGTCGCCCGCTCCATCCGCCACGACGATTTACCTGAAGGACGGCACCAGCTACGAAGTGATGAGCTATTGGCTCGACGCCGGCAAGCTGCACTACATCACGAATTATGGCGGCGAAACCTCGATTGATATCAGCCAGCTCGACCTGCAGCGCACGGTAGACGAAAACGCCCAACGCGGCGCCAATTTCACCCTCCGCCCCGCGCCGGCAACGCCCGCGGCGCCGTCGGATTCGGCGCCCGCGCCCAATGCATCTCCTTCACAGCAGTAGCGGACCATCATTACCCTCGGCAAACCAAGCGCCCGCGCAACAGCAGTAATTCGTCTGGCGACGGGCATCCTTTCCGACGATGGTTTCTCTTCGTAGGGGTCCGCCGCGGCGGACTACGCCCGGCAAACGTGCTTGGCGAGCTCGGGCCATTCCCCGCAAAATCACCGTCCGCCGCGCCGTGCTCGTGGCTCACGGTTTCTAATGCCGCACCGGGCGTAGCGGTGCTACGACCCTACGAAATCGCGACGAATTTGCCGCCGCGCTGCGCCGCTCGCCTTGGACGATTTTTCTTTACACGAATAAACACTTGACACGCGCATCGCATGCGCGTAGAAACTTTATCGTTATCCTCGTTGTGTGCCCGCGCAGCTCTTGTAAGAAATTATCTTTCCCGCAAATTTCTGCTTCTCTAATGCTTTCGCTGCGTTCTTCGCGCCTCTAGCCACTCGCAACTCATCGTTCGCCACTTTCCTGGAGACACCATGCCGAACTACAACGCACAGGTTCCGCCGTATTCGATTTTTCCCGGCGACGTCGCGCTGGCCTTCAACAGCGAAGCGCCCGCGGCCGGCCAGGCGAGCCAGCAGTTCGCTCTGCCGAGCTATGCCGGGTTCCCGGAAAACGGCCGCACGATTCGCTGGCAGACGATTTACGGCACAGCGCCCTCGGCCGTCAGCATCGTCCTGCAGACCGCCATGTCCGATTCGGACGCGCAGTACGCGACAATTGACACCTCCGCGGCCACCGGTGGCGAGGCGCGCACGGTAACCGGCGTCCGCGGCAATTTCATCCGCGCGAAGGTGTCCTCGATCACTGGTGGCGCCGGAATCATCGTGCAAATCCTGGGCTAGCGCCGCGCAATGAGCCGACCATTCGCACGCAAGGGGTTTTCGTCGTAGGGGTCCGCCGCGGCGGACTACGCCCCTACAAAACCCTCTAGCACGCGTCGCGCGTCCGGCGAATCGTCGGCCGGCGATCTGCGGTATCATGGCAGAAGCGTAATCCGGGGGAATGCGTCTGCCGAAATTGTCACCTTGCGGCGTATGTGTGATCGCGGCGTTGCTGTTTCTTGCGACCGCTGCGACGTCCCAGGCCCAGAGCTCCCCTCCACCCCCGCCAGCCGGACAGCCCGCGCCGCAATCGCCATCGCAGACTCCGCCCGCGTCGGCGCAGCCTCCGACGCCGGCTTCGTCCGCCGCCGCGTCTGACGCATCGCAGCCGGCCGCGGTGAATTCGCACGGGCCGCACACGGTCACGGTTACATTCGACTACGATTTCCGCGTGACTCGCGCCTGCACCAAGAAAATCACCCAGAACTGCGTGCAGCGGTTTGTCGCGTACGATATTTCCGCCGGCGCGGGCCACGCCTCGATGCTGTTTCCGATTCCGCTCCCCGCGAAACCGGTCGGCCTCGTCCACGGAATCGTCGCCACCAGCCCGAAGCTCGATTTCGAATCCGGGCAGCACCTCATTTCCGTGATCGCGCAGGGCCCCGACGGCAAGCAGTCGCGCAAAAGCGTCTGCACCACCTGGATCACGATTCCGTAAATAGTCTTTCGTAGGGGTCCGCCGCGGCGGACTACGCCCCCTACAAAACCGCCCTCGCTCCTAACTCCGTGCCCATCTGCGTCGCTCTCGTGCCGTCCCGCCCGTCCGCCGTCACGTGGAACCGCTGCGCCCGCGACGCGCTGCGCGGCGACTGCTTTTGCGCCGCTCACCGCAACGCGCTCGACGGAGCGATGATGGGATTCCTCGACACGAAAGAATATCGCCATGCCCAAGGAAAAAAGCGTCCCAACGCCCGCCGGAAAGCGCGCCGCCCCGACAAAAAACCGAAAAGCGCCCGGCCGCGCGGGCAAGAGCAAGAACCGCGCATGTTCGCCCAAAGGCTCCGCGCCCCCGGAGGAGTCCTCGCCGATTTCTTCCGATCTTAAGCTGCTCAGCGAGGGCCCTGCTGGCCCGCGCATCCCGATCGGCGAAGCGCTCCGCGAGCTCGGCATTGACGAACGCGCCATCGCCGGAAATTACGTGCACGTGTTGAAGAAATTGAAAGCGCCGAAAGCTGACACGGGCGGCGTCCAAAAGCTTTTCGTGGATGTGCTGAAGGAGCTGTCGCGCCAGATCGAGGCGTCCCAACCGCCGCGCGCGCCCCACTCCGACGCGCCCGTGGTCGTGCAACTGGTGCACAGCGTAGCCCGCCCCGTGCGCGCGTAGGTCGCCCGCCGATTCGCGCGGTTTCGTTTTCGTAGGGCACGGCATGCCGTGCCCGGCGACGATCCTTGTCGCCGCGATGCCCGACGCGGTTCGCCGTCGGCGTTTCTTCGTAGGGGTCCGACGCGGCGGACCCCTACGAAACCAACTGGGTTCGCCGCCTCTCGGTTTCGCCATCTTCCATTTTGCGCATTGCCAAGGAGCAATCATGACCGCACCTACCACGAGCACCACGAGCACTACCGCGCCTTCCAGCGGCGCCAGCAGAAAAACCATCGGCTACATCGTGCAACTCGGCGGCATCGCCGCGTTCACGCTCGGGGCGGTCTTCAGCCTGCACCACATCCCGATTGGCGCGTCGTTCCTCGGCGGCGCCGCGGCGTTTTACGTCGGCCAGAAAATCCGCGCGCTTTCTTAGCCACAGAGGCACGGAGTCACAGAGAGTATCCTCGAACGCAAAAGACCTGGTCCGCACGCTTTTTCTCCGTGCCTCCGTGACTCTGTGGCCCACACTTTCCCATGGTCACGATCACATCCGGTGTCGAGCGGTGGACGCAAGACGTTCAGTCCAAGGCCACACGCGCGGCTGAGTACGCACGCCCGGCCGAGACTGATCCCGCCGCTGAACCCGCTGGCGCCGCCGAGCCCGCCTGCGCGGTCGCCTGCCCACAAATCCAGCTCGGCTACGAGCCTTTCCCGAAGCAGCAGGAATTTCATCGCTCACCGGCGAAATACCGCCTCTTCGGCGGCGCCGCAGGGCCGGGGAAATCGAAAGCGCTGCTGATGGAGGCGATTATCCAGGCGGACGAAACGCCCAACGCCAACACGCTGTTGCTGCGCCGCACGTTCCCCGAGCTTGAGCAAACCCTCCTGCATTATTTTCGCCGTGACGTCCCGCGCGAGCTGTACAAGAGTTTCCAGGAATCGAAGCATCTGGTCACGTGGACGAACGGTTCGACCACGCGCTTCGGCTACTGCCAGAACGAGCACGATGTCTACCAGTATCAAGGCGCCGAATTTCTCTTCATCGGCGTGGACGAGCTGACGCTTTTCACCCTGCGCCAGTGGCAATTCCTCACCAGCCGCAACCGATGTCCCGTGCCCGGCGCGTTTCCGTGCATGGCCGCGGCGACGAATCCCGGCAACATCGGTCACGCGTGGGTGAAATCGCTGTGGATTGACAAGCAGCCCGCGCCGGGCATGGAAAATCCCGCCGAGTACGATCCGGCCGATTACGATTTCATTCCCGCGCGCGTCACCGACAATCCGATCTACGCCGGTGACGAGCATTATCTGAAAACTTTGCGCGCGCTGCCGTCGCATCTGCGGCGCGCGTTTCTCGACGGCGATTGGGACGTCTTCGCCGGGCAATATTTCGACCGCTTCGATTACACGCGCCACGTCGTCCGCGCCGAGGCAATTACCTGGCAGTCTTGGTGGCCGCGCTGGATCTCGATTGACTGGGGATTCGAACATCCTTCAACGGTGTACTGGCACGGGTCGGTGCCATCCGGTGATGGTTTTGTAGGGGCACGGCATGCCGTGCCCGGTGCGGCGTTGCCAACCGTCAGTGACGAGCACGAGGGCGTGGTCGTGGTCGGCGATCTTCAGGGGAATGGCGAATCCTCGCCAAGTTCTTTTGCCGGGCATGGCATGCCACGCCCCTACGACGGCACCCGAAATGTGGCCACCGAGGCGCTATCGCGCGTCGTGACCCATCGCGAATACGTGACGCGACGCACGCCGCCGCGCGAACTCGCGCGCGAAATCATCGCCCGCAGCATCGGAGCAGACGCTTCCCGCGAAAAAATTGACGCGATCTACCTCTCGCCCGACGCTTTCGCGCGACGCACTGACGAAGCCTCCATCGCCGAGCAGATGGGTGACATCTTCGCCGCCGCCGGCTTCCCGCGCCCCGTGCCCGCCGACGACGACCGCGTCGGCGGATGGATGCTGATGTACCAGATGCTCGACGCCGGCGAGTGGGTCCTCACCGACAATTGCATCGAGCTGCTGCGCACGCTGCCGACGCTGGTGCGCGATTCGGCGCGCGTCGAAGACATCGAGAAAATGGACGGCGACGATCCCGCTGACGCCGCGCGCTACGGCCTGAAGTCGCGATACGGCGTGCGCCACGGCAGGGGATCGAGCGACCGTCGCATGCCGCTCGCCGCTCGCCTCGCCGCCCGCGTCGTCTCTGCCGACCCCACCGTCCGCGCGATCCAGGCGCGCAAAGCGCAGATCGAGGAAACCCGCTCCGCCGGACCGGTAAAGTTCCCCCACCGCCGCCGGTGAAACCGGTGAGCGGCGACGCGCGCAATGGCTTTTCTTCGTAGGGGCGTAGCACCGCTACGCCCGGCATACGACCTTGGCTGTATTTCGGCGATCGGCCTCGCTCACAAATGCGAGCGATCTCCGTCGGCGCCTCTGAATGACTCCTTGTCCTAATTGTTTTGATGGATCTCGGAATGGCAAATTGGCCGGTCAAAATCAATCACGACCTCTTCGACTTCCACGAGCGGTGGTGGGCACTCCGTGATTTTGATTGTCGCGCCATTTGCGCGGAGGCTGGCCACCGATGCGCACGACATGTAACTCGTAAGAAAGCCAACTCTCTTGCCGTAGGTCTTTGCAGGCAGTATCTCGTCAGGAATACTGTTGATCGTGTTCATTGAAATCGTTTGAGGGGTCTCATCAGGCGGATACGTCGGTCCATGTAGCGGCGTGATGTCCGCGTGGCACGCTCGACCATCCGAATAATATTGCACACCGAGCGTAATTCCCGGACGTATCTCGTATTTCTGATATGTTTTGGCCGGCCCTTTCAGCGGATCGTCACTTGGTGCGGCTTGAGGAAAGGCCACGCTGGCGGCCAGCAGGATCACGAGTCCGGCAAGCAGTCGCAGAGTAAGCCGATTGTAAACCTGCACCCGCCGTTCCACAAACTCGCCGTCACAAAGAAGTCCCTCGGAGTCCATTCGATCAATGACCTCGATTCACGCATTGTGGCGGCGAATTATTTCCACGCGCTACACGCGAACTCTGGAGGCCGAAATCTCGCGCCTCCGCGCGGAAAATCGCGCGTTGCTGAATTCCATTCTTGGAATCGCGGGCATGCCGCCGATTCCTCTGCCGACCTTCACTGCGCCGTCCCCCGCAGCCGGTCATTCCGAGTCTCCGACGCTTTCCAGCGGCGGCGACGAATCCCTCTCGGCGCCCACCTCCTCCTCTCCCCAAACGGCCGCCCCGAGCGATTCTCCGACCCGACAGTCTGAGACTCGGAATGATCCCTCCCTCTCTTCGTCGTCACCGGGAACGCGCGCCGCGGCGCGCCCGCGGAGCCTGTCCCGTCCCACTCCGCTCCGCAGACGTTCCTGGCACCAGATCAATCGCATGCTGGAAATGGAATCAGCGAAAAAATCAGTGACGAGTGACGAGTGACTAGTGGCGAGTGGCTAGAGTCTTTTTAGGAATCGCTGCGCCGCGCCACAGATTTTCTAGTCGCTAGCCAATATCTTTGGAGGTTCCATGCCATTCATCAGCGGGCGTTACCACGTCAATCCAATCATGGGCCACGCGCTCGAGGCCGCGCGCGAAGCTGAAGCAGCGATGCTCGCGCTTCAGCAGCAGGCGCGCAAGAATTTCGGCGACGCCTCTGCCAACGCGCCCGAGGACGACAGCGCCGACCCCGAGGATCCGTCGTCCGCAGACGCGGCGGACGCGCAGGCCGGCGGCCCGATTCATCACATCGAGATCGAAGCGACCGAACTCGTGCCATCGAATTCCGGCCGCTCCACGCGCGGCTTCGTCGCTCGCGTCCATCGCGCTGCCCCTTCGGCCTCCGTTGTCATTCCGAGGAGCGGAGCGACGAGGAATCTCTCTTCCAACGCCGCGGGAGAGGGCCCGCTCTCCGCGTGGGGCGACAGCGCTCAACCGGGTGGCGCAGCGCCTCTTTCCGAAACGCACATCTTCTCCGATCACGGCGACCTCGTGAATTTCCTCCGCAAAGCGCTCGCAAAAGATTCCCCGCAGCGCTGACCCGCGTGCGCCTTTTCTTCGTAGGGGCGTAGCACCGCTACGCCCGGTGCGGCGCTGGCGTCCGTGCATTGATATACACGACCGTGCGCGTGCGCGATCGCGTCTGAGTTATTGGCATCTTTCGCCTCGCCCCACGCGCCTCGCCGGCTGCAATGGTCTAGAATGCCTACCGGAGGCATCGCGAACTTGGGCGCGTGGAACGCACCGGGCGGGCATTCGCATCACCGGCACCGCGGCAGAGGGCGGCCGATGTCGGCGTCCGCTCCGGCGTACGTGCGCTACACGGTTCTGGCGCTGGCGGCGGTGCTGATCGTCACGCTCGCGTGGCGCGGCGTTCGCTGGACGATGCACGATGCCCGCGACCGTGTTCGCGCAAATTCTCCGGCGTATGCGCCGTCATCGGCCCAGGCTGCCGCGGAGCGAGCCGCGCTCTGGCAGCGCGATTTTACCGAAGCGCTCGACATCGCCGTGCAGAACGCCGGGGCGGGGAATTTCACCGCGGCGGAAATTGCGGTTGACCGCGCGGAGTCGCTGGTCACCGCGGCGCGCCTGCAAGGTGGTTACGCGACTTCGGATGATTTCTTCGCGCCTGCGATCGCCCAGCTCGACGCTGTGATCACGAACCGCCCCGACGATCCGCGTCTGCTCGAGCACGTCACGCTCGCGCGCATTTCTCTCGCGGAGCTTCGCTCGGCGCTCAGCCCGAAGCAAACCTTGAGCTTGGTGGACAATGTGTCCAACCCGGGCGTCGTTCAAATCAGCGCGCCACGCGAAATGTCCGCGAATCAGACGCTCGGTCCGAAATCGTTCGGCGGAAGCTACCTCGACGCGACGCTGATGCCGGACACCGCGGAAATTCTGCTGCCGCCGTTCTCGCGCGCGTTCTCCGACAACATTCGCGTCGCCAACCTGACCATCGCCGGCGCGGCGCAAACCCTCGACGGGATTCGGTGGCGCAACGTGACGTTCGTCGGCACGCGCCTGCGCTATGAAGGCGGGGAACTCGACCTGCAGAATGTCCAATTCGACCGCTGCCGCTTCGGATTCACCACCGACGACCGTGGCGCGCGCCTGGCCAACGCCATCGCCCTAGCCCCCGGCCAAACCGTCTCCATTACCATCGAATAATCCGGCATCGTCTTCAAACCGCAATTTAACAGGCCAGGATGCCGGCGGGACGCCGACGCTGCAGACACTTATTCGGCAACGTTGTGTAGCGCCAGCGTCCCGCTGGCGTTTTGCGGTGCGAAGTCGCGCCCGAGTTGCAAAACCGGCTGCGCTAATTGCCGTGATGAAAAATATGAGCGCTGACGCTGGGCCAGAATTCGTTGTACGCGTTGCTGGCCATGCGCGCGCCGAATCCTTCGAGCGTGCGGATCGCGGCGTCGGTGTTGTCGGCCTGGCTATCGGGGCGCCAGGTGTTCGACAGCCAGTTGCTGCCGGGAATGGCCATGTAGCGGGCATAGGCGAGATGATAATTTCCGTCGCGCCCGCGAGCGACGAACGTCAGCTTAATCACGTTCTTTACGCGCGCGCCAAAGGTTTCGTCCGGCACGCGAAAATAGCGGGGATCTTCTCCCCAGAACGAACCCAGAGTCGCCTCCATCGTGTTGCTGACCGCCGCGCCGGCGAGCAAAATGCCGGCTCGCTTGCCGAATCCGTCCCAGTGCGGGCCATCCACTTTCGGATCGTTTTCCGCGGTTTCGACTCCGGCATAAACCGCGTCGCCCAATAGGCGCTGCGGCTCAATCGTGTTCTTCAGGACCCAGCCCACGCGCTCGCTTGGCGTGATTGGCTCGTAGAGCGCGTTTTGGAGCTGATTGTTCGCGCCCGTCGCCTGAGCGGACGTGCTCGTCTGGTCCGATTGGTTCGCCGAGCTGGTCTGGCCGGGCTGCACGTTCCGCGGGGGCATGGTTGCGGACACCGGCATCGTCCCGCTTCCGGTTCCCGCTCCCGCGGCTCCCTGCGCGCGCGCGATTGTCGCTGACGCGAGGCACGTAGCGAGCAGCACCGCAAGTGCAAACGTGGAGCCGAAACATCGAGTCGTAATAGAAGTCAGCACGGCGAACGCTCCTGTCGAAATCGGTCTTTTCGGCCTAAAGAGGAGCGAAAGATTAGCAGTAATGTCGTCGTAGTGGAAACACTTCTTTCGCGCCAGGCCCGGCATTCCGGGTCGTAGGGTACCGAGTATGGTTTGGTAGGGGCGTAGTCCGCCGCGGCGGACTACGCCCCTACGAGAGCAAAACCGCCGCCTTATTTTCCGCAGCGCCGGATCACACGCACCAAACGAGAAAAACGAATGCCCATACCGACATCCATACCGAATGCGAATCCGGCGATCGTTCCCGTCGAAGGACCGGCGCAATCCACACGCGGTGTCATTCCGAGCGAAGCGGGGA
>PMUS01000052.1 GCA_003166795.1 Acidobacteriota bacterium | reverse complement strand
CAGCCCGGCGTGCAATCGCAGCTCGGCGCGGATCTTTTCTACGGCAGCAGCAATCCCGGCGTTGTCTCGGTCAACGGTGGCCGCGGTCGCTCCAAGAACTATATGGTGAACGGTGGCGATGCGAACGACCTGTTCGTCAACGGTCCCGCGATTCAGCCTTCGCCGGATGCCATCGAGGAATTCCGCGTTCTCACCAACACGTTCGACGCCGAATACGGCCGCAACTCGGGATCGGTGGTCAATGTCGTCACGAAATCCGGCACCAACGATCTTCACGGCGACTTCTACGAGTTTTTCCGCAATGACATTCTGAACACTCGTGGCTACTTCGATCCGAATGTCCTGGACTACAAGCAGAATCAGTTTGGCGCGACTCTCGGCGGCCCGATTAAGAGAGATCGCACCTATATTTTTGGCTCGTACGAAGGCAACCGCCTGCGGAAGGGAATTGACGATGGAACGGTCGTTTTTCCCACTCCGGCTGAGGCAGGAGGGGATTTCAGCTCTACCGGCCCGACTTTTCTTGGTACGCTGACTGATCCCGCTTTCGCCAGTTTACTCGCGGGCCGCACCAGCAACCCAAGCACCCCGGGCACCACCTGCCAGCAGGCGGTGACCGCCATTGGCGGCAGCGCGATCGCCGCCGGCACTCTCTTCTCGAACATATTTCCGGGTAACCAGATTCCAACCGCGTGCTTCGACCCGACCGCGGAGGCCGTTTACAACCAGTGGGTCGCCCCGTTTGCCAATGCGTGTGCGACACCTCCGAGCTGTTCTTCCATTGGCGGTCAGAGCGAACGCACCGATCAATTCACGATTCGTCTCGATCACAAAATCAGCAACTCGCAGCAGTTTACCGCCTACTATTATTTCGAAGATGATGATCGCACCGATCCCTTTTCCAACTTCCAGGGCGCGGGCGCGAATGTCCCCGGTTTCGGCGCGCTCTTCAAGACGCGCACCCAGCAATGGAATCTAGGCCATACCTGGACCCTCGGGCCCGACGCGGTGAACGAGTTCCGCTTCAATTATTTCCGCGAGGGGCAGGGAAACCTGAACCACCCGCTCAACATTTTGCCCAGCGTTCACGATGCTTGCGGTCCGTTCGAGGATCCGTCGCTATGTTTCACCGATCCGAGCAATCCGTCCGCGGGCATCACGTCCGACATTCCGGGCCGCCAGGGCGTTCCCAGCATTCTCGTTGACGGCGGATTTTCCATCGGGAACAACAACGAAGGCGAGCTCCCGCAAACCGGCAACACGTTTCAGTGGACGGACAATTACACGAGGGCCTATGCCAAGCACACCATGAAGTTCGGTGTGGATGTTCGCCGCCAGCGCTTCGATCAGTTTCTCTATTACAATATCAATGGGTTCGCTACCTTTCTCAGCGATTCCAATCTGTGCTCTCCCTTAAACACGAATCCGCCGTTTCCGGTCGTCTCGGACACCGGGTCGAATTGCGACAATCCCACGACCAATGACGTCGGCTTCACCAGCGCCTATCCAGACTACTTCCTGGGCACATCGAGCAGTTACACCCAGGGAGCGGCGCAGGGTCAGCATGACCGAAACAGCGCGTTGTACCTTTTTGCGCAGGACAGCTGGAAGATCAGGACGAATCTCACTCTCAACTACGGGCTGCGCTGGGAGTTGAATACTCCGTACTACGACACGGGCAATCGCCTCCAGACTTTTCGCCCCGGTGAGGCGACCACGCAGTATCCGTGCTGGATGTCTCAGGAGAGTTCTGCTGCGACCGGACTCCCGGCAGGGGACTGCGGTCCGGGAAGCGCGGGTGCTTCAATCTTCCCGCTCGGTCTCGTGTTCCCGGGTGACAAGGGCGTCCCTCGCGGTCTGACGAGCACATACTACAAGGGATTTGCTCCGCGAATCGGCCTGGCCTGGAGCCCCGCGTGGACCAGCGGCTGGCTGGCGAGGCTCAGTGGAGGCCCGGGCAAATCGAGCGTCCGCGCCGGCTACGGCATCTTTTACAATCCGATCGAGCAGCTCGTTATGGAGCAATTCAGCGCAGAGCCTCCCTTCGGCGGAAGCACGACGCTCTCGAACACCCTGTTTAACTTGCCCTTCGAGCCTCAGTCGGGCGGTGCACCCTTCCCGAATCCTTATGGCGGGATCATCCAACAAACGCCCCAGACCTCGTGCGCATCCGACACTCCCGGCGGCCCCAACGGCTGCGTTGACTGGTCGCAATTTCGGCCCATCCTCCTCGCCGGAGAGTTCCAGCCTCACCTAAAGTCGCAGTACGCCGAGCAATATAACCTCACGATCGAGCGCCAGTTGTCGAAGGACACGCTGCTGCGCGTCGCCTACGTCGGTACGCAGGATCATCATCTCCTCGCCATCCGCGATCTGGACCCTGGCAACGCGCAAACCTGCCTCGACCTTGAAGCTGTTTCGACGTTCTATTCGCCGCTCTTGGCGGATGGTTCGGCGAACCCAGCTGGCAACGCGGCGCTTAGCTCGGACTATTCCTGCGGGCCATTCGATTCGGACTCGCCCTACAATTTGCCGGCGGGTTCGCTTCTATCCGGTTTCAACCTGCACCTACCCTATGGTTCCGTGTCGTCGGTGGCGGGAGGTCCTTCATCGCCCGCCATCACCTTGGTTGGCCTGCGCCCATATTCCTCGCCAATCTGCCAGCCCACCACTGGAGCAGGTTGCCCGCCGGACGGAGTACCCGTCTTCAGCAACATTTTCTCTGAAGACACCATCGCCAATTCGAACTACAACGGTTTGCAGGTTTCCGTCGAGCGCAGCCTTTCGCATGGTTTGCTTTTCCAAGCCTCCTACACCTTCAGCAAGGCGATTGACCAGGGTGCATCGTTTGAAAACGAGTTGAATCCTTTGAACTTGAACGCCACGCGCGGGGTATCGCTTCTCGACGCCAAACACCGGTTCGTCTTCAGTCCGTATTGGGAACTGCCGGTTCCGAAATATTCCGGGCTCACCGGCAAGCTGCTGGACGGCTGGGCGGCGTCCGCGATTATCACGTATCAGAGCGGCTTTCCGATTCGCGTGCAGACGCAGGACGATTTGGAGCTGGAGAGCAGTTTCTTCTTTGAGGACGCCAACACACCGGAGGTGACCGGCAGGGTTCAATTCGTGAATCCGAAAACGAATGGCAATCTGTGGTTCACGTCCGACAACATCAACGATCCCGCTCCGGGCACGTTCGGAAACATGCCGCATTCACTTTGCTGCGGTCCGTCGCTGAGCAATACGGACATCGCCCTCGTGAAACACACTTCCATCGGCGAGCGCTGGTCCTCGGAGTTCCGCACGGAATTTTACAACGCCTGGAACCACACGCAATTCGCCAATCCCGACGGCAACTTCAGCGACTCCACTTTCGGCGAAATCCTGAAGACGCGCGAAGATCCCCGCGTAATCCAGTTCGCGCTCAAATTTCTGTTCTAATACACCTGCGGCAACGGCGAAAGCGTGATGCAAGCTATCGCCCGACCGTAACGTGGAAACTCGGGTCAGTCGGGTATAATCCCCGCGCACGGCCCACAGGCCGCGGCGAAAATTCCGGTTCATGCGAATTCGATACCAAGGAGACACACCAATGGCGACAATCACAACGAAAGACGGCACGCAGATTTACTACAAAGATCAGGGCAAGGGGCAGCCAATCGTTTTCTCGCATGGCTGGCCCCTCAGTGCGGACGACTGGGACGGGCAGATGCTCTACTTCGGGCAGCTTGGCTATCGCGTCATCGCGCATGACCGGCGGGGACACGGGCGCTCGGACCAGACGTGGGACGGCAACGACATGGACACCTACGCGGACGATCTCTCCGTGCTATTGGAAAAACTCGATCTGAAGGACGCAATTATGGTGGGGCACTCGACCGGAGGCGGTGAAGTCGCGCGCTACCTTGGCCGCCACGGCACCAAGCGTGTCGCCAAGGCCGCGCTAATCAGCGCTGTGCCGCCGCTTATGCTGAAGACGGACAAGAACCCTACCGGCGCGCCTGTGTCGGTTTTCGACGGCCTCCGAACAGCACTCGCGGCCAATCGGCCACAGTTCTACAGGGACATCACGCTTCCGTTTTACGGCTACAACCGCCCCGGCGCCAAGATTTCCGAGGGCATCCGCGAGCACTGGTGGTTGCAGGGCATGTTGGGAGGCATGAAAGCCCACTATGATTGCATCAAGGCTTTCTCGGAGACCGATTTCACCGAAGACCTCAAGAAGATAGACATCCCTGTGCTGGTAATGCATGGCGATGACGATCAGATTGTCCCGATTGTCGCAGCGGGTCCGTTGTCCGCGAAGATACTCAAGAACGCAACGCTCAAAGTCTATCCGGGCTTTCCGCACGGAATGCCCGCGACCAACGCGGATCAGATCAATGCCGACTTGCTCTCATTTTTCAAGGGCGCGGCAACCACAGCCTCAGCATAGTCATCGAGTACCCGGGCTTTGTCCTTCACCTTCGCGGCAAAGCCCGGGCTGCCTTTCATCACTGTCAAATCGCCGCCATGAAAGGATGCTGACACTGGGTTTCGGAGGAATGGCCGAAGGAAACCACCGACGCACTAGTGAAGTTTCTCTGACATCCACGGCCGAGTGGCCCGGCGGCGAAGGAGAAGACGGGGATTGGTCGCTGTCGCAAATGATCGCGCGAAGCGCATTCCTGTGCGCTGACTTTTTCGCAGCCAGCGCCCGCGCCACATTCTGAGCTTCGCATCCTCGTCGTCTCGATCAGCTTGCTGGAAGGGAACTGCCCGCTCCGCGCTAGGCTTCGCGTCTTTTCTTCTGCGGCCAAAGAACCGACGCCCCGATCATGAACGCCATAATTCCGACGATGACTCCGAGAGATAGGCTTGTGGACACTGGAATCTGATCGCTCGCGAGCATCTTCGTTCCCGTAAAAATGAGAATCGTCGCGAGCCCGGGCCGCAAAAACCGGAATCGCGGCAACAGGTCCGCCAATGCGAAATAGAGCGCACGCAATCCGAGGATTGCGAAGACGTTCGACGAGTACGCAATAAAGGTGTCCCGCGTAATCGCAAGTACCGCTGGCACGGAGTCAACCGCGAATAAAATGTCCGTGGCCTCGACAGCGACGAGTGCCAACAGTAGAGGCGTCGCGCTCCATTTCTCGGCCCGCCGCACCAGGAAATGTTCCCGCTCATATCCCGGCGTCACTGGCACTACGCCTCGAACCAAACGCACCAGCCAGTTTCGCCCCGGACGAATCTTGTGACCGCCCGGCCACAGCATTCGGACCGCGGTCAGGATCAAAATCGCGCCGAATACGAACAGGACGAAATGGAAGCGATTCAACAACGCCACGCCACCAAATACAAAGATCGCCCTCATCACCAGCGCGCCAACGACTCCGTAGTAAAGGACTTTATGCTGCGATTGAGAGGGAACTGCGAGCCCTTGAAAGATCAACAGGAAAACGAAAATATTATCGACGCTCAGCGATTTCTCAACCAGGTAACTCGTCAAGAATTCGAGCCCCGCCGAATGGCCCATGGAAATGTAAACCCAAACATTAAAGGCGAGCGCGAGCCCGATCCACCCTGCGCTTTCGACAAGCGCTTCCTTTAGGCCGATTCGATGCGCCTTGCGGTGCAATACGCCAAGGTCCAGCCCAATCGCCGCGACAACAGCGACGCCGAATACTACCCAAAGATATGTTGGCGTTCCCACGAGATCCCTTGGTGTCCGTCCTAATATAGCGACTCAGAATTTAACCGACCGTCTTCTATCGGCCCGTCGCTTATCCGTAAAACCCCTCGACGCCAAGCGCATGCGATTGAGCTGGCGGAGTGGCAGCTAGACACAACGCCCGATCCCAAAGCGTGTATGCGCGAAGCGCATCGGACGGCGTTGCCTTTATCGCGGCATGTGTTCCCGATTCCGCGCGCCGCCCGTCTGTCGTGGAGTTTTTCCCCGCAGCTGCGTAGGCGTGTACGCTGCAGACCCCGCGCAAGCGACCGACGCCCCTTCAACGTAGAAGCGCAATCGCGCGTGTCCCACGCACGCCGGCGGTAAAGTTGCCAACGCGACCGAACGTGCATAGGACGGCTCCGACAAAAGCTTGCAAAGAACACTCGGACAAAAGACCCAGGGCCGTCGCTTCTAACAAACCCCGAAGCCCGTCGATAGCATGAAACGATTCCAATTTCACCTCGGAACTACTTCGCGACGCCCCGACTGTGACAGTCTTGAACTAGCCCTCATAACACGCGGCCACAAGAATATCCCGAATTGAAAAATAAGTGGCCTGCTCCGAGGAAACGCTGTCCCGGGGCCCGAAATTTTGAAGGCGTCATTTGCCTCGGTGTCGCCCCAATCCGCTCGGCCCAGCAAAGGCCGCCAGTAAAGAATTCCGCCATCTAGACACCTCGCCGAAGCGAGCGGCCGTCGCCCGTATTTGGCCTCGTAAACCCGGTATCTAGTCAGTTAGAGCCCCAGCGACGCCAATCCCAACCGTAGCCTCGGTCCATGATTGCGCGCTAATTCCCGTCACGACATTCGCATCCTTCTCCCACATAACGCGTCCCTCACCGTCTCGCGGCTATCGTCAAGGCTATCCAGTATGCCCATTCGCGATCGGATCACAGAGGAACATAATATTCATTCGCAGAAGTCAAGTGGGGAATGGATAGCCCATGCGAGGCGCGGGCTGACCGAGTATCTCGATTAGGGCTGGCCTCGCACAAAGACCATGAAAGCTAAACGGATCGGGCCGCGTGGGAAGGCAACTCTGGCCACGAATAGATCATGTCGAGATTACGCCCGACCAGGATGAGCCTAATTGCTGAATGGCGCGCGAGTCGTGAAATCTGCGCATAGGCGCAGCGCGCGTGACACCAGCCACGCGTGGGTCATAGCATGGGCCCGCGGCGCGCGCGTGCGCGGGGACCGCCCCTCGCTGGCGTGGGCGACGCTGTGCGGCGTGCGATGGCTGCGCATAGCCGCAGAGGGTACGCGTCTCGCGAGGAATATCCGGCTGTGCGGCGTGATGCCTTAGGATGTCCTGGGCTGGCGCGGGCCGCGGCTGGCGAACCCGCCATAAGCCGCGCGCGGGATTGTGCTGCGGCTAGCGCTTCGCGATTGCGTAGCCGGCGGCGCCTAGGGCCGCGCCCACGCCGAACCACTCGGCGTTGCGGCGGAGGCGTCGCCAGAAGGTGCCGCCCTTTGACGCGGTGATGGCGGCGTCGCGTTCTCTCGTGAGCGCGGCTAGCTTGGTGGCGTCATCGGAGGCGTTCTGCCGCGCAGTGGCGAGTTGTGCCTGGCAGGCGCGGCAGTCCTGGACGTAATCGTAGAGCGGCTTCAGGTCCACGGCGGGAATTTGCGCGGCCGGGGCGGAAGGGAGGTCCGCGCTGCGAGGAGCGGCTGCACGATTCACGACCTCGGCTTGGCCATCGGTCCCCTGCTTCGTCGCGACGGACGTCCCCGGGCCGGAGAGATCCCTCGGCTCCTCCGCCGAGGCGGGCTCTCTCGGGATGACAATCCTTGTCGGATCGTCAATTCCCTGCCGGGTCGCGGGCGCGGCGCTGACGCCGGCACCGCCGCTGCTGCCAGCGGGCGTCAGCGTGATGGGTTGCGGCAGCGGCAAATATTTCGGGAGGTCGCGGAGGATTTCCGCGGGGGTCTGTGTCGCGCGCTTCAGTGATTCAATTTGCGCGAGCGTGTCGTCGAGGGCGGACTCGCGCGCGCGCTCGCGCGTGTCGGCGGCGTCGAGGATCTGCTTTTGGGCGGCGACGGTGGACGCGAGGCGCTGCTGCTCGTCGCGCGAGGCGAGCCAGGCGTGGACGGACATCGCCGCGACCAGCAGCGCGATGCAGGAGGCGGCGATTTCGATTGTGCGGTGGGTCATGGGGGCGGAAGGCTCGTGGCTAGTGATTAGTGGCGAGTGACTGGTGATTCGTGATTGTTGATTCGTGACTCGTAACTCGTGATTCGGGGCGACGGGCGAGATTGCTGGTGGCTGCTTTGAGGGCGATGAGTGTCGCAGCGGAGCCGGAAGCACGGCTACAGCCTCCGCGACCATGCGACCGTGTCGGCTTCTGTGTCTCGCTAGTTCGGGAGTACTTGCCGGGAGAAAATCAGCGCAGTGGAATGCGCTTCGCGCAGCTGTGGTTTGTCGGACCTGAATGTCCGACCTCCTAAGCGAACCGCGCACCTGGGGGGCGCTGCGAGGCTCTCGCTCGTCGCGGCGGCGAGCGGCCGGCTGTGAATCGGTGGCGTGTCAGCGTGCGCCTACACCGAGGATTGGGCAAATTCTCTGTTGCGTTGGCTTGGGAGTGCTTGCTGCGAAAAGATCAGCACAGAAGAATGCGCTTCGCGCGAGTGTTTTTTGTCCGACCTGAAGATCCGACCCCCTAAGCGAGCCGCGCACCTTTGGGGTGGCCGCTGCGAAGCCGTTGCTAGTCGCGGACTCGATGGCAAACGTGTGTGCCGGGGGGGCGATTTGCGGCGGGGTTCCCTGCTCGCGTCCGGGACAAGTCTATCGCCGCTCTTCCGTCTCGCGGCGGGCGGGCCGGCGGCGCGGGCGAGAGTAATCAGCCCGGCACACAGAGATTGGAGTCCCGGTGAAGATTGGTATCGTGATCTTTATGGCGAAGTTGAGGTATTCGTCCGTGGCATGCGTAGCTTGCGTGGCTGCGTCCGCGGTGTTCGACCAGGCAGCTCCGCAAACTTTCACCAGCAACGATGGCGCCTTCCGGTTCAAGTGCTCTCCCAAGCTCGTGCGTTGCACGCTGCAACGAGCGCAAAACGGCGGAGCTGGCTGGGTCCCCGCGGACTCGTGTATCAGCCAGGACGAGCTTTGCGACGACGGAGAGATCGGGGCCACTACTATCGCGTGCTTTGCCTACCCGAAGGGCAAACTCAAGGACAAGCCCCGGTTCGATTCTGCAACGTTCTGTGGCCCGGTCGCCGGCGGGAACGACTCCAAAAGCTTGTCTCGAGCCGTCGAAGAACTGGCTCGTCCGCAGCGCTGAAGACGCGACGATCGGCTCACTGAGCGGAAGGCTTTTTCGCACGAGCGACGCGTGGGCCGGGGGCGGTCAGGAAGGCGACATGTACCGCGTGTTTCACAACAATGCGTGCTACCAGATGGTTATCGAAGAGGCGACTAGGGATCCGGGAGGATTTGATCCTGGCAAATTTAAGGAATTCACCAAGCGAGACCAGGCCGAGGTGCGCGCTCACCTGAAACAGCCCCTCGATTCCTTCGCGTTTCTCAAGTAATTCCTCCGGCGGTCCCGAAGCGTCGGGATTCCCTTCACTCCCCATCAGCAGCGGAGTCACACGAGGTCGCCGAAATTTGCGACGTGGCGTAGCGGCGCGCGAATCCAGCGGGGACGCGCGCGGGAGATCAATAGCGCGCGATGCGGGCGAGGACTTGCGGCGCGTAGTCGGCGTTCGCGCCGCCGTTCCACAATTCGAGGGAGCGCGCCAAATTTCCGCCAGCGGCTGAGAGCTTCGTCGCGAGGACCGCGCAGCCGATGTCGAGGCCGGCGGCGGGATCGCACAGTGCGCTGAGAAATTTTCCGCTGAAGCCGTGCTCGCGCGCGACCTGTCCCATCACCTGCATCAGTCCCCAAGAGATTGAGCGCGCAACCTCTTCGGTGGGCGGTAGGCCGAGCGGCGCGACGTAGCGCGTGCGGAAGCCGGGCTCGTAGCGGATCGCGTGAGCGTCCCACGCCGATTCCTGCTCGACGACGGCGCAGACTAGCGCAGGGTCGAGCGCGTGGCGAGCGGCGGACGCGCGTGCGAGCGCGAGGATGTCGGGAGATGGGGGCATGGGTGCGAAGCAGCGCGGAGGCCGTGCGGGCGGTCGAGGCCAAGTACTTGCTGCGGGAGAATCAGCGCAGAGGAAGGGCTCCTAGGTCTCCGGCGAGGTGAGCCCGGGATACCGGCAGGCGCTGCGCGCGACATTTCATGTCACGGCTGAAGCCGTGCCCCTGCGGAACCGTTCGTGTCGCGCAGGGGTTTGTAGCGCCAGCATCTCGCTGGCGATTGTGATTCCGAGCCATCGTGCAGAAATTCGCCGGCGGGAGGCCGGCGCTACGAAAACCGGGCGATGGTGACGGTGCCCGGCATGGATGCATCACGCCAAGCATGTTTGCCGGGCACGCCTGACCGTCGGGCCTGGGGGGGCCCCATATGCTGCGCCCTTACGAAAGCCTGAACGATGCGCATAGTGCTCAGTAGGGGTTGTTGTTTTCTTGCGCACGGCGCAGGCCAGGCCGTTGGCGTTCTGTCGCGTCTCGGATGAGACTGTTCATACTAGGGGCGCAGGCTCCTCACTCCCTCATGGACAAGAAACTATTTTGGCGCGAATTCTGGATTCTGTGGGGACTCGGCGTGATCGCCGATGCGACCGCCGCATTCATCTCGAAGCTACCGGTAACAGTGCTTACGAATTATCTGTTCATCGAGGGCTACGACCGGCACCAGCCGTGGTTTGTGGGCCTGGAGGCAGCGGAGATCGTTTTTGAGATGGCGATCGCTGTCGGCGTGGGGCTGCTCGCGGCGCGGGCCGTCGGCTTAGGTGCTCCGCTGTTGGAAGCATGGTTGCGCGGCGAGCGGAGCTATCCGAGCCTGAGTTCTCTGCTGGTGCCAACGCTGCTCGTCGGAGTCGCCGTGGGAGCTTTGGTGGAGGCGCGGAATCTACCTGTATTACATCCAAACCGGGAGGCGTCGCGACGTCAGGCACGGGCGTTTGTCAATTCACCGGACAGCGCAAAAGCGATGGCAGCACTGACGCGATTCACCGGAGCACGAACCACGCCGGCATCGGAAACTCTCTACGACGTGGCCGGGGCAATATCCGCAGCGCCGTATCGCCTGTTCTGGATTTCAGGTTTTGCGTGGATCTTCGTGAGGATCCGGCGCGCCGGGCCGGGCGAGCCGAGCCGGGGAATTCTGTGCGTCGCAATTCTCGCCACCGCAGCGATTGGCGCGGTCTTCTACTTTGCCTCGCAGTCGGCTTACCACGACGCGACCAAGTGGGTTCTCGCCGGGCTGTCGCTTCCGCGCGATCCGAGTTGGGCCGTGACTGCGCGGAACCTGTTGAACATCTTGCCATGGAGCATTGGCCTCGGATGGCTGTACACGCGCAAGGGCCTCGAGTGCACAGTCGTCGCATCGCTTGTCGCCCAGGCGACGGAACATCTGCTCCTCGTATACGTGATCGTTCGATTCTTCCACTAGGAATTCGGGTGGTCGCGTGCCCCGCTTTTAGCGGGCGGTGCTATTATGCGCGGCGGGAATGGCGGCGCTGCGTGGATGCCGGCGGCGGCGCGGGGAGCGTGCACATGGGCGCAGCGAGCGGAAGTGCAGGCGTAGGCGCGGGCGGATCGGGGGCGAACGGAGCTGCGCGAGTGTGGGGACGGCGGCTGGTTACATTGCTGGCTTGGCTCGTGACGCTGCCTGTGGTCGTGATTGTGGTGGGCGCGCTGTTCCCTCCCTTCAGGTTGATCGCGGTGATCGGGTGCCTGTTCGAATCATTTTTCACCGTGCATATTTTTCTGGCGGGACTGGTGGGCGTCGCGCTGGCGGATTGGGCGCTGCGGCTTGGCGGGCGTCGCGCAACCGATGTCATTTTGTGGCTCGCGATTCTGGCGACCTTTGGCGCCGCAGTTCCGATTTTCGCGCTGCATCGCATGGCGCAGCAGAACGACGCGCCGATTTCCTGGACCGAGCATCTTCGCGTCGCCGCGCCTGGGCCGCGCGCCACGCCCGATCAAACGCAGCTCTTCGCCACGGTGGACGGCAAGAGCCTGTACCTCGATATTTATCTCCCGGCAACGGCGGGCAGCGCGGCGAGCGGTTCGTCGCCGGCCGATGCAAGCGCTTCGCCGTCAGCCATGGCGATGAGCATGACGCCGCGTCCGGCTCTCTCCGCGCCGGTGGTGATGATTCATGGCGGCGGATACTCGGCCGGCCGGCGCAGCGACGGGCGCAACTGGGATCGCTGGTTTGCGGCGCGCGGTTACACCGTTTTCGACGTTGACTACCGCCTCGACCCGCCGGTGACGTGGAATCTTGCCGCGCCGGACGTGGCTTGCGCGATGGCCTGGGTCGCGTCGCACGCGAACGACTACCACATCGCGCCGGATCGAATGCTGATCACTGGCCAATCGGCGGGGGGCGGACTTGCGATGCAGGTGGCATACGGACTGGGCGACGGAACCGTTGCGTCGGACTGTGGAGGAACCGCGCCGCAGCCTGCTGCGGTTTTCGCGCTGTATCCGCCGGAAGATTTCGCGATGGCCTGGAATCTCGACACGGGTGTCGCGCCCGCCAGCGCACGGGTACTCAACACCGGGTACATCGGCGGCTCGCCCAATCAGTTTTCCGAGCGGTATCGCGTGGTGTCTCCCGTGTTTCACGTGCGCGCGGGATTGCCGCCGACGCTGATCGCGGCGGGCGCGCGCGACCACCTGGTGCCGGTCGGCGGGCACGTCGAAATCATGAAGGAGCTGAACGCCGTCGCCATGCCGAATGCGGTGGGCGTGCCGTACACGTTCGTGTCCGTGCCATTCGGCGAGCACGGGTACGATATCGCGTGGGGCAGCATCGGCGGGCAGATCACGCGCAAGATCGTCGCCGATTTCCTCGCGCGTTTTTTGCCCGCGCGGGAATAAAGGCAGCGCAGGCGAGCGCGACCGTCTCGCTGGCGATTGTGGTTCGGAGGCGCCGCAGGAAAATTCACCGGTAACGCGCGATGACGCAAACCAGCAACGAGCGTGTTTTTCTCTGGGCGGAGTGGCGCGATCTGGTGATGTTGAATTACGAGGTTGATCCGGGCCTGCTGCGGGATTACGTCCCGCGCGGGACGGAGCTCGATTCGTTTCGCGGGGGGACGCTCGTCAGTTTGGTGGGATTTCGATTCCTACGCACGAAGCTTTTCGGCGTGCTGCCGCTTCCCTTCCACTCCAATTTTGACGAGGTAAATCTGCGTTTCTACGTCCGGCGCCGCGCCAGCGATGGCGACGACCGGCGCGGCGTGGTCTTCATTCGAGAAATTGTGCCGAAGCGCGCGGTGGCGATGCTCGCGAGGCTGGCCTATGGCGAAAACTATAGTTGCTATCCGATGCGCCATCGCGTGACGTCCGACGGCGCGAGCAAGTCAGCCGAATACGAATGGCGTTTGCATACCAGCTGGGCCAAGCTGCGTGCCGAAGCCGCGGGCGAGCCGGAGCTTCCGACGGAAGGCAGCATCGAGCAATTCATCACCGAGCATTATTGGGGATATTCCGCGCAGCGCGACGGAGGCTCGGTCGAATATCACGTGACGCATCCGCGGTGGCGCGTCTGGAAAAGCACGCGCGCCGGATTTGAAGGCGACGGAGCGGAGATTTATGGCAGCGCGTTCGCCGCGGCGCTGCAGCGTCCGCCCGATTCGGCGTTCATTGCCGACGGATCGCCCGTCGTTGTCTACGCGGGCCGCCGCATCGCTTGAGTCGTTCGCCCCGAATACTTGCCGCGAGAGAACCAGCGCAAAGGAATGCGCTCCGCGCGCGACGAGCGCCACGGAGTTTTCTTCGTAGGGGCGTAGCCCGCCGCGGCGGACTACGCCCGGTGCGGCACCGAGCCGATTCAGCCAGGAGCACGACGTGAGGGGCGTTCCGCCTCCAGCGAATGGTGGGGTTTCGCCAGGCACGTGTTCCGGGTCCGCCTGCGGCGGACTACGCCCCTACAAAACCAGCGACCATTATCCGCTGCGGCTTGCGTCACCGCGGGCGGAGGAAACGGGCGCGGCGGTCGTTATCGGCTAGCTCGAGCCAGCGGATGGGCGGCGGCGGGCTGCGCTCGATTCCCTGCCGGTCGCACATTTTGTCGAGCAGCTCGTAGATGTGCGGCAGATGGTTCGTGGCCATGTCCTGAATGAATGCGCGCATCAGCTCGTCATTACGGACGCGGCGGTAGAGCCAGCGCACAAACAGCGCGAACTGCACGGCGAAGGTGAGCGTAAACGTCCACCAGTTCGAGTCTATGAATTCGCGCATGGGTTGGGAAAGCTGGTCGATCATCGCTGGAGGTTCATTGGCGGCGCCGCGCGCGTGGAGTGCGGCCGCTTGCCGCCGCTGTCTGCCGCACGGGCTTGCCCGGGAGTGCGGCAGCCCTTTGCAAACGCCGAGGATCGGGCGAGGCAAGCCGTGCCCGAACCCAGCGGGAGCAAACTCCCACACTCCACATGGTCCGAGGCGAGGCGAACACGAAGGCAATGGAGGAATCGTGCCAAGGATCGTCGCCGGGCGTCCGCCGCGGCGGTCTGCGTCCCCACGAAGAAAAAGCGTGGCGCGATTGGCTGGCGACATGAACTGAAGCCCGTGCTGATTGCGCAACGCGACGCGAGCATCACCCGAACAGCGACGCGATGCTCGAGCCTACGCCGAAGAGGCTGCCGAGGCCGCTGCCGGAACTTCCTGATGCGCGCTGGCGCACGCCGAGCAGTTCCGAGGGAACTCCCATCGCTTTGCCGAGCAGGTTCGTGTCAATGCCATAGGTTTGCCCGAGCGCGTTGAGGCCAGCCATTTGCTCCTTCAATTGCTGGTTGGCGAACTGGATCTGATTCTGCTGGGCCTGGCTCGCGTCGGTTTGCGCCTGTTCGCGGCCGAGCTGGGCGGTCAGGTCGCCGTAGCCGGCGCTGTTGTTGGTGGCGGCCATGCGATTGGCGGCGCGCTCGCGGAGCGCGTCGAACGCGGTATTGGCCGCGCCCATGCTCTGCTGCGTGATCGCGGACTGCTGCTGCGGCGTGTAGCCCTGGCTGTTCAGCAGGCTCGTGATCGTGGGCATCATCGCCGCGCGATCCTGCTGGCCCTGCTGGTTGGATTGCGCGATCAGCTGATTCTGCTGCGCGAGTTGCTGGTCGGTGAGATTGCGTGTGTGCTGCTGCGCTGCGCGGGACATGGGGCCTCCTGTGCGATGGCGATGGTTGGCGTTACGCGTGCGAGTTCATTGAAACGCGCGATGAGCCTTACGAGTGGCTAGTGACGAGTGGCTGGAAGGGGCTTGATGCTATGATCGCGCGAAATTCATGGACCGGTATCTCGAGCCCGACGCGCTGGAACAGCGAGTGCTGACTTTTGCGGCGATCCGGTCAGGAGTTTCTCCGCGGAAGGTGTCGCCGATGACGCGGTTGGCCCAGGACCTCGACATCAAGGGCGACGACGCAGAGGAGTTTTTCGACGCTTACCGCAAGGAATTCCGGGTCAATCTCGACGAGCTCAACATGCATTGGGATCAGCATTTCCATCCGGAGCCCGGGCTGATATTGAATACTGTCTTTTGGTTCCTCGGATTCGTAGCGCTCACTTTTTTCGTGGCGCGCCCGATTTACCCGCGGTACTGGGCGTCTTCGAATGAGTGGCAAATAGGCGGCGGGCTTGTTGGCGTCATCTCCCTTTTCGCGGCGTGGTACCAAAATCGAAGGTCGGATCCGGTCACGATTGCGGATTTGATTGATGCGGCGCGTGCGGGCCGATGGGTGAAATCGTACGTCACTCGCCGCTAGTCACTAGCCGCTGGCCTTCAGTCTGTTGCAGTACGGCGTCCACGCGTCATCGCGGACCCAGCCGAGCGCCTCGAGGCGGCGCCCAAAGCGGCGCGCGATCGGCGGCGGAAGCCATGCGTGCGCGTCGTCGAGGCCGCGCGCGAGCAAATCGCGTTCGCCGGCGGCGTGCAGCGCGAGAAGTTGCGCCCAGCGCGCCTGTGCCTTCGCTGCCCTGCCGCGTGTGTCCGGCTTGTCATTCCGAGCGCAGCGAGGAATCTCTCTTTGCGTGTTCGGGTCGCCGGCACCATCGTCGAAGAAAGAGCCCTCGGTCACAGCCGGACCTCGGGATGACAGCCTTGAGTTGTCTTCGCGACCAACGAGCAGATACATCTCGCACGTGACGCGCGCGAGCGACGCCATCACCGCGCGGCCGTCGTCATCTTCCACGACAAGCTTCGAAACGAAAATCGGATCGGCGAGATCCGGGAACGCGTAATCGAAGCCCTGGCGCGTGTGCATGCGGCGCAAAGCATCGAGATCACCCGGCGTGTATTCGCGGATTAGCATCTGTGATTCGTGATTGGTGACCGCCGAACCGTGACGCGTGCCTGCGGTCGGATACGTTTACCCTCGGCTCACGATGTTCGCTCAGGGTGATCATCCTTGTCAGATGATCAAAACACGCGGTGGCGGAGGAGCGGGTGGACGCGCGCCATGACTTCGGCGGCGTCGAATGTGGTGGCGCCGGGCGCCACGCCGTGCGGCGCGAGCGCGGATTGCGCGGCGTCCGAGATCGGCTTTTGCGCGAGCGGATGCGGCAGCGCCTCGAACGCAGGCTCGCTCTCAAGCGAGAGGTGCACGCCCTCGTCCGCCTCGATGAGGACGAGAATCTTCGCGTCGACGCCCGGTGTCGCGTTCTCGCCGCCCACGCGCGAATCGAGCGCGATGAAATGCGAGTTCGCGAAGCGGGCGGCGTGGCGCTGCCATTCGCCGAGGGTCGTGATGTAGTAGGCCTTGCCAGTCATTGGTCGTGTGGTAGCCTATGGAACTTAAAGTGTGGAATCCACACCGGACGGAACGCGAAAAATGGTCGGCGGCCTGAAAATTATTCTCGTGGCGGAAGGGCGCGAACGCGAATTCGAATCGCTCTTCCGCGAGCTTCGTTCGAAGACGCGCGATCAGGAACTGGGCTGCGTGCTCTACTCGCTGCTCAAGTCTCGCACGAACCCGCGAGCCTACATTGTGCAGGAGCAGTATCGCGATGCGGCGGCGCTGGCGGAACATGAGTCGTCGCCGCACGGGAAGATTTATTTTCCGAAGATTCGCGCGATCCTGGAAAGCATCACCGTCGAGTATTTCGATGGAGTGGTTTCGTAATCCTACTGATTGGCTGAATCAAAAGGGGGAAACGTGGTCGAAAAAGAGATCGAGATCAAGATGGCGGACGGCGTTTGCGACGCAGTGCTGTACGAAGCGGGAGACGGCAAGAAGCGCCCGGGCGCGATTCATTACCCCGACATCGTCGGGATTCGCCCATCGCATCGCGCGATGGCGAAGCGGCTGGCCGAGGCCGGCTACACCGTGCTACTGGTCAATCCGTTCTATCGCACGGCGCGCACGCCGGTGTTTGATTTCAAGCCGAACTTCGGCGGCGACGAGCGCACCATAAAACGTTTCGGCGAGCTCACCGGGCCGATGCCTCCGGAAGCGATGGAGAGAGACGCGGCGACGTACATCAACTATCTGGCGACGCAGCCTTCGGTGAGCGCCGCGATGATGGGCGCGGTTGGCTACTGCTTCACGGGTGCGATGGCGTTGCGCACGGCGGCGGCGCGGCCCGATCGAGTGGGCGCGATCGCGTCATTCCACGGCGGGAGATTATTTGTTGATGGCCCCGCAAGCCCGCACATCAGCCTGCCGCGCGTGAAGGCGCAGCTCTATTTCGGGCATGCGACCAACGACCATACGATGCCGCAGGAAGCCATTGATAAGTTCAACGCCGCGCTCGCCGCGTGGGGCGGGAAATACGAAAGCGAAGTCTACGCCGACGCGCTCCATGGCTGGACCGTGCCCGACGACGGCAGCCCCGTGTACAACAAGCCGCAAGCCGACCGCGCGTTCGGCAAGCTCACGGCGCTATTCGCCGGCGCGCTGAAGTAGCGCACAATCCGCGCTGGGACGTTCGCCGCCGGCGTGCAAATTCCGAGACGCATTTGTGGGGGCGCAGCACCGCTACGCCAGGTGCGGCGCTGACACGCGTCATGCCACGAACACGACGTGACGGCCGGTCCGCTTCCGGCATACGGTCGGGTTTCGCCAAGCATGCTCGCCGGGCGCAGCATGCTGCGCCCCTGCCAAGACGATGCAACGGCGGCGGCGCCGATTCCGCTCCACGAGTCACGAATCACGGCCGACCACTCTTCGCCGACCACTAATCACTAGTCACCAATCACTATTCACTAATCGCCACTCACTCCCACTTGCGCGTGTCGTCCTTCGCGCGGATCGTCGCCATTCGCGCGTTGAGGGCGCGCAGCATCCACGGCGCGAACCGCTCGATGGCGACGAGCACTTTGCCGTGCCCGGTGACGATCTGCTCGCGCTTGCCGCTCGCGACGGCGCGCAAAATCTCGCGCACCGCTTTCGGCGTGCTCACCACCATCCGTGGAGGAATCGGATCCTTCGAGCCCGGGTGCACCTTTCCTTGATTGTCCGTGATGCGGATTTCGCTGGCGACGAATCCCGGGCTGAGCAGCGTCACCGTGATACCGGAGGCGCGCAGCTCCGGAGTGATGGAATTGGCGAGCGCGCGCAGCGCGTACTTGCTCATCGAATAGGGCGACGCGCCGGGCGTCGCGACCCAGCTCGCGACGCTCCCGACGATGGCCAGGTTTCCCCTGCTCTTTTCGAGCTCGGGCAGCGCGGCGTAGATCGTGCGCAGCACGCCGAAGACGTTCGTCTCGAATTGCCGGCGGTAATCGTCGAGCGCGAGTTTCTTCAGCGGCGCGACCACGCCGAATCCCGCGTTGGCGAAGATCACGTCGAGCTTGCCGAAGGCGCGCGTGGCCTCCGCGACGGCGCGTTCGAGGTCGCCATCGCGGGTGACGTCGCATTCGGCGACAATCGGGCGCGGCTTTCCCGCATCCGCAATTTTCTGCGCGAGCGTTTCGAGGCGATCTTTGCGGCGCGCCGTAAGCGTCAGCTTGGCCCCGGCCTGGGCAAGCTGCAGCGCCAGTTCCTCGCCGATGCCCGAGGATGCGCCGGTGATGAGCACGGATTTATCGCGGAAGAAAGTTTGCACGCTGGACATGCCGACATCTTATAGCACGCCGGAAGAGGTGGCGCCGCTGAGAGGTGTCGTAGGGGCGTAGCAGTGCTATGCCCCTACAAAGAAAAGGCCAAGAGAGCCGCGCGAATCATTAATCACCGTTCCCTACGAGCTGAACGTGTAATTGTGCGTGAGCACGGAGGCGGCGTGGCGGCCGGCGAAAAACTGATGAGTTGGCCCGCAGCTCACTGTGATTTTGTGGCTGGCCTCGACGATCGCCTCGATGCGCTTCAGCGTGATGCGACCGAAGCGGCCGACGAATAGGTCGCTCAAGCAGAGACGCTCGGCGCGCATTGGCGAACCGTCGGCGAGCGTAAAAATGTGGTGCGGCGTCACGTCGAGCGATTCCTCGTTCGAGAAAAGCAGACGGATGAAGGTATCCGCGTCGCGGACCTCGATGCGCTGGATGCGCGTCCATGATTCGCCGCCGGCGCTCGCGGGGCAGCGCAAGTGCTCGCCGACCACGCACGATTCGATCTCGACGGTCCCGCGCTCCTTGGTGAGCACCATCGTGCCGGAGCGCAGGCAGCTCCCGCTGCCGCCGCCCGATCCCCCGCCGGTGCCGCTGCTGGTCGTGGCGGCGACCATCGCGCCTTGCGAAAGCGGGATGAGTCCTTGCAGCGATTGCTGCTGCGCGGAAAGATTTGTCTTCGCCGTATGCGCGTTTGCGGGTGAGCCTGCCCCGCCGCCAACCCACGCAAGCGCCAACGCCGTGTCGTCCCAGTAAGGATAAAAATAATATGTCGTGGCGGCGGTCAGGCCAGTGACGGCGAGCGAGCCGCTGGGAATCGCGGTGGTGGTGCCGTCTGCGCGGTAGATGTTGAGGCCGGTCCACGTCCACGTCAGCGTGGTCGTGGTCGAGGCGTACGTGAACGTGCCGGACCAAGTCGGCGGCACCGAGCCGCGCATCAGCACGCCCGATTTCGTCGGGTCAATCTGCCCCTCCGTGAGCGCGCCCGTGACGACGCGCGCGTAGTTCGTGCCGTCGGTGATCTGGTTGTCGAGGCTCCAGCCCTGGTTCGGGCCGAGCGACGCACCCGCCAGGCGCTTCAGCGTTTCGTACAGCTGCGGATTCGCTTTGCGCAGCGCTTCGATTTGTTGAATGTTCAGCATGGGTTGGCCACGGAGATACGGAGAATTTCACGCGAAAGAATCGCCCGTCACGTTGTGGTTATGGCTGGAATCCGGGAGTGCCGCACCGGGCGTAGCAGTGCTACGCCCCTACGAAGAGAAACCGTTGCCGGTGGCGAAAGATCTTTCGGCTCCTCCGCCGCGGCCGGTAGTCCTGGATGACGACCCGCGCCAAATCGCTAATTCCCTCCCCTGACAATCGCGAATGGATCCGGCTTCGCCCAGGGCGCGAGCTTGGTGATCGAGAACCACGACCCTGCGGCATTCGTGCCGAGCTGATACGAGACGCGCTCGGCGAGCACATTCGTAAACTGCTCCATGTCGCGGCCGGCGGGCGAGGCGAGCGTCCAGGAGCCGAGCGCGGTTGAGACCACGTCCCCCGGCGAAAGCGCCGCGAGCGCCAGCGTGCCCGAGCCCTGCACGTACGCGGTGAGGTAGCCGAAAAGGTTTCGGCCGCTGAGCGCGGCGCCGGTCGCGGCGAGGAACGCGGTCGAGTAGAACGAATTGATCGCCGCGCCGTCGTCGGAATGTGCGCCCACGGTTGGCGCGTAGATTTTTCCGGTCAAATTATTGGAGCCGAACATGAGCTGCGCGACTCCGGTGGACCTCTCAACCAGCGCGCACGAGTTCGCGGCGACCATCCAGGGCGCCCATTTGCGCGAGCGCTCCGGCGCAGTCAGCATGGCCATCAGCGGATCGCCGAAGCCTTCCGTGTAGTCGAGCATGAGCACCAGGTTCGGCCGCGTCGCGGAGCCCATCGGCACGCCGACGTACACGCGTTTGCGCTGCGTATCCACCTGCACCCACAGGAGCTGGCCGCATTCCCAATTGATCGCGTCCCAGGTGGGCTGAATTTCCTGCGAGATCTTGACCGGCTCGCTGCCGTCGAATAGATACACGCCCGCGCGCCCGGCGATGATGGCCCATTCCTCGCCCAGCGCGACGCCGTGCGCCGATGGCGTGCCGACTTTGTTCGAAACTTCCTCGACCTGCCAGAGCGCGGGCTCGTTGACGCCGTCGTTCGCGGTGACGTACATGCTTCGCTCTTTCACGAAGTACAGATTGTTGCGCAGCGTGAACGCGGCGCGAATTCCCTGCCCGTTATTTTCCGCGATGCTCATGATGCCGCTGACTCCGTCGTACGCCTCGGGCTCTTCGGTGCCCGACGCGCGCACCAGGGATGGATTGAACGCCGCGTTCGTTTCAAACACCTCGATGACGTCCACCAGAAACGCCTCGCCCGTCGGCCCTGGCACTCCATCAGCATAGACGCGCAGCGTCAGGTCGGACGGCAGCGACGTCTGCGGAGTGAAAAGGTCGGCGATGAATTCCTGATATCCCGTGGTGGCCTGCGAGATGTTCACGGCAAGGCCCGCGCCGAGCTGTCCGGCCGTGGGGCTCCACGCGTTGATGCGAAACACGCCGGCATTGAGATTCGAGGTGCGCTTCACGCGCGCGCGCACCGAGTAATCCGTATTTTTCACGAACAGCGGATTGCCGTTGGCGTCCACGATTGCGTTCTGGAAGATGTAGCCGCGCGCGGCGGTGACGCCGTCGGCCGTGATCTCGTAGGCGTCGCCCCACACCGTGTCGCTGGGCTCGCGGCTGCCGCCTGCGCCAAACGACGAATCGAGCTGCCAGCCGAGCGGCCGGCCATCGCCTGACGAGTCCCATCCGCCATCGAACGTCAGATTGCGCCAGTTGTCCATCTGGGCGCGCTCGCCCCACCAGAAAAGCCGCTCGGAATAATCCACCACGCCCAGCTGCTCCGGCAGCTCGACCTGGCTGAAGAGATAATCCATGCTCACGCCGGAAAGCAGAATCGTGTCGCTGAAATCCACCACGACCGAAGTGGTCGTGTTGTCGTTGATCACCATCGTGGCCGGCACGTGATAAAAACTCGCGCCGCCGGAGGCGGTGAAGGCGAGCAGGCGCTGCACCACATTCGAGGGACCCGTGGGAATATTCGTGACGCTTGCCTCCAGGCTGCCACCCGCCGTCCACGAAACCGGAGGCGAAGGCTCGCTCCAGAATCCCTGCCGCGTGACGAACACGACCACGCACTGATGTACGCCCGGAGAAATGCTGCCTGCGGTCGAATCGGCGACTGAGGGTCCCTCGGCGGGACCGATCTGGCTGACACGGTCGTAGTTCAGGTCGTCGTACTGGCGCGGCAGGTCCTGTCCTGTGACGCCGTTGCCATAAGCCATGTACTCGCGGCCGAAGATCGTGGTCGAAGCGAGATAAAGGTTCGGCTCCGCGGCGCCGGGAACGGCGATGGAAAGAACTCCCGGCGAGGTTTCCTTGTACATGTTGCCGAGCGAATCGAAGACGAGCAGGCGCTGCACCAGATTCGTGGTGATGTAGGATTTCAGGCCATTGATGTTCGGCGCGCCACTCAGGATCGGAAATTGCGAGACGAGCCCCGCGCGCGTGCGCACCCCTCCCGGGAAGAAATCCACGTCGCCAAGGTTGGGCGACATCCCAATCGGCACGTCGGAGGGGTCGAGCAGCGTGACCCAGGTGCTGAAGACGTTCAGCGGCAATGGCAAGAATGATTCGATGGACATGGGAGTGGGTGGAACAGTGGCGAGTGGCTAGTGGCCAGTGGCGAGAGATTCGCGCTTAAGGTGTTGTAGGGGCGTAGCACTGCTACGCCCGGTGCGGCATTGGAAACCGTGACCCACGAGTGGTGCGTGACGCGCGATGGTTCTAGTGGGTGTGGCGAAATCTCGCCAAGCACTTGTGCCGGGCGTAGCGGTGCTACGCCCCTACAAAGAAAAAACCAGAGGAGATTGCGCGCGGCTGGTGATCGGGCGATCGTTTTCACGAGTCACGACTCACAGCATCTTCTTGAATATCCCGTAAAACGTAATCGTATCGGCGGAGATCGCCGACGGGTACGCGCCGGCGGCCAGTTCCGGGAACGCGCCTGCGCTCGCGCCCTGCTGAAAGATTTTCACCTTGCCGTTGTTCATCGCCGAGCCGGGATAGAAAACGTAATCGTAGCCGGCCAGGCCGTCCATCCACGCGGTCCCCTGCACGGGCGCCTGCGTCGCGGCGATGACGGGAAACTGTGAAAGGTCGAGCGTGTCGCCGCCGGTCGAATAACTTCCCGACCCCGCGGCGGTGCCTGCCACGTGGATGCGCTGTCCGTCGTCCCACGTGTCAACGAGCGAAAATGTGAGTGCCATGGTTCCTCCGGGGAATTTGTAATTGAAAAAAAAGGAGCACGTGCTCCTACGGCGACAGCCCTTTGCGCGAAATTCTCCGCTCGCAATTTCCGGCGAAACGGGAGTAGCATCCCGCCCATACATTGATTCGGCGGGGGTGGGCCATATGCCGCTAATCACTGGTGTTGATCACGAGCATCGCGAGGTTTACGTAGTCGCCCTCGGACCGGTCAGCCTGGACGACGTGCGGGATCATCTGCTGCGCGAAAAGCGCGAACGCGGCCTCGCCTATCCCGAGCTGGTGGACGCGCGCGGCGCGGGAATCCCGACTACGCTCGCCGACCTGGAGCAAATTGCGGAAATACTCCGGGGCTTGAGCCGCGAGGGCCCGCTCGGCCGCACCGCGTTCCTGGTGTCGTCGGACGCCGATCTCGAAGCGATGCGCGCGCTCGAGGCGATGGTGCTCGACATCTGCGACATGAAAACGTTTCGCGGCGAAGCCGAGGCGCGCGCCTGGCTCCGAGGCGGCGCCGCCAAAGGCCAATCCACGTAGGGGGCAATTAGTGGAGAGCCGCTAGCGCCTCGCGATCGGCTGCACGATTTCGCGCGAGCGCGCGTCTGGGTGGGTTTTGTAGGGGCGTAGCACCGCTACGCCCGGTGCGGCACGGCTTCCGTTTCGAGATTGGCGTGGTTGCGGTGGTGGACGCATAGGTTCCTGCCGAATGGCAACGCGACGCCAAGCGCTGTCGCCGGGCGTAGTGGCGCTACGCCCCTGCGAAGACAATGCGACGGGCCTGCCGCGGGCCGCGGATCCGACGCTGGCAATCGCCTTCACTAATCACCAATCACGATTCACCTATCACCGCTTTCTGCTGACTAGCTACGCACCGCTTGCCACTGGTATGATGGGCGGCTTGTGACGCAACCCGTACGCCTGCTTGTGAATCCAAAGCGTCGAATCCTTTTTCAATGAGGGGGAACTTGGTGCGGCGACTGCTGGCATTTTGCGCGGTAACGGTGGTGGTGTTGACGGCATTCGCGGCGTTGCGCCTGAATCGCGTGGCCACGGTTTCCGCAGCGGGCGTACCGGGTAATCTCGCGCTTTTCTCGGTTCAATCAACAGGGGGCTGCCCGCTTGGACCCGCATACACGTTCTGCGATCAGGTCCCCGGCACCACGGGTCCGGTGGAAGTATTCTTCGTCAACAACATCTCCGCGGTGACCGGTCTTTCCGTCTCCCTCGCGCAGATTCCGGGGATGGCTGCAAATTTTGCCCCCGGTGATTTTACGATCAGCGGCAACTCGTGCACGGGTAGCCTCGCGGCCAACCAACAGTGCGAGATCGGCGTTGCGTTCTCGCCGACGGTCGCAGGCTTGCGCACGGCCGCTCTGACCGTGACTGACGCCGGAGGCGACGCGCTCGCCATAAATGTCGCGGGTACGGGCAGGAATCTGGCGATTGCACCGCCGGGCGATTCGTGTCCTCTGCCGGACAACGCGTTCACGTATTGCCCGCAAGCAGTCGGAACCGCGGGTAGCCCCGTGCCGTTCACGCTGACGGCCGGCGCCGCAGAGACCGGAGTGACCGTCTCGTTGCAGGCGGTCCCCGGACTTTCTTCGGAGTTTGGCGCCGGGGATTTCACGGTCTCGAGCACCACCTGCACGGGCGCGCTCGCGGCGAGCGGCAGTTGCACCGTCAGCGTCGAGTTCACGCCAAAGACAGCGGGACTGCGATCGGCTGCACTCACGGCAATGGACGCGGACGGTGACACAACCGTAATCTACCTGGCGGGGAATACGACCAGCGGCCTCTTTTTCGATACCATCGAGCCGGGCCCTAATCCCGCCGCCTGCGCGCGCGTGAATTTCTTTGGTTTCTGCAGCGAGCCGACGGCGGGCAGCACCACGCCGGCCGCCTTCACGCTGACGAACACATCGGGGACGCAGATCACCGGTCTCACGATCACGCCGCCGCTCAATACCACTCAGCCGCCGCCCACGCCGGTAAATTTTTCAGTGACGAGCACGAGCTGCGGGTCAACACTTGCGGCGGATGCATCCTGCACGATCAACGTCGCGTTCACGCCGCTGGCCACAGGCTTGCAGCAGGGCACGGTCGTTGCGACCGACACCGCGGGCGACGTCGCCGCGATAAATCTCTCCGGGACGGGCGACGATTTCAGCTTGGCGATCGTGGCCGGTCAGTCGCAGGAGGTGACGGTCTCGCAGGGCGACACGGCCACCTTCATGGCGCAGCTGACTGCCGACGGCGTGTTCGGCCAGAACGGCGAAATGGTCACGCTGGCGTGCCCAAACGATTTGCCTGAATTCACCACATGCGCGTACATGCCGTGCCCGATCACGCCGGTCGTCGGCGGCACCGTTCCCTTCAGCATCTTGATTGCAACTTCGACGGCGACCGTGCTGACGCCGCCGGTCCCGAACCCGTGCGACACTCCTGCGACGGCTTTCGCTCCGGGTGCGCGGGGACCGAATGGGATTTTGCGCATCGTGACGGCGAGGCCTGAGCGCGCGCCGCAATTCCCTGCTCTGCCGGCTATTCTCGCGCTGGCCGCGCTCGCCATGGGCGCGCTTGCGCTTTGGGGGAATTTTCTTGGCGGGCAGCCGGCGTTCGGGTCGGGCGCGAGGCGTGCGGTTGTCGCGTTGGCGCTGATCGTTTTCGCAGGGGCCGCGCTTTCAGCCTGCGGCAAGAAAAACAATTCGGCAACTTCGACGGCGACGCCGATCGCTACGACGACGATGAACGTGTTGGCCAGCGCCGTTGACGCGAACGGCAATTCCATCAACGCCAGCCGCGGCCTGCAGATTGTCCTCGACGTAATCAAGCAACAGGAGCCGCCGTTCCCGTAGAGCGCGTCGCGCCGCTGTCCCATGTCCCCCTGCAAATCAACTCCGTGCCGGAGGTCTTGTAGGGGCGTAGTCCGCCGCGGCGGNNTACGCCCGGCAAACGTGCTTGAGGATGAATTACCCTTTCGAGGGCCGTCATCCCGAGCGAAGCGAGGGATCTCTCTTCGCGTGAGAGCATCGCCGGGCAGTGACTCGAAGAGAGATTCCTCGTCGCTTCGCTCCTCGGAATGACAGGCAAATCGGGGAACGCGCTGGATGGCTTACATCGTGCCAAGCATCTGCGCCGGGCGTAGTCCGCCGCGGCGGACTACGCCCCTACGAAAACAACGGCGCGCGGCGTTCGCATTCTGTACGACAGCGTTCTCGCGTGGCGGAGCCCCGTGCAAGTAAGGCTGCGTGCTACAAATATACGATGCGGCGGTGATAGCTGTAGGGCATGCGGCGGCGGCCCTTGGTTTGTTCCGGGCGGACGTAGCGCTCGATCAGATTTTCAGTCGCCATCTGCGCGGTGCCGAGCAAATCCTGCGCCAGCGCCCGCGCGCCGCGCGAACGCGCCGCCAGCGCCGCCGTGGCGAATCCCAGCGGATCGGTCGCCGACCGAATCTGCACGGGATCGGTGCCCAGCGTGAGCAGTGGCAGCACTTTTTCGTAGCGGATGCGGACGGTGATCGCCTGCGTCGCGCCGATCAGATTCACTTTGTCCTCGCGCCATTCCCACAATCTCAGGTACGTGCTCGGCTGCAGATTCAGCATCCCGCCGCCGCTCATGAATTTCTCCATGGGCACGAAGACGTCAGTGGTGTTGCAGGTCGCGCGCTCCCAGAGCATGTGCGGCGCCAGGCAATCGGTCGGAAGCTGCGGGCTGGAGACGTCGCTGATTTCCATCGGCGTGATCCCGCTGGTGGGATCGGTCGCAAGCGCCAGGTCCTGCTGCTCGGCGAGGACGCTCACGCCATTCTCCGCCAGCTCGCGCTGCAGCCCGCGATAGGCCGAGTTCAGCAGCGGCATCAGCAGCGTGTCAGTGAATACCGTGCCCGCCGCGTCGTTGACCAGCGCGCGCGCAAGATTCAGCGCATCTTCCGCCTGCGAATACGCCGTGGTGGGTACGACGGGCATGTGTGCCTCCGGGAAAACTTTCAGTGGCGAAAACGGCTAGCGCCCGCGGTTCATTCCGCCTGCGCATCTTGCTAAGATGTGCCGAGTATGAAGCGCATCATTCTGCTACTGCTGGTTCTCGCGGTTATCGGTCTGGTCGCCTTCGGCCTGCGTCGCCGATTGGCGATAAATGCGAAACACAATCGGGAGGCTACTTACGAGGAAAGATTACGTTCACTTACTGAGGCGCTCAAACCGGGCATGACGCGGAAACAGGTCGAGGACTATTTCCACGTAACGAACGGCGAATATTCTGAGACCTGTTGCGTCGTGTTCGAAAAGTCCGACAATCGACAGTCGTTCGATGAGCTGGTAAAGGTAGGCCAGGAGGACCATCCGTGGTATTGCGGCGAAAACAATGTATATATCGCCTTTCAATTTAATGACTACGAAAAGCAATCACCGTACTGGAAAATCAAAGACAATGACCTGGACACTCTGAAGGCCATCACCATCTATCGCCAACTTGAAAACTGCCTTTGAACTTGGAGCTAACCAATGAAGATGCCTGGATACCGATTACGCAACTCCGCTGCAGTTGCCGCGATGCTCGTCGCATCAGCTGCAATCGCGTTGGCGCGCCCGCCGCAGGCGCCTCCTGTGCTCATGCTCCCGGAAAATCAGGTTACGCACGTTTCGCCGCACGTGTGGGCCATCGTGGGCTTCCCGAACATCGGCATCGTCGTGGGCGACCGCGCGACGCTGGTGGTTGATACGGGACTCGGCCCGCGCAACGGAGCCATCGCGCTGCACGAGGCGCAAAAGCTCTCAAAGGGCCCGGTGCTTTACCTGACGACCACGCACTACCACGCCGAGCACGCCGCGGGCGAAGGCGCGTTTCCTCCGGGCACGATTCTCGTGCGGCCTATCGCGCAGCAGAAGGAACTGGAGGATAAGGGCGCGGCGTTTGTCGCGATGTTCAGCAGCAGGTCACCGCAAATGAAAGAGCTGCTCGAGGGCGTAACATTTCGCGCGCCGGACATCACGTTTGAAAAGGAGCTCACGCTCGATCTGGGCGGCGTCAAGGCGCGGCTTTTCTGGATGGGGCAGGCGCACACCAAGGGCGACGAGCTGATTGACGTCCAGCCGGACAGCACGCTGATCTCTGGCGACATCGTCCAAAATAAAATGGTGCCGAATCTGCCGGACGACAACGCCAGCATGAAAGGCTGGGTCGAGATCCTGGCGGCGCTGCGGCCAATGAAATTCAAATATATCGTGCCGGACCACGGCGCGCTGGGCGATGGCTCGCTGATCGAGCAGGATTTTCAGTTCTTCACGAAGCTGCAGCACCGCGCGCTCGAAATGAAGAAACAGGGCAAGTCCGCGGACGACGCCGGCGCGGCGTTGACCGCCGAATTCAGAACCAAATTCCCCGATTGGCCGAACCTCAGCGCCATTCCCAATGTGGTGAAGCACGTCTACGCCGAGAACCCGTGATGGAAACCGACGGCGACGCGCCATCGCTCCGGTGTTCAGTCGCCACTCGCCACTAATCACTCGTCGCTGGGACTTCCTTTTGCAGGAACGGTACCTTCGCGGCGGCCCAGTCCACCATGCTGTCNNGCCGAACATCGCGGCGGTGGCGTGCCCGGGCTCGAGCGTGAGATTGAACGGGATGCCGAGCGTGTGAATCACCTGCGTCGCCGCGGCGGGATGCGCCACCCAGTAGGAAAATCCAGCGGCGTTGACGAACAGGCGAATCGTCAGGTTCAGCGCGTTGGTGCGCAGCCATTCGACGCGCGTCTTGGTGCCCGAGATTTTCGATCCCGCCGAAAGGCTCGCGCGCTTCAGCACGTGCAGGCCGTGGCCGGCCGCGAACAGCGCCCACAGGTGCGCGGATTCGGGTAGATGCATCATCGTTGGATTCCTCTCGAACGGAACAACCGTGCGGCAATCGCCCGGGTGGCATTCGGTATGTGGAGTGCGGCGGCTTGCCG
>PMUS01000054.1 GCA_003166795.1 Acidobacteriota bacterium | reverse complement strand
CACCACTTGTACGGTGGAGTCTGGGGATAGCCCTCCGGCGAGTCTTCCCACTCCTCCTGACGCCCGAGCGCAGTTATGTCAAGGTAGCTCCAAGTGCTCCCCATCGCCTCGTCGCCGCGGTTGTTGATGAAGTAGGTGCGGAACACCTTGTCGCCGTCGCGGATGAATGCATTGTGGCCATGCCACTCGTCCACGCCGAAGTCGGTGTCGAAGCTGTCCGTGATGGTGTACCACGGCATCTTCAAATCCATTCGCGCCTTCAGGCGCTCGATGTCCTTCTGTGGGGCGCGCGAGGCGTAGGCGAGCGTGGTGTCGCGGGCGTTCAGATGGGCGAGGTGGGCGACCTGGTCAGCACCGAGGGAGCAGCCGCGGCAGGCATGCTCGGGCCAGCCGAACACCCCGGGCTCGAAGAAGGCGCGGTAGACGATCAGCTGACGGCGGCCCTCGAACAAGTCGAGCAAGCTGGCTTTGCCCTTGGGCCCTTCGAACTCGTATTTCTTCTCCACGGCAAACCACGGCATTCGCCGACGTTCGGCGGCCAGCGCGTCACGGGAGCGGGTCAAAGCCTTCTCCTTCACGAGGAGCTGCTGGCGCGCAGCCTCCCATTCCTGCGGCGACACGATCGGTGGTGTGTTGATTGCAAGATCCCTTTTCCGGTGCTCCATTTCCCTCTCCTTGGGTGTTGCCATTTTATTTCTCCTTGATTTTGTGAAATTGACCGAGACCATTCGCCCTGAAAAATTTCCTAAATTTGGCGATGCAGACCGCCAGAATTCCTCCCGTGGATCCCGCCCCGGCGGCCATCACTGCTGCGCTTGCGATGCATGCTGGACACATATTTCCCTCCTCTGAAGTTCCAGGTCGTCCGTGGCTCAGTGGGGCCGCGGCGCTTCCGCTCGCTGCCGCACAAGCTCATGCAAGTGCGCCCAGCCATTCTTCGCGTTTCTGTACTCCTCCAGCACCAGACCAAACGATTGGTGCCGAAATGTAATGGTCGTCACGCCGCCCGATTCCTTGAGCCGATATTGAAGATTCGTAATCACCGGATTGGACATGAACAGCGGCCCGCAAATTTCCAGCAGCGTCGGCTTCTTGATCGCCTGCACGGTTCCCCAGTAATGGCCGTTGTTGTCTCCCAGGTCGCGATACCATCTGCCGCCTGGCCATGCTTCCAATTTCATCGGCATTGGCTTGTCCACTTGAGTCTCGTTGTACGGTCCAAGCTGCTCCAGGAGCGCGGCGAACGTCGCGTCGATCGACGCGCGCACTTTGATCTCCTCCGCTATATGGATCGTGGTCGCTTCCAGCGATAGTGCGGGCGAACTCATGATTTCCTCCTCGTTTGAAATTCCATAAGACTATGGTTTCTGTGCATCGTTGGCCTCGGCCCGTTCCTTGATTCGCAGCAGCTGGTGTTTCCACAACCGCTCGAACGTACTGGTCCACTCGTGCAACGGCCGGATCGCGTTAGCATTCACCGTGTAAAACATCTTCCGACCCTCCCTCCGCACCTCCACCAGGCCCACACCCTTCAAAACTTTGAGATGCTTCGAAACCGACGGCTGCTCGATGGCCATTGCGTCCACAATCTCGGTGACCGACCTCTCCCGCATCGCCAGATAGTTCAGGATGTGCCGCCGCCGCGGTTCAGCCACAGCGTTGAACGCGTCCGAGGTTGTTGCCGCCCTTGCCATGGTGTTAATATATTCCCATATAGGAATATGTCAAGCACTTTTTTTAGCGGCCTTTTCGCCGCCGTCCCGCCCCTGCTGCGTGCCGCTCGGAACGGGTTTATCCCAAGTGACGGGTTACTCGGAAATAATGGCAGCTGCCCGGTAGGGCCAGCGTTCAGTTCTTTGGATTGGTAGCGAAAATGGAGAGCTCGGGGGTGAAGCCGCGGTCGTCCATTTCGAGGATGGCTTTGACCATGTGGGCGATGTCCTCGGCGCGGAGCTTGGTGGGATTTTCCTTTTGCTCGAAGCCGGCGACGACGGAGAAATTGGTGAGGACTTCGCTGGGATTGACGAGCATGACGCGGACATTGTGCTTGCGGAGCTCGGCGCGCCAGCATTCCGTCATGCCGCGAAGAGCGAACTTGCTGGCGTAGTACGCGGTGCCGTTTGCGGCGCCGGTGAGGCCGGCGGTCGAGGAGATGTTGACGATGTTGCCGCGCTGGCGCGCGATGAAGTGCCTGGCCGCGCCGCGGGCCATGAGCATCGCTCCCGTGACGTTGGTGGCGAAGACAGCTTCGAAGCTGGCGAGGTCGAAATCCACGAGATTTTTGAAAACGCCGAAGCCAGCGTTATTGACGAGAATATCGAGGTCGCCGAATTTCTGGAGGACTTCGCGGTAGGTGCGCTCGACGTCGGCTTCCTTGGTGACGTCCGCGTGGATTGCGTGCACGCCCAGGGAGCTGGCGGTGTCCGCGAGGCGGCGGTCGTCGCGTCCGGTGATGGCGACGCGCGCTCCGCTGGCCGCCAGAGACTGGGCGATGGCGCGTCCGATGCCGCTGCTGCCGCCCGTGATCAACGCCACCGCGTTTCGCAAGTTCATTAGGCCTCCCGAGAGAATTTAGCCGACGGAAGATTGTACTCCACCGACACGGCCGGGGTGCGCGATCGGTGCGCGCCGGCGGGCCGTGAGGCGAGTACATGCCGCGATAGAGGCTGCGCAATGGCAGGCGCTGCGCGCACGATTTTGTTGTCGGAGCTGAAGCTCCGACCCCCTAAGGCGCCCGCCTGAAGGCGGCCGCCACGAAACCGATGAAACGTCAAGGACCCCACCCTCACAAAACGAGGATGGGGCTCCCGGCCGAATCGAAAGCAACTGCGCGTGGCTGAAGGCGCTGCTACAAGAGCAAATGCGAATTACGGGGCTTGCTGGATTTTGCCGCCTTTGGCCGAGACCATCAGCTGTACCAGCTCTTCGGTAATTTTCGGCTCGAGGCCTTCGGTGTGGCCCTTGCCGGCGCGGATGACGTCGGCGACGACGCGGCCGTCCTTGCAGTCCGGATATTGCATGACGTCGGCGGTGCCGGGCCGGGGCAAATGTCCCCAAGAATCGGAGCCGGGATTCTGGCGGGTTGGGTCGTACACGTAGCCGGCTTTTGTGTCGGTGATATCCGCGACGTGGGCGCGCGCGCCGCAGCCGTATTTCGCGGCCCAGGGCGAATCGGCGGGCAGAGGCACGCCGCCGAGCTCATGTTCGCCCGTCTCGAAGATGAACGAAAAATCGGCGGCGGGAGGATCGCGCAATGGAGCCATCATTGCGGCGAGACTTGCGGCGTTCGGAGGCGGAGGCGCGCCAGGGGCCGGCGCGGCGGCGGGACGCGCTGCGTTGAAGAAGCTCGCCGGAATCGGAGGCTGCGGTCCCAGGCGGCCGCCGGAAAGGCTGAGCCAGCCGTCAACTCGGCTCGCAAAGAAATCCGTGCGGACGAGGCGGTTGGAAGTCATGCCGCCCTGCGAGTGGCCGACCAGCCAGAAAGATTTGACGTTCTGCTTGCCGAGCTGGTCCACGATGGAGCTGACGATGTTCTGCAGGTATTCATCGTCGGCCGCGGACCAGATGTGCGTCGGGGAATTCGGCGTGGCGACGACCAGGCGGTATTTGTCCACGTAATCGAGCAGCGGAAAATAGTGGCGCTGCCAATTGCCGTACGACCCGGCGCCGTGAATGCTGAGGATGAACGTGACTTTTTCGTCCGGCTTCAGATCGCACGGATAATCGAGGAAATACGTGCGGCGAGTTTTCATCTCGACGACGGGGCCCTGGTTGATTTCGCGATCCGCGGTGCAGTCCGTGTCGGGACAGTGCAGCACGGGAGGCGTCGCACACGGCGCGCCGGCAAACTGCACGAATTGTTGCTGGGCGCGAGCGTATCCCATGAACGCCGCCACGGCGCCGACGATCGCGAGCACTCTGGCCACATTTCGGCAGGCCTTCACGTAATTTTCCGCGAGCATGTGAGTTCCTCCTTCATTGGGGCGCATCTTATACCCGATGCCGCGTTTTTGATAGCGACTAACATTTTCCCGGAACAGCAACCGATTCTTCCCGGTTTGGAGTATCCTCCTGTCGCGCGGCGCTACGAATTCAAGCACAGGAGGCACCTCATGAACCGGAGATGGACACGCGGGCGAATCATTGGGCTGGCTGCTTTGGCGGTAGCGAGTCTGGCGACGGTTGGCAGCGCGCTCGGCCAGACGAAGGGCGAGGATTCGGCGGCGCGGCTGCGCAAAGTGGAAGATCGCCAGGCGATCGAGCAGCTGCTGATGGGCGATTATCCGAGGGCGCTGGACGCGACCGATTGGAAGGCGTACGCGGCACTGTTTACCAAGGACGGCACGCTGATCATGAACGGCGGAAAGACGAAGGAGACGGGGCCCGCGGCGATTCAGAAATTTTTCGCCACGGCGCCGTTCGCGCAGCCTCCAGCTGCGCCGGCGACCCCTTCGCCATGTCCGCTTGTACCGGGCGTGCACAGATTCATGCACGTGGTGACGAACCTGACGCTGCAGATTGACGGAGACACAGCTACGGATCAGGCCTACTGGGAAACCATCGGCACGACGGACTGCAAGTCCGTGGTGGAAGGCGCCGGGCATTATGAGGACACGCTGAAGCGCGAGGACGGACATTGGAGATTCTATTCGCGCGAAATTTTCGACGATCTTCCTCCGCGGGCCGCGGCTGCTCCAGCGGCTGCAGCACCGGCGGCGCCGAAGCCGTAGGTCGTAGCGAGACATAAGGGCAAAGAGCCGGCGAGACGCCGACGGTACGAACACCGTTGGCGGGCGGCAAACGAGGTGGATGGGCGGCGCGCTGCCCAGCAGCTGCGCCGGGCGCAGCACGCTGCGCCCCTACGACAGCAAAACGCGACCGCAGAACGTTAGGATTGTGTGGAGATGCCTGAAATTAAAATCAACGGGTACGTCACCTACTACGAGGATGACGATTTCACCGAGCCGTGGAAGCCGCGGCAAACGATCCTGATCCAGCACGGGTTTGGGCGGACGTCGCAATTCTGGCGGCAGTGGGTGCCGATGCTGGCGGGCGACTACCGTGTGGTCCGGCGCGATTTGCGCGGGCATGGCGGCTCGGGCGATCCGGGCGCGAGCGATCCATGGTCCTTCGATGGACTCGTGCGGGATTTTTCCGGGTTCTGCGATGCGCTCGATCTGAAGGACGTTCATCTGCTGGGAGAATCCACGGGCGGCATGCTCGCCATCGGATTCGCGGCCACGCATCCTGTGCGGGTGCGGTCACTGACGTTGTGTGGCACGCCGACGACGATTGGTCCGGCGGAGCAGAAGTTTCTCGCGCTGGGGCACGACACGTGGCAGGGCGCGCTGATGGAGATGGGATCGGAGGGCTGGGCGCGCAAGCTGCTGTCGCAGCCGGGAACGGCGCCGCGCGGCGATGCGGCGCGGACGGAATGGTCGATTCAGCAATTCGCGCGCGCACGGGCCGAGTCGCTGGCCGGATACAGCCGCGTGGTTTCCACGACGGACGTCACGCCGCTGCTGGCCGAGGTGAAAGTGCCGGCGCTCGTGCTTGCGCCGACGAGAAGCGCCGCCACGCCGATGTCGGAGCAGGAGCGGATTGCCGCAACGCTGCCGCGCGCCGACCTGGTGCGCATCGCGGGCGAAGGACACGAGATCTATATTGACCGGCCGGAAGAATGCGTCTCTGCGTTGCGCAGCTTCCTGGCGCAGTTCGTCTGAGTGGGCGACGCGGCAGCTAAAGAGAAAACCTGTTGCGGGTGAACCAGCGCAATGGACGGCGCTGCGCGCGCCGCGTTTTGTGTCGCCGCTAAAGCCGCGACCCACAAGGCCGTTATCCGCGACGTTGTGCGGCAGCCTTTACTCATGCGGAGTGTTGGAGCTTGCGGCCGCCCTGCCTTTCCCCAGCGTTTGACCATGCGGATTCGATTGGCGCGCGGATGCAGCACGCCCGGGCGACCCCAACCGGAAGAATGCGTATCGGCGCTGCGCAGCTTCCTCGCACAATTCAAGTAGCGCGGGAAGCTGCACAGCGGCTGAAGATCAGGACAAGTGGAATTCGACGGTGACGTTGAGCCGGATGGCAACCGGCTGGCCATCCAAAATCGTTGGCGCGTATTTTCTCTCTGACACCGCTTTCAGCGCCGAGGAAAAGAGCAATGGGGGCCCGCTGATCGCACGCACCTGCGTGACGTTGCCCTGCTCGTCAATGATTGCGTCAAGGATGACAGTGCCCTCGATGTGCGCCTGTCGCGCGATTGGCGAATACACAACCGGCGGAGCAAAGATAAGACGCGGCTCCTTCATGCCCGTGCTGATGCGGACGGGTCCCTTGGGTCTGAGGGCGGCGGGCGGTGGAGGAGGCGGTCCGCCAAGCGAACCTCCGAGAACATCACCCGTTCCGCCGGCTACGCCTCCCGCCATGTCCGAAATTGAAGGAGCCGAGGCGCCCATGTCCGAAGCGGTTTCGACAATTTTCTTGGGAATAATCGTGGGCGCGGTGAGCAGCGGGTGCAGAAAAGTTTGCTTGGGAACAACCGCCTGGGCGTGAACCGCGGGAGGAGACGGAGCGGCGGGCGGAAGCGGCGCCACCAAAAGAGTTTTCTCATACTGATGGAGATCGATCGCCTGCGTTACGAATAGCGGAACGATTAAAAGAGCGACGACGATTGCGACCTGCATCGCAAGCGCGACGCCGGCTTGCACCGCGCGTTTGCCGCGAGATTGGGCGTCTTCTTCGATGATCGTGCTGGTGAACATGCCGCGCGAATTGGGTACGACCGGAGGCGAAGTCGGGAGGGTACGTAAAGGCTTCGGGCTCGAACCTAAATTGCGTTGCTGAATTGCACCTTCATAAATTGGCGACATTTTTCATCTCCTTTTCAAATGGACCTGCAACGGCCATGGGGCTTCGTCGGAATCTCAGCCGAGATCCAAATTGAGCCCACAGCGCCACCGCCTGCACAAGCGATGGGAAAGCCCGTCTCCACGTGGAAAGCAGATGAAGCTAACTACACTTTAAAGTCTTAGACAGTTTGCGGAATGAGGCCGAAAACAGCAAACTCAAAATACGAATCGGTGTGATTGAAGGCGATGATATCTGCGTACGGCGAAGATTTGCGGGGGCTTAAGGGGCGGAATTTGATTGAAGAGAGCAGATTAAAATTGTGTTAGCGAAGCGCGGATTTCTGTTGCTGCGCTGGAAGAGAGATTCCTCGTCGCTTCGCTCCTCGGAATGACAGGCAAAGAGGAATGAGATGGATGGGCAGCGCCTCACCAAGCATCTGCGCCGGGCGCAGCATGCTGCGCCCCTACGAAGAAACTGCGACGGCGCGGCGGATGGGCAGCATCTCGCCAGGTGTTTGCGCCGGGCGTAGCGGTGCTACGCCCCTACGAAGAAACTGCGACGGCGAGACGGATGGGCGGCGTCGCGCCGAGGGTTTTCGCCGGGCGTTCGTCGCGGGTTTGAACTGCGGCGATTGACACGCGCGGATGAGCGGCATATCGTCTGGTTACAAGCGAGTAACTCCCGATGGCTGAACCACGAATGCAGCCAAATTCATCGCCACCCTCTGGCGAGCTCAGCGGAACTATTGAAGGCCGCTTCGTGATTTGCAATCTGCTGGGCGCGGGCGGCATGGGAGAGGTATATCGCGCGGAAGATACGCGGCTGAAGCGGCTGGTGGCGCTGAAACGAATCGCTCCGGCGATCCGCAAGAACGAGAGCAACCGCCGGCGCCTCTGGCAGGAAGCGGAGTGCGCCTCCCGATTAAATAATCCGCACATCGCGGCGGTCTTCGACATATTCGAATCGGGCGACGATATTTTTCTGGTGATGGAGTATGTCGAAGGCCAGACGCTGCGGCGCCGGCTGGGACAACCACTCTCCGTCTCCGAATTCCTTGGAATTGCCGAGCAGTGCGCTTCGGCGCTGGCCGCCGCTCACAAAGGCGGCGTGCAGCATCGCGACATCAAACCCGAAAACCTGATGCTGACGCCCGAGGGCGAGCTGAAAGTTCTCGACTTCGGGCTGGCGCGGACATTGCTGCGAGAAGACGGCACGACGCTGGAATCCGCGGAGAGCGCTAAATTCGTGGGCACGTTTGCTTACATGGCCCCGGAAGCGCTGCAGGAAAAAGTGACCGACGCGCGCGCCGATATTTTTTCGCTCGGCGTGGTTTTTTACGAAGCGCTCGGCGGACGGCACCCTTTCAGGGTTCGGAGCGCAGGATTCATCGAAACATACGAACGCATACTGCACGAGGAACAGGCGCCCCTGCGGCAATTGAATACGGAAGTGCCCGCAGAGCTCGACCGAATCGTCGCAAAAATGCTGGCCAAGAATCCGGCTGACCGATACGCGTCGGCCGCCGATCTGGCAACCGATCTCCGAGCGCTTCGGCGCACGCCGGCGGCAGAAGTTTTCCGGCGGAGGCCCGCGCGGTCGAAGTGGATTATCTGGGCGGCCGTCGGAATACCCGCGGCGATCGTGGTCGTCGTGCTGGCGATGCTTGCGGCGATTCCGTCCGCGCGGGAACAGGTTAAATCCTGGCTGCGAATCGGCACCATCCCCAAGCAAAAGCAACTGGCGGTACTGGAATTTCAGGCGGTGGATGGAAGCCCGGAAGAAACGGCATTCACGGCGGGCTTGACCGACACGGTGACGACGAAACTCACGGAGCTCACCGGGGACAGTTCGCTGCTGGTGGTTCCTGCGCGAGATTTACGAGAATGGCATGTCACAACCGCCGAGCAGGCATTGCGAAATTTTGGCGTGAATCTAGTTCTCGAAGGCAGCGTATACAAATCGGGCGATCTGGTGCGCGTGAACTACGCCCTGGTTGACGCCCGAACCCGGCGGCAACTGCGGGCGCAAAGCGTAACGCTCGCCGCATCGGACCCTTTTGCGGTGCAGGATCAGATCGTTGACGGAGCGGTGGACATGCTCCAACTGCAGCTCCCGCCGACGGAACGCGAGGCACTCCGGCCCCACGGAACGCAAGTTCCCGGAGCCTACACGCTCTACTTGCAGGGAAAAGGCTACCTGGAGGACTACGACAAACCCGACAACATTGACACCGCCGTGAATTTATTTCAGCAAGCGCTGCAACTGGATCCCACATATGCGCTGGCGTACGCGAGCCTGGGCGACGCGTATTGGAAGAAATATCTCCACACCAGGGATGTTCGCTTGATCGAAAGCACTCGAGCGCCCTGCGACCAGGCCTTGCATCTGGATGAGAAGCTTTCGGCCGCGCACGAGTGCCTGGGAACGATCGCCGCGGGAACGGGACATTACGAGGAAGCCGTGATGGAATTCGAGCGAGCGATCGATTCCGAGCCGGCAAATGACGACGCCTATACGGGACTTGCTCATGCCTACGCCCTCTTGGGCAAGCCGCAGGAGGCGGAAAGCACGTACCGCAGAGCCATTGATCTGCGCCCCCAATACTGGGGCGCATACAATTCGCTGGGAGTATTTTATTTTGGCCAAGCGCAATATACGCGAGCGGCGGAGATGTTCAGCAAGGTTGTGGCTCTCGTGCCGGACAGTTTCCACGGCTACGACAATTTGGGAGCCGCATATCTGGCACAGGGCGAATATCCCGAGGCCATCGAAACTTTCAAACATTCGATTTCCCTGCGCCCGACAGCAAACGCTTACTCGAATATCGGGACGGCGTCCTTCTACATGCACCGGTTCGATGACGCGGCGAGCAACTACGAGCAGTCTTTGGAGCTCGACGGAGGAAACTTCGAGCTCTGGTGGAACCTGGGCGACGCGTATTACTGGAATCCGGGGAAGAAACCGCAGGCCGAACACGCCTATCAGCAATGCATTTCACTGGGCACTCCGCGGCTGAATGTGGACCCGCGGGACCAGGAGGCGCTGGGGATCCTGGCGGTGTGCCACGCGATGGTGAATGATCGTCCGGGCGCGATGGATCTGCTCCAGAGGGCGTTCGCGGTTGGTCCTCAGGACGCTGACTTGAACTTCAAAGCAGCCATTGTGTACACTCAGCTCCAAGATGAGGACCGGGCGGTGCAGCGATTGGGCAAAGCCATCGCTGCCGGTTATTCGCCGAAGCTGGCGAGTGAAACACCGATTTTCGACCAATATCGCAGCAACCCCCGGGTCCAGGACTTGTTTCGGCCAAAATGACGACTGAAAAGGAGGGGCCATGGCAGCCCAACCAGCGATGAGCGAAGAACGCGTGAAGAAGATTGAGATTACGCTCGACGAGAACAAAGTCCCCCACGTCTCCCGGGCAGACCGAATCGTGACGATCGATCGAACGAAAGATGAAGAGGTGATGTGGGTTTCCGAATTCCATTTCCGAATTGATTTCAAGAACGGTACACCGTTCTACGAAGATCAATTCGATCGGACGCACCACCGGAGCGGATTGGTTCGTCGAGATCTGATACCAGGGCGGCACCGCACCTACGAATACACGATTGACGTGAACGGCAAAACGCTCGATCCGCAGATTATGATTTTCCCCTCTGGGAATTGAAGTGCGCTACGCGGTGCCGAACGTCCGCGCCCGCATAGGTCCGACCGCGAGTGAGGTGGATGGGCGGCGTAACGCCAAGCATCTGCGCCGGGCGTAGCGATGCTACGCCCCTACTAAGAAACGGCAACGACGCGACCTATGGGCGGCGCTTCGCCAAGCATCTGCGGCCCGGCCGACGCCACGCACTTCGCGCGGGTCACCGCTTACAGCTCAGTTCTTTTATTTTGCCGGATGCTTGTCGGGCAGCTCGAAGACCCAGATGGCGGCGCCGTGGTCCGGCGGATTCTGGATCTCCGGGACGAGAACCGGGAACGTCGCTGACTGCGCGCCGCCGTTGCCAACGACCACGGCAACGTACTGCTTGCCATTGACGCTGTAGGTGATGGGGCACGAGCTCGGGACATCGTTCATGCGCACCTGCCACAGCGTTTCGCCCGTGGAATCATCGTAGGCTTTGAGGAAGCGGTCGAGCGAGCCGGCGAACACGATGCCGCCTGCCGTTGCCAGTACGCCCGTGGATTGGGGCGCGCGCTGCCGGTCAATCCATAGAACTTTCTTCGTTTCCAGATTGAAAGCCTCGAGACGTCCGTATTTCCCGTCGCTATCGGGCCGCGGCCGAATGAACCAGTTCACGCCCGAGGTGAGGTTGCCGCGCTCGCCTGCTGCGGCGGGGATCAGATCCATGCACGATTCGACCATCGGGATATATAGGATTTTCGATTCGGCGTTGTAAGAGGTGGCGATCCAACTGCGGCCGCCGCCCGGGTGCGGGCAGATCGTGTGCGGCTTGCCATCGCCCACGATGACGTCGGGGTTGATGGTTTTCTCGCCAGTCTGCGGATCAATTGACGTGACCACATTCTGGATGCCGAGATCCTTCGAGAAAATATATTTTCCGGTCGCGGCGTCCATGCCTTCGTAGATGCCCATCTTGCCGGAAGTGACGATGAGTTTTTTCTCGGCGCCGTTCACGGGTAGGTGGATCACTTGCTGCTCGAACGCCCAATCGAGATCCCACTGATCGTTGTGCACGTGCTGAAAATACCAGACGAGCTTTCCGGTATCGGGATTGAACGCGAGCGTGGAATCCGTGTACAGCCCGTCGTTTGAAACGCCCGGCTTGTCCACGCGATGCAGCACAGGCCCGGTGTCGTACGTCTGTCCGACGCCGAAATACGCGAGGTTGAGCTGCGGATCATAGCTTCCCGCTGTCCAGACGGACGCACCGTTGCGCTTTTCGGCCGGCAGGTCGTTCCAACTGTCACCCGGCTCGCCTGGCTGCGCGATGGTGTGAAACCGCCACGCCTCTTTTCCGGTTTCCACGTCGAGCGCAACGATGAAGTTGCCGCCCGCCGATTGTCCCGCGATGCCTTGCATCACTTTCCCCTTCGCGACGAGCGGGCCTCCCGTGGTCTGGTAGGCTTTCGTGTAGTCGGCGAGCTCGGTATCCCAAATCACGTTTCCGGTCTTCACGTCGAGCGCGACCAGGTGATCATCCGAAGTTGGGACGAGCAGGCTGTCGCGATACAGGGAGAGGTTGCGCTTGACGGAGAGCCGCGCGTCGCTCGGCAACTGCCGCGAATATTGCCAGAGAAGGTCTCCCGTTACCGCGTTGAGGGCCTGCACTTTGTCGCCATAGCTGTCCACGAACAGCACGCCATCGTGCTCGAGCGGAGTTGCTTCATTCTGACCGACTGGAAGCGACCACGCCCAGGCGACGCGAAGATCACCCACGTTGGTCTTATTGATCTGTTTCAGCGGGCTGAAGCCGTGATCGTCGTAAGTGCGTCGCCAGATGAGCCAGTCGCTCGCGGGCGGATTGTCGAGAAGCTCGTCGGTCACCGGCGAGAATTTTTCGAGAGGGTTGGGAAGCGTCACCACCGGAATGGGAGGGGCGAGTGGGGACAGAGGCATCATCGGCGCTGACCGCGAGGTGGCGCCTCGCGGAATCGTCATCGCGGCGAGCGCCGTCGTGTCTGTCGGCAGCGGCTTTTCGCCCGGCTGCACGCCATTTCCCTGAAGAATGTACGCCACGATCTGCGCGGTGGTCTGCGCGTCGAATTCGCCCGGATTTGCCGGCGGCATTTTCGTGGTGATATATGTGAACAAGGACTCGGCGCTCTTGCCGCCCCAGCTCTGGCTGAAGGACGAGCCACGGAGCGCGTTGGCGAATTCGCCGCCGTTCAGATTCTGGCCGTGACACGAGGCGCAGCTTTTTCCGTAGGCGGTTTTGCCTTGCGCCGCTTGGCCCGCCGTGAACGTCGCGATATTCCGGTTGTTGAACTGCTGCGCCTGCAGAAGCGACGGCGCAAACGCGGCGACAACCGCGCCAACGGCTATGCAACAACCAATTCCTGCACGACAGATGAGAATTTTCTGCGGATTCATGCTCGCCCCCGTCTCTGTTCGAAGCGCATAAGCTGCGGCGAGGATGTGGCTGGGGTGCACGGCCCCGGCGAGCTCGCCGCCGTGCATTGAATCACTATCGAATTGAGAAGACTAGGGAAAATGTTCGCGCACGGGGATGCGGTGGGGCTCGTGCAGCGAAGTTTATTGCGAGGGAGGCTTGTTTTCGGCTAACAAGGCTTCGACGCGGGCGGTGATTTCCGCTTTCAGCTGGCCGTTGAAGTCGCCGCTTGCCGGGCTGGCGAAACCGGCGTGGACGCTTTTGACCAGGCCGTCGCGCCCGATGAAGACCGTGGTAGGCCAGGAGTTCAAATTGACGAGCTGCGGAATTTTCTTGTTCACGTCGTCGGGATCGCCGGCGACGAGCACCGTGTACTGAATGCCGTAATGGTAGATGAACCATTTCAGCCGATTCAGTTCGCCGAACTGCGCCGACTCCTCAAAATCCAAGGCAACGATCTCGAGGCCGCGGTCGCGGTAGGTGCGATACAGCTCGGCGAGGAACGGGGCCTCGTCGTGACAATTGGGGCACCAGCTTCCGGTGATGTTGACGAGAATAACCTTGCCGCGAAAGCGCGCGTCGGTGCTGGAGACCATGCGTCCCGCGACATCGGGAAAGGTGAACTCAAACGGCGCGCTGGGGTCCGCCATGTGCGTGTGCTGCGCGGGATCGGTAGGCTCGGGCAAGCCCTTGGCGCGGGCGTCGGCAGGACGATAGGCCGGCAGTTCCCTTTTGCCGCTGTAGTCGTTTAATGTGATGGCGAGGCTGCCATCCGGATTCGGCGCCACTTCGATCAGGTACGGGCGCTCGCCGGAAAAATGGCTGAGGACGAATTTGCCGTCGCGATAGCGTCCTGTGAGCGCGCCGGTGTCGCCATCCACGCGCAGAATCGCGGCGGACACATCAGCGCCGGTCTGGCGCACGATAAAGCGCCACGCGGATTCGCCCTTGGGACTCTTCACTTCAATTTCCCACAAGCCGCCAATCGAAGGAACAGTGCCCGCAGGCGGGTCAGGCTCGGGAACGAATCGCTTCGCCTGAAACGGCAGAGTGCTGCGCGCTTCCGGGCCGAATTTCCCTTCGATGGTGCCGGTCAACTCGCCACCTTGGATGGCTGCGTTCAGCCTCTCCGCGTATTGGTCGAAGTTGAGGACGAGAGCATCATGCACCTGCCGTCCGCTGGTGGACGTGACCCTTTCATCGCCATTGATGAACGCGCCCTGGAGCTTCAGACCCTTGCCAGAAATATCAATCCGGAATGGAATGGTCATGCCGTCCACGACGACGCTGCCTTCCCATTTTCCCTCGACGGACTGGGCGGCGGCCGAACGGGCGAAAGCGGATAAAGCGAGAAGGACAAGCGCGATGCGGGATACGGCTTTCATGTGCGTCCTCTTCGGCGAAATTATATCAGCAACGGACATTAGCGTCGCGGCGGGGAGTCTGAGGCCGAGGTCGCACCCGCACGCATCTTCCAGGCGATTTGCCGCAGCATGCCGAGCCAGATGACGGCGTCGCGGGCGGGCAGATTCAGGCGCCTGACGAGGCGGCGAATTCTCTGGTCCGAATCGGCGACGCGGCGCAGTTCGAGAAAACCGCTCAGGTGCAACGCGTCGAGGAGCATTGTCGTGATCCGTTCCATTTCGGCCGCGGATGCAAGCGGCAGCTTTTCTTGCTGGCGTGGAGTCTTCGTCTTCGCGTCGCGAATCAGTTCGTAGAGACAGACCGCGACGGCCTGGCCCAGATTCATTGAGATGTTTGCGTCAACGGTGGGAACGCGCATCAGCCAGTGGCAATGGCTGAGGTCGTCGTTCGAAAGGCCGAATTTCTCGGAGCCGAATAAAAGCGCGACGCAATTCGAGCCGAGGCGTTTGCGAATGAGGCGAGCGCCGTCTTCCAGGCGACGGAGCGGCTGATGCAAAGTCCGATGGCGGACGGCGGTGGTTCCCACGACGAGCGTGCAATCGGCGACCGCTTCGGCGACGGTCTTGAATTGTTCGGCGCTGGCGAGCAGCGCCGAGGCGCCGACGGCGGAACGCGCCTCGCGAAACGCGGGCTGGTAGGGATTCACGACGCGCAGGTGGCGAAAGCCGAAATTGCTCATCGCGCGGGCGGCGGCGCCGATATTGAGCGGGTTGCGCGAGGAAACGAGCACGATGCGCAAACGGTCGAGTTGAGCGGCGGTTGGCAAGCGCGGCTATTCTAGCAGGCTGCCGGAAGAGACGCGCCGGCGGTCCTCAGGGGCTAAAGCCCGCTTACTGTTGAACGGCTTATGTCGGAGCTAAAGCTCCGACCCCCTAAACTGCGACGCGCTCGAACCGGAATAGCAGCGAAGCCGTGCATTGGAGAGCGCTTCGCGCTGCCTTTCATGGCGGGGTTAAAACCCCGCCCTTCCAGGTCAATTTATCAGATGGACTAGTAGCGCTGTCGTTGTGCGAAAACTGCTGCCCCATCTCGGCCTGCCGCAATTTTTTCAGCGAAGCCAGGTGCAGCAACACCGACAGCGGCACCAGAAATACCGGAATCATAACCAGCGGGAACGCAGTAACGAGCACATTTGGCGCGCCAAAGGCGAACATCTGTAAGCGCGAAGGTGACGAAAGGAAGCCCGTCGCCACAGCGACAATCAAATCCCCAATCCCCAACAAATTCCAGACGCGTACCAACGCACCTGTGTTACGCAACCTGTATGCATAAGCGATGGCGACGGCCGGCGCAAGCAGTCCGACAATAACGTCGCCGATGCCTGCGGGCCAAGCAAACACACCCGGCAGACGGTGTCCCGCAAGAAGCAGGAGGAAGATCAAACCTTCCGCCCTGTAGAACTGCAAGCCCACGACCCACTCCTGGGGTACTGCCTCAATCGCGCGCCTGAACGCGCCCCACCGCCAGAACAGCGCCACGGCCACGATGATTGGGATCAGCAGACCATATTGAATGGTGGGCATCCCTGCGCGTGCCGTCCGATAGAATCCCGCCCAGGATGGCAACAGCGCGGCGAAGAGCCACCCCACGAGAAGCGCCGTCCCGATTGAGACCGCCCGCTTGCGGTCTTGAATTGACCATCCAGCGAGCTTGAGCGCGCGGTGCAGCCCAAACAGCACAGCGGCTACCGTCGCCAAAGTACCGATCATTACAAATGGAAGCAAGTAACCAGGCGTCAGATTGTTCATGTCTTCGCACCTTTCTTGTTTCTTCTACTCCTTCCATAATTGATGTAGATACATCTATCCGCGATTCATACTACTTGCACAAAGTGCCCTCGTGATGGTAAAGATGTATATGCATATATCCATGAAGGAGAGAGCACGAGGGGCGAAAACGTCGAGGGCCGAGGCCGTTCGGCTGCCGTGTGCGTGTGCGAACCTGCGGAGGGCCGGACGAATGGTCACTCAGCTTTACGACAGCGTGTTTCGCCCAAGCGGCCTGCGCGCCACACAATTCACGCTGTTACAGGCTCTGAATCACGCGCCAAGGATATCCCAGAGCCAACTTGCCGAATTATTGGGGATTGATAGCACGACCCTGACCAGAACCCTGGCTTTCCTGCAGCGGAAAAAATGGCTTCGCTCTGAGAGGGGAAACGACCGACGCGAGCTGGAGATTTCCCTGTCGCCAGCGGGGCAACGAGAATACAAGCGCGTATTTCCCTACTGGCAGCGCGCTCAGAGGCGCCTGCGGCACGCGTTGGGAGAAGCGCACTGGAATCAGGTAATGGACGCCGCAATCCTCGCCGCTGGGGCCGCACCGAAACCCGATTGACACGAACCCGATCATTTCTTCGGGTGCGAGGTGCTGAATGACGAAGAGCCGAGCAGGAGTTGCGCTTCGGCTTTGTCAATCGGCTCAATTTTCACTTCTCCGGGCCTGTACTGGGTCGTATCGCGGACTTTCACCCGGAAGTAATAGATTCCACCTGCCTGAGCATTGAGGTCCGCGGCGGAGGCCAGACCGGAGCGAATGTAAAAGGTTGATTGCCAGTCCGTGCAAATGCTGTGCTCGCCGGGATCCACAGGAAAGAAAAAGTACGAATCGCCGTGGTTTGCGCCGACCCAGGCACCGTCAATGCCGACCCTGGTCGTTGCCTTGTCGCTGCCGATAACGAGGCCGGGCTGCTCCCACATTGTCTGGACGACATAAACCAGCGCTTTCCCATCTTGCGGGTTTGGAGACGGCGGGTGGTCCTTGACTGTTTTGACGTCCCACCCCGCTTTGCTCGAGCCACATCCGCCCCCGCTTTGATCTTCAGGAGATTGCGCCTGCGTCAAGATCGGTAAACCGAGAAGAAGCGCGACGAGCAGGACTTTCAGCATGGGAGCCTCCAAGCAAATCGAGATTTTGAACGGGGCCTGACCTCAATAATGAGACGGTCACGTCGGGCTGCTGGTTGCCGGGGTTGACTGCAAACGGCGCGAGAAGCGCAATTGGAGGGGCGGCTTGACGCGCGTCGGAGGAACGTGGAATCATTCCGTTTCCACAGACGATTTCAAGGGGAGGGTGAACCATGGCAACGCAATTGGCGTCAACCTACGCAGAGTTGGGGCTTTTCATAGGCGGCGAATGGCTGGGCGCCGAGGGGCGGAAAACTTCGCCGGTGCTCAATCCGGCGACCGAGGAAGTGATCGGGCATCTTCCGCACGCATCGAAAGCGGATCTGGATCGGGCGCTCGCGGAGGCGGAGCGGGGATTCAGGCTGTGGCGCGCGATTTTTCCGGATGCGCGCGGCAAAATCCTGAAGCGCACTGCGGAGCTGATGCGCGAGCGCGCGGAGGAAATCGCGCGAATCGCGACCACCGAATCGGGAAAATCCATCCACGAGACACGCGTCGAAGTTCAGATGTCGGCAAATATTTTCGAATGGTTCGCTGAAGAGGGACGCCGCGCCTATGGACGCGTGCTGCCGCAGCGCGCTCCGGGAACGCGGCTCGCCATCGTGAAGGAGCCCGTGGGACCGGTCGCGGCCTTTGCCCCGTGGAATTTTCCGATCGGCAATCCCGCGCGCAAGATCGGCGCGGCGCTGGGGGCGGGATGCTCGTGCATCCTGAAACCTGCCGAGGAGACGCCAGCATCGGCGCTCGCCGTGGCGCGGTGCCTGGTGGACGCAGGACTTCCGGCGGGCGTGCTTTCCATTGTGTACGGCGTGCCCGCGGAAATTTCCGAGCACCTGCTCGCGTCGCCCATCATTCGCAAGGTTTCGTTCACCGGCTCAATCCCGGTCGGCAAGCATTTGATGAAGCTGGCCGCGGAAGGAATGAAGCGCACGACGATGGAGCTGGGCGGGCACGCTCCGGTGCTGGTGTTCGACGATGTGGACGTCGAAAAAGTGCTCGACGCATGCGCGACGGCGAAGTATCGCAACGCGGGCCAGGTGTGCGTGTCTCCCACGCGATTCTACGTGCACGAGAAAATCTACAACCGCTTCGTGGAGGGTTTTGCGGCGCGGGCGAAGGCTCTGCCCGTGGGCGATGGGATCAACGAGAAAAACAAAATGGGTCCGCTGGTGCATGCGCGGCGGCTGGCTGCCGTCGAGGCGTTGATCGAGGATGCCAAAAACTCCGGCGCGAAGGTGCAAGCGGGCGGGGCGCGGCTGAAAGGCCCCGGATATTTCTACGCGCCCACGGTTTTGTCCGACGTGCCGAACAAGGCGCGGATCATGAACGAAGAACCGTTCGGGCCCGTGGCGGTGATCAATTCCTTCTCGGAGTACGACAGCGTGATCCAGCAGGCGAATCGGCTGCCCTACGGGCTTGCGGCGTTTGCGTTCACGGATTCGGCGCACAGGGCGAAGCTGGTCGGCGAGCAGCTTGAAGCGGGCATGGTGGGCGTAAACACGTTCGCGATCTCCGTGCCGGAGTCGCCGTTTGGCGGAGTGAAGGAGAGCGGGCACGGCTCCGAGGAAGGCATTGAGGGCCTTGAGGCGTGCCTGGTGACGAAATTCATCAGCGAAGCGTAAAAGGCGAAGAGAGATTCTTCGACTGCGTGCGCCGGCCGGACTTCGCCAAAGACGCGAAGCCCGGAACAGCGAACACCGGCGCACTCCGCTCAGAATGACAACGAATAAAGAGGGTCGATAAAATGGCCGCGGATGATCGAATTCAAACGCTTGAGAAGCGCGTGGACGAATTGACCAACAAGCTCGGCGCCGTGACGGACGAGCTGGCGATCCGGAAGCTGCAGCATACCTACGGCTACTTCATTGATAAGTGCATGTACGACGAGGCGGTGGATCTTTTCTCCGAGCGCGGCGAGACGTATTTTCTGGGCGGAGTCTTCAAGGGGAAGGAAGGCGTCCGGCGGCTTTACGGCGGAATTCTGCGCAATAAATTTTCGCCGGGGAAAAACGGGCCGACGCGCGGGCTGCTGCTCGACCATCTGACGCTGCAGGACGTGATTGACGTTGCGCCGGACCGGATGTCCGCCAAGGCGCGCTTTCGCTGCTTCATGCAGGGCGGAAGCCACGAAAGCGTGGCGCAAATCTTTCCCGCGTTCTGGGAAGGCGGAGTTTACGAGAACACGTATCTGAAGGAAGACGGCGTGTGGAAAATCGGCGTGCTGAATTACAACGTCTTCTATTACGCGCCATACGATCAGGGCTGGGGCAAGACGAAGCCCGGCTACGCGGTGCCAACATATTCCGTGACATTTCCGCAAGACCCGCTCGGGCCGGACGAACTCACCACGAAACAGTCCAGCATTTGGCCGGAAACCGGCGTGCTGCCCTTCCATTACCCGCATCCTGTGACGGGAAAACCGATTCAGTGAGCGCGGCGAGCGGTTCGGGCGACAAAAAATCCGAGGCAATCTCGCTCGCAGGAGAAGCCGCGATCGTAACCGGCGCGGGCCGCGGATTCGGCCGCGCGATCGCGATGGGTCTGGCCGCGGCAGGCGCGGCGGTGACGGTAACCGCGCGTTCGAAGGATCAGCTCGATGAAACCGTCGCGCTGGTCGAGCGTCATGGGGGTCGCGCGGGCGGTCGGGCGTTCGCCATCGCGGGCGATGTGACGAACCGCAAGGATGTCGCGCGGGTAGTCGAGGCGGCTGAAAAAAAATTTGGCCCGACAACGGTGATGGTGAACAACGCCGGCATCACCGGGCCGTACGGGCCGATTTGGACTTCCGATCCGGATGATTGGTGGGATGCGCAAGAGGTGATCGTGCGCGGCACTTTGCTTTTCATGCACGCCGTGATGCCGGGAATGGTGGCGCGGCGCAAGGGAACGGTGGTCAACGTATCGGCGCTCGGCGGGCAATGGTTCGCTCCGAAGCTGACCGGGTACGCGGTGGCGAAGTCGAGTCAGATACGCTTGTCGGAACATGCGGCGGCCGAGGCAAAGGAGCACGGCGTCAGCGTTTTTTCAATCGAGCCGGGCACAGTGTACACGGATATGACCGAGGGCACGATCACGTCACCCGACGCGCAGCGATGGGTTCCCCACATGGTCGAGTACCTGAAGAATTTGAAGGCGACGACCGATCCCGCGCCGGGACTCATGCGTTGCGCGGAGATGTGCGTACAACTGGCGTCCGGGCGCTATGCTGGACTCTCGGGACGATTCCTGTTGCCGGGGGACGATTTCGACAAGCTGCTGCTCGAGCCGCCGCCGCGCCCCGGCTCCGCGCTGATACCGAGAGAGCCCGAGCGGACACGTTGACAGTCTCCTTGCGAAGATGATACGAGATGAAGTATCCAGACAACCGAAGCAAGATTGGGGAGTGAGGCCAATATGACTACGAAATTTCCGGACACATTTGACTACGCCGGTTTCAACGCGCCGATGCGCACCGAGTGCGACATCTACGACCTGGTCGTCGAGGGGAATCTGCCAAAGGAGATCGACGGCACCTGGTACCGGACGATTCCGGACCCGCAGTATCCGCCGATGCTCGGCCACGACACATACCTGAGCGGCGACGGCATGATCAGCGCGTTCAAATTCGAAAATGGCCACGTGGACTTCAAAATGAAGTACATCATGACTGACCGCTTGAAAGCCGACCGCAAGGCGCGCCGCGGGCTGTTCGGCCTCTACCGCAATCCGTATACCGACGATCCCAGCGTGAAGGGCATCAACCGCTGCGTAAACAACACGACGCCGATTTTCCACGGCGGCAAGCTGTTGACCCTCAAAGAAGATGGCCTGGCGGTGGAAGTTCATCCCGAGTCGCTCGAAACGATCGGCGTGTTCAACTATCGCGGCAAGCTGAAGAGCCAGACCATGACCGCGCACACGCGGCTCGATGACGAGACGCAGGAGCTCCACTTTTTCGGCTACGAGGCCAGCGGCCTGGCGACGCGCGACGTGTCGTACTGCGTGGCGGATAAGGAAGGCCAGCTCGTCAGCGAAGAATGGTTCCAGGTTCCTTATGTCTCCCTGATGCACGACTTCGCCGTGTCGAAGGAACACGTGATCTTCCCCGTCTTTCCGACGACGGCCGACCTCGACCGCATGAAGGCCGGCGGCGCGCACTGGGTCTTTGAGCCGAATCGCGAAGCCTACGTCGGCATCATGCCGCGCGATGGCCACACCAGCGACATGCGCTGGTTCAAGCATCCCGCGTGCTCGGCGTTTCATTTCATGAACGCCTACACCGAAGGCAAATTCGTCCATCTCGATTTCGGCATCGGCAAATACGCGCCGTTCCCGTTCATTCAGGAGGCGTCGCACATTCATCCGACGGCCGAGGATTTCGCGTATGGCCGCGTGGTGCGCTGGACTTTTGACATGTCGAAACCCGGAGAAAAATTCGAGGAATACAAACTCGCACCCTCCGGCGATTTCCCACGCATCGCGAATAAAGACCACATGAAGGACTACTCCGTCGGATATTACGAGCGCTTCGATCCCGAGGCTGGCGCACCAATCATCTCGGGCCCTGTCGGCGCGGGCTTCAACACGCTCAGCCGCCTTGAGGTGAAAAGCGGAAAGCTCAAGTCGTGGCATTCGAACAAGCCGATAACGATTCAAGAAGAGGTTCATATCCCCTCGAAGCAGCCGGGCCATGAGGGTTACCTGGCGCTGGTTGCCGACCTGCACGAATCTCAACTGTCGGACGTGCTGATTTTTGAAGCGGAGCACGTTGACAAGGGACCCATCGCGACGGTGCACCTCCCTCTGCGCCTGCGAAATCAGGTGCACGGCAATTGGGTGATGGCCGAAGAGCTTCAATAACAGGGCACGGCAGCAACAGGCACGCGCACGCACGGTGGGGGCGATGACGCGACAATCGGATTTCTACGGCTGGAAGCTGCTTGCGGTCTTCTGGTTCATCCTGTTCGCGAACTTCGCGTTTCCTCTTTACGGCGCGAGCGTGGTCAACACATACATGGCCACCGCCTTGCATTGGGACCGAACGCAGCTCGGCACCGCCTACGCGATTTACCAGCTCATGATCGGCGCGCCCGCTCCGCTGATCGCGATCCTCATTGCCAGAAAAGGCGTGCGTTTCACCGCCGCGCTCGGCTGCAGCGTGGTTGTCGCCGGGGCGCTGCTGATGTCGTTCGTGGTCCGCACGAGTTTTCAGGTGGATCTCGTTTACGGAGTGATGATCGGCTTGGGCGCGATGACCGGCGGAGTGCTCGTCGCGCAAACCGGCATCAATCGCTGGTTCAGCAAGCACAAGGGACTCGCGATTACGCTCGTACACACTGGCGGAACGCTGGGAGGATTCGCAGCGGCGCAGGTGCTCGACAAAGTGATTCGTACGTTCAGCGGAAACTGGCGCGCAGGATGGTGGCTGATGGCCGGCCTGAGTGCAGTTTGCGCAGTCCTCTCCATGGTGTTCGTTCGCGAGCGTCCCGCCGATTTGGGCCAGTTCCCCGATGGCGTCGCGCCGGATGATCGCGCAGCTGACCGTGCCATGACACCAGCGCGTGGCGTGTACAAGACCAGCGAAGAATGGACGCTCGGCGAAGCCGTCCGCACTCCCGCGCTCTGGCTCTACGTGATCTCACTTCTCGGCTTCAGCGCCGGCTATCCGCTGTATTTGGCCCACGGTGTGTCGCATTTGAAGGATCTCGGCTTCACGCCCGCCGCGGCGGCATCCTCGATTTCGATCATGCTTCTCTGCGCGCTATTCGGCACGCTCCTTTTCGCGGCGGTCGCCGATCGCATCGAGCCGCGCCTGGTCTGGTCTGTCGCGTCGGTAGTTTTCGCCATCGGGATGCTGCTTGCGATGCGCGCCAGCGGCTCTGCCGGCTTGTATCTCTATGCGATCCTCATGGGCACGTCGTTCGGCACATCGTTTTCCGCCATGATGGTCCTCCCCGCAAATTATTACGGCGTTAAGGCCTACCCGTCGGTGATCTCCACGGTAATGGTAGTGGGCACCGTAGCAGGCGCCTCGGGCGCAGCCCTGTCGGGCATCATCTTCGATCGCTACGGCAGCTACACCCCGGTGTTCTATTTTGTCGCAGGAATGTCGTTCCTGGCCGCGATTCTGCTGCTATTCGCGATTCCGCCGGTACATAAACACAGTCCCGCGATTGCGCCAGCCGGCGCCGCGGCAATCTGAGAAATATGGCGAGAGAGCTCGAGGGCCAGGTAGCGATCGTGACCGGCGCCGGCCGAGGCATCGGCAAGGGCATCGCTTTGCGATTTGCCGCCGCCGGCGCGGCTGTCGCGGTAACGTCTCGAAATAAAGCGCAACTCGATCAGGTGGTGGGAGAAATCGAAGCGGCCGGAGCGCGCGGTCTGGCCGTCGCGGGCGATGCGACGAAGCGAGAGGATGTCGCGCGCGTCGCGCGAGCAGCCGCGGAAAAACTAGGCGGCGTGACGCTGCTGGTGAATAACGCGGGGCTGGCCGGACCGTACGGTCCGATTGGAATCGTGGATCCCGACGAATGGTGGGCGGCGCAGGAAGTGCACATTCGCGCGCCGCTGCTGTTCATGAGCGCGGTGCTGCCGGGCATGATCGAACGCCGCGCCGGGCGAATCATCAACATCTCTTCTCCGCGATGCCATATGCTGACGGCTCATCTTTCGGCCTATAGCCTCGGGAAAACAGCGCAGAACAGGCTCGCCGAACTCGTGGCGAACGAAGTGAAGGAATACGGCGTGAAAACTTTCGCGCTGGACCCGGGCTCGATCATGACGGAGATGGCGGACGAAACGATGACTTCCGCCGATGCACAGCGATGGGTGCCGAAAATGGTCGAACGTCTACACGAACTCAAAGGGAAACAGGGTCCGCAGGATGGAATGGCATGGTGCACCGACCGATGCATGAGCCTGGCCATAGGCCGCTACGACGCGCTTTCCGGCCGCTACATTGACCGAACGGACGATCCCGACGAAATGTTGAAACAACCGAGTGCGAAGCCCGCGCGTGTGAATCCTTGATTCGGAGAGCAGCGCAATCATGAGAAAAATCGACATCTTCACGCACATCTGGCCGAAGCCGTTTCACGAAGCGCTTTTGAAGACGACCGGACAGATGAAGGACATCCATCGGCGCAGCGAGGCCGTGCCGATGATGACCGACCTCGACAAGCGCTTCGCCGTGATGGACAAATTCGACGAGTATCAGCAGATTCTTTCGCTCGCTTCGCCGCCGCCGGACGCGATGGGCGAGCGCGCCGCGTGGCGCGAGCTCTCGCGGATCGGCAGCGACAGCATGGCCGAGCTTTGCCGTAAATATCCCGATCGCTTTCCGAGTTTCATCGCGTCGGTGGCGATGCGCGACCCGGAAGGCGCCGTCGAAGAGGCGCGCCGCGCGGTGAAGGACCTCGGCGCGTGCGGAATTCAAATTTATTCCAATGTGAGCGGGAAGCCGCTCGACGCTCCTGAATTTCGTCCGGTATTCAAGGCGATGGAAAGCCTCGGGAAGCCGGTCTGGATTCATCCGGCGCGCACCGCCAGTTTCCCCGACTACCAAACGGAGCAGCAGTCGCTGTACGAAATCTGGTGGACGTTTGGGTGGCCTTACGAATCGAGCGCCGCGCAGGCGCGGATCGTTTTTTCGAAGATGCTCGACGAGATGCCAAATCTGAAGATCATCATCCATCATGCGGGCGGGATGACACCGTTTTTCGAGGGGCGCGTCGGCCCCGGCTGGGACCAATTGGGCGCGCGGACGTCCAATACCGACTACAAGCCGCTATTAAAGGAACTGAAGAAGCGTCCGCTCGACTATTTCAAGATGTTCTACGCCGATACGGCGACATTTGGTTCGAAGGCCGCGCTGGTCTGCGCTCTCAGCTTTTACGGAGTCAACCACGTGCTCTTCGCTTCGGATGCGCCGTTCGATCCCGAAGGCGGCCCGATGTACATTCGCGAAACACTTCGGGTGATTGACGAGCTGGACATTTCCAAGGAAGACCGCGAGAAGATTTACTACAAGAATGCGTGCGCCCTGTTGGGCATCCGCTGAGGCAAAAGGGCGATTAGAAGCGCCGGCTGTTGTCGCGCCCGAGGGAAACTAGTTCCAGCCGGTCGGCCCGTCGTGCGGCACCCCGACCAATACCGCTTGTACTTGCCGAATTTTTCCGCCTGACACTTTGAACATCTCGCTCAGCAACACGGCCTGCGAGGGTGAAATTTGCATCAGCACGATCGCCAGCACGATTCCGTGCTGCTCGTCGAGGACGGGGTAGCGGCGATCCGTGACGACCCAGCCTTTGAACCACGCTTCGTCCATCTGTTGCTGCGTAGTCGCGGCGGGCTTGTGAAAAAGATCAAAGGGAACATTCGTGGTCTGGATTCCGTTTTCAAACCGGTTTGCGTCGGCCGCGAGCGGCGCGGGCTTGTAGTCGCTCGTGCCTTCGGTCTGTAAGGCGGTGAAATATGCGTTGGCCGTGGCGGCAAGCTGTTCGCGGGTGGCGCGCCCGGCGGGCGGCACTGTTTCCAGATACATCGGCGGCGTAGCCGCCAATTTATCGGGGCCAAACAGAGCACCACCTTTTTGCGGAAGCATCGTCTCCACTTCCGTGATTTTGTCAGCCTCCACCCTCAGACGCACCAGAAAGATTGCGAGGCCCGAGTCATCCTTGACCACGGATTCCGCGCCTGCCTGGCCGCCCTCAGGATCCAGCGCATCAAGCCGGAAGGTAACCGCCTCAGCCGTCTTCCAAATCCCTTCTCCGAGCTGAACCGGATGCCCGTTTTCCGTTGCTTTCAGCGACGATGATAGCGGCAGCCCCGCTGGATCGTGTTTCAGCAAGGCGGCGAAATACGAATCAAGCACGCCCTTCAAGCACGCTCGATTGCATCCGGCAGCGGCGGGCGGAAGCCCCACGCGGGCAGGAGATGCGTTCGCACCAGCTGCCGTGGCCAGCACGAGAGCAAGAATCAGCGATTTCATGGATCCTTCCTCCACGCGAGTTCGACGGGCACACCCGCACGCCGGGCCGCGCGCGCACCGCCGCTCAATTGTTATTTTTTCAGCTGGGCTTCGATTGCCGCGATCACTTCCGGCGAATCGGGCGTGACGGCCGATTCGAACCGCTGAACCACGTTGCCATTGCGATCCACGAGGAACTTGGTGAAGTTCCACTTGATGTCGCCGGCGACGGCGGGGTTCGCGTCCTTGGTAAGGTAGCTGTAAAGCGGCGCCTGATCGTCGCCCTTCACGGAAATTTTCCCGTACACGGGAAACGTAACGTTGTATTTCCCGGTGCAAAACTTTGCGATCTCTTCGTTGCTTCCGGGTTCCTGACCGCCGAAATTATTCGCCGGGAAACCGATAATCACGAAGCCCTGGTCCTTATATTTTTCGTAGGTGGCCTCGAGAGCCGTATATTGCGGCGTGAACCCGCAGCGGCTGGCGACGTTGACCACCAGCACGACTTTGCCCTTGTAGCTCGCGAGCGGCGCCGCTGTGCCGTTCAGCAGCGGTAGCGTGAAATCATAGATGTTCGATGCTGCGTACAAGCTGGCTGCGGTCATTAGAACGATCACCCCCACGAGCAGATAACCGAGGAATCCGGCCTTGCGCGAATTCGTGTTCATAAGTCTCCATTTGGAATCAGCGAGTCGTTGAAATCCCGCCGGGCGGGACTTGCAGTCTCGAACTTCCCTTGCCTAATAAGGATAGGCTCGGCACCGCTCCGGGTCAAGGCAGGCGCAGCGGCCGAAAATCCGGCGGTGAGCACATTGCTCACGATGCGTTGAGTCCAATCGGATCGGCGAGAATCCAATATGCTATAGTCCATAACTAGAGAAGTTGCAGCGTCAGCAGGCGAGATTCGGAGTAGCAGCTCAAGGAGTGACAATGTTTCCTGAAGAGATGGTTGTCGGAATGCGCGAGGAACTGACGAGAGTCGGATTTCGCGAACTGCGAACTCCTGCGGATGTGGATTCCGTGCTCAAGCAGGAAAAGCGCACCGTGCTCGTGGTGGTGAATTCCGTCTGCGGATGCGCGGCCGGCAAGGCGCGTCCTGCGATTGCCAAAGCGCTCTCGAATAAAGCGCGGCCGGAAGTTCTGACGACGGTTTTCGCGGGGCAAGATCTGGAAGCCACGAAGCAGGCGCGGAGTTACTTCACCGGGTATGCGCCTTCTTCTCCCTCGATCGCGTTGCTGCGCGACGGCAAGGTCGAGTTCATGATGGAAAGGCGCGACATCGAAAGCAGCGATCCATTCACGATCGCGACGGCTCTCACGCGCGCATTCGATCGAATCTGCGTCCCAGCCGCGACGCCAGCTAAGCAATAGCGCGTCTACAAACCAGACCATCCTTCTGCGCGCGGTCTTTGAACGTCGTGCGCCGAGACTACTGGCCGATCGGGCGTGATTCCGCTTTCGTGCCGCCCGGCCATCCAGTGCCCCGCATATAGCTCTGGGGCCCTTCGAACACCGCCTCAACTCGCGTGATCTTGCCGTCCACGAATTTGAAAATCTCGGTATTTAGGATTTCGTTCGGGTACCGCATGCCTTCCGGGTAGGGAACGGAACGGCCGTCAAGAGTCCAGCTTTCCACGTTGCCGCGCCGCAAGAAGTCAAAGGTAGCGAACACGATCTGCCGCCTGGTGTCCACGATCGGAAAGTGGGCGTCCTCATAACCGGTGATGAACGTGTAGGATTTTCGGTCAAGCTGCTTCGCACAGCCCAAGCCCAAGACAAAGAAACTGGGCGGAGAGGGAGCTCCATTGGCAGGCGGAGACTTCACAATCGGAATTGGCGGGTTGTCGTTCGGCCCAAGCGCCGATAACGTGCCATTTTCAAGTCGAATGCAGGATTCCGCAAACGGCGCCAGGTCCCCGTTGTGAAAAGCTACCGCGCGCGTATAGCCCAGCGCCGCCTTCTTGAGTGCCTCGCGCGAAATCCGGGTTGATTCAGGCTCCACGCGGTTCATCGTATCCATCCAACTCGGATCCTTCGGCGGCATATTCTCCGTGCCCTGCGCGTGACGGTCAACGACGGTTTCAATTTCGGTGATCTTTCGGTTGACCACCTTCAAACGCACGGCGAGGAAATCGGGATAAGGCATTTCATGGTTTTCCGTCAGGGAAAGATAGGTCGCGATCCCGCCAGTCTCGGGATCGTAAACATCGTGGCGGTACTTACCGTACGAATTGAACGTCACCCACAGCGCTTCGCCGAGGGAAATCTGCGCGCCGTTTTCCGTGTAGCGGTAATGCGCCGCCACTGGCACAAGCGACGGATCGTGTTTCGAGAGCGCATCCAGATAGGTATCCATGAGGCCCTTGAGACAGCCTTCATCGCATCCATTGGCCGTCTCCGCCGATTTCGCCACCGTACCATGAGGTGAAGCAATGAAAGCGAGGCTCAGCGCCAATATTCCAGCGAAATAGCCAACAAGGGACATCAAGCGAAATGCCGGTATTCGGGCTGTTTGCATTGTTTCCTCGCTTGCACTTGTGACGCTCGGATCACTCATGCATATATGTTAATTCGGAGCACGAGTCAAAGGGTGAGCTACGACAGCGCGAGTGGAAGCATGGGCGTTCGCCAGGGATATGGACGAGTTAAGGGAAGCTACTGTTTGTTGCGGTTGCGGAAGGCGAGTTCGTCGAGAATCTGGCCATTGGGCAACGTCAGCGAAATGAAAAGGCCGCCCTTTTCACCGCTCCTCAGAGGCCAGATGATCACGGACACCTTGTCACCCGGCTTCACGCTGGTTGATTTCCATCCCTGCCGCGAAAGATTGTTGGGACTATTCAGCTCGATGCTCCATTTGTCGGTGCCGCCGCCTTCATTCGGGACGTCGAGCTCGATCCAACTGTGCGGATTGGTCCACTGGAAATCCTCGACCACGCCAACGATGGTCGTCTCCTTCGAGCGGTCGAACATCGCGAACGAATGGTGAGCGGAGGCGGACCCCGCAACCAGGAGGAGAAGCGCGCTCAAGCACGCGATTCGTGATGTCTTCATCGTGGCCCCCACATCAATGAATGCCGCCCTGAAATCCGAATTACCCGCAGCGCCGTGCACGCCGCCTGCATAAAGTACTATAATGCCCGCCGGAATTTGAAGTTTTGTTTCATGCGCAATGGCCAGCGTCGTCCGTCGCGAAGTTTTCGCTGGAATCTGGCGGCGCGCCACTGTCGAAATGGAGCGAGCATGAGATTTTCTCCCGCAATAGTTATTGTGTTGTGCTTCTTCTCCGGCTTGGGAACTGCATGCCAGGGGCAGGCGGCGCAACAACCAGCCAAAACCGTCGTGGTGCACAGAAACGCGACCCCCGCGTCTCTCAGTTCACTGCCGGACTGGGCTGGAATCTGGACGTTCGATTTTCCCACGCCAGGCGGCCCTCCTCCCGAGCAGCCGTCATTGACCCCTGCGTCCGCCGCGGAGTTGAAAGTCCTGCAAGACGCCGAAGCGAAAAATGAAGAGCCGGCGACCGAAAGCGCCAACTGCCTGCCGCCGGGCATGCCCACCATCATGTTTCAACCGTACGACGTTGAATTCCTGTTCACGCCGGGTCGCGTAACGATTATTCAGGAAGCCTACATGCAAGTGCGGCGCGTGTTCACCGATGGCCGCGGCCATCCAACCGACCTCGATCCCACTTTCAACGGCCATTCAATTGGACACTGGGAAGGCGACACTTTGGTCGTGGACACCGTCGGCCTTGGGCACAAAACTCCGCTTGGATTCAATCGGCTTCAGCATGGTCCAAAGCTGGACGTAGTCGAACGGATCCGTTTGACCGCGCCCGATACGCTCGAGGATCGAATGACGTTGACCGACCCTGACGTGCTGGCGAAACCGTGGCACCTGGTGAGGACCTACACGCGGCACCGGGATGAGGACCAGCTGGAATTCATCTGCGAGGAAAATAACCGCAATCCGATAGGCCAAGACGGCAAGGTGTCAACCATCCTCCGCCATTAATCCCGATCGGGCGCCGGGTACCCGGCTGTCAAATTCCGCGAAGTTTCCGGGCGGCTGCCGCGAGCACGCCCAATTTCGCGAACGCTATTGGCGCGTCCGCAACCGGCCTTTCCGCGAAAGTTCCGAAGCCGCAGTCCGGATTGAGAAAAATGCGATCCGGAGAGATGAATTGCGTGAGTTCCCGCACACGCTGCACAACTTCTTCCGGATCTTCCACGTCAGAGGTGCGCGGGTTCACGACTCCGTAACCGATTTGAGATTGCTCCCGCAACCCGGCGAGCGCTTGTGGTGAACCGGCGCGAGGCGTGGCGTATTCCAGCACGAACTGGTCGAGGTTCATGCGCTTCAAGTAGGGCATTAATCCGTCGTAGGGGCCCGACAGAAGCACGTCTTCGTTCCGGCTCCAGTTGCCGCGACAGACATGCACGCAAAGAATCGGGCCCCGAACGCCTTCGACGACACGATTGATCAGACTAACCGCGCGTTCGAGTTCACCCTCGGGACTCGAACTCGCCGCCAGTGCGGCGCACATGAACGTGCGCGTGGCGGACCTGCCCGCCAGCAGGAGCTCACTTAACACAGGCTCATCAAACTGCACCATGTCCACGCCGGCGCTCGCAAGTTCCTGCAACTCTTCGCGCAGGACGGCGACGATGTCGTCGCCAAGGCTGTCGCCATCGGGATACGTGGAATTGGAGAGCCCTTTGACCCAGGTCGAACGGCTCAGAAGGTAAGGTCCAGGCAGCGTGACCTTGATGGCCTTTGGCGTGTGCTGGCGCAGGAATCGGTAATCATCAATGACCAGCGGTTCGCGGCGCCTGACCTTTCCGACGACGACGGGATTCCTGATCGCGAATGCCGGAACATCGAGCGCGTTAAGCAGGCTTTCAAAAGCGGCCTTGTCCTCGACGTAGTCGAGCAGCTGGGCCAGGGTCATCAGCCGGATGCCTTCGAGGCGGTCGGCGATGAAGGAGTAAAAATTATCGCGGCGCTGTTCGCCGTCGGAGATCACGTCAACCCCCGCGTCCTCCTGATACTTTATGGCGAGCAGCGTGGCCTGATCCTGCAGATCGGCCAACGCCGGAGACCGCCGCTTCATGGCTTCGAGCAGCCATGGCGGCCGAGGCCAACTGCCCACGACGGTCACGGGATATTGAAAGCCGAGATTCATCGCCTATGCCTTCCGAATCTCAGCGCTGAAAGAAACTGAACTCAGAAATGTCTGGGTGACGGGCGAGCGCCGGACGGTATCCGCGAGCAGTTCCTCGAGCGTTTCCGGCTCGGCGTCGGCGTCCACGTAGACGACCGCTCGCACGTCCGTCAGCCCGGGATGTCCGGAATCCTGCAATCCCAAATATACGAGGATATCTTGCGCGCGGGCCTGCAACGACACTTCCAGATTGCGGACTGCAATCCCTCGCTGGGATGCGCGCCATTGAAGCCCCACCGCGAGGCACGCGCCAAGAGAACCCAGAAGATACTCGATGGCGCTGATCGCCTGATCGGCGGTGTCAAAGCTGGCTGGCTGCCCGGCAACGAACGAATGATTGCGCACGAATACCTGCGCTTCCATCCCTCCGCTCCCGCGCACACGCGCGCGCCACACGTAATTTCTGGCTCGCTCGAGATCCTGGCGAAATGCGGTGTCGGCGGCTTTCTTGCGGATGAAATAACTGGTCGAGCCGGATTCGCCGGGACTGTTGGCGAGCATGTCGTGTCCAACCAGACGGCACCACGCCGGCAGGTCCTCTTTTACGCTGGTCTCGCGGCTGCGCACCTCCAGCACACCACCGGGCGCCAGAGGGGACATCGCGTTGCGGATGATCAGCAAGAGTCCGCTGCCGCAATCGAGGTCGCCGCCGTCGCACATCGCGTCAGGCGTCAGATCTGGCCGGGAATTCATACGCCGCTCCCGGCGCGGGTCAGTAAGAAACACACGGGCTGCCGCCGCTCAAAAACTCCACCAGCTTGGCGCCACCCACAATCGTGGCCCCCGCAATCAGCTTATCCTCGCCCAAGCCGCGTTTCTTGAAACACGGAGAGCAAACGTAGATTTTGCCGCCCGCTTTCACGAAATTGTCCATCAGCTCCTTCAGGGGAGAAAACCCGGCTTCGTGAATGTCGTCGGCATAGCCCTTTTGGGAAAGCCGCACGCCTTCGATGCTGAGGAACACCATGGTGTCCTTATCGGAAGCTACCGCGGCATTGGCCACCACAAATCCGACGGTGGCTTTGTCGGTGTTGTCTTTGGAGCAGGTAAGGCTGACGCAAAAGCTGCCTGGCATAGTTCCTCCTTTTGAAATGTGAATGTCATTTTTCGCGCCGGCGAATCAGATACACGGGGTGCTGAGCCGAAACCAGGGCGTGCCCTGTGAGCCGGCACCACGCGGGGAGATCCTCTTCGGCGCCGGGGTCCAGCGCACGAAGTTCGAACACCTGCCCCGGCGCGAGGTTTCTCATCCGCCCGGCGAGCTCGATCAGCAGCTCGCCGCATCCCAGCTCTCCGGCGTCCCATTTTTCACCCATAATCAACCCCGCTCGAATGCTGCGACGCCCGCCCGAGGTTAGGGGGTCAGCACCTTGTAAGTGAATTCGCGCGTCCAGTCGGTAAATTGCTTGCCGTCCACTTCGACGTACATTTTGGGGAGCGAATTCACCGGTCCGTCGCTCTCCGGAGGTTGCATAATCAAATCGCGCCCGACCGACCAGACAACGCGCCGGTCGTCAATGTTGCCGAAATAGTAGTCCACCTTGCTCGGATCGAGCCCGTGATAGCCCGTGGCGGTCGTCAGCTCGACCAGCTTCTTGTTTTTGTCGGTGAGAGGAAATTCCTTGCCGTAAATATTGGCCAGCGAAACGTCGAGGGGAATCCAGCCAAGATTGGGCGCGTAGAATTCAATCCAGCAGTGGTAGCTCGCATCCACCCGAATTCCATCCAGCGTGGGCTTCAGCAGAGAACCGTAAATCATGCGCGTGGGAAGGCCGGCGGCCATTGACAGCGACGCGAACAAGGAATGGAAGTCGGTGCAATTGCCTGTTTTTGTGCGCAGGCAATATTCCGTGCTGCCAACCGGCGAAGCCTTCAGATGGTCCGGATCCTTGACCCAGTAGTCGATGTTCTGGAGAGTCCAATCGTAGATTTTTCGCGCTTCGATCACCGGGTTCTTTTCGTCGCCGACGATCTGTGCCGCGAGCTTCTTGATGTCGTCATTCACCACAACATAGGTCGTGGGATGAAGATAGAGCGCCAGGGCGCCACGCTCCGAATCGGTGAGCGGACGAGTCTGGCTCGCATCAACTACGTTCTTCATTTCCGTGCGCTTCAGATCAAACGTCTCGGTAATCGTGATCTGGGGTTGAGCGGGCGCGTGAACTTCCAGATAGCCGACTTTGTTTCCCCAGGAATCCCAGTCGTAGTGGACTGGGTAATCGGTGGCGGCGTTGAAATTCGTGATAACGGAGAACGCGTCCTCCTGCGGGACCGCGAACCACACGCGCACCGTCTGCGCCCCCTGCGGAACTTTCACGGTCAGGACATTCTTCACGCTAAACGCAGCCTGCCCCGGCCGCGCTGATTTCGGGACGTCTCCCGCGGAGGCCGTCAGGCAGACGCCGAGCACCAGCACAGACAATATTCGATAGGAAAAAGCTCTTCGCAGCATGGATGATTCCTCCCTTACGTTCTGGGCTGAGGTTCTAGATAGAGTCGGGAAACGGCCAACGGTCGCTTAGAGGGAGGAGACTCAAGTGAAGCCCGATGAGGATCGCCGCATTTCTCTGGCTGCAAGCATACCGCGCCATTGACGCATAGAATGGAAACGGTTGGCAAGGATTTTTGCGCCGCCGCGATGAAGGATTCCCTCGCGGACCGTTAGCATCTCGCTCGCGAATGTTTTCCTTCGACGCAGCGCATTTGCGTCCATGCGATAGAATGGCAGCACGATGGATGAACGGTTCTATCGCGCGACGATGAAGATCGGCGGAGGAACGCTGCTTGGGCGGCTGGCGTTTTCTTTTCTGGTGATCTGTTCGATTGCGGTGGGTGGCGCGATCGGCCTGCTGTTCGTTTACTCGAGCGACCTGCCCGAAATTCACGCGCTGGAAAATTATCGGCCCGTCATCGTGACGGAACTTTACGCGGACGACGGCCAGTCCATCGGCACATTCGCGCTCCAGCGCCGAATTCTCCTGACCTACAGCCAGATTCCGCCCGTCCTGCGGGACGCCATCATTACGACCGAGGACCAGCACTTCGAGCAGCACTGGGGCGTGGACTTCCCACGCGTGCTCGAGGCTGCGTGGCGCGACGTGGCCAGCCATCGCGCCGCCGAAGGCGCCAGCACGCTGACGATGCAGCTCGCCGGCGGACTTTTCCTGAATCGCTCGGACCGCAGCCTTCACCGCAAACTTCAGGAGACGATGCTCGCGCTGCAAATCGAGCGGCATTACACCAAGGATCAAATTTTCACGATGTACTGCAACCAGATCTATCTGGGCGCGGGAAACTACGGCTTCGAAGCAGCCTCCGAATATTATTTCAGCAAACCGGTGGGCCAGTTGACTCTCGCGGAGGCGGCGACGCTCGCAGCCATCATCCGCGGACCGATCTATTCACCGATCATTCACCCGGAACGCGCGCGCGCGCGGCGGAATCTGGTGCTATCGCTGCTGGCTCATGGCGGCAAGATCACCGATGCTGTCGCCGAAAGCACGGCGAAAGAACCGCTCGGTCTGCACGTCGAATCGCTGCGCAACGATCTGGCGCCCTACTTCGTTGAAGAAATTCGCCAGTATCTCGAACACACATATGGCACGGCGGCCGTCCACGAACAGGGCCTGCGCGCCTACACAACACTGAACGTGGACATGCAGAAGGCGGCGGACCGCGCCGTTCGCGATGGACTCCACGCCTATGATCGCCGCCACGGCTGGCGCGGCAATCTTCCGAATATTCTTCGCGACAATCTCGGGACGCTCGACAACTACCAGAACGACGACTGGAAGGGTGCGATCCAAAAAGGCGACTACGTGACCGGCCTGGTGACCTCCGTGCAGCCGACGTTCGCCTATATCAAGATCGGCCCTTACCGCGCCTTGCTCACGCCCGCCGATTTCGCATGGACCGCGCACAAATCCGCCGCGGAGCTGGTGAAGCCGGGCGATCTGGTCACCGTGCAGATCGACGAACTAAACGGCACGGCGGCGGAAGTCGAGCTTGAGCAGGTTCCCGTGGCGCAGGCGGCGCTGATCGCGATTGACAATGCCACCGGCGGAATCAAGGCGATGGTCGGCGGCTACGATTTCGAGGATTCGAAATTCGACCGCGCAACGCAGGCCATGCGACAGACGGGAAGCTCGTTCAAGGTGTACGTCTACGCAGAGGCGCTGGCTCAGGGCGCCACGCCCTTCGATACCGTCGTGGACGAGCCGGTAACATTTCACACCGGCAGCCAGGATTATTCTCCGCACAACTACGATGAGAAATTCGAAGGGCGCATCACGCTGCGCCGAGCCCTCGCCGATTCGCGCAATGTGCCGGCCGTGCGCCTGCTGGCCAAGGTCGGCATTGAAAATACGGTCGAGCTGGCTCGAAAGTTCGGCTTGACGAGCCCGCTGCCGCCGGTTCTGCCGCTCGCGCTCGGCGCCGCTGACCTGACGCTCATCGAGCACACGTCCGCATTCACCGTGTTTCCCGACGACGGCATCCACATCGAGCCTCACTATCTCCGCCGCGTTACGTCCTACGACGGAGTAGTCATGGAAGAATTGCGGCCGACCATCACCGACGTAATTCCGCCGGATGTGGCTCGCACGATGGTGGCGATGCTCGAAGACGTGGTGCAGTTCGGCACGGGCGTTCGCGCGAAGGAGATTGGGCGTCCGTCTGGCGGCAAGACCGGGACGACCAACGATTTCACCGATGCCTGGTATATCGGCTTCACGCCGCAAATCACCACCGGCGTGTGGGTGGGCAATGACGCGCACGTCACGCTAGGCAAGAAAGAGACCGGCGCCCGCGCAGCGCTCCCCATCTGGATCCAGTTCATGGAGCAGGGCATGCAGGGAATGCCGGTGGAAAATTTCCAGAACGTTGTGCCGCTGGAGAAAATCGCCGGGACGCATCCGGTGCAGGTAGACACGCCTGATACGGCTCCTCCCGCCGACGCCGCCGAGCAGGGCCTGACGCAAGAGCCTGCGGCTGAACCGCCGCCGTCACCGCCAGCGCAAAAACCAACGGCCGCGCCGCAACCTCAGGCCGCAGCCCCAGCGCAAACTCACTAGACAGCCTCGTTCTAGGATTTCCTGCGGAATGGATCCCAGCCACCCGGATCGAGTCGCGTGCCGCGGCCATCGGCGCCGACGAGCGTGATCCCCTTACCGCGTTCGATCTCGCCAATTGCGGCGATCTCCGCGAAATCCGGCGCGCTTCGTAGACGCTTGACCTGCTTGCGCCGCACCGTGAAAAGCAACTCGTAATCCTCGCCGCCGTGCAGAGCCATCTGCAACGGGTCGAGGCGCAGCTTGCGCAGCGGGCCGGTTCGCACGGCCGGCAATTTCACGCACGGGATGCGATCGGCCCATAGGCGCGCGCCCACTCGGCTCGCCTGGCAAAGCCGCGCGAGGTCGGTTGAAAGCCCATCGGAGAGATCCATCATGGCTGAAGCGATTTTGTGGCGCGCGAGCCAGGCGCCCAGTTCGACTCGAATTTTCGGGTAGAGGTGTGGTTGCAGCAGCCGAGAGTGGCTTCGAAGCACCCTCGCCGGCGTCCCGGAGCCGCCACCCTTGATCAGCTCCAGGCCAAGTTGGGCGCGCCCCAGCCTTCCGCTCACATATAGGATGTCGCCCGGCCGCGCGCCCGAACGCGTCACCGCCAGACCGCGAGCCACTTCTCCAAGCACGGTGATGCTGATCGAGACCGTGGCGCTCTTTGTTGTATCTCCCCCGGCGAGGCGCATCCCAAGCAGACGAGCGGCTCGCGCCATGCCGCGCACGAACTCACCTAGCCACTTCCCGGTAAGCCGCGCCGGCAGCGCGAGAGTCAGCAAAAAGATGCGCGGCATGGCTCCCATCGCGGCGAGGTCGCTCGCGGCGCGAACCAGTGACTTATAGCCGACGGAGTCCGGCGGATAGTTCTTCGTCAGGAAATGGACACCCTCCAGAAACGCGTCGCAGCTCAGCACCCATTCGGTGCGCAGACCAGGAGTCAAAATAGCCGCATCGTCGCCGATTCCGAGGCGTATTCCACCGCCGCGGCCAGCGCCACGGATGGAGGGGACAGCCTTCGCTATACGTTCGATCAGTTGGGCTTCGCGATCCATCCTGTACCTCTGTACAGTTGTCAGGCGTCCTACTATTGAGTAGAGTTTGGGTAAGCGAACGCCGAATTATAGAGTGCCCCAAGACAAGAAGCGAGTCCGGGGGCGCCTGTGGAAAACGGAAGATCGGGGTTGACGCCGACTAGCACGGTGGCTACAATCTGGCGGGTTTCGGACCAGGGCTCTCGGTTCAGACTCACGATCAATGTTGTTCTCGGAAACACGGCTGACCGTTGCAAGGGGCGTGCGGTCTAGCCGGCCGAAGTAAGAATCACTCGGACGGAAATAAAACGATGAAGGGCAAGTCTTCCTACACGTTTTTTATTGCTTCTAACGCCTCGGGCGGCATGAGACGGGTGCGCCTGCCGTGGTACGTGCTGCATGCGGTGGCAGTCCTGGCAGTTGTGGGGGGCATCACGGTCGCCGCGGGCATGGGATCCTACTCGCGCATGCTCTGGAAGGCGACGAACTACAACTCCCTGCGCCGCGAGCAAGACAGCCTGAAACAGCAATACGTCCAGCTTCAGACCGAAGTCACGGACACCAACCAGCGCCTCAACTCCCTGCAATCGCTTGCAGGAGAGGTAGCCATGGCTTACGGGATCACGCGGTTCCGTCAGACTCCCTTCGGGTTGACCGATTCAGCTCCTGAGCCGGACGAGGACTTCCAGAATTCCGTGGATGAGTTCAGCTACCTCCAAAAGAACGCTACCGCCGTCGCGATGTCCAGCGCCGGTATGCGGCTCCTGCCGGCCTCGCAACTGAGCAGCCTGGGCATCGTGCCGTCCCTGTGGCCTGTGGTTGGGCAGATTACCGGACACTTTGGCGAGCGGCTGGACCCGTTCAGCGGTGAGGGTGCCTTCCACGCCGGTCTGGACATCGCGTCGCATTACGGAGATGACGTCCGCGCGACGGCGGATGGAGTGATCCAGGAAGTGGACCAGCGCGCGGGCTACGGCCGATTGGTCGTCATAGACCACGGCTTTGGCGTGACCACTTGGTACGGCCACCTTTCAGGCTTCAACGTTCAGAGCGGCATGCACGTCAAATCGGGCGACGTGATCGGCTATGAAGGCGACAGCGGCCGCTCGACGGGCCCGCACCTGCACTACGAGGTACGGATCTACAACACGCCCGTGAATCCGTGGCGTTACCTCCGCAATATCTCGCCTAACGCGACAGCAGCAACAACGGCCACCCCTGCACCTGTTGTACCCGCATCGAACGGCGATTAATTCCTCCCGAACGCAATACCAGACCCGCTAGATTGAAATGCCGCTGATTGTCGGATAGAGTCGGTTTCTCTTCATCGTTCGGCCACGCCTATCGGCGACACATGATATTCAACACCTGGGACTACTACCTTCTCTTCCTGATCCCGAGCGCCATTCTATGCCGCGTGGCCAGCCCGCGGCTGCGCCCGTGGGTGATCTTCATGAGCGGCGGCCTTTTCTTCACGTATTTTTCCTACACGCAGTTTGGCGGAATCGCCGGCGCCGCCTGCCTGGCGATTTTCCTCTGGGAAACTTTTGTCAGCCGTTTTTACAAATCCTCGTCCTGGATTTGCTGGTTCGGCGTCACGCAGACCGTCCTGTTTCTGGCTCTTTTCAAATATCGCAATTTTCTGACGGGGCTTTTCTGGCGCGACGCCGCGCACAACCCTCTTTACTGGAAAAACGCGTTCCTGCCGCTGGGCATTTCTTTCTTCACCTTCGAGTTCGTTCATTACGCGGTGGACCGGTACCGGAACAAAACCGAAGAAGGCTCCGTGACCGAATACCTCGCCTTCATTCTTTTTTTCCCGACGATGGTCGCCGGCCCGATCAAGCGGTATCAGGATTTTCTGCCGAAGCTGCGAACCATTTCCCGGGAATGGGTGGTGGACTGGCAACGAGGACTCACGCGAATCCTCACCGGACTGGTAAAGAAATTCGCGGTCGCCGACGTCCTTACCGCCTACACGAACCACCTGAATTGGATGGACATCAGCCGCGCGCAAAGAATGATTTTGCCGCTCTGGCTTTTCGCCTACGGCATCAAGATTTATGCGGACTTCTCGGCGTATTCGGACATCGCTATCGGCTCGGCGCGCCTGTTTGGGATTCGCGTGCCGGAAAATTTCGACTGGCCCTATCTCCGCACCAACATCACCGATTTCTGGCGGCACTGGCACATGTCGCTCACAAACTGGCTGATCGACTACATTTATATCCCGCTGGGCGGCTCGCGGGGGCGAAGCGGGAAGGTGTACGCGAATATTCTGGTGACCATGCTGGTCAGCGGGATATGGCATGGCGCCGGAGTTAATTTCATCGTGTGGGGATTGCTGCACGGGATTCTGCTCGCGATCCGGCGCGCGTGGCGCCAGATTCGTCCCATGCCGGTGACGCCGCCCCTGTGGTCGCAACTGGGCTCGTGGCTACTGACCTACGTCGCCGTGAATCTGGCCTGGGCTTTCTTTTGCATGGATGTACACACCGCGCTTTTCTTTTTCCGGAGGCTCCTGCATGGATAATGCGATGACAACTTTCGACTGGATGAAGCACGCGTTCGACTATATCGGAGGCGCGCAGGACGAGCCGCCTCCCGGCTTTCCCGTCCAGCTCGGCCATTGGTGGTTCTGGGCTGTGTGGTGGGGAGCCATGGTTCTGGCCATATACGTTTTCTCGGGCCAGAGCTCGAAGTTTATCTACATCGATTTTTAGGTGGAGGCCTGAGCCGCGGGAACGGTGAAAGCGTGGGCACTTCAGGCCCACGAAAAAGCACTTCACGGGATGTGGGCTTTAGCCCTGGAGAACGTTTAGAAATTGAAAGCCCCAAAACGCATATTCATTCTGGCGCTGGCCGGCATTCTGCTGGCTTCGATCGCGCTCGATCGCGAGGTCGCGCGGTCATCGCAGAATACCGTTCCGCGAGCGCTGATGGCGCGCGTGCGGGAATCCACGGACGCGAAAGCCCTGGCGCTGGGCAATTCCCTGATCGGTGTGGGATTCATCGAGCCGTCGTTCGATCAAGGGATGGGGCTCGATAAACGCGATGGAGCAACTAACCTCGGCATGGGTGGCTCGAGCGCCGTCGAACAATTGCTGATGCTCCGCTACGCGCTGCGACAGGGCATGCGCCCGCGCGTGGTCGTCTTCGGTTTCTTCGATTTTCAGCTGACCCATCCGCTCGAATATGCCACGCGCGATTTGATCGGGAATCGCGCGATGCTCTACTACATGGAGCCCGAATACGCGCGCGCGTTCTATCATCTTTCGCTGCACGATCGCGCCGAATTTGAAATCATGCGCCACTTCGAGCTGTTCGCGGATCGAGGAGAAGTATGGCAGCGCGTCGAACTCTTTCGGCGACGGCTCGCGCGGCAAGGCATGCCTCCGGAGCAAGCCAACTCGATGGGACGCGCCGTTGATTTCGCGATGCTGGAGTATCCCAGCGCGCCTGCGTTCGTCGCGGAATGCGGCCGCGCGAGCCGCAACCCGCTCATTCCCTCCGTGCATGAAATCGCGCTACAGGCCAAGGCGGCGGGAAGCAAAGTCTATTTTGTCGAAATGCCCATGCCACCGGAGCACGTGCAAATGTTTTACGACCAGCCGGAGTGGGCCGGCTACCGCGCGCACTTGCAAGGCATGCTGGACGATCTCGGAGCGACGTACATTGACGCAAGCCACTGGATGCCGGCTGAAAACGCGTTCGAAGATCCGCTGCACTTAACTTACGAAGGAGGCCAGCAGTTCAGCCGTCGCCTGGGAGAATATCTCCGCAACATCGTGCCGACACGATAGGAGAATTAATCCGCGTGGGTGACTGAAGGAGCTGATTCTGGCAGCGACGGCGCGCCACGTTTCCTACGGATCAGGAAAGCGCCGATGGTCACCGCCAGCGCGAGAGGAAGGAAAAGCAAACCGTCCCGGATCAAATCTGTAGGACCGATTTGCGCCCCAGGACCGAAACATCCGCAGCTGATCGTCAGGCCGCGATGGTACGCGGAATACATCGCTATGATGAACGCGCAGATCAACACCGTGGAGAGGAGTCCGGAAATCCGTAGCGCGACGCCGGTCAGTAACCACAGCCCGAGCAAAAGCTCGAATGGAGGCAGCAGCCGCGCAAACGGACTCACCGCCCAGGGCGGCAGCATCTGGTACGAATCCACTCCCATCGCAAACATCGAAAGCGAGGTTTTCACGGAGCCGGCCGTCCAGGGCATTCCCGCTTGCGGCTTCATTTTGGCGCCGGCTGCAAACAGGAAAATGGCGGCGAGCACAAGCCGCCCCAGAATCAGAAGTATCCTTCCCCATCTGCGGCGCGCTTCGTTGCTCATCGTGGTGGGTTCACGCGGCGGCGATCCAACTATTGGCTCAGAAGCGAATCGAAAAATTGTTTCAGGATGGGCCACGAAACGAGGCCCGAGCCCGCCGGCAGACGAGTGCCCTTATAAGTGATCACGTAGGTCGGCGTGGCTTGCACCGGAATCTTGTTGCCCAACGCCCTGTCTTGATCGATGTAGGTATCGAGCGAGCAGGACTGGCCGGTCTGGCCTCCCAGCGCAAACGCCGCAGGTTTCACCGCCGCGTCCGGATACGCGCAACCTTGCATCTGGATCTGCACGCGTTTGAATTCCGCGGAAGACATCGCACCGGCAACATACTTTTCGATGTTGCCGTCCGCCGCCCATGCGTTCTGGTTGTCGTACAAAGCCGCTTCGACGTTTTGAAATTGTCCAGCGCGCGCTGCAGCGTTCAACCAGCGAGCCGCCTCATATCCGTACTTGTGCATCGGCAAAGGAAAATCGCGGTGCACCAGATACACTTTTCCGGCCGCAACGTAGTCGGCGATCATCGGGCGCAAAGTCTGCTCGAATAGGTTCCTGCAGGAAGGNNGTGTGGTAGCAGGTGATGTCGGTTTTGCATCCGCCGGGGCGGTCTGCGCGCTTGCGGCGGACGCGACGAACGACAACAAAAGAAGCAGTGTAGCCCAGGCCGCTATCGCCTTCCGTGATTTGGCGCCGCGCGCCCACAAGCTGGTTCCCAACCCTGTACTCCGTCCGTGAATCAATTCCGCCTCCCCCAAGCCTGGTCGAAAATCGCTGGCCTATTGTAGCGCGATTTTCTCCTACGACGACGATGCGTTGCCCGCTCGATGCCCTTTAGCTACTTCAGTGGTGGGATGCAATCCGCGTTCGGTTGGTTCNNCGGTCGCAAAGGCGAGCCGTAAGTCCAATAAAAACATTGCGCTACAGACACACAAGAAACTTGACAATGTAACGCTCAACGTGTATTATGGCCCTGCTTTAGCGCAGGCTGTTCTTCACCGAACCCGCCTGACGCCAACAGGAGCAGAATCCATGAGCAAGATCATCGGCATTGATTTGGGCACGACCAACTCGGTCGTTGCCGTCATGCAGGGCGGTGAGCCCGTTGTCATCCCCAACCAGGAAGGGGCGCGCACAACCCCATCCGTTGTGGCTATTACCAAGTCCGGCGAGCGTCTCGTCGGCCAGGTGGCCAAGCGCCAGGCGATTACCAATCCCGAAAATACAGTGTATTCGATCAAGCGGTTCATGGGCCGCCGCTTCGACGAAGTACAGGAAGAAACCAAGCGTGTGCCCTACAAAGTGACGAAGGGGCCGCACGACGACGCGCGCGTTGATATTTCCGGCAAGTCTTACACCCCGCCGGAAATCTCCGCCATGATTCTTCAAAAGCTGAAGAGCGCCGCGGAAGACTTTCTTGGCGAAAAGGTGACCAAGGCAGTCATCACCGTGCCCGCATATTTCAACGACAGCCAGCGGCAAGCCACGAAGCAGGCGGGCGAGATCGCCGGCCTTGAAGTCCTGCGCATCATCAACGAGCCGACGGCGGCGGCGCTGGCGTACGGGCTCGACAAGAAAAAGGAAGAGACGATCGCCGTGTACGACCTTGGCGGCGGCACGTTCGATATTTCCGACCTGGAAGTGGGCGAGGGCGTCGTCGAAGTGAAGTCAACAAACGGCGACACGCACCTCGGCGGAGACGACATTGACCAGCGGATCGTCGAATGGATGGTCGGAGAATTCAAGCGCGATCAGGGCATTGACGTCAGCAAGGATCGCATGGCCATTCAGCGGCTGAAGGAAGCGGCCGAGAAGGCAAAAATCGAGCTTTCCCAATTGCAGGAAACGGAAATCAATCTTCCGTTCCTGACAGCGGACGCCTCCGGGCCGAAGCACATGCAGACCAAGCTGACCCGCGCGAAGCTCGAGCAGTTGATGGAAGACCTGCTCCAGCGGACCGTCGGTCCGGTGAAACAGGCGCTGACGGATGCGGGACTCACGCCGGACAAAATAGATGAAGTGGTCATGGTCGGTGGTTCGACTCGCATTCCGCGCGTGATCGAGATCGTCAAGGGCCTCTTCAACGGGAAAGAGCCTCACAAGGGCGTAAACCCCGATGAAGTGGTCGCGGTGGGCGCGGCGATTCAGGGCGGCGTGCTCGGCGGCGAAGTGAAGGATATTTTGCTGCTGGACGTGACTCCGCTATCGCTGGGCGTGGAAACGCTGGGCGGCGTGATGACGGTGCTCATTCCGCGCAACACGACGATTCCGACGCGGAAATCCGAGACATTTTCCACCGCAGCGGATAGCCAGACCTCGGTCGAAATCCACGTGCTGCAGGGCGAGCGGCCGGTGGCCAGCGGAAACCGCTCACTCGGAAAATTCCATCTGATCGGAATTCCTCCGGCGCCGCGCGGCATGCCGCAAATCGAAGTCACGTTTGACATAGACGCGAACGGCATCTTGAACGTCTCGGCCAAGGACAACGCGACGAACAAGGAACAGAAAATCACGATCACCGCTTCGACCGGCCTCAGCAAGGAAGAAGCGGAACGCATGAAGAAGGAAGCCGACGAGCACGCCTCCGAAGACAAGACGCGCCTGTCGGAAGTCGAAGCGCGCAACAAGCTCGACAGCTTGATCTACCAGGGAGAAAAGCTGGTCAGGGAGAACCGCGAAAAGCTGCCGGAAGCGGACGTCAAGGCCGCCGAGGCAGCGATCGAGCAGGCTCAGGCCGCTCTGAAGGAGGGCGGGTCGGACAAGTTGAACGCAGCGTCGGATAACCTGACGAAGGCGCTCAGCCGCATCGGTGAAGCGCTCTATAAGGCGCAGCAGAGCGCCGCAGGGTCGGCTGGCGCAGCAGGTGCAGCCGGAGCCGGAACTCCCGGAGGCGATGGCGCGGCGGGTGCCAACCACACACCGGGACAAAGCGACGTGGTGGATGCCGAATTCGTCGACGTGGACGAATCGAAGAAGCCGAATTGAAATCCCGCGAGGCGGGATTTCATCCTGAGAGCCGGCGGTGCCGGCTCGAAGGATCTCTCTTTGAGTCGCATGGCGAAGAAAACTCTTTCGGCCGGCGGTGTCGGCCCTCAGGATTTCTTTTCGGATCGCACAATGAAAATAGTCCTCCAGGCGGATTCACTCGGCCTTCGGAGTAACGCACGTTTGCACTGATTGCCAGAATGCCAACCACAACCAAAACTGACTATTACGAACTGCTGGGGGTTCCGCGCAAGGCCGCGGTGAAGGATATCCGCGCGGCATACCGCAAGCTCGCCCGCAAATATCATCCTGACCTGAATCCCGGCGACAAATCCGCCGAGGAGAAATTCAAGCAGATCCAGGAAGCCTACGAAGTTCTTTCCGACGCTAAGAAACGCCAGATGTACGACCAGTTTGGATTCAACGTTCCCGGCGCGGGGGGCGGACCAGCTCCGGGCGCGGGATTCGGCGGCGGCGCATCTCCCGAAGACATTCATTTCGATTTCGGCGGATTTGATTTCGGCGGCGCAGGCGGCCAGGGCGCGGGAGCCGGCGGCGCAACCAGTTTCAAGGATCTCTTCAGCCAATTTTTTCGCGGCGCCACTGCCGCGCAAACGGGACACGAGCGCGAGCCTGGCAGCGACCTCGAATATCAAGTCGAGATCAGCTTTGCGGAGGCGATGCGCGGCACGGTCAAGAAGCTGAGCTTCACGCGGCTCGATGTGTGCAACGTCTGCCATGGAACGGGCGCCGAGCCGGGCGACGAAAAGGTTTGCCCCACCTGCGGCGGCTCCGGCCACGTGCCGCAGGTGAGCGGCAAGATGCGGTTTCAAGTCACCTGCGCACGGTGCGGCGGCAGCGGACGCCTGCGCACGATGTGCCGCAATTGCGGCGGTGAAGGACGCGTGCAACGCGTCGAAACGCTCGACGTGCGCATCCCGCCCGGCGCGCAGACCGGCTCGCGCGTGCGCGTGGCCGGCCGCGGCAATGCGGGAGTGCAGGGCGGCCCACCGGGCGACCTCTACATCATCACCAAGGTGGCGCCGCACCCGTACTTCGACCGGCGCGGCGACGATCTCTACACCGTTGTCCCGATCACGGTGAGCGAAGCCTCGCTCGGCGCCAAAGTTGAAGTTCCGACCATTGACGGCCGCGCGCAGGTCCGCATTCCGCCGGGCACGAACAGCGGCAAGAAACTCCGGCTGCGCGAAAAGGGCGCGCCCTCCGCGCGGCAAGCGGGCAAACGCGGCGATCAAATTGTCGAGGTGCAGATCGTGGTGCCGAAGCCGGAAGACGAGCGCGTGCGCAATCTCTTGAAGGAACTCGACAAAATCGACCACGAAGACCCGCGGCAGGATATTTTCGCGCGCGCGACGGTCTAAGAGCTGGAAAGGAGACGACGATGCCAACGCGGCCCAGAAAAAAAGCAAAAGCCGGCTACATGATCAGCGCCGTCGCCGAACTCTACCAACTCCACCCGCAGACTCTGCGTCTCTACGAGCGCGTCGGCCTGCTGAAGCCGTCACGCTCCCAGGGCAACACGCGGCTCTATACGGATTCGGACCTCGAGCGCCTCGAAGTGATCCTCAACCTCACGCGCGAGCTGGGCGTCAATCTGGCCGGCATCGAAATCATCCTCAACATGCGCGACAAAATGGGCGAGATGCAATCGCAGATGGAAGCCTTCATCAAGTTCGTGCGCAACGAAGTAGCGCGCGATTTCATCGCCGGCGGCGAACGCCCCACGCGCAACGCCATCGTCCGCGCCGCTCCACGCTACGCATTTCGCGTGGAAAAGTGACGACCCGACCAGGGTCGTCATCCCGAAGCCGACGATTTTGACTCTGGTCGGCTGAGGGATCTCTCTTGCGGCACCACACCAGCGTCGTCATCCCGAAGCCGACGATTTTGACTCTAGTCGGCTGAGGGATCTCTCTTCGCGTACCCACTGACTGATTCCGCTTCCAGTTGAATCAAAGCTTTCCACAGGTCCTCGCTATTTGCACAGGCACGCGTGTGCTTGCGCGCATCGCGGGGTCCGCATATGCTTCCATCATGGCGCGAACAGATTGTCCCGTCTGCCAGGGTAGCGGCTGGAAAGTTGTCGAGCGTACCGCCAAAGGCGCGAAGGCGCTTGCCGCGGATCGTTCCGGCTCTGCGGCAGGCGAACCGAAAATGGTGTGGGCGGTTCCATGCGACTGCACCACGGCCGACCGCGCCGGCCATGTGCTGGGGCGGGCGCGCGTTCCCGAGCGCTATCGCCACTGTGATTTCGAAAATTACGAGACGGATAACGAAATCGAGAATGTCTCCCGCGAGCAGCTCGCTGCATGGAGTCGCAGCCTCGCGCAGGCCAAGCTCGTCGTTCAGCGCTTTGCGGCGGAATTTCCCGTGGGCAACGAGAACGGCCTGTTGTTGATGGGCCCGTGCGGCGTCGGCAAGACGCATCTCGCCGTCGCCGCGCTCAAGGAAATCATTCTTCGCGGGCACAGCGGACTTTTTTACGATTACCGCGAGTTGCTCAAGGAAATCCAGGACAGCTACAACGCCGAAAGCCAGGCCACCGAGATGGGCGTCCTCGAGCCGGTGCTGCAAGCGGAAATTCTTGTGCTGGACGATATCGGTTCCAGCAAGCCGTCGCTCTGGGCGCTGGAAACCGTCGGCCACGTTCTGAACACGCGCTACAACGAGAAGCGTGTCACCCTGCTCACCACGAATTTTCTTGATTCGGAGACGGCGGTGAACGCCGCTGCTCCCGCGCCGAGCCCGCGCGTCATGGGTATGCGCGCGCCCACGATCGAAGACTCGCTGACCGAGCGCGTCGGCAAACGCATTCGCTCGCGCCTCTACGAAATGTGCCGCACCGTGGAAATCTTCGCGCCCGATTACCGCAAGGAGATTCGCAACATCACCCGGTCCGCGGGCAGTTCTTCGTAACACTCAAGCAGAGGCGTATGTCTTTCTCGTTGTGAATCAACTATATCCGTCCTGAATGTGCGATTTGCTTATGTTCGTCCGCAGCGTATAGACTCCTCATTGAGTTCTCCGACCTCCACGGCCTAACGGAGAGAAATCCGACGGTCCGGAGGCGATGCCCTCGCAGTTCGAGGGATGAGGGTTCGGGTGGAAACGCCCGTTCCTCCCTGTGTTTGGAAAGGGGAATGTCTGGCGCATGAATATGCCGCGCCAGGCGTGTCGCCCAAATCCAACCATGGTTTTGGGCTTTTTCTTTTTCGGCGCAATTCATGCCACTAACCGACAAATTCG
>PMUS01000020.1 GCA_003166795.1 Acidobacteriota bacterium | reverse complement strand
CGGCAGATCGACCGCATCTTGGGCGGGCGTATATAGTGGTAGCCGTTAGGCTGCCAACGCCTCGGCGAGCGTACTCAGTCGGTCGTGGCGTTGAAAATGGTAATAAGAGAGCGTGAACAACGTGTAGAGGTTTTAGTCTATGGCCTGTTCATGGACGAGGAACTCCTGCGTGGGAAGACAGAAGAGAGCTGGGACGGAAGCTTGCCCAACTCCTGATTAGTCGGATAACCGGACAAGTGGCTACTAGTACCGAGTTGTCCGGTTAGCGGGGACTTGCTCTAGAGTTTTTTCCGCAGATACTCGAAAACCACGTAGCCCACCAGCCCAGAAATGATGGCGATAGCCAAATTGGTCTTTGAGAAAACGTCTTCAATTGCGAAAGTCCACGTTTTCCCGTGGCCATTTGCACGAGTGAACTCCCCCATCAAGAGATTGGAATAGAAGAGGAAGGTTATGAAACCGACCTCAACGANNACGACGCAGCCGAATTTATCACGACCTAGGGGCTAAGTCTTGATTAGTCGGATTACCGGACAAATGAAGTATTTCTTCACATTTCCGGTTACCGCGTTTATCGGGACCTGGCGCCATGATGGCCTGCCAATAGAGCTATACAACGGCACGGGGGCGCGTAAGCTCACAGCTTCACGCAATTCGCTGCTCCCTATTTTCGGTGCGGTCTCTTGTGCATCCTTCGGGGACAAGGGACCGGACGTGAAAAGTCCTAGCAGTATCCCAGCCGACCGAATCGTTGAGTAGTCACCATTAAAGCAGCGAATACATTCCCATTCTCCCCAGGAGGAATCAATGCAAGATGTAAAGAACGTGGTATTCGTACATGGTGCTTGGGCGGACGGTTCCAGTTGGTCCAAGCTTATCCCGCTCCTGCAGGCTAAGGGACAGCACGCAGTCGCAGTCCAAAATCCGCTAAGCTCGATTGCCGATGATGTGGCATCCACGAATCGACTCATTAACGCCCAGGACGGACCTGTTCTGCTAGTTGGCCATTCTTACGGTGGCGCGGTCATCACTGAAGCGGGCAACAATCCGAAAGTAGCTGGGTTGGTTTATGTCGCCGCTTTCGCTCCAGAGGAAGGCGAGACCTTGGGCGGGATGGCACAGAAATTCCCTCCCACTCCGGGACTCGCCGAAATTCAGCCAATCGAAGATGGTTTCCTCTTGCTGACTCCTAAAGGCGTCCTGGAGAGTTTTGCGCAAGACCTAAAACCAGAGGAAAAGAACCTCGTGCTTGCAACTCAGGGAGCGACGCAAGGCGCGATCCTCGCGACGCCCATCAAGAAGGCCGCCTGGCACTCGAAGCCTAGTTGGTCTGTGATCGCGTCAAATGATCGGATGATCTCGCCAGAACAAGAATCCAGCACGGCCAAGCGGATGGGCGCAAAGATCCTGACTCTGCCCGGCAGCCTCCATCCGATGCTTTCGCACCCTGAAGAGGTCGCTGACTTCGTGATCGAGGCCGCCTCGTCGCTCGCAGGAACTCCGGCAGCCGCAGCCGCGAAGGCGCACTAGAGCCACGCAAAAATGTCATCCGAGTGCCCGCGCCAGAATCCAGGCTCTGACTCGGGCGCTTGGTTTGGTTCTAACGCCCGGTATGTCGGATTACCTGGTAACTGATCGGTCCGCGTCTGCAAGCTGAACCACTACCCGCACTTCGATCTTCTTATCGTTTCGCCGAAACCGTGATTCAATAGCGGGCCATGTTCCGGCGGAAAAGATTCCGGCTGCGATTGGCGTCGCGGACGCTCGTGCTCGGCGAGCGCACGCTGGTGATGGGCGTGTTGAACGTGACGCCGGACAGCTTTTCCGACAGCGGGATTTATTTTGGCGCCGACGCAGCCGTCGCGCGCGCCCTCGAGATCGAACGCGCCGGCGCGGATATTCTCGACATCGGCGGCGAATCCACGCGCCCCGGTTCGGAAGGAATTTCCGCGTCGGAGGAAATGCGGCGAATTCTCCCCGTGCTCGAAAAACTTCGCGGCCGGCTGAAGATTCCGATTTCCGTGGATACGAGCAAAGCGGAAGTGGCCGAGGCCGCCGCGTACCAAGGCGCGGAAATCCTGAACGACGTGACAACCCTCCGCGCCGACCCGCGCCTCGCCGAAGTCGCGCACCAGAGGAAGCTGCCGCTCATCCTGATGCACATGCGGGGCGAGCCGCGCACGATGCAGAAAAAACCGTTTGCGCGCAACGTGCTGCGCGACGTGGTCGCCGGCTTGCGCCGCGCAGCAGCAATCGCGCGCCGCGCGGGCGTCGCAAAATCGCAGATCGTGCTCGACCCCGGCATCGGCTTCGGCAAGAGCGCGGCGCAGAATTTTGAACTGCTGCAAAAGCTGCCGGAGCTTGCTCGCCTCGGCTATCCGCTGCTGGTCGGCGCGTCGCGAAAGGGATTTATCGGCAAGGCGCTCGGCGGCGTGCCGGAAGGCGAGCGCACCTGGGGCACNNCCCGGCTTGATGGCAGCGTCGTCTGGTGCGAAATGAGCGCCGCCGCCGCACCTCCCATGTCGCCCAGCGACCGCGCCAATGCACGCAACGCGTTGACCGCGGCCTTTCTCGGCTGGACACTTGACGCGTTCGATTTTTTCATCCTTACCTACGTCCTCACGCGAGTTGCCGCGGATTTCCATAAGCCGATCAGCAGCATCGCCCTGACGCTCACCGCGAGTCTGGCCATGAGACCGGTTGGCGCGCTGATCTTCGGCCTGCTGGCGGATCGTTACGGCCGGCGGCTGCCGTTGATGGTGGACGTGCTGTTCTATTCGATCGTAGAAGTGCTGTCGGGACTGGCGCCGAGCTACAAAGTCTTCCTGATTCTGCGCCTGCTCTATGGCATCGGCATGGGCGGCGAATGGGGCGTGGGCGCGTCGCTGGCGATGGAATCGGTTCCCGCGAAATGGCGAGGCATGCTTTCGGGAATTCTGCAGGAGGGGTACGCCCTCGGCAATCTACTTGCGGCGATCGCGTTCTGGACTGTGTTTCCGCACTGGGGTTGGCGCCCGATGTTTTTCATCGGTGGGTTGCCCGCGCTGCTGACGCTTTTCATTCGCGCGAAGGTAAAGGAGAGCGATGCGTGGAAAGCGCAGGCGGCGGTCCGGAAGAGTTGGGGCGACTATTTCCGCGCAGTAGCCGCAAATTGGAAGCGCTTCCTGTACCTTGTGCTGCTAATGGCCATGATGAACTTCATGTCGCACGGTACGCAGGACCTTTATCCGACGTTTCTTCAGCGCCAGCTTCATTTCGATACGCGCACCACGTCCATCGTCAGCATCATTTCGATGCTGGGAGCCCTCACGGGCGGGATATTGATCGGGCTGTACTCGGATCGCTACGGTCGCCGTCGCGCGATGGTCACGTCCGTGCTGTTAGCGCTGCTGCTGATTCCCGTGTGGATTTTTTCGCCGCCGATCGTGGCGCTAGTGAGCGCGGGCGCGTTCTTGATGCAGTTCATGGCGCAGGGCGCGTTTGGCGTGATTCCCGCGCATATCAACGAGCTTTCGCCCGGCCCTCTGCGCGGATTTTTCCCCGGTTTTGCCTACCAGCTCGGCGTTCTCGTCGCTTCGACTGCACCGTACATCGAGGCGAAATTGACCAACCACTTGAGTTACGCGCAATCGATGGGAATGTTCGCTGCCGCTGCGTTTGTGATCGGCGCGATCGTGATTGCGGCCGGGCCGGAAGCACATCGCGTGTCGTTCGGCTCGCCGGAACAATAGAAGAGCTGTGGGTACGGGATTGCGGCTCTATTTCTTCTTAGCGGTGCGATCCGCCTTGCGCCGCATGTGCGGCAGCGCATCTTCATCCACCGGCGCACGCGCATCGTCATTCAGTGACGTGACAAGCTGCTGCAGCATGCGAATGAAAACTTCCTGGTCGTGCCGCGTCAATGGAGACAACAGGCGCGCGCGAGCGCGAGCCGCGCCCGGCAGAATGCTTTTCAGTATTTCAAACCCCTCCGCGCTGAGACGAAGACTGTAGCGGCGACGGTCGCTGGAGCTTCGCTCGCGGACGATGAGCTTCCGCTTGATCAAATTGGACAAGACCAGCGCGGTCGTAAACCGGTCCAGACCCGCGATTCGTGAAATGCTCACCTGGTCGGACCCCGGAGTATCCTTCACCACGGACAGCACCACATATTGCGAAGCCGTTACGCCGAATTCGCGGCACTCGAAGGTGAAGATCGAGTCCGCAATGTGACGCGCGCGCCACAGCAGGTAACCCGGCCTTTGATAGAGAGGACTGGTGAGCCGGTACTTCTTCGCGGCGCGATCGGTTCCCTCCGAACGCTTCCTGGTGATCCAATCGTAAGAGTTCGGTCCTTGTCTCGCACTTCTTCGCTGCCCGGGGGTTCGCGCCGTCGCCATTTCTTCGCTCTCCTTGCAGTCCGCTGCGCCTGCGATTGATGGATGCGCCTACTAGAATGCCCGCGATGCGGCCTTTCATCCCAGAATTGAAAGGCACGCAATTGCCCGAGCCGCGGCCGACAAGCAGCTTGATTGGGCCGTCGAGCAAAAGCGTTCTTGATCCGCGCGTACTCTATATCGGAAACCAGACGCAAGAAACCATTGTTTATTGACGACAGTTGCACGTGCAACCGTTTCTCAATGAGGGTCCTTATGTCTATACATTGGGATGACATATGCCCAATTATCTTGACAAGGGCGCGGAGCGGATAGTAAAAACCTTGCCTGAGGGTGGGTTCTGTGTAACGGAAACGCGGGGCGGTTACGCGCTGCGAGCGTCTCGGTGAATCACCGAAGAATCCAAACGGGCAGCATGCTTAATTAGGTATCTGGGTGGATACCTAAACAAAACTAGGGGGAAAGTTAATGATTAAGAATCTTGCGTGCTCGAAGCCGGTCTTCGCGCTGTTTCTCTGCTTTGCCGTGCTGTTTGCTTGCACATCGCCAGTTTGGGCGCAGACGGCTTCAACCGGTGCGCTGACGGGGACCGTTACCGACCCCTCGGGAGGCGTCATTGTCGGCGCCACTGTCGAGTTGACCAGTAGAGCCACCGGCCAAGGTCGCACAACGACATCGGACTCGGCCGGCACCTACATTTTCTCTCTCCTGCAACCGGGAAACTATTCCGTCAAGGTTTCCGCCGTCGGGTTCAAGACCGCACAGGTTGACTCGGTCACCGTGAGCGTCGCCGAAACGCCCGTGCTGAATCAGAAGCTCGAGGTCGGCGCACAGACCGAGCAAGTAACCGTGGAATCCACCACTGAGACGATCCAGACACAGAACGCCACGAACGGCGGCGTCGTAGGCTCGCAGGAAATAACCGAGCTTCCTCTGGTCTCCCGCAACTATACGCAGATCGTCAATCTGTCTCCTGGTGTGGTGAGCAACGTTTCCAGCGCCGCCGCGGTGGGCAACGGCACCGGGGACGTGGCCGTCAATGGCGCGAGGCAAAACCAGAACAACTATTCGATGGACGGCTCTTCTATTATCAACTACGTGAGCGGCACCGCGGGGCAGACCGGCAGTTATCCCGGCATTGTGATCCCCAATCCGGATTCAATTCAGGAGTTCAAGGTTCAGACGTCGCAGTATGACGCCAGCTCGGGGAGAAATCCTGGCGCAAACGTGGAAGTCGTCACCAGGACCGGGCAAAACCAGTTTCACGGCGCGGCCTGGGAGTTCAACCGCAACAACTTCTTCAACGCCAACGATTTTTTCTATAAGGCCAGCGAACTGGGCCCGGGTGGAACCGGTGTGAACGCACCGCAGACCTTAAAACAGAACACCTTCGGCGGAACGCTGGGCGGCCCGATCTGGAAGGATAAACTGTTTTTCTTCGGTTCGTATCAGGGAATCCGGCAGATCAACGGCATCGGCACGAGCGGCTTCGCGTCCGGATACGAATCAAACGTTGAATTGCTGCCGTGGAACGATATTGCGGACTTCACAAGCGGCGTTTGCAGTGACCTCCGCTGCACAAATAATATTCCTGCTTATAAGGCGTACCTGGCGAACGCGTTTGCCGGCCAAGGCGGCTTTTTCTCATTTGCCGGCGGTACAGGCCGGCCAATACTCCCCTGCACGGCCGGTGACCTTACTTGCAACAGCACGAACATCACGAATACCTCAGTGGCAATTTTGCAAGCACGAGGCATCGTCAAGGGCGGTTTCAACCAGGGATTCTACGTTCCAAGCGCGCCGGCATCGTGCCCGGCCGGCTGCCTACAGGCCATCTCCGACCCGACCGTCGCGAACGAGAATCAGTATCTGATCAACACGCAGTACGTCATATCGAATAAGAACACGCTCGAGGAGCGCTACATTTTTCAGACCGATCCGCAGCAGCAGAGCTTTACGTGCTTTATCACCGCCGGGAACTGCAACCCCGGAGCCCCGGAGGACGTGACCTACACCAACCATGTCGGTCAACTGAAGCTGGTCACGCTGCTGACGAGCAACTTCGTGAACGAAGCGCGGTTTGCATTCCAACGAAATATCGAAAACGGTCAGGATCCGAACATCGTCAAGTCCTGCGATCTGCCGAACGGCGCCACGATCATTCCGCTGGAGAACAACGGTCAGCCGTGTCCGCTGGCGAACAACTCGTTTTCGGAATTCGGCGTTGTGCCGATCTTGGATATTTTGGGAGTGGGAGGAGTGCCCTGGAGCCAAGGCGGGAACTTTTCAGCTACCTCCACGAACTACATCAATACCTACCAGTTCGGCGATCAAATTTCGTGGAACCACGGAAAGCATGCGATTCGCGCAGGCTTCGAAGGCGAGCGCATTCTGTATAACAACACGATCCCGGCATCCGGCCGTGGAGAACTGCTCTTTTACAGCACCGGCGATTTCTTGACGAGCAGCTCGGGACCGGCGGTCGATGGCACGCCCGTTACTCCCACCGGCGGTATCGCACTCGGGTTTGGTCTGGCCGGGCAGCTGACCCACTACAACCGAATCAATGCTTTTGATGGGTACGTTCAGGACGACATCAAGCTCACCAGAAAGCTCACTGTAAATGCCGGCCTTCGCTGGGAGTACGACGGGTTCCCGGACGACAAGAGCGGCGAGTTCGCGAACGTCTGGCCGAGTCAGCTAGCCAAGATCAACACCGGTTCCTACTTTCTGAACCCCGCCAACTCAGCCGGCACCTTGGACGGATTCGTGGTGCCGACGAACTTCGCCGTGAAGCAGTTTGGTCTAACCGCTCCCGATGGTGCTTCAGGGGTTTTGACGAACACCAACAAGACACTTGTTCCCGGAACTCCGTGGCACAATTTTGCTCCTCGGCTGGGCGCCGCGTGGCAACCGCTCGGAGAGCGCTTCGTGGTCCGCGCGGGCTACGGTCTGTTCTACGACCGCATCTACGGCAACCTGCTTATCGATAACCAGCTCAACCTGCCGCCATACTCGGGCGCAGCTTCAGGACCGTTCCCACAGAGCCAGGCGAACACGTTGCACGATCCCTATGGGGCCGGCGCTGTACTGCCGACGCCACTTGTGTGGACACCGCGGTACATTCGATGCCCTGTCACTTGCACGACCGACGGAACATTTGTCAGTTCCGGCCTCGGATACACTTCGGATTCGCCGCAGATGGCCAATCGCCTCCCGCTCATTCAGGAATACAACCTCGACCTCCAGTACGAGTTTGCTCACGGTTGGGTCGCCGACATTGGATACGTCGGCAGCCACGGTGCTCACCTCTACAATTGGTCGCAGGACCTCAATTTGGCACGCCTGGTGGCCGGAGCTCCGAACGCACCTACTGCCTTTCAAAACGCGGAGATGATTGCTTCCTCGCTGCCGTTCAACGATCCGGCCAACGCTACGCCTGTGACGGTCAATACAGTCGCGAACGCGGACGAGCGCGTCGCCTACCTCGGCTTTGCGCCGGAGGGAGTGGCAACCACGAACACGAACGGAGACTCGCTCTACAACAGTCTGCAGGCCCAGCTGAAACACCAGTTCGCGAATGGACTGACGCTCCAAGTGGCCTACACGTGGAGCAAAGCAATCACGAACGTGGACACCGCCGAAGCCGGGAGTGGCATTAATCCCCCGGGCGAGGTGATCTATGGTTCTTCCAATAGCAACGATCCCACCGATCTGCGCCAGCAATACGGGCTCGCAGCGTTCAATCGTCCGCAGCGTCTGTCGGTCGCCTACAGCTACGATTTACCCTGGAAGCACACCGAAGGCTTTACCGGCAAAGCGCTTAGTGGCTGGTCGGTTTCGGGCGTGACCACGATCCAGGACGGTGAACCCTTCTCGCTGGCTGATAGCCAGGGTGGATCGATTTATTACGGCACCGGATCGGCCAACTCCAGGGCAGTTCTAGCCGATCCCGTGGATTGCAGCCCACGAACCGGGATTTGCAAGTCCGGAATTCCGCTCGTTAGCTCCGGCAGCAACTCGCAGCGCGCGACGCCGGGCAACAACTGGCTGAATACAGCTGCTTACATTCCGCTCAACTCGATTACAGCCAGCTCGCCCTACTGCATCGGGGGAGTTTTCAATCCGACCGGCAGCGCCACTGACCCCTGCGGCGATGCGCCGGGAGCGCTCGGTCCCGGAGATCCCGGTGCAACGTACGTGGGTGCGGGCACCGGCTTCGGAAACTCTGGCGTAGGCGAAATCAGCGGCCCCGGGCAGATTAACTTCGACATGGCCCTCATCAAGAACACGAAGCTGTGGGAGGGCACCACGCTGCAATTCCGCACGGAATTCTTCAACCTCTTCAATCACGCGCAGTTTGATCCGCCGTTCGGTGTCGACGCCAGCACGGCTGCGACTTTCGGGCAGATCAGGTCCACGTCAACCACTCCGCGCGTGGTTCAGTTCGGTCTGAAGTTTCTGTTCTAAGCACCGGAATAGATCGGGGATAAGACAGCCCAAGCCCCGCCCTTCCCGAAGCTGGGAACGGCGGGGCTTTTTCTTGCTCATCCCATGTCGAATCCGCATCTTGGCTGGCCCGTGGAGATGGCGGGTTCGTCCCGCGCGTGTTAGAATGTACGTGCGTTTGTAGCTCCCGCAAATCCTGCTTTGGAGTTCACTGGGGCCGCAAGACCGCGCTTGCAGCCCGTTCCGTTTGGCCGAAGGGATGCCGTAAAACTCATTATGACGACACCGGTTCGCAATATCGCCATCATCGCCCATGTGGACCATGGGAAGACGACGCTCGTGGACGCCATGCTGCGCCAGAGCGGAATTTTCCGCGATAACCAGGAACTCGTCACGCGTGTGATGGATTCGAACGACCTCGAACGCGAACGCGGCATCACGATTCTCGCGAAAAATACCGCGATCACCTATCGCGACACCAAGATCAATATCGTGGACACGCCGGGCCACAGCGACTTCGGCGGCGAAGTGGAGCGCGCGCTGCGCATGGTGGATGGCGTGCTCGTCCTGGTGGATGCCAGCGAAGGCCCGCTGCCCCAGACCCGCTACGTCCTGCAGAAGGCGCTCGCCGCCAAGCTTCAGCCGATCATGGTGCTGAATAAAATTGACCGGCCCGACGCTCGTCCGGCCGCGGTCCTCGATGAGATCTACGACCTTTTCATTGACCTCGACGCCACCGAAGCCCAGCACGACTTTCCGGTCCTCTATACCAACGCGAAGACCGGTGTGGCTCACCGAAAGGTGGGCGACGATTCGACCACGCTGCAGCCGCTCTTCGAGCAGATCGTCGCTTCCATAC
>PMUS01000096.1 GCA_003166795.1 Acidobacteriota bacterium | reverse complement strand
TGGATTCGCACGCCGCGCCAGGCTTCGATCCTGCGCATCCGCGCCGAGGCGGTTCGCGCCGCGCGCAATTTCATGGACGGCCTGGGATACACGCTCACCGATGCGCCGATTTTCACGCCCGCAGCCTGCGAAGGCACCACCACGCTTTTCGAGGTGAACTATATTGACGACCAGAAGGCCTACCTCACCCAATCCGGCCAGCTCTACGTGGAGGCCACGGCCGCCGCGCTCGGCAAGGTTTATACGTTTGGCCCCACGTTCCGCGCCGAAAAATCGAAGACGCGCCGGCACCTGACCGAGTTCTGGATGCTCGAGCCCGAGGCGGCTTACGCCCACCTCGAGGACATGATCGAACTGGGAGAAGGCCTCGTTAGCGCGATCGTGCAGTCGGTGGTGCAGAATCGCGCCCGGGAACTCGCCACTCTCGGCCGCGACGTCGCCAAGCTCGCGAAGGTCGTCCCGCCATTTCCGCGAATCAGCTATGACGAGGCGGTCAAGGTCCTGCAGAAGGCCGGCAACCCGGCAAAGTGGGGCGATGATTTCGGCGGCGACGAGGAGACTCTGCTGTCGAAGGAATTTGAAAAGCCCGTGATCATCCATCGGTATCCCGCTGCAATGAAAGCCTTCTACATGGCCACTGACCCGGCGCGGCCCGACCTGGCGCTCAGTTTCGACATGATCGCTCCCGAAGGCGGCGGAGAAATCATCGGCGGCGGCGAGCGCCAATCGAGCTACGAGACGCTCCTCCGCCGCATCCGCGAAAGCGGCCTGCCCGAGGAATCGTTTCAGTGGTATCTCGACCTGCGGCGCTACGGTAGCGTGCCCCACGCAGGCTTTGGGCTGGGGCTGGAGCGCACTGTGGCGTGGATTTGCGGAACGGAGCACATCCGCGAAGTCATCCCCTTCCCACGCATGCTCTATCGCGTCTATCCTTAGATGGGCTTGAGTGGACCCGGCGGGTGCCGCTGGGTGTCCTTCCGTCCCACCGGAGTCGCGAAAAGAACCAGCCAAATGCCAGAAAAAATACGCATCATCGGTGTGCCGATGGACCTGGGCGCGAGCCGCCGCGGCGTGGATATGGGACCTTCGGCGCTGCGCGTCGCGGGGCTGCAATCGCGCCTGAAGCAGCTCGGACGCCAGGTCGAGGATGTCGGCAATGTGGCCGTGCCCCAGGCCGAAGAGCAACCGTACGGCGAAAAGAAAGCCCGATACCTCGATGAAATTACCCAAACCTGCAAAGGCCTTGCGGAAATGGTCCGCAAGACGTTGGACGAAGACATGCTGCCGCTCGTGCTCGGCGGCGACCATTCGATCGCCGTTGGCACCGTTGCAGGAGCCGCGGCTCATTTCAATAAGATTGGCAAGCGAGTCGGCGTGATCTGGCTCGATGCGCACGGTGACATGAACACGCCCGAGTCGTCCCCTTCGGGCAACATTCATGGCATGCCGCTCGCTTCCATCATGGGATACGGCCCTCCAGAACTGATTGACCTTGCCGGAATCAAGCCGATGGTCGAGCCGCGCAATGTTGTTCTGGTCGGCATCCGCGAGCTCGATTCGAAAGAGCGGCGATTTGCAAAAGAGTCGGGAGTGCACGTCTTCACCATGCGCGATATTGACGAGCGCGGTATGCGCCAAGTGATGGCCGAGGCGCTGCGATTTGCCGGAGATGATACGGCGGGAATCTCCGTCAGCCTCGACATGGATTTCGTGGATCCCTCGGACGCGCCTGGAGTTGGCACGCCCGTGCGCGGTGGCGCGACATACCGCGAGGCGCATCTCGCGCTCGAAATGATCGCCGACAGCCGCTCCATGGTTTCGTTTGAGCTCGTCGAGATCAATCCGGTGATCGATCTGCACAATACGACCGCTCTCCTTGGAGTGGAGCTGGTCCTTTCGGGATTGGGGAAAAAAATTCTGTGATGACGACTCAGAAAAAATTGCGCGTCGGCGTGCTCTTTGGCGGGCGCTCGGGCGAACACGAGGTCTCGCTCGCATCGGCCGCGTCGGTGATCCGCGCGCTCGACGCGGAAAAATACGAAGCCGTTCCCATCGGCATCACGAAAGACGGACGCTGGCTTGTGGGCGGCGGCGCGCAGAAATTGCTCGCCGAAGTTTTGAAATCGGGCGAGCGCGTTTCGCTGCCGCCTGATCCCACTGCCGCGTCGCTCGTCCCGCTCACTCCGAGTCCGGGACGTCCCAGCTTAACCGTGGATGTGATGTTTCCGGTTTTGCACGGCACGTTTGGCGAAGACGGGACCGTTCAGGGACTGCTTGAGCTTGCCGGATTGCCATACGTTGGCGCGGGCGTGCTCGCGTCGGCCGTGGGAATGGACAAAGACGTCCAGAAGCGATTGTTTGCCGAGGCAGGTCTGCCGATCGTTCCGTTCCTTGCGATTCGCCGTTCGGAATGGGAACGCGAGCGAGTAAAGGTACTGCAGGCGATCAAGAAGAAATTCCGCTTTCCGCTGTTCGTAAAGCCCGCGACGCTTGGCTCGTCCGTGGGAATGACGCGCGTGAAAGCGGCGCACGAATTGGGCGCGGCGATTGATACCGCGGCGGAATTCGCGCTGAAGATTCTGGTCGAGAAGGCCGTCGCCGCGCGCGAGATCGAGGTCTCCGTTCTCGGCAACGACGATATTCGCGCGTCAATTCCTGGCGAAATCCTGCCCCACCGCGAATTCTACGATTACGCCGCCAAGTATCTGGAGCAGGGAACTCGCCTGCTGATACCCGCGCCGCTGAAAAAGAAGCAGGTTGCCACGTTCCAGGATTACGCGGTTCGCGCTTTTCGCGCCATTGACGGCACGGGCATGGCGCGCTGCGATTTCTTTCTCGAAAATCGCACCGGAAAGATTTTCGTCAACGAGCTGAATACGATTCCCGGCTTCACCTCCATCAGCATGTATCCAAAGATGTGGGAAGCTTCGGGACTGCCGTATCCCAAACTGATCGATCGCCTGATCGAACTGGCATTTGAGCTCCACCGCGAAAAAGCGCGAACGAAGTACTCGATCGAACTTCCGCCTGGCGCCGCCGGCGCGCTCGACGCGTAGGCGTCTCTCCCAAAGATCTGGTTCCCCCTCCGTTGTTAGACGACTTTTCCGCACTCTCGAGAGGGGCCGATGAGTGTCGATTAGAGAGGGCCGCCGTTCTGTGTTTGCAGCGGTTTGGGGGCGTTTCTAATCGCCACAGTGGCGATTAGAAATGAGTTCCGAGAGATCCCTCGGCTCGTTCGCCTTGGCGGATTCGCTCGGGACGACAATTGATCTCCCAGGCTCGACTTACCGTCGACCTGGGAGGCCTGTTATAGGGTCGTCGAAAGTGTGTCACTTTGCGGGTGCTGCTTTCCTTTGTTTTCAAGACGTTACGCGAGAAATTACTTTGCATGGTGTGTCACTTTGTTGGTGATCTGCGAGCAGTGGCGGCACGCAATATCCCATGGCTGAAACCATAATTACCGGGAGTGTGTTTCGTGGGCCTTAAGGCCCACCCTTTCACCTGATATCCCCTGGCCGAAACCATGATTACCGGGGTGCGTTTCGTGAGCCTTAGGGCCCACTTCCACCTGATGACCGGCGCTGGCGTTTCTGCTTTATTCAGTTGTCAACGAGCATCCGGCTCTCATCTAGAGAGCGGTGGCACATATTCGACTTGTGGCGGGGCGAAAAACTGCCCCTGCTCACGCTAATCTGTTTTGGCAGAGCTGTCTATTGTGGGAAATACGCACGCTGGCAGGAATCAGAACACGCTAGAGATACGGCGTCCCGTGCGTGGGTAACGACTCAAGTGGCCGGCGAATCAATCGGCCGGTGCGGCCCGCGTCTTGGCCCATTGCCGGATCGATTCCACTTCTTCAGCGCGAGTCACGCTGAGTGGCTGGGTCGAACGCATCTCCGCGAGGAGAATGTCGGTTGTCAGTTGCTGCTTCTGCGCGAACGCCGTATAAAGCCCGGCGATAATCGCCTGCTCGATTTCCGCTCCGGAAAAGCCCTCGCTTGCGGCGGCGAGTTTCGTCAAATCGAACGTGGCCGCGTCGCGCCCGCGCTTTTTCAAATGCAGCTCGAAGAGCGCCGCGCGAACTTCAGCGCTGGGCAGGTCCACGAAGAAAATCTCGTCGAATCGCCCCTTGCGCATCATCTCCGGCGGCAAAACTGTAATGTTGTTTGACGTCGCCGCCAAGAAGACGCCGCCCTCGCGGTCCTGCATCCAGGTCAACAGGGTCGCCAGGAGCCGCTGCGACAATCCCGCGTCGGCGTCCCCGCTTGCGCCTGCAGACGCGAACGCTTTCTCGATTTCATCGATCCACAGCACCACCGGCGCTAGCTTCTGCGCCAGTTCCAGCGCCTTGTGCAGATTCTTCTCGCTCTCCCCAACAAACTTGTCGTACAACGCTCCGGCATCCAGACGCACCAGCTCAAATCCCCACTCGCCTGCCACTGCCCGCGCTGCAAGGCTCTTCCCGCATCCCTGCACGCCCGTAATCAATATCCCCTTCGGCGGCACCAGTCCAAATCGCTGGCCTTCCGGCGTCAATGCACTTTTGCGTTTGTCGATCCACTCACGCAAGCGCTTCAGTCCGGCCACGTCGGCAAATGACGCATCGCGCCGCACGCTCTCGATCAATCCTTCGTTCCGCAGCGCCTGGCGCTTTGCGTTCAGCACGTCGTCCAGCAATCCGGCATCGGCGCGTCCCCGCGACAGGACGCACATCCGCAGCGTGCGCATGGCTTCTTCTCCGGAAAGTCCGGCCAAGTTGCGCGCGACTTGTCCCATGCCCGCGAGATCCAGAGCCACAGGAATGCGCTGCTCTCGATTTATTTCGGCAAGCATGTCCCGGACTCCCGGCAACAACTCCTCCGGCGTGGGTAGGCCCAGCTCAAACGGCGCTGCTTCGGACGCAAGTTCCGCCGGCAATTGCAGCGACGCGGCGGAAATCACAATCGCTCGCCGCACCGCCCTGAATTGTTCCGCGAGATCCCTTAATCGGCGGCAGATTCTGTCGTTGTCGCAGTAGCGCGCAAAATCCTTAAGCAAGAAGATCGTGTCGCCCTGTATCAACGGAATATTCGCCAGCGCCTGCTCGGGCTGCTCCGTGTTGTAAATCGCCCCGCCTCGGTATTTCGCCAGCCCTGCCGTGACGGTCCACTCATAAAGCGGTACGCCTAATTCCGTCGCAACTTCGAGCAGCATCTGCTCGAGGCGCTCTTCTTCGGGCGTCTCCACGGTAATGAGCGGGTGGCGCGAATTCACGAGCAAGCGCAGTTCGTCATGCTTGTCAGGCTTGGTTGTCGCGACCGTCCCGCCGGCTTGTCCGGTTCCCGCAACCGGCGCTGCCGATTTCCGGGACAATGTCGGTGCGGGCACGCTGGACGGCGCTTTTAGATCTTGTGGCAAAGTTCGGTGCCTCGTTTAGCGTTAGAAGCTTGAGTGACGACTAAACAGTGCGATGGATGGCCTGCGGATAGGCTACCAAAATCGAGAGGAAGGAAAAGCCGGTTTTAGAGAGCGCGGCGCAAGATTGTCAACGCAACGATATGAGAGGCGCCACGTCATCTGCCGGGGTGGGCCACTAACGTCTGATGAGCTCCCACGACTTACCGGGCAAGTGGAATCACTCTCGCATTGCCCGCCGTTCGGGCCTTGTGCTCCGGGAATGTTTTCCCGCCTAGAGACCGGTCATCTTCTCCAGGCGTTCCGGGTATCGGGCCCCTTCTACCTTGATCTTCGAGGCAGCGGTATCGATGCCGCGCAGGTCGTCGGGCGACAGTTCGACTGCCACTGCTTCGATGTTCTCTTCGAGGCGATTTAGATTCGTCGTGCCTGGGATCGGAACGATCCACGGCTTTTGAGCGAGCAGCCAAGCCAGTGCGATCTGAGCAGGAGTCGCTTTCTTCCGCTGCGCGATGCTGCCGAGCAGGTCAACAAGGGCCTGATTTGCCTTGAGAGCGTCCGGCGTAAAACGAGGGAGGGTGCTGCGGAAGTCGGAGCTGTCGAACGTCGTATTTTCTTTGATGGCACCCGTCAGGAAACCCTTGCCGAGGGGGCTGTAGGCTACGAGACCAATCCCGAGTTCCTCCAGGGTCGGTATTATTTCCTTCTCGGGGGTCCTTGTCCACAGCGAGTATTCATTCTGGAGAGCAGTGATCGGCTGGACGGCGTGTGCGCGGCGAGTCGTTTTTGCGCCTGCCTCGGAAAGTCCGAAGTGCTTGACCTTGCCTGACTGAATCAGCTCTTTCACAGCACCGGCGACGTCTTCGATCGGCACGTTCGGGTCAACCCGGTGCTGATAAAGCAGGTCTATTGTCTCTACCTTGAGCCGCTTCAGCGAGCCCTCTACAGCCTCTTTGATGTGCTCCGGGCGACTATTTAGGCCAGCCACTCCCGGCCGATTATCGCCGCCACTCAGGTCGAAGCCAAATTTGGTGGCGATCACCAATTGTCTGCGGAAGGGAGCGAGGGCTTCGCCTACAAGTTCTTCGTTCAAGTACGGGCCGTATGCTTCCGCGGTGTCAAAAAAGGTGATGCCGCGTTCAACCACGGCACGGAGAAGGGAGGTCATTTCCTGCTTGTCTTTGGGAGGGCCGTAGGAAAAGCTCATTCCCATGCAGCCGAGTCCGATTGCCGAGGCTTCCAAATTGCTTTTTCCAAGTTTGCGCTTGTGCACTGTTTGTCCTTTACGGGCCGCCAGGCTCGAAAAGTATACACTCCGGCGAACGCTGGGTTTCCAGAATGAATTCTGGCCGGATAGCCGGCTACTCCGAACTAAATTCGCCAGGGATTGCGAACACAGTCAGAGTATCCGGCTATCCGTGTCTGGGTTCGCTTGACAGAGCCGCTGCTCCTGATTAAACTAACCGTTTAGTTGAAGAATGCATAGTCGCTGAGGAGGAATTCATGCAATACCGCCGATTGGGCAAGAGTTCCCTCGTAGTTTCCGCGCTGGGGCTTGGCTGCATGGGGATGTCGCAGTCGTACGGCACGCCGGACGATCAGGAATCCGTCGCCACGATTCATCACGCCATTGACCGCGGAATCACGATGCTGGACACCGCCGACATGTACGGCGGAGGCACGAACGAAGAACTGGTGGGGAATGCCGTCGCAAAGCGCCGCCACGAAGTGGTGATCGCGACGAAATTCGGAAACATGCGGCAGCCCGACGGCCGCTTTCTCGGCGTGAACGGAAAGGCCGAATACGTGCAAAGCGCGTGCGAGGCCAGCCTTCAGCGACTGAAGATTTCCACGATTGACCTTTTTTATCTGCACCGCGTGGATTCGGGTACTCCGATCGAGGAAACCGTCGGCGCAATGGGGCGATTGATTGATCAGGGAAAAGTTCGCTATTTGGGGCTTTCCGAAGCGGGGTCGCAAACGATCCGGCGGGCGCACGCGACGTACCCCATCACCGCGCTGCAAAGCGAATACTCACTCTGGACGCGAGATCCCGAAGACGGAATTCTCTCCACGTGCCGGGAGCTGGGCATCGGCTTCGTCCCGTACAGCCCGCTGGGCCGCGGGATCCTGACCGGGCAGGTGAAGAGCGCGGAATTCGGTCCCAAGGATTTCCGGCGCATGTCTCCGCGCTTTCAGGGTGAGAACTTTCAAAAGAACCTGCAAATGGTGACGCGCATTGAAGAGATCGCCAAGGAAAAGCGCTGCACGCCCGCTCAGCTAGCTCTCGCGTGGGTGCTGGCGCAGGGCCAGGACATCGTGCCAATTCCGGGCACCAAGCGCCGCACCTACCTCGATCAGAATCTTGGCGCTCTGGAGATTTCGCTCACTCCGGCCGATTTACAGGAGATCGAGAGTGCGGCGCCGAAGGGCGCGGCCGTCGGCGCGCGATATCCCGAGGAATACATGAATCGTTTGGGGATCTGAAACAATCATGGCCAGCGGGCGTAGAAGAGTTGAAGACCCGGCGACGGCGAGGCGAATTCTGGCCGCGGCCGAGCAGCATTTTGCCGCGCAGGGTCTGGCGGGAGCGCGCACGGAGGAAATCGCCACGGCCGCGCACGCGAACAAGGCGATGCTTTACTACTATTTCGGCAATAAACGGCGCCTGCATCGCGCGGTCCTGGAAAATTTGTTGCGACAGCTTCGCGCGGCGGTTTTCGGACCCGCGAGGAAGAAACTTTCTCCGCGCGACAGATTTTTTGCAGGGGTAAACGGCTATTTCGATTTTCTGGCCATGCACCCGAACTATCCGCGACTGGTTCAGCGGCAAGCGATGGAGGCAGGCCCGGAATTCAAGTGGATGGTGACGGAGTTTTTCCGTCCGCTGCATCGCGAGCTTGCCCGGACGGTCGCGGAAGGAAAAGCGGACGGTGAGTTTCGGGACGTTGACCCCGATCAGACCGCCCTGATGACGCTGCAAATGACGACATCGTATTTCGCCGGCGCGGCAATCCTGAGAAGTCTGATGGGGCGCGATCTGCTGGCGCCGAAGGCGATTGCAGCGCGGAAGCGCGCGCTGCTCGATTTTCTGCATTACGCTCTGATGCCCCAAGGAGCCAAGGCCTAATGAACAGCTGGAAGACATTCGCCATTATCGGAATCGTTTTTGTCATCTCGCTGGTGTTCTATCTGTTTTCGACGCCGTGGGGAAAGGAAATCCCGCTCACTGGCATCGTGGACGGAAATGAAGTGATCGTAAGCCCGCAGATCACGGGCCGCATTATCCTGCTTACGGTGGATGAAGGCTCCGACGTGAAAAAGGGAGATCTGATCGCCGAGCTGGACCCGAAAGAACTTGAAGCGAGCCTGGCGGCCGCCAACGCGAATGTGGCCAGCCTGCAAGCGCAAGTCGGCGAAGCGAATCACAATTATTCAATGACGGACGACCAAACCGGGGCGTCGGTGAAGCAAGCGGTTGCGATGCTCACCTCCACGCGGGCGCAACTCGACCAGGCGCGCGCAAATCTGTGGCGCGATCAAACGGACCATGACCGGATGCAGAAGTTGTTCGATAGCGGCGTCGAATCAGCGCAAGACCGCGATCACGCGCAGGCGACCCTCAATGCTTCGCTGGCCAATGTTAAATCGCTCGAAGATTCCGTGAACGCGCAGGAAGCCGGGCTCGGCGTCGCGCAGGCGAACCGCAAGCAAGTGGATGTGCGCGGCAGCGAGATTGCCACGACCATCGCGCAACTGGAACAGGCCCGCGCTTCCGCTGTCGAAACCGAAACGCAGCTCGGCTACACGAAGATTTACGCGCCGATTGACGGCATCGTGTCCGTGCGCGTGGCCAAGCAGGGCGAAGTCGTGGCGCAGGGCTCGCCGATCGTCGTGGTGGTGGACGTGGACCATCTATGGGTGCGCGCCGACGTGGAGGAAAGCTATATTGATTCGGTCAGCTTCAACCAAACGCTCCGCGTGCGGCTTCCTTCGGGCGACGTTCTACAGGGACAGGTGTTTTTCAAGGGAGTGGAAAACGATTTCGCGACGCAGCGCGACGTCAGCCGCACGAAGCGCGACATCAAGACATTCGCGATCAAAGTGTCCCTGCCAAATCAGGGCCGCAGGCTGTTCACGGGCATGACGGCGACGGTGCTGCTGCCGCCGCCTGAGCGGAAGAGCTGGTTCGCGCGCCTGTGACTCAAGAGGAATTCGTCCGTATGAACGCCATCGAAGTCGATCACATGACTAAAAAGTTCGGCGATTTCGTCGCTGTGAACGACGTGAGCTTCAACGTGGCGCAGCAGGAAATATTCGGCCTGCTGGGCCCCAACGGTGCGGGGAAGACCACCCTGATCCGCATGATGACGACGCTGCTGTCGGTCACCTCCGGCACGGCGCGGATCGGCGGCCACGACGTCCGCACGGACCCAGACGGCGTGCGCAACACGCTCGGCGTGATTCCCCAGGCGTTCACTTCCGATCCGGAGCTGACCGCGAAAGAGAACATGACCATTCACGCCAAGCTCTACGGCGTGCCCGCCGACAAGCGGGACGCGCTGATTGACGGTTTGCTCGAATCCGTCGAGCTGCTGAAATTTCGCGATGCACTGGTGCGCACGTTTTCAGGCGGCATGCGCCGGCGCCTGGAAATCGCGCGCGGGCTGGTCCATTCGCCGAAAATCATGTTTCTCGACGAGCCGACCACGGGCCTCGATCCCGTCTCGCGCACCAACGTGTGGGAGATGATTCGATCCCTGCGCGACCGGTCGGAGCTGACCATTCTGCTCACGACTCACTATATGGATGAGGCCGACAAGCTCTGCGACCGCATCGCGATCGTGGACCACGGAAAACTTGCGGCGCTCGATACACCTTCGCGCCTGAAGGACAACGTGCCCGGAACGGAAATCGTGGAAGCGGAATTTGTGGGCGAGCCGCCGGACTGGATCGAGCAGCTTCGCGGCCTGTCGCATGCCACCGGCGTCTCGCCGCGCGAGGATGTGGTCCACATTACTTCCAGCGACGGCCCAGCTACCGTGGCGGCGCTGATGGATCTCTCTCGCGCACGCAAGGTGACCGTGAAGAGGGTGATCGTGCAAAGCACCACGCTCGACGACGTGTTTCTGCATTACACGGGCAGCGCGTTGCGTGACGCGCCGCAGAAGGCGACGCATGAACCCAGCCCGTTTTCCCGCTGAGCGCAGGGAGGATCAGCAGCCATGAAGCTCTATCGCGTCTCGGCTCTGGTCGAGCGGGACATGCGGAAGTTCTTCCGCAGCCCCGCGCTCATGCTGAGTTCACTCCTTTTTCCGCTCGTGCAGTTGGTGGTGCTGGGTTATGCCTTCGGGGGGAAGATCAAGAACGCGGACATCGCGTTCGTGGACGAAGACCATTCCGTCCAGTCTCGCCGGATCGAGGAGATGTTCGACGGAATCAAAGCGGGCCCGCAGACGTTCCGCGTGGTCCCGTACGACTCCTTTCCTCGCGCGGTGGATGATCTGCACGCGGGCTTCGTGAAGGCCGTCGTGGACGTCCCGCACGATTTCTCGCGCCGTTATTACCAGCATGACCGGCCGCGCCTCGTATTCACGGAGGACAACACCGATCAGTTCATCTCGAGTTCGCTTCTCGCCGGCGTCCAGGACATGACGACGGAACTCAATACGCCGGATGTGGCGTCGTCGCGCCTTGATGGGCAGGTCGAACTCAATGTCGTCGAGGTCTACCCCTACATCGAGTACATTAAGTACCTGCTCGCCGGTTCGATCGCCATGGGTATTTTCATCACCGCCATGATCGGCGGCGGCATCACATACATTGACGACAAAACGCGCGGCCTGCACGAGGGCTATCTTCTGACGCCCATTCGAAAGTCGGAGTTGGTCGCGGGACTCATCGCCTCGGGAACTCTGAAGGCGTTCATGGCGGGAATGTCGTTAACGATTATCGGCGGGTTAATCGCGGGCATCTCGGGACTCTGGCACCCGTTGCGACTCTTGTATCTCTCGACTGTCCTCCTGGCGGCGTCGTTAGCGATGATTAGCTTGATGTTTCTGGTGATGGTGCGCATTGACGACCCGCTCGTGCCCCGCGCGATTTTCGGCGTGCTCAACATGCTGCTGTTTTTCCCGTCCGGCGCTGTCTACCCCACGGAAGCGTTTCCGCCATGGCTGCGCTGGATCTCCGTGGTTGATCCATTCACGTACACGGTGCACGCGCTGCGGAATCTGACGCTCAAAAACACGGGCATTGAAGGTATTTACGTGGACGTGCTAATTTTGAGCGGGTTCTCAGCGCTGATGATTACGGGCATCATGGCGCTATTCAAGCGCCAACTGTAATCTCAAGGAGTCCACGTGGGTCTCTTGGACACAACTGAAGAACATCCGGCATCAAAGCTGCGGCGCTATCTGATCACGATTCTGGTTTTCGTGCTGCTCGGTGGCGGCGGCCTTTGGTGGCTCTTGCGCTACCACGCCGAGAAAACGGCGGTGTATCACTTTCTGAACGCCGTCGCGGCCGGAAATATGCAGCAGGCGTACAACATGTGGAGCCCTTCACCTTCGTACTCGCTGAAGGATTTTGAAGGCGATTGGGGACCGGACGGATACTACGGTCCGGTGAAAAGTTTCAACGTCACGGATACCTATCGTCCGCCCAACGGGTCGTCCGGCGTGGTGGTCATCGTGGACGTGAGCCCCTACCAGCCGTACCCGGAAAAAGATGACGCGCTGCGGCAGAGTAAATCGAAGGAAGTTCGGTTGTGGGTTCAGTTCAAGGATCGTTCGGTGCAGTTTCCGCCACCGCAGTTCGACCGGCCGTAAGGAAGCCTGAGTTACTCGGGGTCAATCCGGGCGTCGCTCACGATCATGACAGGAATGTCGCCCCGTACGGGATAGACGCGTTTGCAAGTCGCGCACTTCAGTCCCTGTTGGTCAGCCGTTGGTGTGACGGGCGTTTTGCACTCCGGGCAAACCAGAATGTCGAGCAGTTCCTTTGACACCGCCATGCGTTTCCTCCGGGATCGATTCTACGACTTTAGCAGGCCAGCGCGCCGCGAGGCAACCGCGTGGAGCCGGCCCATTTTTCTCAGCTCAGCGACGCCGCCCTAAGGATTAACTGCGCTTTCCATTCCGCGCCGGTTTCGAATTCCACCGGCCACACGGCGGCGATCTGCGAGCCCTGGTAAATCCGCTCGAAGCCGTCTTCCGATTCCGACACTGTTTCGATCGGGGCAACCCAGAAATTCTGCGCCGCGGGCGCTTCCAGCGTTACGGCCGCCCGCTGCCACTCATCCACCGCGCGTAACTCGTTTGCCGGCGTGGCCGCGGACCACCGCAACTCGTATCGCCGGCCATCCACCTCGAAATAGCGGTTCGTTTCAGAAGGCGCCAGAAAATTAACGACCACCTCAATGCCGACGTTCACCGAGGCAGCGCCAGAGGCCCGGCGGCGCAACACGACGTCGCAGATGATGTCGAATCCCGCCGAAGTTGGAAGGAACGAAATGTTTTTTTCCGCCAGCCAATCCGCGCTGCCCTCGGAAGCGAGAGCGACGTTTGTCGAGGATAAACCGGTTACGCGATATCGTCCGCCCGCCAGCGCCGCATCCTCGTCCAATCGGACAGCTGCGTAGTCCTCGTGAGATTTTCCCTGGCCGAAGAGAAGCAGCCGGAAGGAGCTTCGCGGCCAGCGGTCGTAGTTCAACCAGCGCTCGAGGCCCTCTTCCTTAACGCGCGTCTGCTCGTGTATGGATTGCGCGCCATGGGCTCGCTGCGAGGAAAGGGTTCGAAGCTTGGCATGATAGGTCTCAAGCCGGCGCGTCAATGAATTGATCAGCGTCACATTCGGCGGCCGGAAATCGAGCGCGGCGATCGTGGCTCCATCGTCCGGCGCGACGAGTGCGGCGTAGCGGTCGGACGTGAGATAGATTTCGTCGCGGCCATCGGCGTTGTAGTCGAGCGTCGCGGCGTGAGCGAAGGGCTTCTTGTGGTGCGCGAGGGCGTCGGCAATCGTTTCGGCTTGCTCGAGCGAGCGCCAGACGGCCGTGCGCAGGTGAGGCGAGTACAATCCGCCAAAAACACCGTGCCAGTAAGGGTCGTTGCATTGGCCGCGCAGCAGGAGCTTCGTGGCTTCCTGACGCGCCATTTTAAAAGCGCGATCGAAGCGGCGGCTCCGCGAAAGCCGGCGTATTTTCCGCGAGACGTGGAGCATCTTTTTGTGCAGAAGGTTCGCTTCCGAGTACTTGGTGAAGAAACTTCGCCAGATTCCTCCGCGCAGGAAGGGCATCAGGTCCGCGCGGGACGAAAACTGATCGAGGAGACTGTGAAAGCGCTCGCGCGCGGGCGTGGGCAGTGACCACTCCATCATTTCCGTGTAGGAAGCGGCAGGCAAATCCGCGCGGCCAATCGGCGCGTGCGAAGCCACCGCGTCCGAGGGCGTGGACGTGGCAAGCCAGTCGCCGCTTTTTTCCAGCGCCGTGAAAAAACGGTCGAGCCATCCTTCGCGGTAGCAAAGCTTGTTCGTCTCCGGCCACACCCCGAATTTTTCGAGGTCGTCGCCCATGGCCGCAAAACCGCCAGGATGCCTGCTTGCGGCGCCGCGCAGAAATTCCGTGGTCTGGCCAACGTCCGCGAAGGGAATCAGGTATCGCAGCGCCTTCAGCCCGGGAAGGATTTTCACGGTGTGGCCCAAATCCTCGGAGATGTAGTAGCCGAAAAGCTGCTCGAGCTCAAATCCCGCGCCGAGAAAATGGTTGTCGTCAACAAGGGTGTACTCGACACCCGCGGGCGCAAGGCAAGAGGGAAGTTGCGGTTCCCATACGCGCTCGGCAAGCCACGCTCCGCGTGGCCGGGACTTGAAATGCTTTTCGGCGTACGCGGCCAGCCGCGCGATCTGCTCGAGACGGTCTTCGGGCGGAATCGTTACCAGAATCGGCTCGTAAAATCCGCCGCCCACCACTTCCACCTGGCCGCTGGCGACCAGCGCTCGAAGACGATCGAAATATTCCGGGTGCGCGCGCTCGATCCATTCAAGCAGCGGACCCGAATAATGGAGCCCCATGCGAATTGAGGGATGGTGCGAGAGCACTTCGATGAAAGGCAGGTAGGAATCTTTGTAGGCGCGTTCAAGTACGTCGTCGAAATTTCCGACCGGTTGGTGCGCGTGAATCAGGAGAACCAGCTCGAATTTCCGCACCTGCGGACCTCGCGAACGCTTCACAGGATAACCCGATTCCCGCGAACCTCGGGCACAGACTTTGCGCCGGCTGGCCGAACTTGGTTATGCGTTCGTGGCAGCGCGTATCGCGCTTGCCCCAGCAAATTGCGCGAGGCGTTCGCCAAGCCGCGCCATCGCCACTTCTATGGACGCATGCGGCGCACCGGCAGGTGCGTAAATTACGATAAGCACGTCGCGTGCGGCCTCGGTAATCATGGTACGCGTCGAATCGCTGATGGGGCTGCCGAAGGGACCGTCCGCGTCGGCGAGAACGGGCCTTCCTTCCAGGTGCCATGTGCGCTTTCCGATGCCTTCGTAACTCTCGCCGGCGATTCCGTGGCGAAATGCCACTGGCGAGTGAATCCGGCCGCGGTCGTAACATCCAAACGGCCATCCGGTTTCGATCGAGCCGACATTACCGATGTCAACGACGTTTGACACGCGATACAGCCCTTTCCCCTGGACGACGCGCCTGACCAGCGCCTCGGAGGAAGGGCGATACTTCGAGGGGTCGATGTCCCAGGCACGAAACATCGCGCGGACGGCGCGGGTCGGCTCGGCCTCTGCGAGGCTCTCGACGGTGAGTTCCCGGCGCTTTCGATCGCAGACTTCGTCCATCAGCCGCGCGAGGCTCTCGTCAGCTGGCGCGACGAGCACACCATCAGCTTCCACCACTCCGAGCTTCACATCCGGCAGTCCGACACGAATTTCCATCGTCGCTCGCTGGTTCCAGGGCTGATATGATCGCGATTCTCACGCTGGCTGTCGTTGCCCGGCCGCAACAATACACTGGGAATTCTATCGAGAATCGGATGTGCGCGCGATGAAAGAAACCGAACAATTCCGGAAAGGCATCGCGCTATTCAACGCGCGCAAGTTTTTCGAGTCGCACGAGGTATGGGAGGAGTTGTGGCTCGTCGAACCCGAGCCGGAGAAGACTTTCCTGCAGGGGCTGATTCAGCTGGCTGCCGCCTGCCATCATCACGGCCGCGGTAACCGGCGCGGCGCGCAATCGCTCCTCGCCGCCGGGCTCGCCAAATTGGGGCGTTTCCCGGACGATCATCGTGGAATTGCGGTCGCGAAGCTTCGAGCGGATGCAGAACAGTGGGCGGCAACGTTAAGCGGTGGCAACGATCTCGAGGCGCAAAGACCGCTCCGCATCCGCCTGGTCACGCAAGCAGGCCGGAAAAAGAAACGCGGCGGATGAGAGAATCCGCCGCGTTCAGTTAGGATTGCGTTGTTCTTGTTGCCGGTTTCTGGAACTTGCCTCGCGCCGCTTAGCGCGCACACGCAAGACTCGTTACGCCTTCTTGAAATAATCGGCGTTGATTTTCGTGTAGCTGGACCACTTTTCCGGAAGATCTTCCAGCGCGAAAATCGCCGTCACCGGGCAGACCGGAACGCACGCTCCGCAGTCAATGCATTCGTCCGGGTTGATGTATAGCTGGGGCGCAGCTTCAAATTCCGCCTCGTCCTTGCGCGGATGAATGCAGTCCACCGGGCAGACATCCACGCAAGCGGAGTCTTTGGTTCCGATGCACGGCTCGGCGATTACGTAAGCCATCTAGCTTTCTCCTAAAGTGTGCGCTGCCTTGATGAGATGCTCGCGCCTGCGCACAAGGATACAACCTTGAAACTAATTTTTGTATATCCAAATTCGCGAGCGCGATCAGGCTTCCCACCCCGACGGATCGGCCCCGGCCGCGCAAGCCATGCACAAGGGCCGGATGCCCGCGCTAGCAGCCCGTTACTTGTTTGCGCCGCCTCAGTTGCCGCCGCCGCTCGGGAACCGATAGAATGTGAAATATCGTTGGGGGGAGATCATGCGCATATTATGGCGATGCCTGTTCCCGGTTGCGACGCTTGGGCTCGTCGCTCTAGCGGCTTTCAGCTTTGCACGGCCGCCGGTCGCCGCGGCCAATTCAGCTTCTCACACCGACACGCTCGCGGGAGATCCGCAGCTTGTTGACCTTGCCGGCTACAAAGATATGGTCGCTAAGTATCAGGGTAAAGGACTGCTGGTCACGTTCTGGGCCACCTGGTGCCAGCCTTGCCGCGAGGAATATCCCATGATCATTGAGCTCGCCAAGGAGTATGGCCCGCAGGGTCTGGCCGTCGTGGGCGTGACCTTGGATGAGGACGCCGATCTGGGGCTGGTTCGCCAGTTCCTCGACAAAAGCCACCCGGGATTTCCCAATTTTCGCCAGAAGCCTGGAGTGGACGCGGATGCATTTTATCAGGGCGTGAATCCCGACTGGCGAGGCACCATGCCGCAAACGGACTTCTACGCGCGGGATGGCCACCTGGCCCGGTACTTCGTCGGGCAGAAATCGAAGGATGCGTTCGTGCAGGCAATCCGCTTGATCTTGCTGGCTGGGAATTCCCAGAACCGTCAGGGCGCGACGTCATCCGTGGGCAATTGAAAAAGCTTCTTCTATAGCGCGGGCCTGAAATGCATGAAGTGCGCCGTAATCTTCCAGCGGAATAACACTTCGAACTGTAATCAGCTTTTCGCCGCGGACAGGAATCTCTCGACTTCGATGGCCGCCATGCAGCCGGAACCTGCCGCCGTAATCGCCTGGCGGTAATGATGGTCCTGAACGTCGCCCGCGGCGAAGACTCCCTCGACGTCGGTCTTAGGGCCATCGTGGGTGATCAGGTAGCCGTTCTCGTCCATCTTGAGCTGGCCCCTGAAGACTTTCGTGTTCGGATCGTGGCCGATGGCGACGAACACGCCTTCGGTGGCGACGGTCTCGGTCTTGCCGGTCTCGGTGTTTCTCAGGGTGACCAGCTCGACGGATTTCTTTGTCACGTCGTGGACTTCCGCGATTTCGAACGGGGTCATGAACTGGATTTTCTCGTTGGCGCGGGCGCGATCCAGCATGATCCTCGACGCGCGAAATTCGCTTCGCCGGTGGACCAGCATCACCTTCTTGGCGAACTTCGTCAAAAAGGTCGCCTCTTCCATGGCCGTGTCGCCTCCGCCGACCACGATGATGTCGCGGTTTCGAAAGAAAGCGCCGTCGCACGTCGCACAAGTGGACACGCCGTGGCCCAGCAAGTTCCGCTCGGATTCGATGCCGAGCATTCGCGCCGAGGCTCCGGCCGCGACGATCAGCGTCTCGCTCTCGTAGGTTTCTTTTCCCGCCGCGATCGTGAACGGCCGCTTGCTCAAATCAACTGAAGCGACGGCGCCGGCGCGGAACTCCGCGCCGAATCGCTGCGCCTGTTTTCGCGTCCGCTCGATCAATTCAGGCCCGAGAATGCCCTCGGGGAATCCGGGGAAATTCTCAACCTCCGTGGTCAGGGCGAGTTGTCCGCCCGGCTCGTAGCCATCCAGCACAAGCGGCTTCAAATCCGCGCGCGCCGCGTAGATCGCCGCAGTCAATCCCGCGCATCCGCTGCCGATTATGATCACCTTATGCAATTGTTTCTCCTGTGCGATTGGATTCCTGCAGGCAGCAATTCGATTCAGCGCCCAAACCAAGCTCAGTATAGCAATCCCGCACCCTGGCTGCCATCGGCTTGCTTGCGCAGCGTTCGCGCGCGATAATTCCGCCCGAGCCGGAGACAACTATGCCGAGCCCTGCGACGCTTTTTCGACTCCTGAGCGAATTCATCATGCTTCTGCTTGGCGCCTTGCTGATCCTGCTGGCGCTCACAAGGCCCGTCGGGCTGCCGGCGCGCCCCGTGGCGCTGGTGATTCTTGGCGTGGTGCTGATTTATTGGGGCGTTCGCGCCCTGGCGCGACCCGAGCTACAGGCGAATCGTTTGCAGGTTCGAATCCGCGCTGGCTCGCTCGTTCTCGTGGGCTTAATGATACTCGGGATGCGTTTTCTGCCTTTGCGTCATGCAGCGCTGCTATTGGCTGTCGCGGGCGGCGTCCTCGTGATCAGGGGCCTCCTGGGCGGCGTCCTTCTCGCGCGCGGGTCGTAAGGCTGCGAGCGAAGCTTCCTTTATGCTTGTCAGCGCCGCCGGTTCTCGCTAACCTCGTGCGCGGTGGGGTCGTAGCAACTGAGGCGAACGTTCTAGATCGTATTCTTCCGGCAACATCCGTCCGCTAAACCGCTCGATTCCAGGAGGACGATCATGTTCAAGGAATTCAAAGCGTTTGCGATGCGTGGCAGCGTGCTTGATATGGCGGTGGGAATCATCATCGGCGCTGCGTTCGGCCGGATCATCACGTCGTTCGTCAGCGACATCATCATGCCGCCGCTCGGCCTTCTCATTGGCAAAGTGGATTTTTCGAGCCTCTTCCTGAATATTTCCGGCACATCCTATCCGACGCTGGCGCAAGCGAAAGCTGCGGGCGCGGCCACCATCAACTACGGCGTGTTTCTCAACACAGTTCTCGATTTCCTGATTGTGGCGCTCGTGATTTTTCTGCTGGTCCGCCAGGTGAACCGCTGGAGCAAGCCGGCGCCGGCAGCCGCGCCGACGACCAAGGAATGCCCGTATTGCTATTCGGCGATTCCTCTGAAGGCCATTCGCTGCCCAGCCTGCACCTCGGAAGTGCGCACCAGTTAGTTCCGCGGGTTCGCAGTCTCGCTCTGCTGAATCGCGGCGGTGCATTTATGCGGTCGTTTCCTTCGCCGCGTGCCGAAACTCTTTCGCACATGCCTCGCAGGGACACAACTCCCGAAGCGCGTCGAAGCTGTAAATGCCCGTGGAGTGACCGTCGGAAAACTGAATTTGTATCGCGTAGTTACCGACGGACGTCGCCGATTTGGCTGTGACGCGCGGCTTGAACATCGGCAGAGGATTCGCGGCGGCCGGTTTGTCCTGAGCTTTCTTTTCGCGCTCGTCTCTGCACGTCGCGCACGGGCACTCGTCGCGCAAGTAGGGAAACGTGTACCGGCTGGCGTGCCCGTCGGACCACGCGATCGCGACGCCCTCGCCCGTCGTCACGAACACTTTCACGTCGGTCGGTTTTTTCCGCGAATCAATTGGCAGCGGCATTTCGACATCATTCTAGCAGATCGCGCGGCGCGCTCTACTTTCGCTCGAGATTGCCGCGCCCGCATGTAGAATGGTGCCGCGTCATACTCTTAATGCGAGGATGCCATGTCCGCCGACTACCTGCTTAAAACAGAACCTTCGGAATATTCGTTCGAGAATCTTCAGCGCGACGGTGCGACGGTCTGGGACGGCGTCTCCAATCCCACCGCGGTGAAAAATCTCCGGGAGATGACGCCGGGAACGCGGCTGATCATTTACGAGACGGGTGACCGCAAGAGCGCCGTGGGCACGGCTACTGTAGTGTCGGTGAACGCATCGGATCCCAAGAATCCCAAAGTTAAGATTAAAGCCGGAAAAGCGTTGGCGAAGCCGGTCACGCTCGCCGAAATCAAGTCCAACAAGCTTTTCGCCGATTCGCCTCTCGTGCGCATCGGCAGACTCTCGGTCGTTCCTCTCACTTCCGTTCAATACAAGATGCTCACCGACTCTTAGCCTCTGCACCCGTCCAGCGCTACTCCTGAGCGACCAGTCCGTAGATCAGCTCGTCTCTGATTTTTTCATAACACTTCAAACTTAGCGGCAGCGAGAGCGTACGCCCTAGATTCCTCGCTCAGCGAAAGATGCGATTTCAGATATAAATCAACAAGTTCTTGCGTCTCGGGATGGTGAAGGTGACCCAAGCCGTGAAGCGCAGCACGCTGGCAGAACTCAGAGCCCAGCGAGAGAATTCTGGAGAGCGTTTCAAATATGACATCCTGCATCTCCAAATCCTCACCACCTCTGTCGCGATTCCTGTTACCGCAGTGCCAGTCGTAACAGATTGAATCCCACCACATCTGAGCCGAGCTATCCAGATGTTCAACGGCGAAAAGGCGCTTATATAGATCGAACATGGTTCGTACGCACTCTTCTCGCACCGGAAACTCTACATCGGCGTTCCAGATTAGACGGGATACTGAACAGTCAAGATTGGGGCCTTGAATTACCCAGAAACCCTCCTCAATTTGATCTTTGGAGAACCGTTTGAGAAGAAATTCCGGCTGCCGAAACAGTTGAAGGTAATAGTCGCAGACCCTCCGAGGCGCAAATGTCACTTCGACATGGAAATACCAAGGATCGTATTCCTCAGTCTTGCCAGGAACACCCCGAGCGAACAGGAATGAAATGAATTCATCGAAGGAGTATTGGCTCACATCAACTTGTATGCGTTCTTCCATTCCGGAAGTATAAGCCCGGGGACAATCGAGGGCCCACGAGCGCACCCGTTAGCTGCACGAAGAATGCAAGCCTGTGATTAGACTCGTACGTTTACCTGCGCGAGGCGGCCGTGCGCGAGCTCGATTCGGCGGTCGGCCAATTGCCCGATCGAAGCAGCGTGCGTCACCATCAGGATCGTGTGCCCCTCGGAATGCAACTCGCGCAGGAGCTTCAGCACGATTCCCTCGTTCGCCTCGTCGAGATTTCCGGTGGGCTCGTCGGCGAGAATTAATTTAGGGTGGTTGATCAGCGCCCGCGCCACGGCCACGCGCTGCTGCTCGCCGCCGGAAAGCTGTCCCGGCAAATGCTCGACGCGATCGGTGAGGCCCACGCGCCCGAGAGCTTCGCGGGCCTCGGTTTCGTCCGTCGTGCTGTGAAAATACTGCGCGAGCATCACGTTTTCAATCGCCGTCAAGTACGGCACCAGATGAAATTGCTGGAATATGAAGCCGATCTTCTCCGAACGAAATCGCGCTAGCCCGCTTTCGTCGAGCCGCCCCACGTCCGCGCCGTCCACTATCGCTCGCCCAGAAGTTGGCGTGTCTAGCCCGCCCAAAATATTGATCAGTGTCGTCTTGCCCGAGCCTGAAGGCCCCATGATGGCGATCCATTCGCCTGCTTGCACATCGAACGTCACGCCGTCGAGCGCGCACACGTTCCCAAACTCTTTTCGCAGGTTCTCGATTTGGACCAGCACAGCCACTATTCGCCCCTCAGAATCACAGCCGGCTTCACTTTCCCTAATCGTCGCAGGGGCAGCGCGCCCATCATGGCCACGGCTATCATCAAAGCGATCGTAAGCGGGAAGATTTCCCAGCGCGGGGTGATGGAGGTCCCGAAGACGCGGTGCCCCATCCACTGCGCCAGCGCCACGCCCGCGACGCATCCGATCAATCCGCCAGCCGCGCCGAGCACGCCCACTTCGGCGAGGAACAATCCTACAATGCGCGACATTGTTCCGCCGAGAGCCTTCATCAGGCCCACGTCCGCGCGCCGCTCCATCGCGAGCGCGGCCATTGTCGCCAGCACGCACAGCGCCGTAAGCGCCAGGATCAGCACCACCATCGAGGCAATCAGCAGCCGCGTGCGGCTCAGCAGATTGCCTTCCGCTTCGGTCACCTGCCGGATCGGGCGCACGTCGTAGCCGGGCAGGGAATTCGCCAATCGCCCGGCATAGCCGCCGATGCTTGCGGCAGTTCCGCTCACGCTTAATTGCACGAATTGAATCTGGCCTTCCAGACCCGCCAGCTTTTGCGCAACCGCAAGATTCACGAACACCTGACTATCCTCGGCGCCTCCGGCATCCACGACACCGGCGATAGTCAGCCGCGCGCTTCGCCCCAGATAATCCAATTCAAGTTGACCGCCGGGCGCCACGTCGAATTGACGCGCCACGTCGCGTCCCACGTAACACTGTGTCGCGTCACCGCGCGATGCGATCGCCTCTCCTTCGAGCTTCCAGGTTGGCTCGAGCTTGCGCGCCTCGTCGAGCCACGTCCCGGCAACCACAATGGGAGTATCGTGCGCGCGCGCCACGATATAGACGTAAGGCGCGGATGCCACCACGTCGCTCGTGCGCATGCGGTCAACCTGTGGAAGGACCGCAGCCTCGCTCATCAGAGCGGGCGACGCGGAGGTCGCAGGCGAATTGCTTGGTGCGTCGTTCGCTTGCGCGGGGTTGCCGGGCGAAATTACGATGTTTGCGCCGAGCAGGCGGAATTCCTGGGTCAGCTTGCGTTCGACGTCAAATTCGAGATTCAAGAGGGCGGAAATTACGGCAGCGCCGCTGATCACGGCCACCAGCGCCACCGTCAGCCGCCCGCGATTGCCTCGAAGTAATTTCCAGAGAAGGCGCCCGAACATTACTCTCCCCGCAGAATCGGCGCGGGATCGAATCGCGCCGCCCGCCTCAGGGGAATCAGGCTGCCGATCAATGCAACGAGCGCGGCGATTCCAAGCGCCACCGGAAGCAGCACGACGCGCGGCGCGGCCGGCGTGCCAAACACGCTTGCGCCCAGAATTCTAGCGAGGCCGGCTCCGAAAAGAAAACCGATAGCGCCCCCCACAACCGCGAGCATCAGCTGCTCCGCCAGAAAAAGTCCCGCGACCATGGCGTTCGTCGCTCCAATCGCCTTCATGATGCCGATTTCTCCGCGCCGCTCGATCACGGTTGTCGCCGATGTCGCCGCCACGGCGAGCGCCGCCGCAATCAGAGCCGCGAGCGTCACGATCCAGAGCAGTGTGCTCACATGCGACAGAATCTTTCCCTCCGAATCCGCCACTTTGCGGATCGCGCGCACGTCAACGCCCGGAATTACCTGCCGGATCTGATAGCTGATGGAAGAGATGTAGGGCGAACAGAACCAGCGGTCGTACTCCGTTGGCGTCAGCGATTTCGGATCGCGATTCGCAAGCGCATCGGCTGGTTTTGTCAGAGCGCTCACGAAAAGCTGCCGGAATTGCCCCGGGTGTCCCGAATATTGCTGCGCGAACGAGAGGGGAACGAGAATGGCGTTGTCCTCCGAGTCGCCCGTCGTCGCGATTCCAGTGATCACCAGCGCCCGCGCCGCATCCGACGGTTCGCTTTGGGTGACTTGGATTGTTTTCCCGATGGCGAAGGCATCCGGATTCCGCGCGGCGAGCGCCGCGCCCACGACGACTTCATCCGCGCCGTCGCGGAACCACCGGCCCTCAATCTGCCACGAGGGGTGCGTAGCTTTCAGACCGGTCTCGAAACTCGTGCCGTCCGGCACAGGCACTTCATGTTCGTACCACGTGCCGACCATCGTGGTGCGCATGCCTGCGGCGATCGTTGGTACGTCGAGAAATGGCGTGAAGCCGAGGATATTGTGCCGCCAGAAAATCGTCTTCAGCTTGCCGAGATCGGCCTCGGACAGATATGCGCCTTCATCCACCGGGCGGTAATCAACGCCTCCAATTTCCAGCGGCAAAGTGTCCGATTCGGGGGTGACGATCAGGTTGGCGCCGAGGCTGCGAAATTCCCGCGCGAGGCGGTCGCCCACTTCCAGCGCCACCGTCAGCGTCGCCGTCGCCACGGCCATGCCCACGACTAGCGCCGCGGCTGTCAGCACCTTGCGGCGCGGATTGCGGACGAAGGACTCGCGTACGAGGCGGGCAAACATGCTAGGAGTGAATCATCGCGGTGGCATCCGCGAGCGCCGAAAGATCTACGATCACTTCTCCCCCTGCCACACTCGATTTCACGGGGATGGGATTGCAACCGCCGTGGTCGCCGATTGAAGGAACGTAGATGGACGCCCCGCAATTCCGGCAGATGATGTTCTGCCCTTCCTGGCGGTATCCTTTGCGGCCACATATCTGGCATGCATCGAGAGCCGTCACGTAATCGCCATTCGTCTGGTGGATCACCAGGAAACGGATCACGGTGCCGTTCACCTCGGCGGTATAAAAATGCAGGCTCGAGTCGGTCAGTTCGGAAAGAGGGATGCGGACGCGATTATTTTCTACGGCGAGCATTTTCCCCGGTGAAGGGGCGTTCGTCGCGCGGGCATAGGCGAACTCGGCCGCGAGCGAAACCACCACGAGCGAACACAGGATGGCGGCCGCAAAACTCCATCGCCGCTGTCGGCGGAATTCCCATTCGCGCATGCGCCGCTCGGCGGGATTTGCCGCGGAATCGTCGGCTGGCCGCCGGGCGCTGAACCATTCCCGCAGCACCACCAGCGCCGCCACACCCAGAATCAAGGCGAAAAAGAAAACCTCGTTGCGGACGACCGGCCCGACCCATGCCATTTCCGTCTTGCTCGACCAGATCCACATCGCCTCGCTCAACTCGTGAACCCCTGTGAGCGCCAGTTGGAAAGCGACCACCGTCAGAATGACGCTTGTCGCCGTGAAAAATCGGTGCAGCGGAATCCGCAGCGTGCCCTGAAAGAAAAAGTATCCCACGCCGACCGCGATGGCGATCCCCAACAGCGTTCCGATCCAGACTTGCACGCCGGCAGTCGAAAGCTCCACTGCGCGCAGGATCAGGACCAGTTCCGCGCCCTCGCGCACCACCATGAAGAACACGAACGCCCCGACGCCCCACCCGGCAGCCCGCGTGGACTGCTGCGCGTATGCCTCGACGCGCCGCTCGATGTCCTTTCGCAGGGTGCGCGCCACGCGGTTCATCCACACGATCATGGTGACAACGAGCACCGCCGCCAGCAACATCAGCAGGCCCTCAAAGCCATCCTCGCTGATGGCCCAGCGTTGGAGTAACAGGGCAGCGGCAACGCTTGCAGCGCAGGCCAGCAGGACGCCAGCCCAGGCGTACACCTTCAGGGAGCGCCGTCCGCTACGATTTAGATAAACGAGTACAATGCCGACGACAAGCGCGGCTTCGACGCCTTCCCGGAGGGCCACCAAAAGAGCGGAAAGCATGAGTATCCCAGTTGTAAATCGGTTTCAACTACGATTCGAGTCTATATTTCCGACCCATTAAAATCAAGCACATTCAGGCCCCTGCCCGCGGAAGCCGATCCTTGTACAATATGCATCCTAGATACGATGGTAATTAGAGCTTATTCCGCAGACCGCTCCGGCGCCTCGCGCACCTTCCATGCTTGGACGAGGGCCATCCTCGTGCCGGTCGTCATCGCCATTTTTCTAGCGCCGTCCGCGCGCACGCAGGCACCGTCACAATCTCCCGTTCCGGTTTCCACCAACAAGCCGGACAAGGCGGACGTCAAGAAGGCCAAGACCGCATACGAGCAGGGAACTCAAGCCGAACGGCAGCAAGACTGGGATGCGGCCTACACCGCCTACACGGATGCCGCCAACTGGGCGCCCGCCAATCGTGAATATGCCCTGCACCGCGAAATTGCGAAGAGCCGCCTGGTTCAATCCAAAATGGACGCCGCGGAGCGCGACGCGATTTCCGGCCGCCTGGATGACGCGCGCAAGCAATTGCTCAGCGCGAGCTTCCTGGACCCCCTAAGCTCGACGGTGCGCGAGCGGCTGGCGCAGTTGGCCGTCGCAGAGGCCGGCCAACTCCCCAAGACGCCGGTGGTTGAACTGGCCGGCGAGCCGCACCTCGAGTATCAGACCGGTAACCGGAACTTCGATTATCGCGGGGACACGGAGGGAGCCTACGAAGAACTCGGGCGCCAGTTCGGATTGGAAGTTGCCTTCGACGTGGATCTGCATTCGCGGCAGATTCGATTCCACTACGACGACGTTGATTTTCCGACGGCCGCGAGGCTGCTGGGCGACATGACCGGAACCTTTTGGCGAGCGCTGACGCCGCGCCTTTTTTTCGTCACCGAAAATACTCCGCAGAAGCGCAAGGAGTACGAAGCATCGGTCGTCCGCACCGTTCTGCTGCCTGCTTCTGAAACGCCCGAGCAGATGACCGAAATTACACGCCTGGTGCGCGAAGTCGCGGGCATCACACGCTCGGAACTCGATCCTCGCGCTCGCACGCTCACGTTGCGCGCGTCGCCGCAGGCTGTCGCTCTGGCCACGGACTTGATTGACGATCTCGAGCGGCCCACCGGCGAGCTGATTCTGGAAATCGAAATCCTTGAAGTGGATCGCACGAACGCGCTGAATCTCGGCATCACCCCTCCGCAGAGCGCGCAGGTGTTCACGGTCAGTTCGCAGCAGATTCAGCAAGCCGCGGCGTCCGAGGAGGGTCTCATTGACGTGATCGAGCAGGTCCTGGGAACCTCGACTCCGAATGTGATCGCTTTCGGCGGGGGCCTGACGACTTTTTTCGCGCAGCTTCCGGGCGCTTCGGCGAATTTCGCGCAAATGCTTTCGCTCGTGCGCCACGGCCGCCGGGTTCTCCTCCGCGTCCAGGACGGCCAGCCCGCCACGTTTTTTGTCGGCGACCGCATTCCCGTTTCGCTTTCCACTTTTTCTCCCAGTCTCCTGAACGGGACGCTGAACAGTCCCGGCACGATTGCCAATCCGCTCGTGAATTATGCGACAGGGAATTCGCCGTCCTTCGTGGCCACCAACATCCTGCGCGGCAATAGCACTGTTGACGGCACCTTTTATGATTTGATCGTCGCGAATTCGGCGGACAATACCGTCTCGGTTCTGCTCGGCAATGGCGACGGCACATTCGCAAATCAAGTGGCCTACCCGCTGGGCGCGACCACCGATACCGATCCGGTCTGGATCGCAACCGGCTCGTTCGATGCAACCAACAACCCGACCATTGATCTTGCCGTCGCCAACAAGGGATCGAACACGGTTTCGATTCTTCTCGGACAGGAGGACAGCACCAGCACCGCGACTGGCACGTTCGTTGCCGGCACCGACATACCGACTGGCAAGGCGCCCGTTTGCGTCGTTGCCGCCGATTTTCACGATATCGCGGCAACAGGCTTCCTGGATCTTGCCGTCGCCAATCAGACCGATGACACGATTACGATCTATCAGGGGAATGGCGACGGCACCTTCAAGCCACCCACCCTGGTCCAGCTCCCCTCGGGTTTCGCACCAACCTCGCTCGCCACGGGGCACTTCACCAATAGCGGCCACACGGACCTGGTTGTCACCGAGGAGGCCACCGTCAGCAACAATGCAGGCATCGTGCAGATCTTGCTCGGCAATGGCGATGGCACCTTCACTCAGGCACCGCAGTCGCCTTATGTGGTGGGGAACACGCCCGCTTTTGTGGCCACCGCGGATTTCAACGGAGATGGCGTGACCGATCTCGCTATCGCCAATAGCGGAGCGCCTTCCACCGCAACGAACGGCACCGGCGTAACCGGCAACAGCGTTACAATTTTTTTCGGGAATCCGAATCCGAACCAGATTGACACAGGAAACGGGACATTCACCGCCCCGGCCACCTACGCTGCCGGGACCGGACCGACGTCAATCGCGGTGGCCGACTTCAATCAGGACGGTTTCCCCGATATCGCGCTGTCGGATTCCACTGACAACGCGGTTACGATCCTTTTCAACGAGGGCACCGGCGTTTTCACCTCTACCATTCCCGAGATACCGGTCGGCACGGATCCTGTTTCCATCGTCACGGCCGATTTCAATGGTGACGGCAGGCCAGACGCCGCCACCGCGGATAATGGATCCGCGGAGGCCACCGTGATCCTGAACTCGATCGACCTTCTCGGTTCGGGGCTCAGCTCGGCGGGCACGCAGTTCCCCGGCGCGCAATATCTCGACATCGGACTGAAGGTGAAAGCCACGCCGCGCATCCATCCGGATAATGACGTGACGCTCGATCTCTCGTTCGAGATCAGCAGCGTGACCGCGCAGAGCTTCAATGCGATCCCGGTGATCAGCAACGAGTCCGTGCAGCAGACCGTGCGGCTCAAGCAGAATGAAACAGCCATCGTCGCTGGATTTCGCGAAACGCAACTCTCGAACGCCATCACCGGAAACCCTGGAGTCGCCGAAGTTCCCGGCGTCGGCTTGCTTGACCAGGATCAGAACAACCAGAAACAAGATAGCCAACTGCTGATTCTCGTGACGCCGCGCCTGGTCCGGCTATCGCCGCGCAAGGACCACGTCGTCTATGCCGGCCAGGGTTCGCTCGAAGGTCCAGGCGGAGCCGAAGCTGCGCCGGTCTTCACGCCGCCTCCCGGCCAGCCGGTGCCGCCCGGAGCGGCGCCTCCGCCGCCGGCGGAACCTGCCCCCGGGCCGCCAGCGCCTGCTCCGCAGCCTCCGCCGCAACAGTAGGCGCTGTTGGCCAAGCATCAGCACGGAGGAGCCACGCGAGGCGCGGGTGTTCGGCCGTAGGGGCGCTGCTTCCTGCGCCCACCTCGCACTCAAAAATTGCGGAATGTGGCTATGGCGTGGCTTCGAGGACAACCACCGGCTGGTACGTGCGGGGCACGACGGGCTCCGCGATTGCGATCAACTGTCCCTGCTGGTTGAATACGCGTAGCCGCGACGGCTGCCATTCGCCGGAATCCAGTCGCGCGGGCGCTCCTTGGGCTGCGATCGTGCGGCCCGGTTGAATTTGAGCGAGCGGAAGATTGAATTTCGCGCCGTGCCGCACGCGCTTCTCCACGATTGGCAGCACCACGGCTCTTGGCAATTCCGGCAGCATGTTTTCCAGTCGAATCACGCGCGCATCCAGCTTTCCGGCCTTCGCGTCCTCGGCCAGCTCCGCGAGCGTGACGGCATGATCGAGAGTGAACTCACCCACGGCGGTGCGGACGATCTCCGCGAGGTGCGCGCCCGTTCCTTGCAACTTTCCCAGGTCGTGCGCGAGCGATCGAATGTACGTGCCCGACCCGCATTCCACCGTAAAGCGCGCGGCGGATCCTTCCACACTCGTGAGCCGGAATTCGTTCACTTCCACCTCGACGGAATCGAGCTTCACCGGCTTGTGTTTTCGCGCGAGTTCGTGCGCGGGACGCCCGTGGATTTTCTTCGCCGAAAACGAAGGCGGCATCTGCTGAATTTTCCCGACGAAACCGTCGGCGAGCGCCTGAATCGCCTCCGCATCAAGCGACGGCGCGGCATCTTCGCTGAGCGCGTCTCCATCGGCGTCGTATGTGTCCGTCGCGAATCCGAAGCGCACCGAGCAGGTGTATCGTTTTCGACGGCCGCCGTAGAAGCGCGCGAGCCGCGTGGCCCGCCCCAGAGCGAGCACGAGCACGCCGGTCGCCAGCGGATCGAGCGTGCCGAGATGGCCGATCTGGCGAAAGCCAACCATGCGGCGCACGGTTTCCACCACGTCGTGCGAGGTTTTCCCGCGTGGCTTGTAAACGACAAGAATTCCGTCAATGGACGCAGGTTGTGGGGTTCGCGGCATTTCGCTTCGTAGCGCCGGATTCGAGCCGGTCAACTGCAAGGGCTGCGCGCCCCGCTACGATTTCTCCGGGTGGCTCACTTTTCGCAACAGCTCGTCAATGTGGTGGCCGTATTCTTCCGAGTCGTCGGGAAAAAACAGCACGTCGGGCGCGCGCCTCAGCCGCAGCCGTTCGACCAATTCGTGGCGGACATATTTCGAGGCAGCCTTCAATCCTGCCAGCGCCTCCGCGCGCTCCTTCTTATCGCCCTCGAGTTGAATGAACACGCGCACCGTGCGCATGCCCGGCGCCACGCGCACCTCCGTGACGATCAGAGGCACGGCCAGGCGCGGGTCCTTCAATTCTCCCGCGAGCATCAGCATCACTTCGTTCCGGATTTCTTCGGCAATCCGTTCCGGGCGGAATCCCCCGACCGTCATGATTCATCCTCGAAGTACTCAATTTCGCGCGACACCAGATCGCGCCCGAGCAAGCGCTCGGATTCCTCGGCAATCGCCTGCAGCGACTCTTCCAGATGTTTTCCGTCGCCTGAAATGCTCACCACTCCCACGCGCGACCGCTGCCACAGTTCCTGATGCTCCAGCTCGGCGACGGCCACGTTGAAGTGGGCGCGCAAGCTGTCTTTCAGGCTGCGCAGCACCTGCCGCTTATCCTTCAGCGACCGCGCATCGGGGATGTGAATTTCCAGAGTGAGGAGGCCGATCGGCATGCGCGCCCCATCGAAACCCAGCGGAGACGATTAAATCGGTACGATCTCAGTTGCGCCGCGCTTCAGCGGCTTCCGGTCGCCCGCGGTCGGGCACCACGACGGCCTCGAGCGGCGACGACTTCTCGATCTTGAAGCATTCGAGGATGTCGCCCACTTTCACGTCGTTGAAATTCGAAACTCCCACGCCGCACTCGAATCCCGCGCGCACTTCGCCCGCGTCTTCCTTGAATCTTCGCAGCGAGCTTACTTGCCCGGTGTAGACCACCGCGCCGTCGCGCAGTACCCGCACGTCCGCGTTGCGCTTGATGATTCCATCCTGCACCGAGCAGCCCGCGATTACTCCGGAGCCCTTCACGCGGAACGTGTCGCGGACTTCGGCGCGTCCCAGATACACTTCCTTGATCACCGGCGCGAGCAATCCGGCCACGGCCTTGCGCAGCTCGTCGAGCAATTCGTAGATAATCGTGTGCAGGCGGATTTCCACGCCCTCGCGCTGCGCCAGCTCGGAAGCCTTTCGCTCCGGCCGCACGTTGAACGCAATAACCACGGCGTTCGAAGCGGACGCGAGAATCACGTCGGATTCCGTCACTGCGCCCACGCTGGCCTGCATCACCTTTAGCGTCACCTGGTCGTTAGAAAGCTTCGGGAGCATCTCGTTCAGTACTTCGACCGAGCCCTGCACGTCCGCCTTCACAACCACGGCCAGTTCTTTCACCTCGCCGGCGCGCAACTGCGCGTGCAGCTGATCGAGAGTAAGGCGCCCGGAGGAAGCTGTCTTGGCGAGCGCGGCCTCGCGCTGTTTTGCCTGGCGGTATTCGACGATGTGCCGCGCCTTCGCTTCGTCCGCCACCTGGAACTGATCGCCCGCTTCGGGCACGCCCTGCAAACCGAGAACCTCAACCGGCGTGGAAGGCACCGCTTTCAAGATTGAATGGCCGCGATCGTCGAACATCGCGCGGACCTTGCCGTACACGGCGCCAACGATGAAGACGTCTCCGACGTTGAGCGTGCCGTTTTGCACGAGCACTGTGGCGACTGGGCCGCGGCCCTTGTCCATGCGCGATTCCAGCACCGTACCGCTTCCCGGGGCATCGGGATCAGCCTTTAGCTCGAGTAAATCGGCCACGAGCAAAATCATCTCCAACAAACGCGGTAAATTCTTTTTCGTTTTGGCCGAGACTTCCACCGTTACGGTCGTGCCGCCCCACTCCTCGGGCATCAGGCCGCGGTCGGCGAGCTGGCGTTTCACTTTTTCGGGCTCGGCGTTCGGCTTGTCAATCTTGTTGATGGCCACGACGATCTGAACGTTCGCGGCTTTCGCGTGCGCGATCGCTTCTTCGGTCTGCGGCATCACGCCGTCGTCCGCGCCCACCACCAGCACCACGATGTCGGTCACTTTCGCGCCGCGCGCGCGCATGCGCGTGAACGCTTCGTGGCCCGGTGTGTCAATAAACACGATGCGGCGATCGCCCGCGTGCACTTCGTACGCCCCAATGTGTTGCGTGATCCCGCCGGCTTCTCCGGCGGCGACTTCGGTTTCGCGAATGGCGTCGAGCAAACTGGTCTTGCCGTGATCTACGTGCCCCATCACGGTGACAACCGGGGCGCGAGGCAGCAGATTTCCGGTGCGCCCCTCCTCGATCTTTTCTTCCTCGACAAGCTGCTCTTCGTACGTCACCACCTGCACGATTCCATTGAACGATTCAGCGAGACTGGTCGCAGTCTGCACGTCGAGCGCCTGGTTAATGCTCGCGAAAACGCCCTTATCGAGCAAAGTCTTCAGCAATTCCTTGGCGCGGATATCGAGCTTCTCGGCGAGCTCGCGAACCGTGATTCCTTCGGTGACGGTCACCGCACGCGGCTCTCGCTGGACCGGCGCGACGGGCTCTACGTGCGCGGCGCGGCCTGCGCCCACTCCGGCGCGTGTTCGCACTGGGTGAAGCCTGCGCTCACCTTCCGCATATCGCTTTTCGATTGTCGGCCGCCCGCGCGACGGGGGAGGCTTACGTGCATACAGGGGCTTTCCAGGCTCAGCTTTCGGAACTCCGCCTGTGGCCCCGGGCCGCTGGCTGCCAATGGGTTCGTTTCCGGGACGTCCTCCGCCTCCTGGCCGGGGTGGAAATCTCGATGGAGGGCCGCCGGGACGAGGTGGGCCACCCGGTCTCGGTGGACCGCTGGGCCGAATTTGGCCTGGCGCTGCCGCGGGGCGCATTCCCTGGGGAGCGCCGGGGCGATTTTGGTAAGGGCCCGACTGGCCTGGGCGCGCAGGGAATCTCTGGCCTGTTGGCGGCGCGCCTGGCGGACGTGGAGCTCCGGGCGCACCTGTCGAACTACCTGCAGCGGGACTCGCCGCCGCTGGGCGTTGCGCCGGAGACGCGCCGGGTCTCGGCGCAGTCGCTCCGGGAGCGACGCCGGGCCTGGCTGCGGTCGGATGCGAAGTCGGATGTCCAGCTGCCGCAAGAGGCGCGGACGGAGTTGCAGCGGGTCGCACCGGAACGCCACTAGGTGAAGCAGCCGCGGGCGCGGCGGCCGCTCCCGCTGGCGCTCGCACGGGAGCGGCCGGGGCCACAGGCGCTCCGCGAAGTGGTACAGCCGCCGGCCCGGCCGGTTTCGGTGGGGCCGCTACGGGGGCCGGTGCCGGAGCAGCTGCAGGCGCCGGACGCGCGGTCTTTGCTTTGGCCGCCGCGGTCTTCGCGGCTTCCGCCGCTACTTCCGCCTCTGCCAGACCAAGGAAATGTTTTCGTGCCAGCTCGGCGTGCTCGATATCAATCGAACTCGAGTGCGTCTTCTTCTCTTTGACGCCGATCTCAGGCAGGTAGTCGATCAGCACCTTGGCCTTGATCTCAAGTTCTCGCGCCAGTTCGTTCAGTCGGACTTGCTTGGAATCTACCATCAGCCTCTGTCTTTCGGAACTTGCTACGCTACTCAGACTTTTCCTGCTTCTCCGCGCTTTCGTCCACTACAGCTGCAGCCGACTTGTCCTCCGGAGTCGTTTCTTCATCTTCCGGAGTCTCTTCTGCGCTTGCCGTCTCCGCCTCGCCTGGCAATACGTCGCCTGAGGACGCCTCGCTTGCTGAAGCCTCGCTCGACGATGCCTCGCTTGCTTCCGTCGAGCCCGCTTCGGTTAGCTCGGTTGGCTCGGTTGTTTCCGTCGCTTCGGGATCCGTCGCCACGCTCTCGGCAGCCGCCTCGTCTTCGGTCGAAGGTTCGATCGGCGCCGTCGCCTGCGATTCCAGCGCTTCAAAGTACGCGGCGACGGACTGGTGAATCTTCTCCACCATTTTCTCGCCGATGCCCGGAATCTCGACGAGCTGTTCCGGCGTCATATCGGCGAGCTTCTCGACCGACGTAATCCCGGCCGCTTCGAGCTTTTCGATCGTCTTCGGTCCCACGCCCGCAAGTTCCGTAAGAGGCGTACCCGGCGCGGTAAGAGCGGCCATCTGCGCTTCGATCTCGCGGCGCTTTTCCTCTTCGCTCTTGATATCCACGTTCCAGCCGATCAGCTTGCTGGCCAGCCGCACGTTCTGACCCTTCTTGCCGATGGCGAGCGACAGTTGCGTATCCTCGACGATCACTTCCAGGCGCTTTTCTTCGGCGTCAATGATCTGCACACGCGTCACTTTCGCGGGGCTCAGCGCCTTTTGCGCGAATGCGATCGTCTCTTCGCTCCACGGAATGATGTCGATTTTCTCGCCGCGCAGCTCGCGGATGATGGACTGCACGCGCATGCCCTTCATGCCCACGCACGCGCCCACCGGATCCACATCCTTGTCGCGGCTTTCGACGCCGATTTTCGTGCGCTCGCCCGCCTCGCGCGCCACTGCGCGAATCTGCACCGTGCCGTCGTAAATTTCCGGCACTTCCATTTCGAACAGGCGCTGCACCAAGGCGGGATCTGCGCGCGAAACGATTACTTGCGGGCCCTTGGCGGCGCGCTCGACCGCGCGAATCGTCACGCGCAGGCGGTCTCCCACGTTGTAGGCTTCCAGCCGCGATTGTTCGCGCTTCGGCAGGCGCGCTTCCGTCCGCCCGAGGTCCACGATCAGGTCCGGGCCTTCCATGCGCTTCACCACGCTATTGATCAGCTCGCCTACGCGCGTGTGGAATTCGTTGTAGATCGTATCGCGCTCCGCTTCGCGCACCTTCTGCAGGATCACCTGCTTGGCGGTTTGCGCCGCGATTCTTCCCAGCACGTCGGTCGGCTTCACCGCGGTCACTTCGCCGCCCACTTCAATGCTTGGATTCTGCTTGCGGGCGTCGGCGAGCGAAATCTCGCGCAATGGATCCGCGACTTCTTCCACGACCGTGTGCACCGAAAACACGTCTATCTGGCCGCTCTCCGCATTGAACTTCGAACGGAGATCTTCCTCGGTGCGGTAATATTTCCGCGCCGCCACGACCATCGCGTCCTCAATGGCCGCAACGATGATCTCCGGTTCGATGTGCTTCTCCCGGCTGATCTGCTCGATTGTCTGGTACAGCAGACTCGCCATCCTTGTTTCTCCTCGCTCCCACCCGTCACAGCTCCACCACCAGATTCGCTTTGCGAATCCCGGCGTACGGCACCGCGACTTCCCGATCGCGCACCGTCACCTTCACGATCCCGTCCGCGTAACCCGCCAGCCGGCCCTGAAAATACTTTTGGTTCTCCACCGGTTCGTTCAGCCAAATATTCGCCAGCCGTCCCGTGAACCGTTCGTAGTCGCCCGGCCTGATCAATTTCCGATCGAGGCCCGGCGAACTTATTTCCAGCGTATAGCTCGGTCCCGGTACCAGGTCTTCTACATCCAAAATCACGCTCAACTGTTCGCTGACTCGCTCGCAATCCTTATGAGTGACACCCGGGCCATTCCCCAAAATGCCGGGGTTGGCCGCGTCCGGCAGGCGGTCAATATAGACCCGCAGGAATCGCTCCTTGCCCACCTTCCATTCGACGTCGAAGATCTCCAGCCCCAACGAACGGGCCACCCGATCCGCCGCCTCTCGAATCCGATCGAGGTCCATGCTCTTCTAAGGGCGGCATTTATCCCCGCCAGAGACTCCCGCGCCCTTTCCACATCGCCCGGCCAACAAAAAAGTGGGCTCGCGCCCACCGGTTTGTGCGACCTATCTGGAAGCGCACCAGTATAAGCTTCGAGGCCCCGGAAACGCAAGACCGTGTACCGTGTCGCAGAAAAGACGCAGTAATCTGGTTTGAATATCTGGCAGCCGGTTGTGGAAGAGTCAGGCTCGGTCGCGCGGATCGAAGCGGAAGACCAGTTCGGGAGAAGCGCACCCAGGCATATACTGAGGCGTGGTTCCGGAGATAATTGCCGCGCTCGCCTCAGGCATCTTTGCCGGCGCCGCCCTGTACGTCAACGTCGTTGAGCAACCCGCGAGGCTTTCCTGCGGCGTCGAGCTGGCGGTGACGCAGTGGAGGCCCAGCTACAATCGAGGCGCCGCCATGCAAGCTCCGCTCGCTGCGATCGGCTCTGTTGCGGCGATCGCATCGTGGTGGTTTGACCGGCGTTACGGTTGGCTCGTCGGCGGGCTACTTCTGCTGTTCATCATTCCGTTTACCCTGATCGTAATTCGGCCGATCAACAAACGACTGGAAAGCCGGGAACTCGACTTGGGTTCCGAAGAAGCCGGACATCTTTTGCAACGCTGGGGCCGCCTGCATGCGGTCCGCAGCGTCCTGAGCATCGCGGCCTTCGTCTTATTTCTGTTTCTCCTACTAGGGTCGCGCTGAAACAGAGTTGAAAATTGCTCGCTGCCGAAAAGCGGCGTACGCGGAAATCTGGCGACCGATCTGATACGATACGCCTGATATTGGCGGGCTGGGCCGGAGACGGGCGATGACGTTGCGCGAAGTGGTTGATAAGTATCTGGCGGTCGCGGGCGGCTACGGGAAGGCCGCGGCGCTTGCATCGCTGGGGCTGTCGCGCGAGGAAATCGAGCGCACGTTCGGCCAGTTCGACGAGGACTACCACATCAGCCGCTTCATTCACTTCCAGTGCGCGGCCGGCGCGAATTACGCGATCAACGGATTTCCGCAGACGCATATCTCCATCGACGACGACATTCAATCCGTGCTGTAACAAAATGCAAGAGAGATTCCTCGCTGCGCTCGGAATGACGAGCGTTTGCGAGCCTTCGAAAACTAGCGAACCGGCGGATGGAAGTCGAACTCTGGGTCCACGTCCACGGGGATGTCGGAACCCTTCGCGAGGGCCGCGGCGAGCTCCGGCGGCATCACGGCGTATTTCTTGAACCAATTCTCGGTGCGCGCGCGGTCGCCGGTTGCTTCCTGTTCGAGCAATTCTTTCGCGAGAGAAGCTATCCCCACCGGCATTTTCTGAAAATCCACGGCGTAGAGTCCGGTGGATGGATCGCGATGGATGGCGCCTTGTTCCGTGAGGTAGCTGATCTCCATCATCGCGCCGGCGCCGTGCGATTCGGCTATCCCGAAGCGAATGGTGCGGAACGTCTCGCCGAGGAATGATGCGTAAATCCCGTCCAGTCTTTCCTTCGGGATCGCGCCGTGATCCACCAGCCATTTCACGCACGTCATGCCCGTGATGTCGGCCTTCGATTCCTCCAGCGCGGAATACCGCGGGCCGATGGCCTCGCCGATTCCCATTTTGCCGTTCGATCCATGAACGTAGGTGGGGCCGAGGCCGTGGGAAATTTCGTGCAGGATTATGAAGTCGAGCGTGCCTTCGCCGGTGACCATTTTTGCTTGATCCGCCGGCATCAGGCGCCCGGCCAGCGGCAGAATGATGAAGTTGACGCGCGCATCCATGAAATTCTTCCAGAAGATTTTCTTGGAGCCTTTCTCCTGATGGACGCGCGGATCGTTCGGTAGATTGTCGGCGACGGGCTGATAGCCGTGCAGCAGGTCGCCCGCGCGGTAGATTGCATCCACCACTTCCATCGGCTGGTGTTTTCCGCGCTCGGAAGGCAGATCCTCGGCCGCGAGCGGGAGAGATTCCTGCAGCTCCGGAACGAACTTCTGAAATAGGGCGAGCTTTTGGCTTTCCGCGTCGTTGCGAATCATGATGGCCGCGCCGTACGAAGTCTTCACGCCGAGCAGCCCGTCGAGATAGACCTCGTAGGGCGCGAAGACGACGTCGAATTTCGGGTTCTCAAGATCCATCCAGGCGAGATCGCTTGGATAGTAATCGTCGGAAAGCAGCGCGCCGGCGCGAAGGCGCAGAAACTTTGCAAATGCCGGATCGTCGCTCAGATCGGCTGCATCGTAGAGGTCCTTCGCCATCGGCACTACGAATTCCTGGAATTTGACATGGTAGGGCACGAAGCAGGGGACGGAGGCACCGCTTGCCTTGCCGCCCGGACAAATCTGCTCGATCGTATATGGCGAGTAGACGGCGGATTTTTCGAGCTTCTTATCCTTGATCAGTTGATCCAGGTGCTCTTGCGTCTCTTGAGGAAGGAAGAGGCCGCGGCCGGGTGGTGCAGGCTCGGTCCCGACGAAAGGCTTACCATTGTTGATCTGGTTATAGCGTCCGCCGTTTATTTTCAATAGTTCGCGCAGCATCTGGTCCCGCGAGTCGTTGCTATTCGCGAGCGAGACAAAAAGCTTCAGTCCTTCAGGATCGCTTTGCCGCCAATAGATGCAATCGAGCAGGCCGGCGGCGTCCACAAGTTTCGCGACCATCTGCTTTTCGCGATCACTCAGGTGGCTCGAATCGAAGGGCATCTTGACGGGCTTGAATTTCGCGAACGTTGCCGCAATATCGGGCGCGACGACGAGCTTCTGGGACGATTGCGAAAAAGCGGCTGTGGCGACGAAGGCGGAAAGTAGAAAAAAGACGGCAGAAGTTTGCAGTACGCTAGCTCGTTTTCTGTGTCGAGTAACTGTGTCCGCCGTCCTTTGTTTTGAACAACTTAGCTCGAAATCTACTCGGCAGCGAGTGTCGAGTAAGTGGGGCAGTGAACTACCGCGGCCGCTCCGCGCTGCGGGGCCGGTGAACCGCCCGCCGAATCCAGGTTTTCTCATCACGCGTCCATCTTAGTGCAGAAAATCTGAAGCGCAAGCGTGGAGTTCTGTGGACTCGACTCCGACCTCGTGTGGATAGAAAAGCTGGCCAACGTGCTTAAACTCTCAGCGGTCTTTGCCCGAGAACGGCCGCAATCGGATGAACAGGGCGACGCCCACGGGGTGCGAACCGTAAATAGGCTTCAGGATATCCGCGACGCCGTAGGTGGTGAACTGCGCGCCGATGGCGGACGCGAGGTCGGGAATCAGATCGAAATCTCGATCGTAGCCGAGCGTGTAGGCCTGCACTTGTCCAATGGGTTTTTCCTCGAAGCCGGGCGGCAGCGGATTCTCGCCGAGGATGAGCTCGTTCGAGCGTTCCGCACTTTCAATTCGGGTCCACGCGTAATTGCGCGCGCGAAAGCGCACGGTGGATTCGACGAGGTAGCTATCGAATATGGCGTCGTCCTGCAGTGAACGCGTGCGCCCCCACAGAATGGTACTCGTCCAGTTCCCATCGCGCAGCGGGCGGTTGTACATCGCGGACGCGGTCATGCGCTCCTGATCTTCAGCAGGGAAGAGACTTTCCGGACTCTTGATGCGGCCGTAGGAAAACTGCCCGCTCCAGTTTTTCCCCGGCTGAATAGTCAGGCGCGTGGACCACGAGTTGATGTTGCCCTGGTCAACGTCCCATCGGTCTTCGCCCGGTTCGCGGCCGTGGAAGCCGGATGCTTCGATACGCGCGATGCCGTAGGTGAGCCCCACGGTGACGACATCCGCCGCAATGTGCGTGGAATCCTCCTGATGATGGCCGAGGGCGCCGACCGGGTCCTCGGCGGCGGACGCGCGGTGCGGATACGCGGTGGGACCGAGCGCTGGGTCGCCGACCGGCGCAGCGTAGAAGGACAGCAGTCCTTTCGCGCCAAGTTTCGCGTCGTAAAGCGCGGCGAGTTCCATGACGAAGTTGTGCGGATGCTGGCCGTCCGCGATGGGGACGCCGTAGGCTGTCTCGCCCTGTTGGAAGAGCAGCGGGTAGCGTTCGCCGGTAATCGTCGCCGGCTCAAGGGTCAGCATCGCCCGCACGGTGAATTTGCCGGGGCCGAGGTCGCGTTGAGCCATGCCCATGAACCAGTTGGTCGAGAAAAATTTGTCGCCGCCGCGCGCGCTCGATTGCTGCTCGTCGAGCACGAACACATTCGCGTGAAACATCAGCGTCCACGCGCCTTTGATTTTCATCAGCATGGGAGCAGGGGTGGAATCGGGTTCCGCGCTCGTGCCAGAGGTATCGTGCGCGAGAATTTCCTGCACGAAGGTTTGCGGGGCCATGTTCATTTGGTCGTTCGCGCCCATCTTCATGCCCGGCATCTGGCTCATGTCCATTCCCTGCATGCCCGGCATTGGGCCGGTGCCGTTCGTTTGCTGAGCCGCCGCGAACGACGATGAGAAGAGAAGCGAAAGCACCACGATGCACATTGATTTCATAGCACGATCCCTCAAGCGAAATTTGATGAACGACTAGCGTGTGACCGACGAGTGGAGGGGTGTGCTAAATCCTGAGACTTACTGAGAGGGGGCCGAGAGCCGTTTGTGCTGGCGGCGGAGTTTCATGGACACTACCTAGCGGGCTGGCGGACGTCGCGGGGAGCCTGAAAACACCGCTCGCCGCCAAGGGGCCTGACGCAATCGGCGCGGGATCCACGGTGACGACTGGGCGCTCGAAAGCAGTGGCTCGAACGCACAATTCGCCATCGCAAAGGCGCGGGGAATTGGTTTCGTCGGGCAGGATCGCGGCGCCCTGGAGCAGCTGTTTCGCGTGAACCGACATCCTCACGTGAAGCTGCGGCGCACCGGCTCCGAGCGTTCCCGGCGGACTCGCAGGCGTGGCCGGGCAACAGGGACAACATCGCGACGATGGCTTCGGCAAATTGCAAGGCGACGCCGCGACCGACACCGCGAGCAGGGCGACCGTCAGAAGCGCGGCTAATGTCTTTCGAACGAGCACGTCCGGATTCTAACGCCGCGGGAAGAGCTTGTCGACGCGAAGCAGAGCCGCGTTCTATTCACAGGCAGCGCAGTGTATATTTCCGAAGGGTGGAAACCGGGCGAAACGCCTACCGCGCGGGTGACAAATCCAGTCGCGCACCGTCCAATGGTTGTCCGGGGGAGGAATTCGACTTGCGAAAAATGCTGTTGCGATTAGCACTCATGACTTTGGCGTCCGTTTTCTGTTTGCATTCGGCGGCAGCCGCGCCGGCGGCCGATCAGCAAACGGCGGAATCGAGCCTGGTCGCCCGCGTACACGACACGGGATTCCTCCAATTGACTGCCGACAGCTTCAACGGCCTTACCGCGGACCAGAAAATGGACGCTTATTGGCTTTACCGGGCGGCCATCGCTGTTGACCCGATCGCTTACGACCAGAATTCCGCCGACGGCTTGCGCGAGAAGCATCTGCTCGAATCGATTTTGACTCACCCGACAGGCGTGGACCCGGCGGTGCTGAAGAAGGTTACCGATTACACGATGCTTTTCTGGGGGAATCACGGAAATCACAACACGAATACCTCAGTGAAATTTCTGCCGGACTTCACGTCCGCCGAGCTAAGCGCCGCTGCAGAGCAGGCGAGCAAGAACGGCGCGGTGCTTGGATCAACGACAGCGCTGGCGCGGGAACTTCAGGAACTCGACAAGCCTTTCTTCGATCCGGCCTTCGAGCCGATGCTGATCAACAAAAACCCGCCGAACGGCGCGGATCCGCTCGAAGCCAGCAGCAACAATTATTATTCGGACGTCACACTCAAGGATCTGGTCGGGTTTACCGAACACTACGCGCTGAATTCGCGGCTGACCAAGCAGGATGGCAAACTTGTGGAAGATGTCTATCGCACGGGCACGCCGGATGGAACGGTGCCTCCGGGCCGCTACGCGCGCGAGCTGGGCCTGGCGATCCGAAACCTGCAGCAGGCGCTGCGTTATTCGCCTCCGCAGCAGACGAAGGTAATTAACGATCTCATCCGGTACTACCAAACCGGCGAACACGCGGATTGGATCCGCTGCCAAATCGATTGGGTTCAGGACAAAACGAATCCGGATTTTTCGAACGGCTTCGTCGAAGTTTACAAGGACCCGCGCGGGTTGAAGGGGGCAATACAAGGCTTCGTCAGCATCGTGGACGAGAAGATGAATCATTTGATGACCGGATTTGCCGCGAACGCGGCCTACTTCGAGCAGCGCGCGCCGTGGGACGACAAATACAAGAACCCGAATCCCAAGCCGCCGATCGTGAATGCCGTGGAAATGCTCGCGGAGACCGGCGATTTCGATGTGAGCACAACCGGCGACAACCTGCCGAACGAAGATGAGATTCACGCAAAGTACGGGTCGAAGAGTTTCGTGCTCACCGCTTCGATCCGCGCGATCACCAGCGCCGGCGGGAACGCCGTTTCCGGCGAGTTCGCGTCAACGCAGGCTGAAAAGGATCGCGCCATGCAGTACGGCGATCTTGCCGAGAACCTTATGACCGCCATGCACGAAGTGATTGGCCACGGCTCCGGAAAGGTCGGACCGAAAATCACGCGCGAGCCAGCCTATTACATCAAGGAATATTACTCGACGCTCGAGGAGTCGCGCGCCGACCTGATGGCCCTGTGGAATTTCTGGGATCCGAAGCTGATACAGATGGGAGTGATGCCGAATGACGATGTCGCCAAAGCCGCCTACGACTCCGAAGCGCGCGGCGCGCTCTCGCAGCTTCACGAGGTACCCACCGGCGACACGATCGAAGAGGATCACCGCCGGGGCACGCAGCTGATCGTCAATTATATTCGCGACAAGACCGGAGCGATCCAGCCCGTCCAGCAGGACGGCAAAGTTTATCTGGTCGTCACAGACTACGCGAAAATGCGCGAGGGCGTGGGAATGCTGCTGGCAGAGTTGATGCGCATCAAGGCGGAAGGTGACTACGACGCAGCGAAAGCTCTGATCACGCAATACGGCATCCATTTCAATACGGCTTGGCGCGATCAGGTGGTCGCGCGCTACAAGACGCTCGACATTCCCAACGATTGGGCGGGAATCAACCCCGATCTCGAACTCCGCAGGGGCGCGGGCGGCAAGATGGATGTCACGGTCAGCTATCCGCGCGACATGGTGAAGCAGCAATTGGCGTACACGAAAATTAACGGCGAGTAGTGAGGTTCTCGCGCCGGGTAAAAAGCCGCCAGCGCTAAAGCCCGAGAAATTTTGGCGTGCTTTTCGTGGGGCTGAAGCCCCACGCTTTCACCGTAAAGCGCTCACCTGCGCGACACGAATGTGAAAAGCCGCGTGCGCGACACGATAGGTTGGGACACGAGAATCGTGACAGGTGGCCGGTACGGATGCGACGCGGAATTTATTTTGCTGAGACGGTGGCGCGCGTAAGACGACCAGCGAGGGCTTTTTGTTCCTGGGTGACGGCGGGGGGAATGTGGCTGCCGAACTTTGCGAAAAACTCGCCGACGGCCCGATCTTCCGCCAGCCAATCGCTTGAATCCACGCTCAGCAATTCATTCAGCGTGTCGCGCGAAATCGAAAGGCCATCGAGAGTGAGTGACGAAGGCGTGGGCACGTTGCCAATCGGCGTTTCCGTGGCGGCCGCGCGGCCTTCGATGCGGTCCAGCATCCACTTCAGCACGCGCACATTTTCTCCGTAGCCGGGCCAAAGGAATTTCCCGTCCGCTCCCTTGCGAAACCAATTGACGTGGAAAATCTTCGGCGGATTTTTCAGCTTGGCGCCCATGGCCAGCCAGTGCCCGAAATAGTCGCCCATGTTGTAGCCGCAGAAGGGAAGCATGGCCATTGGATCGCGGCGGCAGACGCCGACGGCGCCGGTCGCGGCCGCCGTTGTTTCCGACGCCATCGTCGCGCCGACGAAAACTCCGTGCTGCCAGTTCCGCGATTCATACACGAGGGGCGCAAGATGCGCGCGGCGTCCTCCGAAAATGAATGCGGAAATGGGCAAGCCTTCGGGGTCTTCCCAATGTTTCGAAAGCGAGGGCGATTGCGAAGCGGGCACCGTGTAGCGCGCGTTCGGATGAGCTGCGGGACCCGATCCCGCCGTCCACGGTTCACCCTTCCAGTTCGTCAGCCCGTCGGCGGGCGGGCCGTCGATTCCTTCCCACCAGGGTTCGCGCGAATGTGTCATGGCGACGTTGGTGAAGATCGTGTTCCGATTCGCCGCGGTCATTACGTTGGGATTTGTTTTTGCATTCGTGCCGGGAGCGACGCCGAAAAATCCGGCCTCGGGATTAATGGCGCGCAGCGTGCCGTCCGACGCGATGTGCATCCAGGCAATGTCGTCGCCGACGGTCCAGACACGATAGCCCTGCGACTCCAGCGCCGAAACCATCATGGCGAGGTTGGTCTTCCCGCAAGCGCTGGGGAACGCCGCGGCCATGTACGTCACTTTGCCCGAAGGATCTTCCAGGCCGAGAATCAACATGTGCTCCGCCATCCAGCCCTGATCGCGCGCCATCCAGCTGGCAATTCGCAGTGCGAAACACTTTTTGCCGAGCAGGGCGTTGCCGCCGTAACCGGAGCCAACGCTCCAGATCAACTTTTCCTCGGGGAAGTGCATGATGAAGCGGCGGCTGGGGTCCAGATCCCCCAGCGAATGAAGTCCGGGGACGAAATCCGCGGAATTATCGAGCCGATCGAGCGCGGGCTTGCCCATGCGGGACATAATCCGCATGTTCGCGGCGACGTATGCGCTGTCGGTGATCTCCACGCCGATCTTGCTATAGGGTGATTTCGCCGGGCCGAGAATATACGGCACGACGTACATCGTGCGGCCCTTCATCGCGCCGTCGAAAAGCGGCCGGAGCTTTTCTTTCGCCTCGGACGGGTCCATCCAGTTGTTGGTGGGGCCGGCGTCCTCTTTTTGGCGGGTGCAGATGAAGGTTAGTTGCTCGGTGCGGGCCACGTCATTGGGGTTGCTGCGATGGAGGTAACAGCGAGGATGGGTTTTCTGGTTCAGCTCGAGGAACGTGCCGTCGCGGAGCATGTCAGCCGTCAATCGCTCGCTTTCGGCTTCGGAACCATCGCACCAGACGATCTTCGCCGGCTTCGTCAGGCGCGCTGATTCCTCTACCCAGCTTTCCAGTGGTGTGGACACCCTACCTCCCAGGACTCTTTCGCAGGAACGCCGCTCGGCGCGATTCGGTTCTCGCGCATCGCGTCGAACATGACACCTTAATCTTAGTTAGTCGTAAGAAAAAATTCTAGGGCACGCAGGCCGGAAATGCAAGGCGAGCGCGGCAGGGAAACCGGGCGCAAGTGCCCGATGTTATACTTCGCCTGAAATGTACGCGAGAAAGCTGGCAGCTGAGATGACGATCGGCGCCGAGCGGCGGCCGGTGCCGCTCGAATGGCTCGACAGCTTCTGTATGCGCAATTTCACGGGCTCCGCGGAATTCGACGACACCCTGCCGAAGGGCGAAGGGATGCTCGAAGCGGGCTTAAGCGTTGATCCGGCGCGGCTGGCCGCGGCCATGAGCGAATGGTTCACGAAGCGCGGCAAAGGAAATGGCGCCGCAGTGGTGGTGGAGCTTCGCGAGGCGCGCTGAAGATCGCAGATGCGACTCGCCCGGATTCAATGAAGAGCCGAATGCCCTCGCCGCATGATTGGGGCGTTGCGAAAGTCATGTCGAGAGAGATTCGGCTCTCTACTGGTTTTGACGCAGGGCAGCCCAGATCGTTAGCAATCGGGGCGTTCCGCGGGCGCGATCCGAAAAGCTCACTTCAGTAGCGAGGATTCTTCAAAATCCTCCTACTCGATGTCATGCAAGTGACGGGTGTTCCGAAGGCGGGGAAACTTCCTGGGTTCGGCGGCGAGCGCGGCCTGGATGCGAGGCATCGCGGCGCGTGTGGCTGCTTCTCCCGCGGCGACGAGTTGCGGCGTTTTCACGAATTCATCCCACAGGATGTGATGAACCTCAGGCTCGATCAGCACATCCACGTCGCTGTGCCAGACCTGGGTCGCGGACGTCTGAATAATCGAGAACGAGCGGCTGATGACCTCGATCGTGTTGCGCGGAGCCGAGTGAAGGAGTCCCGGCTCGAGGTGCACGCCGATGACAATCTCCGCGCCCAAATCGCGCGCCGCTTCCGCCGGGACCGTCTCCGTCAGAAATCCGTCCACGAGAATGCGGCCGCGATATTCCACGGGCAGGAAAAGTCCCGGATAGGCGCACGAGGCGCGCAGCGCCGGGCCGATTTCGCCGTCAGTGAAATGCACCGATCTTCCGGTCATCAGGTCGGTGGCGACAATGCTCAGTGGAAGTTTCATCTGGCTGAAAAATTCAGCGGGCGTGAATTTGTGCAGGAAGTGCTCGAGACGCTCGTTCGATGCCATACCCATGCGTGAGAGCGTCCAACGGCCGAAGTCGCTGAAGCGGGTGGCAAATCCCTGACGCTCCATTTCGTCGAGTGGCGTGCCGCTGGCGTACGTGGCGGCGATGAGGGCGCCTACGCTGGTCCCGGAAATGAAGTCAATCGGGATCTCGTGCTCCTCAAGCACGCGTAGCACGCCGATATGCGCGATCCCGCGCGCGAATCCGCCGCCGAGGGCCAGTCCCACCCTGGGGCGCACGCCTTCGCCTGCGTAGGCAAACGATCGCAGGCCTCGCACGGCTTTATGGATCCATTTTGTTGCCGTTCCCATCGGATGCCCCCGCACCTATCGGACACTTTAGCAAACTTCGCGGATCGCGGGGCGTTTCCGGTTGACCGGCGATGGCGCTTTTGCAACCATGTCCCCTGCCAGAGGCTAAAATTGATGAGACGCCCGATCGAAAAAGCGGCGGTACTGGGAGCCGGCACGATGGGCGCGCGCATCGCGGCTCACCTGGCCAATGCAGGAATCCCCTGTTATCTGCTGGATATCGTCCCGCCGGAACTGAATGCCGATGAAAAGCGCAAGGGCCTGACGCTCGAAAAGCCCGCCGTGCGGAACCGCATCGTGCTGGCGGGACTGGATGCGGCGAAGAAAGCGCGGCCGGCGGCGTTCTTTACGCCCGAGACGGCGCGGCTGGTCACGCCCGGCAATTTCGACGACAACCTCGCGTGGTGCGGCGACGTGGACTGGATCATCGAGGCGGTCGCGGAAAACCTCGAGATCAAGCGCAAGCTGCTCGAGCGCGTTGACGCGGTGCGAAAGCCGGGAACGATCGTGACGTCGAACACGTCGGGCTTGCCGATCCGGCTGATCGCCGAGGGACGCTCGGAGGATTTTCAACAGCACTGGGCGGGCACGCACTTCTTCAATCCGCCGCGCTACATGAAATTGGTCGAACTGATCCCCGGACCGAAGACGCTGCCGGCCGTGCTCGAATCCCTCGACGAAATCTGCGACGTGCGGCTCGGCAAGGGCGTCGTCCTTGCGAAGGACACGCCAAACTTCATCGCCAATCGCATTGGCACGTTCTCGATGCTGAACGCGATTCGACTGATGCAGGCGCTGGAGATGACGATTGAGGAAGTGGACGTGTGCACCGGGCCAGCCGTGGGCTGGCCGAGATCGGCGACGTTCCGCACGGCGGACATCGTCGGGCTCGATATACTCGTCCACGTGATTCGAAACATCTACGACAGCATTCCGGAGGATGAATCGCGCGAAATGTTTCGCGTGCCGCCGCTGGTCGAAGAAATGATGAAGCGCGGATGGCTCGGCGAAAAGACCGGCAGCGGATTCTATAAGCGCGTGAAGGGCGCGGGAGGCGAGTCGGAAATCCTGACGCTCGACTGGCAGAAGATGGAATACCGGCCCCAGCAGAAAGCGAGATTTCCCTCCATCGAGGCCGGAAAAGCCATCGAAGACACGCGCGAGCGGCTGCGATTGCTCGCCGGACCCGCGCTGGAAGGCAAGAGCGGCGACAAGGCGAACCGATTTCTTTGGTCAGGCCTGAGCGAGATGTGCCTCTACGCCGCGAGGCGCGCGCCGGAAATCGCCCATTCCGTGGCGGACGTGGATCACGCGATGCAGTGGGGATTCGCATGGGAAATGGGGCCGTTTGAAATATGGGACGCGATCGGTGTCGAGCCCATGGCGAAAGCGCTCGAGCGCGAAGGGAAGACTCTGCCGCCGCTAGTCGCGAAAGTGCTCGCTTCGCCCAAGAAGTCGTTCTACCAAACCGGGAAGGGAAGCTCGCGCTACTTCGATCTGGCATCATGCGCGCTCGTGCCGGAGCCAGAACCTGCGGGAGTCTTAATTCTGAAGTCGCTCAAGGACCGCACGCCGGTGGTGCAGGAGAATTCCGGCGCAAGCTTGATTGACCTGGGCGACGGAGTGCTCTGCTGCGAGTTCCACGCGAAGATGAACGCGATCGGCGGAGATTTCGTCGCGATGCTGCACGCGGGCGTCGCGCGATTGGAAACCGAATTCGAAGCCATGGTAATCGGGAATCAGGCCCCGAATTTTTCCGCTGGCGCGAACCTGATGTTGTTGCTGATGACCGCGCAGGAGGGCGAGTGGGACGACATACACCTCGCGGTGCGCCAATTTCAGCGCGTAAATATGGCCATCAAATACGCGCCGCGGCCCGTGGTCTCCGCGCCCCAGGGAATGGCCCTGGGTGGCGGATGCGAAATCAATCTCCACTCCGCAAGAATTCACGCCACGGCGGAGGCTTACATCGGTCTGGTCGAGGTTGGCGTGGGTCTGATTCCCGGCGGCGGCGGAACGAAAGAGATGCTGATCCGCGCGAATGAGCACGCGGCGAGCGGCGACAGCCTTGACTTGACGCACGCGCTGCGGCCCATCTTCGAAAACATCGCCACGGCGAAAGTGTCCACCAGCGCCGAGGAGGCGCGTTCGCTCGGCTATCTTCGCCCCTCTGATCTGATCTCCATGAATCGCGACCGGCAAATTGCCGACGCGAAGCAGACGGCGCTCGCGATGGTTCGCGCCGGATATCATCCACCGGCTCCCGCGGAAATTCGCGTGCTTGGTGAGGAATTCCTCGCGCTCGCGAAACTCGCGGTGCACATGATGATTCGCGGCGAGTACGCCACGGAATATGACGGAGTCGTCGCGCGAAAGCTCGCGTATATCCTCGCCGGTGGCGGCATCACCGCAGCGCAAATCGTCCCCGAGCAGTACGTCCTCGATCTCGAACGCGAGGCATTCGTCAGCCTCTGCGGCGAGCGCAAGACGCAGGAGCGCATCGCCCACACTCTGAAGACCGGCAAACCCCTTCGAAATTAGTCTTCCCGAGCCGTTTCGAGGCGAATGTTTCCCGGGGGTACGAAGGTACTATTGCCGCAACTATTCCTCTCGCCGAAAATTGCAATAGCAGCCATAAATCAGGCTTTTTCAGGGGGAACGGCATGCGGCCGTTCGTACTATGATGACGCCACTCAAAGATACTTTGGAAGCCGCGGCGCCCGTCGCTGAAGCCACGACGACGCAGGTGAGCGAGCGGCCGAAGTCAGATACTGGCCAGCTCCGCGCCGACGCGGTCTCGCTGGATGTGCCTGTGAAGGTGCACGGCTCGCGCGTGACGGAAGTGATTCGCGGGATTACGCCGCACACCGAGCCATTCGAAGAGCAGACCTCCACCATGATCGTATTTCCGCAGGGCGGAGTGCTGCGAATGTCCACCGGCGTGGCCGCGGGACAAATGGTGGTGCTCACGAATCTGAAATCCGGGCACGATGCCATTTGCCGCGTCGTGAAGGTGCGCGCGTACGCGCAGACTCAGAGCTACGTCGAACTGGAGTTCACGAATCGCCAGCCGGGATATTGGGGCGTTCATTTCGCCAGCGACGGAGTTGAACCCGTAAAGGCATTTGTTCCACCCCCTCCGCCGCCTGTGCCCATCGTCGCCGAAGCGCCTGCCGAAAAAGCCGAAGCGAAACCCGGGCAGGAAATTTCGTGGGCGCCCGCCGCTAATCTGCAAGCGACGACTGGGAAGCTTGCCGAGCCAGTCGTCTCCGTAAGCCCTGTGACGGCCGCAAGCGCGTTGAGGGAGCATATCGCGCAGGTGAGCAAGCCCGCATCTTCGTTCGTCGCGATCGGCGCGCAAGAGGACGTGCAGCCGGCAGCGTCGTCAACTTCCAGCAAGAAGAACGCGGAGCGGTTCACCGCTCCGGTAGCGTCTCTTTCGATGACCGAGTTGCGCGGAGATGCGCACGTGGCGGCGCCGATTTCCATTTCCATGGGCGCGGGTGTCCCTGGCGAGATGACGGATATATCGGAGGACCTCGCGGAATCGTCGCAGGAGAAGCCAGCCGCGACGTTCGGCAGTCTCGCGGCGGGCGCCACTTCCGTCGGGGCACATTCCGCACCGCAGAAAGCCTTCGGCGCGCGATTCAATTCGACCGCGCTCGATGTCTCCGAGGACGTAGCAGCGGTCGCCAAGGATTCGGGCCCAAATTGGTTTTTGATCGCGACTGGAATTGCGGCGCTATTCGTGGTTGGAGCAAGCGGAGCCTTCTATTTCCACGTGTGGCCTGCCGCGAACTCACACGCGAGGTCAGCGTCCGTGTCTGCTCCGGTGGCTCCGCCTGCGGCCCTCGACTCCACTTCGAACGGTGAGAGCAATTCCGGCCAACCTTCCGCATCGAACTCAGCGGCGCAAGTGAACCAGTCGAATCCCTCCGCCGCCGCGACCGGCGCCGGAGTTGCGATTCACGTCGGCAATGCGACACCTCTAAATGCTGAGCGGGTTTCTGCTCCCGCGCGCGCGCAACCGAGCGCGCCCGGCAGTCAGAAAGTCGCTAAAGCAATGCCCGATATGTCGGCCACCCTGAACGCTCATCCCGTTTCCGCGCAGCGCTCTGCTTCGGACGACGCGGATTCTGCACCGTCCGTTGACGCAAGCGCAGCTTCTCCGAATGGCGAGCTTCAAGGTATCGGTGCCAATTCCGATGTGGCGCCTCCGCCGCCCGCTGCTCCTCCGCTGCGTCTCGGTGGCTTTGTCAGACCGCCGAAACTGGTGACCTCGGTTCTGCCCGTGTATCCCTCGATCGCGAGATCAAGCGGAATCGAAGGCAACGTTGTGGTCGAAGCGTCAATAGGTCTGGCCGGCAACGTGGTAGCCACGAAAGTGATCTCGGGTCCGCCGATACTTCGCCAGGCCGCGGTGGACGCACTGCGCCGCTGGAAGTATCAGCCCGCGATGCTGAACGGCGAGCCGGTAACCGTGCAAACTACGGTGACGATCCAGTTCCACAAATAGCGATCGATCGTAGCTCCGATACTTCCAGTTCCGTTGACGCTGCTTTTTCGTACGGCTCGAAATCCCTGTGCGGTTGCTTTTTTTTGTCCAGTGGCATCCAATGGAGCAGGAAGTGACGATGGAGCCTGCATCCCCTCTGAGGTGAGCCATGCGAGAAGCGGTGCTTGTGAGCTCGGTGCGGACGGCCGTGGGCAAGGCGCCGAAGGGAACGCTGCGCGCGACGCGCCCGGACGATCTGGCTGCGCTCGTGATCAAGGAAGCGCTGGCGCGCGCGAAGGGCGTCAATCCTGAGGACATCGAGGATGTAATCATCGGCTGCGCGACGCCGGAAGCGGAGCAGGGAATGAATCTCGCGCGAATTGCCTCGCTGCGCGCGGGATTGCCCGTTAGCGTCTCGGCGATGACCGTCAACCGGTTTTGTTCGTCGGGTTTGCAATCCATCGCGATCGCGGCGGAGCGAATCATGGCGGGACAGGGCGACGTGGCCATCGCGGGCGGCGCTGAGTCCATGAGCATGGTTCCCATGGGCGGGCACAAAATCGCGCCGAATCCGTGGCTGATGGACAATTATCCGGACGCCTACATCAACATGGGCTTGACGGCCGAAAATCTGGCGAAGAAATACGGGATCACGCGCCAGCAGGCCGATGAATTCTCGTTCGCGAGCCATCAGAAAGCGCTCGCGGCGATTGCCGCGGGCAAGTTCAAGGACGAGATCGTACCGGTGGCCGTGAGCTACACCGTTCTTGAAGCCAGCGCGAACGGTTCCGGAAGCGGCGCGAGGCCGAAAACGGTGAACATTACATTCGATACCGACGAAGGCCCGCGAGCCGATACCTCGGTCGAAGCGCTCGGCAAGTTGAAACCCGCGTTTCACGCGCGCGGCGTGGTGACGGCGGGGAATAGCTCGCAGATGAGCGATGGCGCTGCGGCGTCGGTGGTGATGAGCGCCGAGCGCGCGCGAGAGTTGGGTCTGAAGCCGCTGGCGCGTTTCGTTGCCTACGCAACCGCCGGAGCTCCGCCCGAAGAGATGGGCATCGGCCCGGTGTATGCAATTCCAAAGGCGCTCAAAATCGCGGGATTGAAGCTCGATCAGATTGACGTGATCGAGTTGAACGAGGCATTCGCCGCGCAGGCGATGTCGGTGATCAAGGTCGCGGGCCTCGATCCAGCGCGTGTCAACGTGAACGGCGGCGCGGTCGCGCTCGGCCATCCGCTTGGTTGCACCGGCGCGAAGCTCACGGCCACGATCCTGCGCGAGATGGAGCGGCGCAATGCGCGGTACGGACTGGTGACGATGTGCATTGGCGGCGGCATGGGCGCGGCGGGCATTTTCGAACGCGCGGCTTGATTCGGTAACGGCGGGGAAAGGAGAGATATTCATGGCGACGACAACAGTTTCGCAGTCCGTGAATCGCGGCGGCGCATTTTTGGTGGCGCCGATCGCTCCGGCGGAAATTTTCACGCCCGCGGACGTCACGGACGATCAGCGTCTGATCGGCCAAACGGCAGCGGAATTCGTCGCGAAAGAAATTGTCCCGCTGATACCCGACCTCGAAAAACACAAAGAAGGCCTGATGGCGCAGGCGCTGAAAAAAGCCGGTGAGATCGGGCTTCTCGGCGCGGGCATTCCCGAGATATACGGCGGGTCGGAGCTCGACAAAATTTCCGCGACGGTGCTGACGGAAAAGATCAGCGTGTACGCTTCGTTTGCCGTTGCGTTCGGGGGCACCTCCGGAATCGGCACGATTCCCATCGCGAGTTTTGGCACCGAGGAGCAGAAGAGGAAATACCTGCCGAAGATTGCTTCCGGCGAGTTGCTCGCCGCCTATTGTCTGTCGGAGCCTCAAGCGGGATCGGATTCGCTCGCGGCGCGCACGCGGGCTGTGCTCTCGCCGGACGGCAAGAACTGGATTCTCAACGGGCAGAAGATGTGGATCACGAACGGCGGATTCGCCGATGTGTACATCGTGTTCGCGAAAGTGGATGGCGAGAAATTTTCGGCTTTCATCGTCGAACGCGGCACGCCGGGCTTTACCGTGGGCGCCGAGGAAAACAAGATGGGCATTCGCGGCAGTTCCACCGTGCCGCTCTTCTTTGAAAATGCGCCGGTGCCCAAGGAAAATCTTCTCCACGAAATCGGCCGCGGCCACATCGTTGCATTCAATACGCTCAACGCCGGGCGGTACACGCTGGGAGTGTCCTGCATGGGCGGATCGAAGAAGGCGCTTCAGGAGGCCTCAAAATATTCCAGGGAGCGCGTCGCGTTCGGGAAGTCAATCAGTGAGTTCGGCCTGATCAAGGCGAAGCTGGGCGAGATGGCAATTCGCATCTATGCGCTCGAATCAATGATCTATCGCACGGCCGGAATGATGGAAGCCGCGATTTCCACCGGCGGCGCCGACAAGGTCAAGCAATCCATGCTGGTGCTCGAGGAGTACGCCATCGAAAGCTCGATCACCAAGGTGGCCGGCAGCGAGACGCTGGACTTTTGCGTGGACGAGGGCTTGCAGATTTTCGGCGGCTACGGTTTCCACGAGGATTATCCGATGGCGCGAGCCTATCGCGATAGCCGTATCAACCGGATATTCGAGGGCACGAACGAAATCAACCGAATGCTGATTATCCAAATGCTGATGAAGCGCGCCATGGCCGGCGCGCTGCCTCTGATTCCGGCCGCAAAGAAACTCGCCGGCGAATTGCTCGCCGGGCCTTCCTTCGAGGAGCCGTCCACGGGGGCGTTCGCCGAGGAAGAGCGCTCGCTCGCGCAGGCGAAAAAAGTGTTTCTGCTGGCCGCCGGCGCGGCAGTCGAGAAGTTCCGCGACAAGCTTGCGGACCACCAGGAAATTGTCGCCGCGCTTTCGAATATCGTGATGGACGTGTACGCCATCGAATCCAGTTTGCGGCGCGCGCAGAAATCTGCGGCCGCGAATTCGCCGATGGCCGATGCCGCTCGCTCGTTTGGCTACGACGCGATGGACCGCATCGAGAAGGAAGCGCGAACGGCGCTCGCTGCCACGTCGGAAGGCGACGCGCTCGTCACGCAGCTTGCCGCGCTCCGGCGGCTCGCGAAGCACGCGCCCGTGGACACGATCGCGCTCCGGACTCGCGTTGCCGAAGCGGTTCTCGCGCAGGACCGCTACCCGTTTGAAGGACGCTGATCGTTCTGTGATTTTCGTCGCGCGAAATAAAACCGAATCGCTCCCTTCGTGATGACATAAACTGTCGGCGCAAGCGTCTCGAAATGGAACAGCTTGCCGCCCGCCGCCCTTCCCAAAAAGCAGAAACTATTTTCCATTACCTCTCGGGAAAGCCGCGCAAGCCTCCAATATTTCAATCACTTAGCCCTTGGTCCGTTTGGAATCAACCGTGCATCTAATCCAGTGGAAGTCACGAGAGGATCGATGAAAACCGTCTTAGGGGAACTGAAAGAGTTGGCAAGCAGCTTCTGGCAGAACAAGAAAGTTAGAAACCGTGTGGGCTGGGGCCTGGCAATCTTCCTCGTCCTGCAACTTTATTTCGTGCGCGAATTAATCGCCGCGGAACTACTTTTCGGAATGTTGTTCGCGTTCATGTTTGCGCTGGCGGCATTTTTCTATGTTGTCGGCACGGTTGGAGTGAACGGCCGGGGTTGGGCCGAAGCCGGAGCCCGCGTGGTAGCGAGTTCGGCGCGTCGCGGCTACAGCACGTTCGAAGAAATCAGTAAAAAACCATTCCGCCATCCACATTCAGAGTCTGCCCAGTAATCGCGCTGGCTTGATCGGAAACCAGGAATAAGGCCGCGGACGCAATTTCATCAGCCGTCTGCGGTCTTCCCTGCAAAATACTCTGCATCATCTGCTTAAGTACTTCGTCGCCCCCGGATTGGAAATGGGCCGCGAATTCGCGCGTCAAATCTTGCGACATTTTCGTTTCCGTCACCGGCCCGGGGCAGATGGCGTTGACGCGCACCCCCTGGCGCGCCGCTTCCGCGGCCGTCGTGCGCGTCAGCCCGATGAGTCCAGCCTTGGACGCGGTGTAGGCGCCGCTCAACGAAAACGCGGCTTTCGCTCCGACCGTAGAGATATTCAAGATCGAACCCGATTTGCGCGCGTACATTTCCGGGAGCACGAGTTGGGAGAGCACCAGCGGCGCGCGCAAGTTCACGGCCATCACTTCGTCCCAATCACGCAGCGGAAATTTCTCGATGGGCTGAATCGGCCCGTAGATCGCGGCGTTGTTGACGAGAATATGGACCGCGCCAAACGCGACGCGAGCGCCATCCACGATTTTCTTGCAATCTGCTTCCCGCGACAGATCGGCCTGCACCGCCGCCGCCTTGCCTCCGGCGCCCTGAATTTCCGCGACAACCTGCTTGATTTCGTGCTCGCTGCGCGCCGCGACGACTACCGCTGCGCCCTCAGCCGCAAATCGCCGCGCGATGGCGCGGCCGATTCCGCGCCCTCCGCCAGTCACGATCGCTACCTGTCCCTTGAGCAGCATGTTCTCTCCGTGGAAATGAATTTCAGAGGATAACATCGCTCATCAAAATTTGCAGAGCCACACGCCGAGGCAGGCCACGGTCATTGACTCGGCCGCGAGCAGGGAATAGGATGCCGCACGGCGCGTTTCTCACGGGGGAAATCAACGATGGCGACGAATGTGGATTTGCTCGGCTCGTACTGGACGCTTGCAGGCGCTGCCGAACCGCACACGGACAAGGACTACAGCCCGTTTGATTTCAAGGACCGCGTAGAAGCCGCCGCGCGCGCCGGTTTCAAGGGAATCGGGATTTGGCACTCGGACCTGGCCCACACGCTCAAGAAGCGCAGCCTGAAGGAAATGAAGCAGATTTTCGACGACAATGGCATCAAGCACGTCGAGCTTGAATTTCTAACCGGCTGGTTTTTGGATGGCGAGGAGAAAAAACAATCGGATATTGCGAGGAAATTGCTGCTGACTGCCGCGGAAGTGTTCGGCGCGCGGCACATCAAAGTGGGGCACTTCGAGAAGACGAATGTCGCGATGCCGCGCATGATCGAGGCTTTCTCCGCGCTATGCACGGACGGGGCAAATCATGGCACGCGGATTATCTACGAGATGATGCCTTTCTGCGATTTGGATTCCGTCGAGAAGGCTCTCGCGCTCGTGGACGGCGCGGGTGCCAAGAACGGCGGAATTTGCTTCGACCTATGGCACATCGTGAAGCTGAAGATCCCGTACGAAAAGGTCGCGCGTGTGCCGCTGAAATACATGCTGGGCGTGGAGATCAACGACGGCACGTTTGAATGTCCCTGGAGCCTGCACGAAGATACGATCAACCATCGAAGGCTATGCGGAGAAGGGGAGTTTGACGTGAAGGGCTTCGTGGCCGCCATTCAGAAAGCCGGCTACCAAGGACCGTGGGGAATCGAAGTCTTGAACGAAGAATTGCGGAAGAAAACGCTCGAGCAGGCCTCCACCGGCGCGTTTAATACCACGATTGCGCAATTTCCGCGCTAGATCCCGCGCTGCCGCCGGGAAGCGCCTCTGGCGTTAATCCGCCGCCACTCGCGCACCGACTACGGATTTGACTGCGCTTATGATTTTCTCTTCGCTCGGCAGGACGAAACTCTCCATCGGCTCGCTGTAGGGAACCGAAGTATCGAGCGCCGTCACCATCTTCACCGGCGCCTTCAGATATTTGAATCCCTGCTCGGCCACTTCGCCCGCGATCACAATGGCAGCCGACGCATGCTTCGGCGCCTGATCCACCAGCACCAGCCGGCCCGTCTTTTTCACGGACTCGATGATCGTCTTGGTGTCGAGCGGCGAAAGCGTGCGCGGGTCAATCACCTCCGCGCTGATGCCTTCCTTCGCCAGGGTTTCCGCCGCAGCCAGCGATTTTTTCACCATCCACGCGGTGGCCACGATGGTCACATCCGTTCCGGCGCGCTTGATGTCCGCCACTCCGAATGGCACCAAATAATCTCCGTCCGGCACCGGGCACTTGTCGAGCATCAGCATGTAGTGGTGCAGATAGACCACCGGATTATCGTCGCGGATCGCGGACTTCATCAATCCCAGCGCGTCGGCGGCGCTGGAAGGAACTGCCACTTTGAGACCGGGAATGCCCATCAGCGGGCCGTAAATGCAATTCGAGTGCTGCCCGGCCCAGCCGGCCGCGAATCCGAATCCTGCCTTGAAAACGGTCGGCACTTTGACCTGTCCGCCGGACATGTAGCGAAGCCGCGGCGCTTCGTTGATCACTTCGTCGAACGCCACGAGCATGAACTCGCTCATGTAGAGCTCGACGATCGGACGCAGTCCCATCATCGCCGCGCCGACGGCAATACCCAGCTCGGCGGTTTCGGAAATCGGCGTGATTCGCACGCGGTCTTTCCCGAATTTACGCACGAACGGATCCCGGTCCGTCATCGCCATGTTCTGGCCGTAGAACACGACGTTCGCGTCGCGCTGCATTTCTTCCGTGATCGCCACGGCGATCGCTTCAGCAAACATCATTTCGCGCGGCATGCCTGCCTCCTTGATTTCCCGGCGTACTTTCTACGCCCACACGTAATTGAGCGCGTCCGCGGGCGACGGCAATGGGCTCGCCAGCGCGAACTTCACCACGTCTTCCATCTCGGCGCGCACGGACTCTTCGATTTTCTTGGCGTCCGCATCGGCGAAAGTGCCGTTGCCAATCAGGTGCGCGCGGAACTTTCCGATCGGATCGTTTTTCTTCGCCGCTTCGAACTCGGCCTTGTTGCCGTACACCTCGATGGACTCGTGTTCCTGGAATTGAGTCGGCACGGGCGGCACCGTGATCGCGTTTCCGTGCGGGCTCATGCGGTAGAACTTCGACTCGATCAGCGACGGTCCCTCGCCGGCTCGCGCGCGATCCACGGCCGTGCCCACTGCGTCGTACACCTTAAGCGGGTCCGTACCGTCCACGGTCACACCCGGAATGCTGAACGCTTTCGCCTTTTGCGACAGTGGATCGCCGGCCTTGGCGTTCGCGTCTTCCAGGCTCACGTGCGTGTATGCCTGGTATTCGTTATTCTCGAGAACAAAAACGACCGGCAGCTTCCACACAGCCGCCATGTTCAGCGTCTCGTAGAACGCTCCCTGCTTCGACGAGCCGTCGCCGAAGAAAGAATAAATCACCTGTCCTGTTTTTTTCACCTGCGCGGCGTACGCGGCGCCGGCTGCATGCGCGATTCCCTGGCCGATGATCCCCGACGCTGTTGGAAAATGGCGCGTCGGATCGGCCAGGTGCATGGACCCGCCGAATCCTTTGCAGACGCCATCTTTGCGCTGGTATATCTCCGCCATCAGAGCTCGCGCGGGCGTGCCCAGCACAAGCGGATAACCGTGGCAGCGGTAACTCGGCATCACCAGGTCGTTTTCCTGCCGCGTCGCGAGGCAGCCCACGATGCTTGCCTCCGCGCCGTCCGCAAGATGCGCGTGGCCGCGAATCACGCCAGGATGCTCCACGAAAGTTCGCTTCACGCGTTCCTCGAACTCGCGGATCCGGCACATCTGCGTGTACATCCAGATCAGGCGATCTCTCGAGAGCTGGCTTGAATTTGGCATTGCTGATTCCTCCGCCTTACGATTCCTTAGGATGCTGGTACGGCGTCTCCCGCTTTGCCGATATATCCGAGCAGGCCGCCGACCTCGACTTCCGCCGGCTCGCGCACCAATATCTTGAGCAGCACGCCGTCAACGGGCGCGTCAAGCTCGTAGCTCACCTTTTCTGTCTCAAGCTCGACGATGGGTTCTCCCTGCTTGAACGCGTCGCCCTCGCTCCTGATCCAGCGGACTATGGTGACTTTCGTCGTGTTCATGCCGCCCGTCTTGGGAACTACGAGATTCGTAACGATGGCGAATTCCTTCCCTGAGTGTGAAGTTTAGCTCGAATGGGTTCCCGCCGATTCGTCACCCACGAGTCGCGGGATGCAGATTGTCTCGCGCGAACGTGCGCACGGCAACGGTTTTCTTAACGTACTCCCAGCGCGATGTCAACCGGCCGCCATAATCTGCTACTCTTTCACCGCTTCGGGGGAATCGCCGAGAAAAAAACTCGGTGCGAAGTCGGCGAGCGCCGGCTACCCGTTTTCGAAGGCGCGCTCGGTTGACGTGCTCGTGGTATTCGGTCGGAAATAAGGAGACATCATAATGCGGCCTCGGATTCTGCCCATTCATCTCACTCAGTCTCTGCGCGCAATACTTCTCTTGGTCGTGTCCGCCGTTCTTTTTCCACCATCTTCGTTTTCCCAAACGACCACCGTCGCGGGCGAATTCGTAATTGATCCGCCCACGCTCGTTTCGCTCGGGTTCGAATGGCGCATTTTGGGCGACGACAATCGGAATGCGAGCGTGGAGGTGACATTCCGCAAAAAAGGCGAGCAGCAATGGCGCAAAGGGCTGCCGCTTCTGCGGCTGCAGCATGAATCCGTGCCCGGTGGGACGCCGCGCGAAGGCTCCGGCCATTATTTCAGCTATGTGGCCCCCAATATGTTCGCCGGCAGCCTGCTGAATCTCGACCCCGACACCGAATATGAATGCCGTTTCGTTCTTTCTGATCCCGATGGCGTGAAAGGGAAAGCTGAAAAGACCGTCATCGTGCGCACGCGCAAGGAACCGATGCCCGCGGAAGGCGGTCACGTCTATCACGTGTATCCCTTCGGGTATAAGGGCACCAAACTGGAGCCTTCATTCACCGGATTGATGGCCGCGTATTATATGGGCTCCGACCATTCCGATCATTCGAACGCATTTCCGCCGCGCGTCCAGCCGGGCGATATCATCCTGGTGCACGCGGGACTCTACAGGGACAATCGCTTCGTTTATAGCGGGTTCGATCGCACCATCGCAGCGTACGGCACTCCGTTCGATGGCACTTACTATCTGACGCAGAGCGGCACGCCGGAAAAACCAATCGTCATCAAGGGCGCAGGCGATGGGGAAGTGATTTTCGACGGCGACGGCTGCCAGAATCTTTTCAATCTGATGGGCGGGAACTACAATTATTTCGAGGGCATCACAGTCCGGAATACAAACGTCGCATTCTTGCTGGGGATCAAGAACATCGCCGGGTCCAGCGGCTTCACGCTGAAACATTCGCGGATAGAAAACATTGGCCGCGCGATCGAGGACGATTGGTCCGGCTCGAAGAATTTCTACATCGCGGACAATGTGTTCATCGGCCGCCACGACCCAACCAAGTTGCAAAGCTGGTGGACGCCCGCGGTATGGGCGAAGTTTCCCGGATATCCAGCGCTGATTACGTCGGAGTACGCCATCAAGATTTACGGCCAGGGGCACGTGGTCGCCTACAACTACGTGGCCAACTGGCACGACGGAATTGACATCGCCACTTACGGCGATCCCGACGGCACGCCCAACGAACTGCGCGACCGCGTGCCCGTCTCGATTGATTTCTACAACAACGACATTTACAACATGGCGGACAACTGCTTCGAGGCCGATGGTGGCGCACACAACATCCGCGTCTTCCGCAACCGGTGCTTCAACGAAGCCGGCGGCGCGTTCAGCGCGCAACCAACGTTCGGCGGCCCGCTCTATTTCTATCAAAACATCGCGTACGACAATACGACGGGCGGTCCGCTGAAATTAATTGATACGCCCGCGGGCGTCCTGATCTACCAGAACACTTTTTTCGGCCAGGGCCGCCTGATGGGTCCGGCGTCGAATATTCATTTCCTCAATAATTTGATTCTCGGCGACGGTTGGGCCGATCCCGTCTTCAATCTGCGCACGTTCACGAATTATTCCAGCTCCGATTACAACGGCTTCCGCCCGAATCCCGGCGTCGAAAATTCCTTCGAGTGGACTTCGCCGGATTTTGCGACGCCCGCGGATTTCGCCGGAAAGCTCGTCACGCGCAATTTCAAGTCGCTCGCGGACTATCAGCAGGCCACCAAACAGGATCAGCACAGCGTCCTCGTCGATTACGATATTTTCGTCAACGTAAAGATGCCGGACAAATCCGACCCGCAGCGCCTCTATAATCCTGAGGATTTTGACTTTCGCCTCAAGCCCGGTTCAGCCGCAGTGGACGCGGGCGTCGTGATTCCCACCATCAACGACGAGTTCACCGGCAAAGCCCCTGACCTCGGGGCCTACGAACTTGACCGCCCCATCCCGCACTACGGCCCCCGTGAATGGCCGAGCGGGCCGTCAGATCCGAACGCCCCGCGTTCGGTGACCGGCCCGCCGCACTAGCGCCTGGAGCGATAAGAACTACAAGCCTATACGTCTCCGTGACCGGGTATTTGACAACTGTGCAAAATGGGACTGCACGGCTTGCATCTCGGCGTGATGATAGGTGAATGCCACACAAGAAAAAGAAGAGCGAGTCCGCTAGAGAGACACACGCCAACAAAGCAATACACGCCAGCACCGCGGCGGAGATGGCGAAGCCGCGCATGGCCAGGTCAGCAAGGATAGCGGAGCTGAATCTGGACCGTGCCCGAATTGCAGAACAACCGAGTGTCACCCTGCCGGGAACCGTCGCCAAAATCATCTCGTCCCCGCGTCCGAGCAAGCCTGAGAGGGCGCAGATAGCCGTTGAAGGCGCCGACCGCCTGTATCGAAATCTTCGGATCGAAAATACTCTGACGGACGAACATGGCGATGACGCCAAGCTCGAAAAGGGATCTCGCGTTGATGTTACCGTCACCGCCGAACCAAAAAACGTGAACCGCCGCAAATAATGAAGCTGGCGCGCAGAGTGGAATTGTATTGCTTCCGTCCGCGTGCCATCACCCGCGTATGGTGAACGAAACCTCCAAGTTCAAGGAAACCGCCAGACCATGACGCTCCTATTTGTTTTCGCGGTGGTTATTATCATAGCCCTTGTGGGGAGCCTTCCAATCTGGCCGCACAGCAAGAGTTGGGGCTATTACCCCCTGGCAATAAGCGTGGTCATCGTGATTCTTCTCGGCCTCTATTTTACCGGCCACCTGCATTTGCACTAGAGTGCGCGGCTTTCCTGAATCACGCAGCGCCACCATCCTGGTGGCGAATTTCGGGCATGATGTAAATCAAAACCGCCAGCAAGGTGCTGGCGCTAGCTGTCGCTCGTGCGTCGCGAGCCCTCGAAAAGTGTGTCACTTTGTGGGTGTCGCTTTTCTTTGTTTTCAATAGGTTACGCCGGAATTTACTTAGCATGGTGTGTCACTTAGTTCGGGCTGCTATCCGCGAAAAGAACGCGCGCCAAGCGCCGGTTTGGTGTCGATTAGAAGTGGTCCCCATCGTGTAATTTCGGACAGTTTCAGCTGTCTCCAATCGCCCGTGTGTCGATTAGAAATTGGGCCGCGACCGAGGAAATGGAGTGCCTTCGTCTCGCCCCGAATTATTCGGGGCTCGCTCGGGATGCCTATGCTGATCGCATCGTCCGTTTTCAAAGAGCAGCCAGCCCTCGCCAGGAGGGCCGAGACGCGTGCGCGTCTGAAAGCGGGCCCGAAAACTGCCCCGACTCACTCTGGCAGGATTTGTCGCGGGGGAAAGCTGGGACAACGAACAGAAACAGTACAGGTGATCGATTTGCTTGCTTCGCGTTCGCCAAAGTAACGAACGCACGAACGACCCTAGAATCGTTTGAGGAAATCGCCGTTACTCAACAGTTTAGCCTTCACGCGTCCCGTCTTCTGAGCTTCGGGGTACAGTCTGTGAAAAAACTTGTCATTGGACACGACTTCGCCGGCGTACGGAAGCGCCGCGATTTTTCAACTCACCGGTCCGCCGACAAACTGTTTTCTTTCGGCCCGGAACGCAACGCATGCCAGCCAATCGCTGCCGCCAGATACAACAGAAATAGATACGGCAGCCAGTTCTTGGGCGGCTCGGGAATCGGATAAAGCGTTCCAGCAAGCACCGTCGCCATGGCGGCCACGGCTAGAATTGCGAGCAGAAGACTCCCGAACGTCAGGCTTCGCAATCGCCGCAGGTGCAAGGGCAGCGCAATCGCCACCAGCGCATACACACTGAGAAATCCGTACGTCGCGAGCGATCCCATCCAATCGTAGATGGTCTCACCGCTAACTTTGGCGACCACCAGAGCCACAGACAGCAGCATCGTTGCGGCGCCGGTGGCCAGGACGGCAGTGTAGGGCGTCTGATTGCGCGGGTGTATTTTGCTCAGCGCGCGACTCGCCAGCCCGTTGTGCGCCATCAGCAGGAGTACACGCGCCGCCGCAGTGACGCACGCGAGCGTGCAGGCAAACATGCTGACCATCGCGCAGATGTCAATCACCGGGCCGAGCCTGCTGATGCCTGCCGCGGTCGAGAGCACGCTCATCGGCGCGTCGCTCTGATCCAGCGTCCCCGCGGACGCGGGAAACCCGAGCACTTCTGTATACGACGCCGCGATGAAAAACAATCCCGAGAACACCACACTTTGAATGACGGCGCGCGGAATGGAGCGCAGTGGATGTTTCGCTTCCTCGCCCAGCGTCGTCGCGCTTTCAAATCCGACAAAACTGAACATGGCCAGCACCAGTCCCAACCGCACGCCGGAAAATTTCACACCGCGCACTGACAACTGCGACGGATCGAGATGCGGGCCGCGCCGCCACACCAGCACCGCGAACACCACGCCGATCAGCAGCACGGAGGCCAGCTCGCCCCAGACCATCAGCCGCGCGGAAACTTTCACGTCTCGATACGCAATCCAGATCGAGACGAGGACGGCGAAAATGGCCAGAGGAACGCCCGGCGCGGCGAGGCCGACGAACTCGCGCAGCACAACATTTGCGTAGTGGATGAATCCGCCCACGACCGAAGCGCCCGTGGCCACATACGCCAGCAGCAAAGCCCAAGCCGCAGCGCTTCCCAGCACCGGCGGCAGGGAAATTGTGGCGTAGGTGTAGAGCGATCCGGGAGAGGCCGATTGTTGTGCGAAACGTGCAATGCAAAGCGCCACCAGCAGCGTGCACACCGTCGCCAACAAATACGCCAGCCACGTCCCATTTCCCGCCGTGGCAAATACCAGCGGCACGGTCAGGGCAGCCGAGCAAGTCGGAGCCATGGTCGAGACCGATTGTGCAAGCGTTTCCAGCGGCCCGAGCACATGCCGCTGCAAGCCATAGTGGGGTTGGCTCGCCTCGGCTGCGGATTCAGGTTCGACCGGGTATAAATCTCGCTTGGTCTCTGGCGCCAACGCGCGGACTCTTTCGTGAATCCGATTTCGGTTTCTGGATGGAGCGCTTAGTCTGCTGCGGGCAGCGCCGTTGAGTCAAGCGGATCGGCGGTGCTACACTTTGCGCATGAATCCCGCATTGGACGCGCACGGCATGTTGGCCGTCGCTATCGAACAAGCCCGCATTGGACTCGCCGAAGGAGGCATTCCCGTCGGCGGTGCCATTTTTCGCACCGACGGCACGCTGCTGGGAGCGGGGCGCAACCGCTTGGTCCAGAACGGGGACCCTTCGATGCACGGCGAGACCGACGCCTTTCGCGCCGCGGGGCGCCAGCCCAGATACGGCGACCTGATTCTGGTGACCACGCTCGCGCCGTGCTGGTATTGCACGGGGTTGATCCATCAGTTCCGCTTCAAGCAGGTGATCGTCGGCGACAGCGTCAACGCGCAAGGTGGCGTCGCCTGGCTGCGCGAAAAAGGATTCGATATCCTCGATCTGGCCTCGTCGGAGTGCATCGAAATGATGGCCAAGTTTCAGCGCGCGCATCCGGGACTCTGGAACGAGTGCGTCGGCGAAGGTTAGGTCGGTAGTCGAAATATCAGGCCCATCATCCGCATATGCCCAACGACAAAACAAGAAAGCATTGGTGCCCGGAAGCGCTCTCCGGCGTGTGGCCAATAGTGCCGATTCCCCGCATCGCCGATCCGTCCCAAATAGAAACCGCGAATGACCGCGCGGCAAAGCTCAAGGATACCGCCCAACCATGACGCTCCTATTCGTTTTCGCCGTAGTTATCATCATTGCCCTTGTGGGAAGTCTTCCAATCTGGCCGCACAGCAAGAACTGGGGCTATTACCCCGTCGCGGTGAGTGCGATCGTGCTGGTTCTTCTGGCCCTCTATTTTACCGGCCACCTGCATTTGCACTAAACGGCGCGGTTCTCCCGTCAATTTCGCCTCAACACCGATTCGGAAGATAACGCAATCTCCACCACACCCGCAGAGCCGAAGTTCCGCCCGCGGCCCAAGAACCAAGAAGGACACACGGTCATCTCGAACAAAGTGGCAGGGAAGCTACGCTTCAGGTAATATTACTGTGATTTGCGGAGAAGCCATTGACGCTTACTAGCATTCAGGGAACGAACGGGGCCAAGACGCTGGTCCGCGTGCGGCCGCGAGGATTTTGCGCCGGGGTTGTGCGCGCGGTGGATATCGTCGAGCTAGCGCTCGAGGCCTACGGCAGCCCCGTCTACGTGCACCACGAAATCGTGCACAACCGCTACGTTGTGGATCAGTTGCGCGGACGCGGCGCGATCTTCGTCGAGACTATCGGCGAAGTGCCGGTCGGCGCGGTGCTGGTTTTCAGCGCGCACGGCGTTCCGCCGCGCGTGCGGACCGAAGCGAAGGAGCGAGAGCTGCGCGTGATTGACGCGACCTGCCCGCTCGTCACCAAAGTTCATCTGGAAGCGCTGAAATTCGCGCGCGAGGGCCGCACGCTCATTCTGATCGGCCACCGAGACCATCAGGAAATCGTCGGCACATCGGGTGAAGCGCCCGATCAGACCATAGTAGTCGGAACCGTCGAGGAAGTGGACCGACTGCAAGTGCCCGACCCGACGCGTCTGGCGTTCCTGACGCAGACTACTCTCTCGCTCTACGACACGCAGGAAATCGTTGCGCGCCTGCGACAGAAATTTCCGTCGATTGTCGGTCCGGCGTCGGACGATATCTGCTACGCGACGCAGAATCGCCAGGAAGCGGTCGAGGCGCTCACTCGCGAAGTGGAATTGATTCTGGTCGTGGGCTCGGCGAACAGCTCGAATTCGAACCGGCTTGTGGAAGTGGCGCAGCGCGCGGGAGTTGCAGCGCGGCTGATTGAGGATTCGAACGACATTGACGCCGCGGCGCTCGAAGGCGTGAAATCCATCGGCCTGACCGCGGGCGCATCCGCTCCGGAGGTTTTGGTCGAGCAGGTGAGCCAGCGTCTTTCCGGATTCGGATTCACGAACCACCGCGACCTGGATCTGATTCGCGAAGATGTGCGGTTCACGCTTCCGGCCGAGCTGGCCGCCAAGTTGGGCCGGGCCGCGAATTGAAGCTGACTCGGCCTTCGTCCAGCGGCACCAAACCAACGGTAAGGAGTCATTGAGTGGCGGTCAAAATCGCCCGCCAGCCGAACAAGATTGCCCTCCTGGGATCGCCCACCAGCGCGGCCGCAATGTCCCTGGGCCACGAAGGCGCGCCCGCGGCGCTACGCTCCGCAGGATTAATTGACCGTCTCCGCTCGATTGGCTACGAAGTCACCGATCTTGGCGATGATCCTTCCCAGCTTTTTCAAGTAGACGAAGAGAGCCCGCGCGCACGCAATGTTCCTCGCGTGATCGCTGCGCTCGAAGCGCTGAAGCCGCGCGTCGAGCAAGCCGTGAAATCCTGCGCGCTGCCGGTGATTCTGAGCGGCGATTGCTCGATAGCACTCGCGACAATTGCCGGAGCCCGCCGCTATTTCCGCCACATCAGCATGATTTATATGGATCGCGACGCCGATCTGAATATTCCAGCGACGTCGCCGTCGGGCTGCGTGGATGGAATGGTGGTGTCGCACATCGTGGGGCGCGGCGCCGCCGAGCTGGTGCGTTTTTGGGGCGAGCCGCCGCTGATTCGCGAGCCGGACCTGGCGCTGTTTGGAGTCGCCCGCCTCGACCTGGCCGAGCAGGAAGTGCTCGATCGCACGCCGCTTCGCCGCTATCTCGCGTCGGACGTGCAGCGCCTTGGTCCCGCGGCTGCCGCGCAAGTCGCCATCGAGCGCATCCACGGCAATGGCAACGAGTTCATTTTGCATTTCGATGTGGACGTCATCGAAGGCTTCCAGGCCACGAATTATCCTGGCGAAGGCGGTTTGACACTCGCACAAGTGCGCGAGGCGCTCGCGGTCTTCGCGAAGCAGAAACATCTCGCCGCGATTGAGATCACGGCATACAATCCCACGAGGGATCCTGACGGCAGCGGCGCGAAACTCATCATCGATCTGCTCGCCGATGTTTTGGGTGAGCGATTGGAAACACTGAAAGCTGCTGCGCCGCCCGTTGAGCCCGCGGCCGCGACTCCTGCGGCTCCCGTTGCGGCTGCAGCGCCGGCTCCATCATCGAGCGAGGCCGATGTTCCCGCTGCGGCGCCGGGAGAAGCCTGGTCCTCGGACATGCTGGAAACTGAATCGGAATCAGCGGAGACGCCCGCGGAGACGCCAGACGACGAATCCACGGAAGCCTCAAACGAACCGGAAGATTCCCATTCCGGATAAATCCTCCCGCATTCCTGCCGGCGCGCGCGGATCAGCAAAGAAAATGCGAGCGAGTAAAACGCCAGCGCGTAAAAACAAAGCGCAGCCCGAGGTAATTATCTTCGACGTTGACGGCGTCCTTGTGGACGTCCGCGGATCGTTCCATGCGACCGTGCTCGAAACGGTCCGCTTTTTCACGAAGAAGCGCGTGACGCGCGCGGAACTCCACCGCTGGAAGAACCGCTCCGGCTTCAACGACGACTGGAAGCTCTCGACGGCATGGGTGCAATCGCTGGGCGGCAAGTTCGAGTTCGACGAAGTGAAGCGCAAGTTCGTCGAGCTTTACTGGGGCAAGAATGGGAAGGGAAATGTCGCGCGCGAGAAGTGGCTTCTTCCGCGAGCGGCCCTGCGGCGTCTGGCGAGCCGCGCCGAACTCGCGCTCTTCACCGGGCGCGTTCACGCCGAGGCCGATTACACGCTCGACCGCTGCCGCGTGCGCGAGTTCTTTCACTCCATTGTCACCGTTGAGGACGTAACGCGGCCGAAACCGGACCCGGAAGGGTTGCTGAAAATTCTGAGGGGGCGCGATCCGGCCAAGGCGCTTTATCTGGGGGACAATGTTGACGATGCGATCGCTTCCCAGGCGGCACGAATATCATTCCTCGGCATCCTGCCGCGCAATAGCGCCGCGCGCCGTGCCCGGTGCGCTTTGCTAACAAAACACGGGGCGATGGCGATCCTGGGAGACGTGGGCGAACTCGAGGCATGGCTCGCACGTCCCTGACCACCGACAGCGCCAGAACTTCCTTCCTAGCAACGGTATAGGACGAATAGCTAGTACTAAAAACGACACCAGTACCATTGCCCACGCTGGGCTCAACCCCCAAAATTCCTAGCACGGCGGGATTACGCCCCGAGGAACATGGCCGACAACAATACACGCCAGACAGCAGCTCGCGCGTTCGTGCGCAGCCTGAACATTCTGCTCAAGTTCGCGCGGATGTACGACTTCGGCCATCCGCGCACCAAAAAACAATACGAAACCGCCTGGTCCGAGCTTCGCACCGCTCTCGGCACCGGCACCGAAAACGAAGCCGGCGTGCTCCTTGCGGTTTCCGCCGACCAACTCCTCCTCGACGGCACGCCTCTGGAATCCGCCGCCGCCGAAAGAAGTTTCGCGCGCATGCTTTCCGCCGCAGGCATCGCCAGCATTCACTTTTCTCCCAAAGTTACGCAAGCCAGCCTGGCGCGCTTCGTGCGCGGCTTTCCCACCAACACCGGCTCCAAGCCCGTGCAACTCGCCGAACAATTGAAGACGGCCTTGCAGGGCGATCCGCACATTCATGTAAACGAAGTCTGCTTCGTTCCTGCCGATTCCGCTGTCGCGCGTTCCACAGTCGCGCAGCAATTGGCTGCGCACACCCTCGGCCTGAATTCGCAAGCTTCTGATGAACTTTTCGCCGACCCCGAGCGCCTGCTGCAATTGATCGTCGCGGCCGAAGGCAGCAAAGGCGGTGGTCGCGGCAAAGGTTCCGGCAGCGGCGGCGGTTCTGGTGATGGC
>PMUS01000006.1 GCA_003166795.1 Acidobacteriota bacterium | reverse complement strand
CGCGTTTTCAGGTGCTGCGCCGACACCTGCGAATTTGTTTGCCTTCACCGCTTCACTCGTAACCACCGCCAAGTTGCGCGGGAGCGCCGCCAGCGCCGTCGCGATTCGTTGCGCCGGTGCGTTCAGCATGAACATGATCTTGCTGATCAACTCTTCCTTGCTCGGCAGCAGCGCGAGCTGGTTGATCTCCTGGATCGAGATAACGCGCCCTTCCACCCACCCGGCGCGGAACTGGAACGCAGGAACATCTTTTGCGACCTTCGTCAGGATCTTGGCAAGCGCCACCGGGTCGGTTTTCGTGTAAGCGATCGAATTCGTGCCCTTCAGACCCTTCAGCAAGCCTTCGGCCGGCGTGCCTTCACCGGCGCGTTGGGCCACCGTGTTCTTGACGACTTTGTAGTGGCCGCCCGCGGCTTCCACCGAACGCCGCAGCTTGGTGTCCTGCTCGACCGTGATTCCCTGAAATGTCGAAAGAATGACGGTTGAGACCGTCGCCAGCTGCGAGCGAAGCTCGTTGGCTTCCGTCTTCTTCTCGGCCTTCTTCTTCATGCCGAACTCCCCTCGTGAACTTGTTACGCGAACCTGTTACGCCGCGACCGCCGTTGCCGATTCCGCCTCGGTGTGGTCAATCAGAATCCCCGGCCCCATCGTCGAGGTCAGCGTGATCTTCTTGATGTACTTGCCTTTCGCGGCAGATGGCTTCGCCTTCACAATCGCGTTCAGCAGTGCCTGAGCGTTTTCCGCCAGGCTTTTCGCCGCAAAACTGATCTTCCCGATGGGCGAATGAATCAAACCGGTCTTGTCCAGTCGAAATTCCACTTTGCCGGCCTTGATTTCCTTTATCGCCTTGGCCACCTCAAAAGTCACCGTGCCAGTCTTCGGATTCGGCATCAGGCCTCGCGGGCCGAGCACTTTTCCCAACCGTCCGGCGGACTTCATCATGTCCGGCGTGGCGATCACAGCGTCATAGTCCGTCCAGCCTTCGGTGATTTTCTGGACCATGTCCTCGCCGCCCACGAAATCCGCGCCGGCGTCTTGCGCCTCTTTTACCTTTTCGCCGCTGGCGATCACCAACACGCGCTTCGATTTCCCCAGCCCGTGCGGCAGCACCACCGTGCCGCGCACCATCTGGTCGGATTGCTTGGAATCCACGCCCAGGTTGAGAACGAGCTCAACCGTCTCGTCGAACTTCACGAAATGCGCCTTCCGAAGCAGCTCCGCAGCCTCTTCCAGCTTGTAAGGACGCGCCTCGACCAGCTTCCGTGCGCGATCAATATTTTTCCCACCGACTTTTGCGCTGCGACCCATGACTGTGTGTCCCCTTACTCCGTCACTTCGATGCCCATGTTACGGGCCGTGCCCATGATTGACCGGACCGCCGCATCAAGATTCGTCGTGTTCAGGTCCGGCAGTTTCAATTTGGCGATCTCCACAACCTGCTTGTGCGAAAGCTTCGCCACTTTGTTGCGATTCGGTTCCGGCGATCCCTTCACGATTCCCGCAGCCCGCTTCAACAGCTCGGAGGCCGGCGGAGTCTTCAGAATAAATGTGAACGTCCGGTCGCTGTAGATCGTCACCAGCACGGGAATGATCATCCCGTCCGGCTCTTTCGACGTCTTGGCGTTGAACTGTTTGCAGAAATCCATGATGTTCACGCCGTGCGGGCCCAGAGCGGTGCCCACAGGCGGCGCCGGCGTTGCCTTGGTGGCCGGCAACTGCAGCTTCACCATCGCTTGAACTTTCTTTGCCATCTCGGATCCTTAGGCTACTTTTTCAACCTGCGCGAAATCGAGCTCGACCGGAGTCGCCCGCCCGAAAATCGTCACCGAAACCTTTAGCGTGCTGCGGTCGGAGTTCACTTCCTCGACCTCGCCCGTGAAATTCGCAAACGGTCCCTCTCCGATACGGACCTTCTCGCCGCGCTCGAACGACAGCTTCGGCTTGGGCTTTTCCGCGGTGGTCGTCGCCCGGTTCAAAATGTTCTGAACCTCTTCTTCGGTCAGCGGCGAAGGCATCTGCCCGGACCCGACGAAGCCGGTTACCTTCGGCGTGGACCGCACCACGTGCCACGTGTAGTCGTCCATGTCCATCTCGACCAGCACGTAGCCCGGATAACACATCCGCGGGGAAATCACCTTTTTGCCGCCGCGCACCTCGACCACCGATTCGGTGGGAATCACGACCTGGCCGATTTTGTCCGTGAGCCCGAACGCCTGCACGCGGCCTTCGAGGCTCTCTTTCACCTTCTTCTCAAATCCCGAGTAGGTGTGGACGATGTACCACTGCTTTGCGATGACGTCGTTCATCTCAGTTGTGTCGAAAATATCCGTTCACAAGAATATACAGCCGGCCAAAAACCATATCCGTAATCCAGAAATACACGCCGAAAAAAGCCACCGTCACGGTCACCACGATTGTCGTGGACCATACATCGAGGCGCGACGGCCAATTGACCTGCCGCATCTCTACGCGCACATCGTGCAGGAAACTTCGCGCGTGCTTCCAATACAGGGAAAGCTTCCCCACCGGCTCCATTAGCGAAAATCCGCTTACCCGGTGCTCCTGCTCTTCCCGATTTGTCTTTGCCGCGTCCGCCATTTCGCCGCCTGATCCCGCCTGCCGTCTCCGCCGCCAAAACTGGCAGGGGAGGAGGGATTCGAACCCCCACTCTCGGTTTTGGAGACCGATGGTCTACCGTTGAACCTACTCCCCTAATTTTCGCCCGTGCCTACTTAACTTCTTTATGACCGGTGTGCTTCCGGCACGTATTGCAGAATTTCTGCGTTTCCAACCGATCCGTATGCTTCTTCCGGTTCTTGGTGGTTGTATAGTTCCGGTTCTTGCAATCGTTGCACTGCAATGTGATTATTTCTCGCATGGTCGTTTACTCGATGATCTCGGCGACGGCGCCTGCGCCAACCGTGTGGCCGCCTTCGCGGATCGCAAACCGCAATCCTTTTTCCATCGCCACCGGCGTGATCAACTCGATCACCAGGCTTACGTTGTCTCCCGGCATCACCAT
>PMUS01000004.1 GCA_003166795.1 Acidobacteriota bacterium | reverse complement strand
CGCTTCCACTCGCCCTCCCGTAAACGCAAACCTCTCCAGCGTCGCGCCGTGGGCCCCTTGCGTGACGAGCGATGCGATGTCGAGATTCGCTTCGGCCTCGTCGAGCTCGCGCGGACTGGCGTAAAGCTCCGGCTGGCGCGGCATGAAAACCGGGCAGCAATCGTGGAAAGGCTCCGACGAAATCTCATACGTCCCGATCTTCTTCGCCGTCGCCAGGATTTCCATTTTGTCCGTGCCGATCAGCGGACGGAACACGGGCATCCGCGCGGCGGCATCCACCGCAACGAGGTTGCGCAGCGTTTGCGACGCCACCTGTCCCAGGCTGTCGCCGGTGACGAGCGCGAGCGCGCGGTCCCGCCGCGCGAACGCTTCGGCGATCCGCAGCATCATCCGCCGGTAAAGCAGAATACGGACGCCCTCCGGCGCTGCGCGGACGATCTCGCGCTGAATCGCTTCAAACGGCACGCGATACAGCTTGGCGCGAAATTGATAAGGCACCAGCGTCCTCGCCAGCCCGCTCGCGATATGCAGCGAGGATTCTCCCGGCTGCGCGCCCGTGCCATAAAAATGCACAAAGCTAAGGTGCGCGCCGCGTTTCATCATGTGGTACGCGGCCACCGCGGAATCGTATCCGCCCGAAAGCAGGCACATCATCCGCCCCGCGGTATTTGGCGGCAGGCCCCCCATTCCCGGAATCTTCCGCGCGTAGACGAGCAGCGGCCCCGGCGTGATTTCGACGTGGCACGTTACGTCAGGGTCCTTCAGTCGCACGCGCACATCGCGGCCTCGCGCGCGCAGGTTGTCGAGCAGCGCGCGCCCTACGATGGATTCGATCTCCATCGTCGTATGAGGAAACGTCTTGTCGCTCCGCTTGGCGCGCACGGCAAATCCCTCAAAGCGAAGCGGCTCGATCTCTTCCCACGCGGCGGCGCATAGCGCTTCCATGTTGCGTTCCACGGGGCGCGCCACGGCGTAATACGCAACCCCCGGGATTCGCTCCAGGCGCTTGATCGCCTCTTCGAGCGGCGCTCCGGCGCCCAGGCGGATGATGAACCGGTCGCCCGGCTGCTCGATCCGCTCGACGGGAATTCCCTGAAAGCTCTGGCGCAGCGCCGTGAACAGCTTCCCGAGGAAAAACCTCCGGTTGCCGCCCTTGAGCCAGAGCTCATGATAGTGAACGACGATGACTGGGTTGCTCATGCTGATTTCTCGCGATTCACACAGTGGCGTAACACAACGCCGATAACTTCCAGCCCACAATCTGAAGAAAGTATAGCAGCCGCGGGCAGCCGGGAGTAGCGGCTGGGCCTCGGCCAGCGCTAGCTTGACGAATCATCAGGGCACGGCTTCAGCCGTGGCGAATCGCCATAGGAACCGAAGGGGTTTTGACCCGTGAGACCCCCGGCTGCCAAATAGTCGCCATTTCAAGCGCGCGTTCGTGATACGTAAGACGCGATAACTCAATGGATACACCGGCCATTGGGGCGCGACTTTCCACAGGCTGCGGGGTTAGGATTTGGAACGCTCTCGACTCGCCGCCAGACAGCGCCTGAGCGCCGGTACTGATGCTACCGAAAGCAACTTTGCTGCATCCAATCCGTTGAGGTTCAGCGTACTGGAAAGTGAGGACGCGATGTGGAACCGCCGGGACTGGGACGATTTCTTCGGTATTGTGATGAAGCGCTCGCGCATGCAGCGCCCGCCGCGCCCTCTCGATAGGTCTCACCGCAACCGCCTCGTGCCCGCTGAAGGCTACAGCCTCGCCGAACTCGACGACGCTGGTCTGAGCATCGAGCAGGCGGAAATTCTCGGCCTGCCCGTGGACGCCGGCCGCGTCGGCTCCTACGGCCCCAACATCACCAACCTGCGCGACTACATCCGCGCCACCCGCACTCGCCTCTAAAAGCTCATAAATACGTGCGCGTGTGCTCGACGCCTCGTGCCACTGAGGGCTTTTGTAGGGGCGCAGTCCGCCGCGGCGGACGCCCGGCAAACCTGCTTGGCATAGCGTCGCCATACGACCCCGTTCCCGGCCCGAGAAGTATCCTCAAGCCTCCAATCCGCCTCTGGCATTTGTTTCCGGTTGCAGCAATTCCCGCAAACCCTTAACGTATAGAACTATTTTTCGCCCAAGGACGGTCCTGTGAGGAAGAAAATTCGCGTGGTGCAGTTCGGCGTGGGTCCCATCGGCGCTTCGATCGTCCGCCTGATGCGGCAGAAGCATTCGCTCGAGATCGTCGGCGCCGTTGACAAGGATCCCGCAAAGGCCGGGCGCGACCTCGGCGAAGTGGTCCGCGCAAAAGACGCGCCCTGGGGCGTTACCGTCTCCGCCGCGGCGGCAAGCGTGCTCGCGAAACCCGTGGATGTCGTCGTCCACACCACATCCTCGTATCTTCCCAACGTGATGGACGAGCTGCTCGAATGCCTCTCCGCGGGCTGTTGCGTCGTCTCCACCTGCGAGGAGCTCGCGTATCCGTTTCGCAAGCATCCGGAACTTTCCGCGAAGCTCGATGCCGCCGCGAAAGAGGAAGGCGTCGCCCTGGTCGGCACAGGTGTTAATCCGGGCTTCGTGATGGACAAGCTCGTCCTGGTGCTCTCCGCCGCCGCGCAGCGCGTGGATTTCGCCAAAGCCACGCGCATAGTCGACGCCTCGAAGCGCCGCCTACAGCTGCAGAAAAAAATCGGCGCCGGAATGACGCCGGAGGAATTCCGCGCGCAAGTCGCCGCAGGCGTCATCAAGCATCACGGCTTGCCCGAATCAATCGCCATGGTCGCCGATGGCCTGGGCTTTGCGCTCGACGAAATCACCGAAACGATCGAGCCGGTCATCGCCACCGAAACCGTGAAGACCGAGTTCCTCGAGGTCGCTCCCGGCCAGGTCGCCGGAGTCTATCAGATTGGGCGCGGAATTTGGGAGGGCGAGGACAAAATCTTCATGGAGCTTCAGATGTACGTTGGCGCGAAGCACCCCGCCGACACGGTCGAATTGCGCGGCGAGCCGAATCTGACGCTCACGATTCCCGGTGGCACGCACGGAGACATCGCCACCGCCGCTGTCGCCGTCAACGCCATCCAAGCCATCCTCGCCGCCACCGCCGGCCTCCGCACGGTGCGCGATCTCCCGCTCGGTATCTTGGCGCCCAACGCCACGCCGTAGCGGCGCCGTCTCGTGGTGGACGCCGTCGAACCAGTGCTTGTCGAGTCGATTTCTGGCGGGGCTGCCCTTCGCGCGCGCTGGAAGCGCGGTCCGTGTAGCGCCGGCGTCTCGCCGGCTATTTGCTTTTGTCGGATTTCGACTTCAGCGGAAAATCTTAAGCGTTAATCACCGTTCTTTAGGGGGTCGGAGCTTCAGCTCCGACATAAACTGCGCAACATAAGTGGGGCTTTAGCCCCTGAGGAAATTCTTTCTTGCCGTGCTCGCAGATTAGGATACTACCCGATTCAGACTTCAGCAGAAAATTTTAAGCGCTCACCGCAACCGCGCTCGCCGCGTGATGATAAACCGGCACGGGAGCCGACGGCACAGCAGCGGGACGGTTCGCCGCTGAGCCATCCGCGTTCGTAGCCGGTTTCGGCTTCAGCGTGAAACGCACGCCGCGCTTCGCGTTCTCATCAATCGTGCGCTGCATGTCAACCTGATCCATGTCAACGCTGCTTTCGCCGCCGTATTTCACGCGGTAGTGAAACTCTCCGTCCACCGCCCAGTAGTCGTCCGCCGCCAGCGTGGTGCCGTCCTTCAGGTAAACAAGAATCGTGGGCCGAGACACGGCGAGATTCGCACCGGCCGGATCCGCGGTTCCTTCCACGGGCGTTGCGTTCTCGTAGCCGTTCGGGTTTCCAGAGCTGGAGTACGGCCCGTAGATCGAATCATTGTTGTTGGTCGGTGCTGAGTTGTCGGGCGTGTCATAAGGACCGCCGTAATTGTAGCCAGCGGCCGGGGGCGGGTAATACCCATACGGCGGCCAGTCCGAATACGGAGCGTAATACGGGTACGGCGAACCCCATCCCCAGCTCGGTCCGAGCCAGAAGGGATTCCAGAAGCCGCCCCAACCAAATCCTAGTCCCCATCCAAATCCGAAACCCCAACCGAAGCCGCCGCCGAAGCCGCAGCACCCAAATCCGCGCCCGTAGCCGCCAAATCCGCGTCCATAGCCAAATCCTCGGTCGCCGAATCCACCAAATCCACGATTGCCGAACGTCGCGCCGCCAAACGGCCGGCCAAACGAGCTACCGGCGCCAAATCGCGCATTGCCGAAGCCGGAATTGCCCAGCCCGGTGCCTCCGAATCTGCCGCCAGTCGTTGAATTGGAAAGTCCAGAATGTCCGAAAGACGAAGAGCCGCTATTGAATCGAGATCCCGACGAATTCGAGAAACCTCGACTCGAGCCCGCTCCCGAACCAAACCCGCGGTTCGATGCCGTCGCCGAGCTTCCTCCGAAACCTGACCGGGACGCGCCCGATGCTCCTCCCGCAACGCTGCCGCCGCGGGCCCCGCCAAATGAATGCCATCCGCCATCGGCGTTTGCCGAACCACGCGCGCCGCCGAATGATCCGCTAGAATTTCGCGCTGCTCCGGAGGACGATGCGCCGCCGCGGGCCCCGCCAAAAGAATGCCACTGGCCGTCGCCACCCGCGCCGCGAGAGGCCATTGCACGGCCTCCGCCGCTACTGCCGAAACCGCGCCCGCTCGAACCGCCTCCAAAACGCGCGCTGGAAGAAGGACCCATGCTCCGGCTGCCGCCGCGGTATCCGCCGCTCGCGCCGCCGCGGAAACCACCTCCGCCGCCACCACCGCGATACTCGCCTCCCCGGCCTCCGCCACCGCCGCCATGAAACCCGCCTCCGCCGCCGTGGGAGCCACCACCGCCTCCATGAGAGCCGCCTCCGCCACCGTGTCCGC
>PMUS01000059.1 GCA_003166795.1 Acidobacteriota bacterium | reverse complement strand
ACGAAGCCGATGCCGGAGCCACCGGGTGGGGGAGGCGGGATCTAAGGAACCGGTTTCGCGGGTGTTGAGTCCCAGCCAAGGGGAGCGTAAAGCGGGTTAAATGCAAAGCAAGCAGGAGAGAATCTCCAGCCCCTCTCCTGTCTTTTTGTGCTAGCATTTAACTGCATGTGGACGGGTGTTCCTCTATGCTGAGTTTGACAATCTGGCTGTGCGGTATCGTCTTGGAGGCCCTGATTCTGTATAGGGGCTTCCGCGCGAACCTCCTGACGAAGTATTCGAGTTTCTACACCTACCTCTTCGTGATGCTACTTTCCGATGTCGTGGCATACCCTCTCTATTTCATAAACATGAAATCGTACGAAAAGTGGAGCTGGTACGGGGGTTTTATAATCCTCTTTCTGGGTTGCGGAATTCTCCTGGAAATTTTCCGGCACGTTCTGTCTCCTTATGCGGGGGCCGATAAATTCGCAAGAATCGGCGGTTTTGTCATCTTGGGGGCGGTTCTCTGTTTCGCCATTGGGTACCTAGTGTTTGCGCCCAACATAGCGGTGGTGCGGGCCCTTTATTTCAGGTTGCAGCGGGATTTCCTGACCGTCCAGGCGATCCTGCTCTTCGGCCTGCTCCAGGTGATTTCTTACTATGGCATCGCGATGGGGCGGAATCTGAAAGGCATGATTCTGGGGTACGGGCAGTGCGTCGGGACGACCCTGATCACTCTCGCGCTGCGGTCTTACTTCGGGCTCTCGTTCCGGGGGGCATGGAGTTTGATCGAGCAGCTCTCCTACGTGGCCGCCCTAGTGATCTGGTTAGTGGCACTTTGGTCCTATTGCGCCAATCCGGTCCCGGAGGCGACAATTGGTCCTGACGGAGACTATGAAGCGCTTGCGGCGAGAACGCGTAATATGGTCGGTGCCGCCAACACTGAGCTGGTAAAGGTGAATAGACCGTGATCCAACTGATTTCATTCTTGCTGATCGGAGCGATGCTCCTGGTATCGCTCTATTTCTTCGCGCGAAGCGGCCGGCGCGCGGAGGGTGGTTCCGGCGCAATGGTGGAAGCCAAGCAAGCACTGAACGCCTTGCAGGCGGGCCTGCTGCCGCCCGAACTTGTAGGCCGGATCTTCGCCCGAGAGGATTTGGAATACGTTGAATTGGAGCCTGCGAAAGAGATTCGCGAGTTGTTCCTGGAGGAGCGTAAACAGGTCGTTCTTTCCTGGGTGAGCCGGGTTCGCAAGCAGGTGCTGAGTCTGAGGCACTTTCATCTTGGGTCCGCGAGGTTTTATGCGCGGCTGAGCCCCAGGACGGAACTGGCGCTGGCGCTAGATTTTGCGGTTCTTCTGTTCGCGTGCCGCGTGCTGCAGGTTTCTGTGTTCCTTGGGGGACCCTATGCGACTCCCAGAATCGTGGGATCCACAGCGGCCACCGCGACTCGTGTTTGCAAGGTTTCCGAACAATCTCTCGCTTTCCTGACCCCCGTGTATGCCACCAGAGGCGGCAGCGCGGCCGGACCCGCGCGCCCCTAGAAATAGGCCAACGTGGCTTCCTTTCCCAGACGAATGGACGTGCAACAAGCGGCCGAGGATTTGCGACGCCGCTCCCTATCTGAGTTCCCCAGGCCCCTGGACAGGTTGATTTATTTGGCGTCCATGCGTGATTACAACACGGGCCTCTATTACCACGATGGTTTGGCCTCCCGCTTCAGCCAGGAAGTAGCGTGCGAGGCGATGGCAGATTGCCACCGCGAGGCATTTCGCGAGCTGGTAGGGTGTTCACTGGAGAATCTGGTTGGGCAGATGGAAGCCTACATGGCCTCTACCCACACCAGCCCGGCTGATTTCCTGGCTGCTTGGAGAGGGCTGGAGCCCTATCGAGTGGCGGTGCCGGTGGAAAGCGATCCGCTTTCGGCGCAGTTTCTGTTTTCGAGCTTCAAGATCGCTTTGGCAATTTTGGAGTCTCGTCTGAATCCGCGCTCTGTGAGACTAAGCGCATAGCCACGCCGGTTACCTGTCCCACAATTTCCGCTTCCGATGGATAAGCAAACTGCCTGATGGTGCAGCCTGAGAGAGGGTGTGGTATCAGCGTCAGTTGGGACCCGCGTATCTCGCACCACGAGCAAGCGTAACCGTCCCGCAGCTCGACGAAATAAATCGGGCGATCGAATTCCGTGCGCCATTCCGACGCCTGCATCCGGTTGGGATGGCTGTCTATTTGCACGAATGATCCGGGGCGCAGCAGCGGATACATCGAATAATCCTCAACCCCAATGTAACCGTACTGGCAATGTCGCACGTCCAGTTTTTGAATCAGCGCGATGGGGACCTCGCCCCAGACCTCGACCATGCGCGAAATCAGGCTTGTCGAATCCAAGCTGAAGTTTTTGTCGAAGCGCACCGGGAATGTTACGCCCTTTTCAGGATCGAGCGATTCAAACGCCGTCAGGTGCGTATTCTGCAAAGGCAAGGCCAGCTGATAGCGAGAGGTAGCGCCGAGGTCGATGCCAAAAACGGTAAGCAAATCGTTGAACTTGGTCCGGTAGATGACGCTGAGGCTGTAAAGCTTGTAGATGCTGGGGATGGAATTCTTGTTCTCGAGCTGTGTGAGCCAGGCGTTCGAAATGTAGAATTCTTCGTTCTGACGATCTTCCGCAATCGTGCGGCTGAACTCTTCTACTTCGCGTGTCGTTACCCCAAGGCGGTTGCGAATTTCCCTTAGCTGTTCCCCTGGCCGCATGGATGGCATCGTTGGACTATTCCGAAACGAAACGTTTCCGCCTAATGGTCTCTACTAGATAGAACGATAGAGCTTTACGGGCTTCGAAGCAACTGGTTTGAGGAAACCTGTGTCCAAGGAGGGTACTGCATTTACTGTATAAAGCGCCTAGGGCGTGGGAAGCAGTACCGAAGAGATTAGTACGGTCTATGTACATTCTTTGTGACGAGGCGCCGAGGCATAAGGGGCCTGCGACCGAGGCATCGGTCCTCGGCGCGCCGCGATAGACCCGGTGGGGCCGAGCTGGTTTCCCCTCGTGGGAATCATGTGAAGAAAACCCAGCCTAGTACTCGACTGCTTGCAATTGAAAGCAGGCGTCGGAACCCCACTGCACATCATGTTTGCGTTACACACTGGGAAGCTTTCGCCAAATTGGCACAAGAGGGCGAAATTGGCCCATAATTTAAGCGATTTGGATGAGCATTCCGCGGTGAGTATCGTGACTCCTGGCGGGTGACGTTCCCCTTTCGCGCCATGGGGCACCGAGAGCGTGGCATTGCCCGGGTATCTGTGGCACGCTGAATCCAAGAGCAGGAGTGACACAATGGGCGATTCCGGCACCTCTCCTAACGATCAGGGAAGGTCCTACCGCGACCGGCGGTCGGTGCCGCGTTACGGTCTGATCGCGCAGACTGACCTCGTCGAACCCGAGAGCGGGTTGCATATTTCCGGACGCATATCCGAGGTCAGCCTCAAAGGCTGTTACGTGGATGTGTTGAACACGCTGCCGACGCAAACGAACGTCGAAGTCTGTATTTCGCGGGATCAAGGCAAGTTCACATCGCCGGGGAAGATCATCTACACGCAAGAAGGAATGGGCATGGGAATCGCGTTTCTGAATACGCCGGCCGATCAATTACAAGTCCTCAATTCGTGGCTCGCCGAACTCAACGCTTCCTAGCCTGCGCGCATTTTTCTAGGACTTTTTCCAGTCGAGAGGTACGGGGTTGACGGGCCAGAATTCCGGGGATGGCTGAGTGAACTCGACAGCCACCTGCGAAAGCCCGGCGTGGAGCGGTCCACGGTAGGCGACTTTGCCTTCGCGCTCATCGCGGTTGAGCGCATTGACCACCACGATCGATTGGCCGAGAACTACGTTCGTCGCCAGCATCAGGAGCGCGCCGTGGGCGCTCACGGTCACGGTGAACGTTTCCTCGCGAAAGGCTCGCTGATCCGCAGATTCGCCGCGAATCACGACGGGCACATCCAACAGCACGCGCGCGCTTCGTCGTTGTCCCGCTTGCGGCACAAAATCCAGCCTTTCTTCCGGCCTCGTCCACTATCCCCCAACTCGCCGCGTCATGGAGAGAAAATGCGGAGCTGACACCGCCAGAGTAAACCTCGGACAAACGCGCAGGGCATTTGTCTCGCGCGACTTGACATTAGACTAGATATCTGACAAGACAGTAAGGATATGAAGCCACCCAACGGATCGCGGAAAGCGAGATCCTCACCCGGGATTCGGCCGGATTCAGCCGAACTACGTCGACGCCGGATCGTGGCATGGATGCGCACCCACGGCGGCCCGATTCGGGGCGGGGAACTGGCGAAGCATTTTCGCGTGAGCCGCCAATCGCTCGTGCAAGACGTGGCGATTCTGCGGGCCGGCGGCGAAGACATCGTGGCCACGCCGCGGGGTTACCTCTTGCCTGGTCGCGCGGGGCGTGGGCATCGGGCGATTCTGGCCTGCCGGCACGCGCCGGAGCGGACCGAAGAAGAGCTTCAAATCCTGGTTGATCACGGCGTCAAGATATTGGATGTAATCGTCGAGCACCCCCTCTACGGCGAGTTGCGCGGTTCGCTGATGATCGAATCGAGGGCGGATCTGCAGGATTTTCTTGCGCATGTGAGCGCATCGCACGCGTTGCTGCTTTCCTCCTTAACTGGAGGCGTGCATCTGCACACGATTGAGGCCTCACGGCCGGAGATGATTTCGCGAGCCAAGGCGCGGTTACGCGCGCGAGGCTTTCTTCTGAAGTAATTTGTGAAGGCAGGCGCTTGGGATGAACGCAACGCGCGAACAACGAATCGAGCAAGCTCTATTTCGAGGCGGGAGCCTCACGCTCGATAATCCCGCGTATTGCCAGGCCGTTCGCGCGATCACTGAATCACTGGTGCAAACGGATCTAGCCCCGGAAGACTTGACCGCAAGGGCCCTCGGAATGAAGAACCGGTTCGCATCGGCCTCAATTCTAGCTCGCGAAGGCGGGGTTGCCGCGGGACTTGAGGAGTTTGCCTTCCTGGTGCGGGCTCATGGAGTCGAAGTCGCGTTCGAAAAACAGGATGGCGACGTGATCAAGCCCGGCGACACGCTGCTGCGTGCCGAAGGAGACGAGTCGAAACTGCTCTCGCTCGAGCGCGTGAGCTTGAATCTGCTGCAAAGAATGAGCGGCATCGCCACAGCGTCGCGTTGCATGCAGGAACGCGCGCGGCGGCGCTCGTCGGGAACTCGAATCGTGGGCACGCGAAAGACTCCCTGGGGGCTCCTCGATAAGCGCGCACTGCATCTCGGCAACGGCGGAACACATCGCCTCGGCCTGGGCGACGCGGTCGTCATCAAGAACAATCACCTCGCTTTACTCGCGAGCCGCGAAGAGGACGCCGCCCCGCTGGCAATCGAAGAGGCGTGGAAGATTCGCGCAGAGTCGGCGTTCATTGAGGTTGAGGTACGCGGCGAAGCCGCGGCGCGCGCGGCGGCGCAAGCCTTCCGCCGGGTGCAGGAAGATGCGGGCGAGCAATATCCGTGCCTGTTGATGCTCGACAACATGGCGCCGGATGGAATCAACAAAATTCTCGAAATGCTCCGCCGCGGCGGGCTGTGGGACCACACGTTGATCGAGGCTAGCGGCGGCATTTCGGACACTAACGTGGAAGCGTATGCCACCTGCGGTGTGGATGCCATTTCCATCGGCGCCCTGACGCATTCAGCACGCGCGCTCGATATCTGCCAGAGGATTTCATAACTTCATTGAAAGAGGAGACCCGTCATGCCAGAAGTAACCGTCCCAGAGGGTTTTGAAGGACGCTACAGTCTTCCGCTGATCGAACACGTAGAGGACTCCGCGGAGCAGATCCGGCGGAAGCAGGAGCGAGTCCGCGCGCTTTGCGCGGAGCGCAACGCCATCCTGCTCGCGCACCATTATCAGCGGCCCGAGGTCCAGGAGGTAGCCGACGCTGTCGCCGATTCGCTGAAGCTTTCGCAGGCCGCGGCTAAAACCAGCGCTAACGTAATCGTTTTCTGCGGCGTGCACTTCATGGCGGAAACGGCGGCGATTTTGCTGCCCGACAAGATCGTGCTGCTGCCGGACTTGCGTGCCGGTTGTTCGCTCGCCGCTTCGATCACGCCCGAGGAGCTGCGCAAGTGGAAGGCGAAGCTTCCCGATGCCGTGGTGGTCTCCTATATAAACACGTCGGCGGCCGTGAAAGCCGAAAGCGACTATTGCTGCACCTCGGCGAACGCCGCGAAGGTGGTCCGCGCCATTCCTGCCGACCGGACGATTCTTTTTCTCCCGGATAAATTCCTGGCGGAGGTCGTCGCGCGGCAGACCGGACGCAACAACATCGTCGCGTATCCGGGCTATTGCCACGTGCACAAGACGATTCGCCCAGAGCAGGTTGTCGAGATAATGGATCAGCATCCCGACATCGAGCTGCTGCTGCATCCTGAGTGCGGCTGCGTGAGTTCGTGCATGTCCAAGGCACTCGACGGCACGCTGCCGCAAGACCGCACGTTTTTTCTTTCCACCGAAGGAATGCTCCGGCACATCGGAGAATCGTCCGCCGCGGAGTTTGCCGTGGGAACCGAGCTCGGCATCATGCATCAGCTTAACAAGAAATACCCGGAGAAGACGTTTCATCCTGTGAATCCGAACGCGATCTGCGCGTTCATGAAAACCATCACGCTCGACAAAGTGATTCGATCGCTCGAGACACTGACGCCGCAGATTACGGTGCCCACTGAAATCGCGCACAAGGCGAAGCGTGCCATTGACCGCATGCTCGAACTCGCTTGAGACCGGCACATATATGCTGAAAATCGGAATACTCGGCGTCGGAGCCATCGGCCGCGTGATCGCCACGGCTCTCGATCAACAACAACTGGATGCGGAGCTTGTCGCGCTGGCGGACCAGGACCACGCTCGAGCCGAATGCCTGTCCAAGGAGCTTTTCGGCCACCCGCCGGTCGTTTCAATTGACGAGATGATCGAGCGCTGCGAGCTGGCAGTGGAAGCTGCGAGCCAGGCGGCGCTGCCGGAATTCGTTCCCAAGGCGCTCGCGCAGGGCCGCGACATGTTGATCATGAGCGTGGGCGGCTTGCTCGGCAGGGAAGAGTGGTTTCGCCAGGCACACGAGAGGAATTGCACGATCTATGTTCCGTCGGGAGCCATCGCCGGGCTCGACGGTATCAAGTCCGCGTCCATTGGCCGGATCGAATTCGCGCAACTGACGAGTCGAAAGCCAATCGCGGCGCTGCAGGGATCGAAATATGTGGTGGAGCGCGGCCTGCAACTCGATGGTTTCAAGGAGGAGGCCGTCATCTTCGAGGGCACGGCCGAGGAGGCCGCGCGCGCGTTTCCCGCGACCTCAAACGTGGCGGCTTCGCTGCGATTGGCCGTTGACCCCGCGGTACCGGTTCGCGTGCGCATCGTGGCCGTGCCGGGAGGAAGTGAAAACGTGCACGAGATTCGCGTCCACGGCGAATTCGGAAAGCTCACGATGAAGGTGGAAAACGTGCCGTCGAAATCGAATCCGCGGACCTCGCAGCTCGCCGCATTCTCGGCGGTCGCGACGCTGAAGAACCTCACGCGTTCTCTGCGTGTGGGAACATAGCCCATAGTTTGATTTTCAAAGGATTGGAGCGAACGATGAAAAAAGCCCCTCTCGCAAGCGCAGCCCTATCCTTTCTTTGCGTTTTCTCAATGCAGGCGCAGAACTCGCCGGACGCGAGGACGCCCGAGCAAGTGGTGACGCATCACCTTGCCGTTTTCACGCAGCACGATTTGGAAGGCGTGTTGAGCGACTATGCTGACGACGCGATCTTTATAGCGCCGAAACAAACGGTGCAGGGGAAGCCCGCGCTGCGCCGCCTATTCGAATCGTTCTTCGCGAATGGCGATGGCAAGGCTCCCGCGCCGGTTTTCGAGGCGAAGGTCACAGCCGACGGCGATGTGGGGTACGAACACTGGGTATCGAATCCAGGGAAACCCGGCTCGATGGCCGGTACTGACGCGTTTGTGGTCCGCCACGGGAAAATCCTGTTTCACACCGTGGTGGAGGCGCGCCCCGCAGCCGCTTCACAGCCGTGAAGGAATGCTGGTGCCGGAGGAGGGAGTCGAACCCACACGGCCTTGCGACCAACGGATTTTGAGTCCGCCGCGTCTGCCATTCCGCCACTCCGGCGTGCGAATATCTTAGGCTACCTTCGAAATCGCAGCAACTTTTTGACTGCGCGCATTGCGGACCGCTCCGGGAGCGCTTGAATCCAGCGCGGGCGTGGACTAGGATGCGCCTGCCACGATGATCGCTCGCCTCCGCCGTCTGTTCCGCAACCCCGCATTTCTCATAGGCCTCGCGGCATTTCTTGGGGCGTTCGTGGTGCAATCCGGCGAGCTCGGCTCGAGCGACACGACGCATCGCCTGCAGGCCACGCACTCTTTCTGGACATCCGAGCCTGCTGTTGATCCCCAGGACTACCCCACGTTCGGCATCCACGGACGCAACGGGAAGCTCTACGGCTGGTACGGCATCGGCCAGTCCCTGCTGATGTTGCCGTCTGACATCGTCGGCACCTATATCGAGCGCCTGCCTGCGTTTGACGGCTACGACGCAGATCCCACCGTGCGCGATATTGTCGTAAGTTACAGCACTAATATTCTGGTCTGCGTCCTAAGCGCGCTGGTTTGCTTCCGCTTGCTTGGGCTTTTCGGGTTCAGCGTCAAACAGCAGATCGCGGGAGTGCTGGCGCTGATTTTCTGCACCACGTTTTTCCATTACACGCAGAACATGATGGAGAACAACTACATCCTGCTGCTGACTCTCACGGGGCTCGCATTTCAGTACCAATGGCTCCGCAGCGGCGACCGCCGCGCACTGCTGATCGGCTCGCTCGCGCTCGGCGCAAATCTGCTCACGCGCCTGACAACCGGGATGGATCTGCTCGCGGTGTTTCTTTTTCTCGCTCTGGTGACGTGGTTTTCTGGCGCGCGCGGGCCGGAATTGCGTTCGCGATTCGCCCGTTACGCGAAAATGGCGCTGCCTGTCTATGCGATATTCCTTCTGCTCGATCGTCTGTACCAATATCAGCGCTTCGGTTCGTTCTTCACCACATACATGGGCGTGTTTGGCCGCGAACAGAAAATGCTGAACCCCGCGCTGCCCGCCGCGTATCCGTTCGAAATGCCATTCCATGTGGGATTCCTCGGCGCGCTATTCACCCCGGAAAAGTCCATCTTCCTATTCGATCCGCTCCTGGTGCTGGCGGTGATTCTTTGCGCGGTGGGTTGGAGACGCTTCCGGCCTGAGATTCGAGCCTACTTGATCGCTTTCACCGCGCTTTTGCTTGCGAACACCTGCTTCTACTCGACGTTTACGGACTGGAGTGGGGATTTCGCATGGGGCGACCGGTACGTTTCGACCGCGGCGCAGCTCGTCGCGTTTATTTCCGTGCCGCTGCTGATGCGTCATCGCGCGAAACTTGGCGGGATTGTCTGGGCGATGGGGATCGCGTTTATCGTGACCAGCGTCTTCGTCCAGGTCGCGTCCGTGATGTTCTGGTGCCCGCTCGAGATCTATCAGCTGGACACGATCGGCCATCCGACATTTGTCGTCGCGCTGCGCATGAAGAACATCGTCGCGTTTAGTCTGGGGAAAATGGATCAGTGGGGTCTCGTCAACGATTCGATGACTTACGATCCGTGGGACTACGCGCACATCACGGCGTTCAACTTTCTGCCATTTCTATTGGCAAGAATCGGGAAAACCGCGGGTTGGGTCGTTCATTTGATTGCTGTGACCTGGTTTGCCGCCCTGGCCGCGTTGGTTTCCGTGCTGATTTTCATTCGCAGCGAATCGAATCGCCGTCTGAATGCGTCTAAGCTAACGGACATCTCAGCCTGAGGAGAAAACATGCGAATCAATCCCGGAGCCGTCTGCACCGTGATGTTGCTTGCCGCTGCCTTTGCCACCCCCGGTCGCGCCCAGATGGGAGGCAATGTCGCGAGCCCGCCGGCAAAGGCCGATTGTAAATTTCCAGATGGCAAGACGATCCACGTGGACTATTCGAGTCCGAGGATGAAGGGACGCAAGATTTTCGGGGGCCTGGTGCCCTATGGCGAGCCGTGGCGCGCCGGCGCGAACGAAGCGACAACATTTGTGATTGATGCGAACGCGAACGTGGGAGGCAAGACGGTTCCCGCGGGAAGCTACACGCTTTTCGCGCTCCCCACAGCGGAGGCATGGACGCTGATCATCAGCAAGCAAACAGGCGAGTGGGGCATCCCCTATCCGGGGGAATCGTACGACTTCGTGCGCGTGCCGATGAAAGTGTCGAAGCTGGATTCGCCGATGGAGAACTTCATGATCGCGTTCGATCAGAGCGGCGGCGCGTGCACGCTGCGTCTGGCTTGGGAATCCACGCAGGCCTCGGTGCAAATTTCCGAGAAGAAGTAAGGGGGGAGCTTACTGCTGCGCGCGAGCTTGAGCTCTCGCGCCGTGCTCTCCCGGGTGAACGATGGCGCGGAACACGCGCCCGCGCCCGATCAGATGTTCACCGGAACGCGCCTCGACATCGAAGACAAGGAAGCGACCTTCGTATTTCACGAACCGCGCCCACGCGCGAACGGTCGCGCCCGGTCCCACGGCCTTCAAGTGATCCACTTCAATTCGCGTGCCAACTGAAATCGCACCGGGTGGCAATTCAGAGGATATGGCCAGCACTGTCGCATGCTCCATCAATCCAATCATGGAGGGAGTCGAAAAGACGGCTGGGAGATTCGGATTGACCACCTGAATTGTGTGTTCGGGCGCGACCACGCGCTCGGCAGTCGCTTCGAGGCCGATCCGAGGGCGCCGCTCGAGCAACCCGGCGGCCGTTTTTTCGGATGTCTTTTTTGGCGCTGGCTTTGAGGCCGGCTTCGAATTACGTTTCGAAGAATGCTTCGACATACTCGTGCTGCGCTTGGCTCTCCGTGGTTTCATGGCGATGGCTCGCGGCGCGGCTGGCGCGGCGTGGCAATGATCGCGCGCGGCGCGAGAAAGCTGCGCGCAAATTGCACGAACGTAACGCCGAGCTGGTCCCACAGGCGGCTCTTCAAGCTGCGATAATCCTGCGAGCCGCTGAAGACCTCGCCGATCAGATCGCGGAATGCCGGCGAGTGGCTCAGCACCTGCACCATTCGAGTGGTGATCGCTCCACCCAGAAAGTTGCCGCGAAATATCCTTCGCGCGATCTTGGCGGCGAATTCCAGATCGGCGGAAAAAGCCGCCCGCAACCGCTCGGGATAGGCTTGCGGCTGGCCTTCCATCAGCGCCTGCGCAAGCAAATCGCCGGAACGCAGCGCGTAATAAAGGCCCTCGCCAGTGAGCGGGTCCACGCACGCCGCGGCGTCGCCCACCATCGCCCAGTTTTTTCCGGCGATGCGGCGGCCGCGTATCGTCTGCGCTTCCGGCGAAGGCAGAACGTGGCTATAAAATCGCGCGCCCTCCATGGAAATCTTTTCTTCCTGGACGAATTGGTCGAGGTGGCGGCGGAGCTGCTGCGTCGGATTCTGGCCCATCTTTGCGCAGATGCCGACAGAAAGATGATCGGCGCGCGGAAACGACCATAAGTAGCCCTCGAACTCCGTCAGGAATTTCACCTTGATGATGTCTTCCTCGGTCGGCACGAAATAGCCGAGCGTCATTTCCAAATCCATCGCCCCGAGCGCCGTCGTTTCCGGCAGCAGTTGGTTGCGCGCTCCCGCCGCGAGCACCACGAAGTCCGACCGGCGTTCTTCGCCGCCCGCCATCAGGCGAACCTGCGGGTCATCCGTGTTCACGCTGGTCACACGCGAGCGCACGGCCGTGCATCCCGCCGCGACAGCCCGGTCGAGCAGCAGCCCGTTCAGCACCTTGCGCGCGTAAATCACGATCGGGTGGCTCATCTCGAGTCGCGCGCGGCGCCCGCAGCCGGAAATCAGCTCCGCCGTCCGCACAATTTTCTTGGGTTGAGGTCCGTCGAGCAGGAAAGGGTACGCCTGGATCGCCTTATGGGTGAGACCGCCGCCGCAGGGCTTTTCCCACGCCAGGCGCTCGTCGAAAATTGTTACATGGAATCCCTGGCTCGCGAGGCGTTCGCCGCAAAGCGCGCCGGCGGGTCCGCCTCCGACAATCGCGATTTCTTTCATGGCCCCTATAACGATCCCGTTGTGATTAGGATACGGCCCGCGCAAACACACCCGGCTTGAAACTGGCGGAAATTATAGCACTGAAAATCCCGGTCACAGCCGCGTGCCGATCTTGAAGGCCAACGCCTTGGCGCGCAGTTGGCCGGCGCATTTGCAGCGCTTCACGTATGGCCGGCCGCGGGGCGGTGGGCGCGCATGGTAGAATTGTCTCTTCGGCCCTTCCTTCGGGAGCGGGCTGACGGGCAGACGTTTGGGACAAGTCGTTTCGCAAAGTGACCTGATTTCCCGCCGGGGCCAGTGGAAACGCGCCGGGAAGGGAGTAGTGTGTGCGAGCGGCTGTTTCGACCTGTTGCGCGCCGGTCACATTCGGCTTCTCGAACACGCACGCTCCCTGGGCGATGTCCTCGTCGTCGCGATTGAGAGCGACGCAACTGCCGGCGCACGGTCAGCCCCCCGCAACGGGTCTACAAGGCAAGCTCCCGCGCGTCCGATCATTCCTTCCTCAGAGCGCGCCAAAATCCTCGCTGCGCTTGCCGCCGTCGGCTGCGTAGTCGAATTCGAAGGTCCTTCGCCGCGCGAATTTCTCGCGCGTCTTTTGCCCGATGTGGTCGCGATCGGCGGCAGCGGCCGCTCGGATCAATCCGCACATCACGAAAGCAGCGAACTCGAAGCCCTCGGATGCAGAGTCGTGCGCATCCCGCTCGAGCCCGGCTATTCAACCACTCGGCTGATCGAACGCATCCTGGAGCTTCGCGTATGATTCTCCCGCTCGTTTCCGAGCTCCTCGCGCGGATTGCCCGCCGGCCCGCCGTCGAGGAAGCCTGCGACAAGCTGCGGCGCCTTGGAGGAGAAGTTCGTCTCGCAGGGCTCACCGATTCGGCGAAGGCGCTGCTGGTTCCGCTGGTGTTTTCCGAGCTGGGGCGCCCCGCCATTCTGCTGGTGGAGTCGAATCAGCGCGCGGAAGCGCTGCTCGAACCTGTTCGCTGGTTTTACAGCGCTGTAACCGGCAAGCCCGGGCGCCGCGTTGCGCATCTCCCCGCGCACGACGTGTTGCCGTACGAAAATCGGTCGCCGCACGCGGAGATTTCCGAAGACCGCGCGGTCGCCCTCTGGCGCCTGGCGACGGGCGAGGCCGACGTCCTGATTGCGCCCGTGCAGGCCGCGCTGTGGCGAATGCGCGAGCGATCGTTTTATCCGGGGCTTGCCCGAGTCGTGGCGCGCGACGAGTCCGTTCCCCACGAAGAACTCATCGGTTTTCTGGTAGCGGCCGGGTATGAGAAGCACGTCACCTGCGAGATGCCGGGACAGTATGCTGTCCGCGGCGGCATCATTGACGTGTTCTCGCCCGAGACGCCGCAGCCCGTGCGCATCGAGCTGCTGGGCGATACGATCGAATCCATTCGCGCGTTCGATCCCAATACGCAGCGCTCGACGAATCCTGTCGAGCGCGCGGCGCTCCTTCCTCTCGTCGAACTGCAGCGCCACGCTGAAGTGCTCGAGCGGCAGCGCGTCGGGTCCGGGTCCGGCCGCGAGGACGACGCCGCGCCGGCGGGCTTTTACGCCGGATGGGAGTTTCGCGAGATGCCGCTCGAAGAACGCCCCGGCGTGTTGTTCGATCTCGCAGCGGATCCGATCGTGGTCCTGGATGAACCTTCGCTTCTCGACGCTGCCGTGGAAAAATATCGCGCGCGCCTCGCGGAAGCTTTTGACGGAGCAGAGGATCCTCTCGCCGAGCCCCCGGCGCGCTACATTTTCAACGAAGACGAGTGGTCGCTCGCGCTCCAGCTTTCGCCGCGGCTGTCCGTCGAACATCTCGGCCTCGCGCACGAAGGCGTCGCGCCATTCGCGCTCGCCACTCAGCCCACCACGCGTTACCACGGCAATGTCGCCGCATTCATGGCCGAGGTCCGCAGCCGGCTCGGCGCAGGCGAGTACGTGATGGTGTCCGCTACGAGCACCGGAGAGCTCGAGCGCTTTGCGGACATCTGCCACGAGTACGAATTGCCGTACCGCCTGGGTGAACTCGAGGAAAACGTCACGGTTACGCGCCTGGCGGAAGAGTCGAGCGGCAGCAGCGCCCCAGCCATGGTGCTTGTCAAAGCGCCGCTCAACGAAGGCGTCGTCTTTCCCGAGGCGCAGCTCGCTATCTACGGAGACGCCGACCTGTTTGAAACGCTTCCTCCGCAGCGCCCGCGCGCGCGGCCGAAGACGGCGAGCTTCTTCAGCGATTTCTCGGACCTCAAGCCGGGCGACTATGTCGTTCACGTGGACCATGGCATCGGTCAATTCGAGGGCTTACGGCAGGTAGTTGTAGAAGGCGCGACTGGTGAATTCATGTTTCTGCGTTACGCCGGAGACGCAAAGCTGTACGTCCCGCTGGCGCGCATTGACCTCATCCAGAAATATCAGTCCCTCGGCGGCGTGGAACCGACGCTCGACCGCTTGGGCACAACCATCTGGGAGGCGCGCAAGACGCGTGTGCGCAAATCCGTCACCGACATGGCGGAGCAGCTGCTCGCCCTGTACTCCGAACGCAAGACCACGCCCGGGCACGCATTTCCGCCGGACTCCAACTGGCAGCGCGAATTCGAGGATGCCTTCGAGTTCCAGGAAACCCCGGACCAGCAGCGCGCCATCGAAGATGTGAAGCGCGACATGGAATCAACTCTGCCGATGGATCGCCTGCTTTGCGGCGATGTCGGCTACGGCAAGACCGAAGTCGCCATGCGCGCCACGTTCAAGGCCATTGCGGACGGGAAGCAGGTCGCCGTGCTTGCGCCAACCACGGTGCTTGCGTTTCAGCACCTGGAAACGTTTCGCCGCCGCTTCGCGGCGTTCCCGATGCGGATTGAAATGCTCAGCCGGTTTCGCACTGAGAAGGAGCAGAAGAAGACTCTCGAAGAGCTGGAAGCCGGGAAGATGGATGTGGTCATCGGGACGCACCGGCTGCTTTCCAAGGACGTGAAGTTTCACGATCTTGGTCTGCTCGTTGTGGACGAAGAACAGCGGTTCGGCGTGGCGCACAAAGAGCGCCTGAAGGAGATGCGCAAGAACGTGGACGTGCTCACCATGTCGGCGACACCGATTCCTCGAACGCTGCACATGTCGCTCGTGGGACTCCGCGACATGAGCGTGATCGAGACCCCGCCGAAGGATCGCCTCGCGATTCAGACGACCGTCGCGCCATTCAGCGAGACGCTGGTTCAGCGCGTCATCGAGGAAGAGATGGCCCGCGAAGGCCAGGTGTTCTTCGTGCACAACCGCGTCGAATCCATCGTCTCGCTCGCCACGATGGTGCAGCGTTTGGTTCCGCGCGCGCGTGTGGTCGTCGGCCACGGCCAGATGCGCGAGTCCGAACTCGAAAAAGTGATGTTGAAATTCATCCGCAACGAAGCGGATGTTCTCGTTTCGACCACGATTGTCGAGAACGGCCTCGACATTCCGCGCGCGAATACGATCCTCATCAACCGCGCGGACCGCATGGGGCTCGCCGAGCTTTACCAGCTTCGGGGGCGCGTCGGCCGGTCGAACCAGCGCGCCTACGCCTACTTGCTCGTGCCCACCGAGGGCACTCTCACGTCCATTGCGCGGCAACGGCTGGGCGCGCTCAAGGAATTCAGCGATCTGGGCGCCGGATTTCGGATCGCGGCACTCGACCTCGAGTTGCGCGGCGCGGGGAACCTGCTGGGCAGCGAGCAGCACGGTCATATCGAAGCCGTCGGCTTCGATATGTACTGCCAGATGATGGAGCGCGCCGTAGCCGAGCGGAAGGGTGAAGCGGTCACGCCCGAACGCCGAGCCACGCTGAACCTGGGCCAGGAAATTCGCATCCCGCCGGAATATATCGAGAGCGAAAATCTGCGCCTGCGCATTTATAAGCGCATCGCGAGCGTCGCGTCTGAAGCGGAACGCGTGGAAGTCACCCGCGAGCTTGACGATCGCTTCGGACCGCCGCCGCCCGCAGTTGCGAATCTGCTCGAGTATGCGGTGCTGAAGGCGCTGGCGGAAAAGCTGCTGGTTGCGGCGGTAGACCGGCGCGGAGATCAGATTGCCATCAAGTTCTATGACGACACGCCGCTTGGTCCCGAGCGTATCGTCAAATTGATCCACAAGCGCCGCGACATGCGTCTCGATCCGTCGGGCGTACTTTGGATCGGCTGGAAGTCGGGCAAGGGCTCGGCCACGGACGCAGTGAGAAACGTGTTGCTACAACTACAGGCGTAGAATAGACTTTTTGGGAGTGAACACTATGAATAATCGAACCGCCGTCTTTTTTGCTTCTCTGGGTTTGTGCAGCTCGCTTCTTCTGGTCCCAGCGGTAACCCACGCCCAGGCCAAAGGCACCACCGTCGAGGAGATTGTCGCTCGCGTGAACAACCAGATTATTACGCTATCCGATTACCAAAAGGCCGCCGCAGGCTTGCAGCAGGAGGCTTCGCAGGATTGCCAGAACTGCTCCCAGATGCAGATTCAGGCCTCAGTCACGGAACACCAGAAGAATCTGTTGCGAGACATGATTGACCAGCAGCTCCTGATCGAGCGCGCCAAGGACATGGACGTCTCCGTCGAGACCGATCTGGTCAAGCGGTTGGACGACGTCCGCAAGCAGAATAACCTGTCGAGCCTGGAAGACCTTGAAAAGGCGGTCGAGCAGCAGGGTATCGTCTGGGAAGACTATAAGACGCAGCTCCGGAACAGCCTTTTGACCCAGGAAGTGATCCGCCGCGAAGTGGGCGGGCGCATGAATATCGGCAGCGATGAAGTGAAGGCGTATTACGAAGCCCACAAGCAGGAATTCAACCGGCCCGAGCAGGTTTCTCTCGCGGAGCTTTTCCTGAGTACGGACGGAAAAAGCCCCGAGGAAATCTCCGCCGTTCGCACGCGAGCGGACGACCTGCATAACCGGCTCGTAAAGGGTGAGGATTTCGAGCAGTTGGTGAAGCGCTATTCCGAAGGCTCGACGGCCCAGCAGAATGGCGATTTGGGCGAGTTCGAGCGCGGACAGCTCTCCAAGCAGCTCGAGGATGCCGTTTTCACGATGGAAAAGAATCAGTTCACGGACGTGATCCAAACCAAGACCGGTTTCGAAATCCTGAAAGTGCTCGATCACTTTCAAGCCGGATTGCAGCCGCTCGACAAGGTTGACGGCGAAATCACGAATGTTCTCTACCGCCAGAAGATGGACCCCGCGATGCGGGTATATCTCGCCCAACTGCGCGAAGAGAGTTACGTTCTCGTGAAGCCCGGCTACACGGACTCCGCAGCGGTGGCGGGCGCGACAGTGATTCAAGAGGTCGCTCCCACGCCCGATGCGGCAGACAAGAAGAAAGAAAAGAAGAAGCTGCCGGTGCCGAAAGCCACCAGCTGATGAAGTCTCCCTGCGTCAGCGATCTCGCGGACGGCCAGATGGTCGCCAGTCTCTTCCTCGTCCGCGAAAAAGAGATTCGTACTTCAGCGCGCAGCGGCAAATCCTGGCTGGAGCTTAGTCTGGGCGACCGCACCGGCTCGATCGCCGCGAAGATGTGGGACAATTTCGAAGCCATCGCGAAGACATTCGAGCGCGACGACGTAATTCGCATCCGCGGCCGCGTGAAGCTTTACAACGGCTCGAAGGAACTGACGCTCGAGCAGATCATTCCCGCCGCCGAGCGCGAGTACGAGCTCGGCGATTTCTTGCCTCACACGAAGTGCGATGTCGAAAAGCTCTACGCCGAGCTGCGAGCAGCCATTTCCGGGATGAAGAATCCGTGGCTGCAGAAGCTGCTCACGAGCGTGGTGGACGATCCGGAAATCGCCCCCAGGCTAAAACGCGCGCCCGCGGCCATGACCATGCACCACGCGTATCTCGGCGGCTTGCTGGAGCACGTCGTGAGCCTGATGGGTCTCGCGTCCGCTGTCGCGGAGCATTATCCCGAGCTCGATCCTGACCTGCTGCTCACCGGCGTGGTGCTGCACGATATCGGAAAAATCGACGAGCTTCGCTACGCGCGCGGAATTGATTATTCCGATGCGGGACGCCTGCTGGGCCACATCGCCATTGGCGCGGGAATGGCGCGCGAGAAAATCAAAGCGATCCCGGGATTTCCGGCGCCGCTCGCCGTGCTGATCCAGCATATGATCTTGAGCCATCACGGCTCGTACGAATTCGGCTCGCCCTCATTGCCTCAGATTCCCGAGGCGGTCGCGCTGAATTTCATTGACGATATCGATTCGAAGATGGCCGGCATGCGCAAGACGCTGGAGCAGGGATCCGGAAGTGATGCGGCGGAACTGTGGACCGAGCGCAATCCTTCGCTGCGCCGATCGCTGCTGCGCAAAGACAAATTTTTGGCGGAGGGCGCTGCGAAAGCGCCGCCGCAAAAGGGATAACGGCAACACATGGCTGACAAGACACCATCGCCGCGGCGTTCGCTGCTCGATCTGGCGCCGCTCGAACTCGATTGCATGAATACGCTCTGGCCCATCGGCGAGGGCACGGTTCGCGAGATTCGCGACCTGCTCGCTGCGCGGCGGCCGCGCGCTTATACCACGATCATGACGATCATGGATCGCCTGGCGCGCAAGGGCATCGTTGAGCGGGCGAAGGTAGGCCGCGCATACGTCTATCGGCCGCGGCTGACTGCCGAAGACGCTCGCGCACAGGCGCTGGGACAGGTTCTCGAGAATTTTTTTGGAGGCTCGAAGGACGCCTTGCTCGCGCAGCTCGGAAACGGAACGGCGGTTCGCCGCGCCGCCGCAGGCGCTGCTCCGTCGTCCACGGGTGACGGCGACAGGCGGCCGGAGAGCGTTGCGCAGCCGGTTACAGGGTCCGATTAAATGTTTCCCGTCGAAATGAAAATTCGGGATCTGGCAATTCGCCCGGCGACCATCCTGGCTCCCATGGCTGGTGTGACGGACACCGTTTTTCGGCGCGTGATTCGCTCCTTGGGCGCGTGCGGCCTGATCATGACCGAGTTCACCAGCGCCGAAGGGATGTCGCGCAATTCGGCGCGCACGCTTCGCTACCTGTACTTCGACGAGGACGAGCATCCCATAGCCGGCCAGATATTCGGCTCCGATCCCAAGGTGATGGCTTCGGCCGCCGCGTTAATTGAGGATCTCGGCTTCGATCAGGCGGATATCAATCTCGGCTGTCCGGTCAAGAAAGTGGTCAAGTGCGGAGGTTCAGGCCTGCTGCGCGATCTGCCGCATCTCGAGAAATTGTTCCGCGAGGTGCGCGCGGCGGTTCGCATCCCGTTAACGATAAAGATTCGCTCCGGCTGGGACGAAAACAATATCGTCGCCGTGGATGTGGCTCGCATGGCCGAGGACATTGGCATCGAGGCGATCGCCGTTCATCCGCGCACACGGATGCAGGGCTACGCGGGCTCCGCGGATTGGAATATTATTCGCGCGGTGAAGCGGGCCGTGCGCATTCCCGTGATCGGCAATGGCGATATTCGTTCGCCGCAGGACGCGATGCGCATGATCGCGGAAACCGGCTGCGACGCCGTGATGATCGGCCGGACCGCGTCTTCCAATCCCTGGATTTTCCGCCAGATCGCGGACTTCGTCGCGACCGGACGCTATGACGAGCCCACGGAAGCCGATCGTTACCATCTGCTCTCGGGTTACTTTCAGAGCCTGATCGCCGCGGAAATGCCCGACGCCATTGGCAAGATGAAGCAGTTCGCCACTCTGTTCACGCACGGGGTGCGCAACGGCGGCGAACTGCGCCAGCAGGTGCACCATTCTCAAACGGCAGCCGAAATCCTCGACCGCGTGGACGCGTTTTTCGCTCGTCCCGTCAGCTCGTAGCTATTCCGGCTTTGCCAATCCGTGAGCGATTGCGTCATCGAGCAGCTGTTGCATCTGGCGCGACGCTTCGTGCGCCATCGTCGCTTGCTGGCGCGCGAGTTCGCCCTGCCGGCGTCCCAGCTCACCTTGCTGACGGCCGAACGAGCCTTGCTCGCGCCCCGCGGTTGACGCGACCTCTTCGATCCGGGATTGCAGCTCGCTGAGTTCACCCTGCAGATTACCGATATCTTCCATTGTCCCGCCGTTCGCGCTGAGCTGCTTCATCTCCGATTGTAGTTTCTGCATCTCGGCGCTGAGGTCGGGAATCTTCAGCTTCAGCTCTTCCATTTTCCGTGCCGCTTCTTCTTGCTGCTCGCCGAGGGCTTCCTGTTGTTTCCCGAGTTCTTCCTGTTCCTTGGACAGCTTTTCCTGTGGTTCCCAGAGCGTTTTCGCACGATCGACGGTGGCTTGGTCGCGAATCACGTAGGACTTGTCGTCGTTCTCGAACCAAATGAACTCGCCCGGAATCTTGCTTCGCAAAGACTTGGCGTGCTCGGCATCTTCGCGGTCGCCGGACATCGTAATCGCGTCTGAATCCTTCGTGACAATCACAAAGCGCGGCCCCCAATCGTCAAAGCGGCCCAGAAAGTAACCGCCGTGGAAACCTCTAAGAGAATTCAAATCGCTTAACATCGCAAACGCCACGGGCGGGATGCGGGGCATACGAATCGCCGGCATGGGAGGAAAGATGACGCGAATAGGCGGGACAATGACCTCTGAGGGAGTTTCGTCCGACTGTGGTTCCGGAGCTTGCGCCGGCTTGGCAGCAGTCGCCGACGGCTGCGGCGGATTCGGAGTTGGGTCCGCGTCGGCTTTTGGAGCGGGCGGAGCCGGTGGCGCCGCCGGCGCCTGAACATCGTAAGCCGCCGGACGTGCGGCTGCCGTCAGCGCGACAACCGGCGCTGCAATCGCCACTAGAGCCACCACGAGAGATTTCTTCAATCGATTCGACATCGCACCCCTCCATGCCAGGATTCGATCCACTCTTTTTTCCGCCTGTCCCGCTTTGGCCATCGAAACCCCCTGCCACCAGACGCGCTCCGGGCCAGCTTCGAGCTCCGCGAAAAATCCGAGCAGCGTTTCCGCGTAGCGCGTGCGGTCCGCGCCGCTGGCCAGCGCGGCGTCGTCGCTGGCCTGCTCCGAAAGCTCCGCCAGATGGCGCTCCAGCCACCAAGCGAGTGGACTAAACCAGAAAATCGCGCGATGAATCAGCGCCAATCGCTGCGCCAGCGCGTCATGGCGTTCCACGTGCGAAACTTCATGCGCCAGCACCGCGGCGAGTTCGCCCTCATCCCACTTGCGCCAATCCGGAGGAAATAGAATCGCAGGCGCGCGCACGCCAAGCATCATCGGCACGGAAATCATTTCCGATTCCGCCAGCCGCGGCGGCACACGCAATTCTGCCGCACGCGACGCTGCTGAAAGCATCCGCGAGGCGTCTGCGTCCTCGATCGGCGTCGCTGCGCGCACCAGATGCTTTCCGAACCGCATGCCGATAAAAACGCGCGCAAGGAAAACCAGCCCGATCGCCAAATATGCCGAAACGGCCAGAATCGGCCATGGGATTCCACGGCGTGCGGCGGACGAAGCGGAAGCGGCGACGGCGGCCTGCCCGGCCTCCGTGGAAATAACCGCAGACCCAGCCTTCACGCGTTCGACCGAGCGGGTACGTGTTCTCGCTGAACTTTCGGAAATGGATGTGTGCGCAGGGGCAGGCTGCGTTGCCGGAATCTCGACACTCGCGCTGCGCTCCTGAAGATTCGACAGGGGCACCGCAATCTGAATGGCAGGTGTGAGCGAAGTCAGCAACGGCATCGCGAGAGCCGCGAGCAACACCGCTTCCCAAAGCAGAAGCCTGGTTCGAACGTTCTTGACTCGAAATGCTCCGAGCGCGGCTGCGGCGAAGCAAGCGAGCATGAGCGAACGCGCAGCGGCGTCCGCCATGGCAATCAGAAAGCTCGTACTGGCGTGGATCAGCGCAGGAAGCATGGCTATTTTCCTTTCCTCGATGGGCGGTTCCCGGACCCGGGCTCCAATTTCTCCCCAATCTTTCCCTGAGCCACTTTGCGCGCGAGCCGGTCGAGCAGATTGCGGTCGATGACCGCGCTGTTGACCATGCCCACGACGAGTTCTTCCGCCGACCCGCCGCAGAAGCGGTCAATGATGCTTTTCACGGCGCGCACCGCGACGTTCTGCCGCGCCTCGGCCGCTCGATAGATGAAGGTGCGGCCCTCGATTTCGTGCGCGACAAAGCCCTTCTGCTCGAGCCTCCGGAGAATCGTGCGTACCGTCGAATCCTTCATCGGGCGCGTTGACGCCAGAGCCTCCCGGCACGACTCCGCCGGACACGGACCATGGGCCCACACGTAATCCATCACCATTTGTTCGACTTCGCCGAGCCCTTTTGGGCGCTTCTTGTATGTGTTATGCATTGTAGCGTTACAATATGTAACGCTATGCGGCATGCTTGTCAAGCTGAATTTATTGAGCTCGAAAATATTATCGGGAAACTATTCGTCGCGCGTAATCAGGAGCTGCTTGTAGGCTTCGCGCCGCGTCAGGCCGCGCTCCCGCGCCGCTTGCTTCAGCGCCGCTTTGCGATCCACGCCGCGCTCCGTCATGATTTCCTCGACGTGGCGCGCAAGCGGCACCGCGTTTCGCGGATTGGCGGCGTCCGCGGCGTGCTGCGCCTGGCCGTCGGGTGGTCCGATGAGCAGGGTGATTTCTCCGCGCGGCGCTTTCTTTCGGGCGGCCGCGACAAGATCCTCGATGTGCCCGCGCACGAATTCCTCGTACAACTTCGTAACTTCGCGGGCGATCACCGCCGGACGGTTGCCGAGAATTTCAAGCGCGTCCTCGAGCGTGTCGAGCAGGCGGTGCGGCGCTTCATAGAGGGCCAGCGTGCGCTGCTCGGTTGCCAGCTCGCGCAGCTTCTTGCGCCGCTCGGTCGGCCGCGAAGGCAAAAAACCGGCGAACACAAATTCCTCGATGGGCATTCCGGAAGCCGCCAGCGCCGCCACCAGCGCGGACGCCCCCGGCACCGGAACCACCTGAATTCCGTGCCGCAGGCACAGGCTGACGAGGCGATAGCCGGGATCGGAAATGGCCGGCGTCCCCGCGTCGCTGACCAGCGCCACCTTGGCGCCTTGCTCGAGCTCGATCACAATTTCCGGTGCGCGCGTGAGTTCGTTGTGTTCGTGATAGCTGACCAGGCGCTTGGGAATGTCGAAGTGGGCAAGGAGCTTCAGCGTCTGGCGCGTGTCCTCGCAGGCGATCACGTCCGCTTCCTTCAGTATTCGCAACGCGCGGAGCGAAATGTCCTCGAGATTGCCGATGGGCGTCGAGACCACGTATAGGCAGCCTGCCCCTGTATCGCCCGGCGCCACTTTCAGTTTTTTCTTCGCCATGGGGTGATCCGCTCGCCGATTTGCGGAGCACTCAGCGTATGCTTTGCGGCCCCCAATTTGCAAGGCGCGAAGGCCTGAATTCGTTGGGCGAAAATTGACAGCGCTGCGCGGCTCGGATACTCTGGATCATCCGAAATCAAATACGAAGGAGCAATGAATGGCTCAGGGTAATCCGGTCAAGCACAAGAAGAAGACGAAATCCGTACTGAAGAACATCCGCCAGACGGAGCGCCGCGCCGCGGTCAATCGCATGAATCGCACGCGCGTCCGCACGGCGATGCGCCGGATGCGCGCCGCGCTCGGCTCGGCCGATGCCGCAGGCGCGGCCAAGCTCGCTTCGGACACTTACTCCGAACTGGACAAGGCGATTCGAAAGCGCACGCTCTCCGAGAACACGGCCAACCGCTACAAGTCGCGGCTGGCGCTGGCGTTGAACGCGCTCAAGGCGAAGAAGTAGTCTTCCATTCCGCGTGGTAGTTTGAAGAGGCGCTCCGAAATCGGGGCGCCTTTTGTTTTGTGCGCTTGGGAAGCGCGCTCGGGGTATTACGCAGCGGAAGAGGTCAGCCGCGCGATCAGAAATTCCATCATCGCCCGCGGATTCGGGTTCGCGGACTTCAACTGGCTGTCGGCTTCGGCGAGCGCGGCAAGGCCCGCGAGCAAATCCTTCTTTGGAATGCGATGCGCCTGGCGGACGGCCGTTTCGGCGGCCTCGGGCCGCATGCCCAGTTGACGCGCAGCCTGAAATCCGTTGGTCTGCGCAGGCAGATCGCGCGCTTCGATCAATTTGCGGTACATCCACGCGAGCGCGCCAACAATCCCGACCGGCTGCTCGCCCTCTCGCAGAAGATTATCCAGAAACGCGAGCGCCGCGGCGCGATTGCGGCCAGCCAACATTTCGGTAAGTTGCCACACCGTGTTCTTTCGCGCGGCCACGACCAAAGCTTCGACATCGGCTACGGTAATTTGGCCGCGGCCTTGCGTATAGGCGGCTAGCTTTTCGAGTTCGATGCGCATCCGCGCGGGTGCGCCATTCAAGATGTCCGCGAGCATCGCCGCCGCTTCGGGGTCCATTTCCGCGCCCAGATCCTTCGCCATTTGCGCGGCAAGCGCTGCGGCGGATTCAGGGCCGATGGTCAGCTCGGCGATCAGTGCCTGTTCGCTCAATAATTTGAAAAATCGCTGCCGCCGGTCGAGCGCCGCCGCTTCGAGCAGCAGTACCGTGAAGGGCGCAGGCGATTCAAAATAGCTGCCGAGAACTGCGAGAACCTCGTCGCGCGCTTTTTCGCCGAGCTTCTCGACGGACTCGGCTTCCTCGACAATAATCACCTGGCGCGGCGCGAGCATCGGCAGAGTTTGTGCGCGTCCGAGGATTTCGTCCCAACCCGCATCGCGGGCGGAAAGCCGCGCGACGGCCCAATCCCTAGCGGATTCCGGAACGCATGCCTCGATGATTTTATTTCGGCACATCTCGCGCAGATAGTGATCGGTGCCGAGCAGAACCACCGCGGGGATCGATTTGCCGCCTGCGAGGCGCTCGATCAGCTTCTCGGGAGAAACTCCGGGCATCAGAAATTCTCCAGGACGTTTGAAACGAGATGCGAGGCGAGATCGCGGGACATCCGGTCGAGCGCGGGGTCCTCTTCCTGGAAGAACGATTTCACGTCCGTCGAGATCTGATATTCGTCGCGGAAAACCATGTCGTCGTTCTTGTAAACCGGCTTTTCCGTTTTGTTGTCAATCAATTCGACCTTCATATGCACGGTGACGAGCATGGTCGTCACCTCGCCGGTGGTCGCTTGAAAGAGCACGGGGTCCGTTTCAATCGAGATGACTTCGCCATGCAGAACTCCGTCCGAGGATTTCGGGTCCTGCACCACGCGATATTTCGTGCGTGTAATGAATTCGCGGATCACAGCTTCGGTCATTCGCTGCTCGATGCGGTAAGTCGTCGTATCGTTCTTGAATGCCGGAACGGCGATGTCGCTCCAGTCAGAGGGCAGTTGCGAAGCGTGTCCCGCGACGTGATAGCCGCAGCCCACGGCCACAAGGGGCGCGACAAGGAGTGCCAGCCGCAGCGCCAGTCCGCGCCCCGTGCGCGCTATCCTACTCGGTCGGTTTCGCAACGAGTTCCTCCGCAATTCGCACGGCATTCGTCGCGGCAACATTCAGATTGTCGGCGACACCCCAGATCCCCACGCCGCCCGCGACATTTGGATCGGGCTCGATCCGGGCGAGGTGAATCTCGCCTTCGCCTGCCACGCTGACATTGCTCGGCGGCCCTTCGTCCGGAGCCGCGACCTTTACTCCAAGATTCGAAAACGCCGCGTGAAGTTGCTCGGGCAATAGCGGTGACGCGAACTCCGCAAACGCCGCGAAAGCATACCCGTAAAAGACCGGAGCTTGCACCAATTGAATGGCGGGAATGGGGGCGCGTCCGTTAAGATATGCGGCTACGTCGCGCGCTATCGCGGCGCGCGTGTCCGCAAGGCGCGGTTTGGCCTCCGGCCCGTAGCCCGCCAGAAGATTGAACGCCACCTGCGCGTCGAAGACCGGCCTGGCAATTTCATGGAACGAAAGGATTCCGGCCGTCTGTTTTTCGAGTTCTTCGACGCCGGCCTCTTCTCGCTCGGAAACAGGCGGGAAAAGCAGCACAGAAATTCGCAGCGGCTGAAATTTTCCCAGACCGGCGGCCAGCGTACACGCGACGATCACCGGAGCGGAAGGAGACACGAACGCCGCCGGCGACGATGCGCCATTTCCCTTCGAACTCGGGCGCCTTGGCAGAACGGAGCCGAGCGACGGAATCCAAGCATTCGCGACAGACGAGTGGCCGGGAGCGGCGAGCGCGCCTGTGAGATCAATCACGGTTGCGCCGGAGCGCTGCGCCACGTTCCAGTTCTGCTCGGCGTCGCGCGCCGTGCCCGCGAAGAACGCGAGCCTCGCGCCTTCGAAGCTTTCCTGATCCAGTGCGCGGATGAATGTGGGTTCGCCCGCCGCTTCGGTGAGAGTGCCGGCCACGACGCTCTCATCCAGCAGGACGAAATCACTCGCGGGGAAATGCCGGTCTTCAAGAACCTGCTTCAGTTCCTTCCCGCGGAGCGAGGAGGCGCCCACGATAGCAACGCGATGGTGGTTCGAACGCCCGGCGGGCATGGCTTAGGCGTGATGCGAAGCGAGACGGTGTCGCACGGAACGCACCACATACATGGTGATGCCGTGAAGGAGGTATACGCTGGCGATCACCATCAGCGTGATCTGCGAGAACAGAACGACGCCACCGATCAGTAGAACCAGCACGACGATGGCGAGCGACGGCCGGCGGCGCGTCCACTCGATCTCCTTGAAACTGGAATATCTCACGGTGCTGGACATCAAAAGGCCGAGCACGAGAACCAAAGCCAGCCACAACAGCGAAATACGTCCGTCCTGAATGGGGTTCACGAAGGCGTGGACAGACGCCGCGATCATGCCGGCCGCCGCGGGGGTCGGCATCCCGACGAAGTACCGGTTTCCGCCCGGCGCCATCCCCTGGATATTGAATCGCGCCAGACGCCACGCGCAGCATCCCAGATAAACAAAACCGATCAGCCAGCCAAGTTGAGTGAGATGCATCTGCTCAGGAGCGACCGCAGACGCCAGCGCGCGGACGCCCCACGCGTAGGCAAGGAAGGCAGGCGCAATGCCAAAGCTGACGACGTCGGCGAGCGAGTCGAACTGTTTTCCGAATTCGCTGTTGGTGCCCATGGCGCGGGCCACGCGTCCATCGAGCGAATCGAAAAGGATGGCGATGCCAATGGCGCGCGCGGCGTTGTCAAAATCCGCCGTCCGGCCGTCGAGAGTCGCGAGAATGGCATAGTAGCCGCAAAGCAGGTTAGCTACCGTAAACACGCTGGGGAGGATGTAGATGCCGCGGCGGAGGCGGTGATTGCGGAAAAGTCGCCTGGGTTCTTCTTCGTTGCCGATCGGATCTAGGTGGTTGAATTCCATTTCGCCAGGATGCTTTCGCCGCCCTTGATCATCTGCCCTTGTTTGACCACCACTTCGGCTTCCATGGGAAGCCAGATGTCCACGCGCGAACCGAATCGAATCATTCCCACGCGCTCGCCGAGCGCCACGGGTTCGCCCTCGCGTTTCCAGCATAGCACGCGTCGCGCGATGGCTCCGGCGATTTGTTTGAAGACCAACCGGCCCTGTGGCGTATCAATATAGATTATGTTTTGCTCGTTTTCGGTTGAGGCGGCCGAGCGAAATGCTGCGTAAAACTTCCCGGGGCGATACACCACGCTCGCGACGCGTCCGGCGACCGGCGCGCGTTGGATGTGGACATCCCAGATGGAAAGGAAAATACTGACGCGGTGGCCCATCGTGGAATCGAGCATTTCGTCCACGATTGCGACCACGTGGCCATCGGCGGGCGAGACGACTGCTCCAGGATCGGAAGGGATTTCGCGCTCCGGATCGCGAAAGAAATAAAAGACGAAAAGTCCCAAAAAAATCAACACCCCGGCGACCCATTTCCAGCCCGGAATCAAGCACGCGGCGCCCACGACCAGGGGCGGCATCGCAAATTTATACGCTTCCTTAACCATGGGGACGGAAGAAGTCTTGCCTCATTCGGTTGAACTCAGCGATGCAACAGGCGGCAGAACACGCAATGCCTGCTTCTCGATCGTGTGTCCTACTCAGATGCACGTGTATTGTACGACAGAAGTGCGAGCGCCATTCAGCCCTAGTGACTGACCATCTGTTGATGGCGGGCGAGAATCAATTCCATGCGGTCCCGTAGTCGCAGCTTGAGCTTCTTCAGCTCTACTTCCTGAATCAGATCTTCCGAACTGAGGTAGCAAGACTTGAGAATCTGCTCTAGCTGGGATTCGCAGCGGGAATGTTCTTCAGCGAGGTTTCGGAATTCTGGATCTCTTGCCAACAGGGACTGCCGTATATCCTGGCCTGAACTCGGCATTCGTTCCCTCCTGGTTGGTGAAGCGTTCACATGGGATTAATAATTACCACAAACCGGGCGCGGAGCCAATAGGGTCAATGGCATTAAATTGTGCTAACAGCCATCGGCGGGTCAGCAGGAGCCGCTGAGCCAGCGGCCACCTCAGAACGAATTAATAAGTTCATCGGATAGCAAGCGGGCCTTTTGCGCCAGGTTTTGCGCGCGCGACCAGTCGCCATCCTTGCTGGCATCACGCGATTGGGAAAGGAAGCTGCGAATTTTCCCCACAAGGTCCTGCTGAGCGGCATTCAATTGCTTGCCGCTCGTTTCCTGCAGGTTCTTTTCCGCGGCAGCAGTGTCGTCACCGGTCTTGCGCTGATAGGCCGCCTGGTCGCCTGGCGATAGCTGCGGTGAAATCTGCGGTGCCGGTGGGTGAGCAGGCTGTTCCGACTCGGTGTCCGCCGGCTGGTCCTCGGCCTGGCGGCGCGGTGCCGCGGGCTTTGGCGGCGGTATCGTCACCGACGCTGGAGGCGGAGCAGGGCTTATCGGCAGTGCCGGAGGCGCCGCGACGGTTTCGGCCGGCGGGGAAGCATCGGTATCGGGCGCTGTGTTCATAGGCCGTGCTGCAGCCGGCTCGGGGGCGGCGGCCGCAGGCGCCGCGGCATGCACGCTCTTGTGGGCGCATCCTCCCGTGGCAAACGAAATTGCGCAGGTCAGGAGGACGGTGGCCAATCGGGCGTCGGTGGGGCGGTTGGGCATCTATCGTTTTTCCGCTGCAATCGGCCGATCCAGGGAGCCAGATCTTCCGGCGGGCGCGTCCACGAATCGCGCCAGCGGCAATTTCACGCGGAATGTCGTGCCGCGTCCCGTTTCGGATTCGAACTCTATCCCGCCATTGTGCAACTGCACAAACCGAAACGTGTTCGCCAATCCAATGCCGCTCCCTCCCGGGCGAGTGGTGAAAAAAAGTTGGAAGATCTTCTTCTGGTCGGCGGCCGGGATTCCTCTGCCGGAGTCTTCCACGGCGATCTCCGCAAACTCGCCGCTCCGGCGCAAACTGAGCGTGATTCTACCGCCGGGATCGGTGAACTCGCTGGCGTTGAGCAGCAGGTTCAGGACCGCCTGGTGAATGAGTTGGCGATCCACGAGCACCGGCGGACAATCCGACGGCAAGTCGGCGCGTAGCTCCAGGCTGGCCTGGGCGATGGAGGGCCGCGCCGCGTCCATGATCTCCTCCAGCAACACGCGCAGGTCGGTTTCCTCCAGGTTGAGTTCCACGGGCCTGGTGAAATTGAGGAACGTTTTCACGGCGCGGTCCAGCCGATCGATCTCGCTGTCGAGCATCTTGACCGCTTGCTGGGGCTCGGGTTCCACGGGCATGTTGGCCTTCAGAACCTCCAGCCACAGCCGCATCGAATTGAGCGGGTTTTTCACCTCGTGCGCGACGCCAGCGGTCACCCGTCCCAGGGCCGCCAGCCGCTCGGACACCTGCAGCTGGCTGCCGATGCGCTCGAGCGATTCCACGTCGCGCAGCGTCACCAGGGTGCCCATGCGCGTGCCACGTTCGCGAATCACTTGCACGCTCACGCCGATGCGTTGAGGACCGTCGCCTCCATCGAGCGTCACTTCCTTTCCTTCGGCCGGCTCGATCTGATCGGACTCGATTTGCAGCACAGCCCGAAGGGGATGCGTCGGCGGAAAAATATCCGACACGCGGCGGCCCCGCAGCTCGTCCGATCGGCCTCCGAGGAATCTTTCGGTGGATGGGCTGACCAGCACGGCGCGGCCCTGGCCATTGAAAAGCAACAGTCCGTCCTCAAGCCCGCCCATCACCTGGTCCAGGTTTTCGCGCAATGTGCTGAAAATTTCGCGCACGTCGCGCAATTGCTTTCCGATCCCGACGATTTTCGTGCTGACCGCGCCCAGTTCGTCGCCTCGCTCGACCACCGGCTCGGCATCGAATTGGCCCGCGGAGATTCGGTCGAGCTGCGCGGAAATTCGCCCGATGGGCGCGAGAGCAATGGTGCTCACCAGCAGGGCCAGCAAAGTGGATAGCAGTACGGACCCCAACGCCCAGTATCCGGCCGACACCAGTCCCGGGGAGATTTGATCGCGAAGCAACGCCGAGGATAGCCCCACGCGAATGTCGCCGAAGGGTTCCGGCCCGAGCTGAAAGGGGAGTGAAAATTCGTACGTCTGCGGCGGGCCGTACAGCAGGCGCATCTGCTGGAAGAATCCGGCGCGAACCAGCGAACTCAGCGGCGGGCGCCGCGCCACTTTTAGATCTCGAAGCGATGCGTCACTGGACACGAGCACGCTGCCGTCGGCGTCCGTAATTGTGATTTCATAAATGGTCGGCGAAATTCCCACGTCCGATTCGATCAGCGAATTCAGCGTGCTGCTGCTGTCAAATGCATGCCGCACGTACCGCCGCAGGTCGGCAGGCTTGAGCGAGGCAGGAGACTCTCCGCGCTCGGCGGCGTCCTTCAGCGCGTCCCCGCACGCGCCGTAGACCTGCTGTGCGACGAAGCTGGCCGTATCGTTCGCCTGGCGAAGGGTCTGCCGCATCAGCCGCCCCAGATACAGGCTTGAAACAACGGTGACGACGGCGAGGACCAGCAGCGAAGTGGCCAGCGTGAATTTAGTTTTCAGGCTGAGACGCATTGCTCCGCCCCGCTTCATACTCTTTCAGCTTGTTGTGGAGTGTCTTCAAGCTGATGCCGAGAAGTTCCGCGGCGCGCGTCTTGTTCTGGCTGGTAGACGCGAGGGTCTGAATGATCAATTCGCGTTCCGCATCGTCCACCGTGGTCCCGATCGGGAAGCGAATCCCGCCCAGTCCATCTCCCGCCACGGCCGGGGTATGCCCAAAATCCGGCGGGAGGTGCTGCCTGCCGATGGTCCCGCGATCCGAAGCGATAGCCGCGCGCTCCAGCACATTGCGCAACTCGCGGACGTTGCCCGGCCACGGATATGACTTGAAAAGGTCCATGGTGTCCGCGCTCGTGCCGGAAACTTTCTTGCCGTGTTTTTCCGATACGTCCGCGAGCAGATGCTCGATCAGCAGCGGCAAATCTTCCTTGTGCTCGCGCAGCGGCGGCAGGTGAATGTGAAACACATTGAGGCGGAAATAAAGGTCCTGGCGCAGGTGCCCGCTGGCGACGGCCTGCTCAGGATTCTTGTTCGTCGCCGCCAGGACGCGTACGTCCACGGGCGTTTCCACTTTGCTGCCCAGCCGTCGAATATTGTGATCCTCGAGCACTCGGAGCAGTTTCGCTTGCGTGGGCGCGGGCATTTCGCCAATTTCGTCCAGCAGCAGCGTGCCGCCGTGCGCGAGTTCGAAGCAGCCGAGGCGCCGCTCGGCTGCGCCCGTGAATGCGCCTTTCTCGTGGCCGAAAATTTCGCTCTCCATCAGCGATTCGGGAATGGCCGAGCAGTTGATGGCCACGAAGGGCCGGCCAGCTCGCGGCGAAAGCATATGGATCGAGCGCGCGACCATCTCTTTCCCCGATCCGGTTTCGCCCGTGATCAGCACGCTTGCGGTCGAAGGCGCGACCATCTCCACCTGGCGCATCACCTCCTGCATCGCGCCGGAAGCGCCGACCAAAGTCCCCAGCTTTCCCGCCTCACGCAGCTGCCGCGTCAGCGCCGCGACCGCCTGCTGGTCGCGCACGCGCCCGAGCGCGCGATCGAGCAGCGCCCGCAGAACAGGCGGCTTCAGTGGCTTTTCGATGTACCAGAATGCGCCGGCATCAATCGCCTGTACCACGCGTTCGTCGCTGCCGCGCCCCGTGATGATGATTACCGGAATCCGCTGAATTTCTTCTCCTAGGTGACGCAGCAGGTCCAGGCCGTTCATGCCCGGCAGTTCGACATCGGCGAGGATCACCTGTGGATTGAACTCCGCGAGCTTCGCGAGAGCGTCCTCGCCGCTGGGTACGCCCAGCACTTCGCAATTCCATTTGCGCAGCAGGGCTTCGTAGCCCTTGCGGGCATTGTCCTCGTCTTCGACGATCAGGATGCGTTGCAGGGACGTAGGGTCGGTAGCCATCGCGAATTCGAATCTACCAGCAGTCTGCGGGATTTCCAAGCGAGGCAGGTGCGCGATGAGGGATGGCGATGCGTGAGCACAAGGTGTGCGGCGCCGTCCCCGTGGGCGGCGCCGCACTCCCATTGCGTGAATCAGGTTCGGGGAAAGAGAAGCGACCGTTCGAGGATCAACTCGAGCTTGATACCTTTCTCGAGCGTCACCTCCTGTCCAAGACCCGCCGCGACCATATATGCCGCAGCGGCTGCTGCCGCTGCGCCCATGGCTGCATCCTTCTCATTCTTGGCGACCACTCCCGGCGCGGCACCGACGAGAGCACCTTCGGCTGCGGCCTGCACCGCCTCCTGGCGCTTTGTTGTGCTGGCTTCTATTTCACCTTCGCGGTTGAAGTCCACACGTACGGAATGGATACCCGGCACGTCGTCAACCATGGCGACCAGCGGCATCCACCCGTCCGGGGTTTTGATGTCGTCGAAGGCCAGCCACATTCGCGCGCGGCCTGTCTTGCCGGCGGATTCGACTTTGTCAACATGCCCGCGGACTTCGGCGCCCGCCGGCAAACCTGTTCCGTCGGCGCTGATCAGCGGTACCAGTGTCCGCCCGGTGAACAGATCGCCCTTCTTGGAATCCTTCGTGCTGAGAACATCCTGCAGCCCGACCAAAAAACGGGTTCCGGGCGCAACTTCATTCGGCGCGGCAGAGCTTCCCGCTCCCGCTGTTGATTGATTCTGCGCGGACACCGGTGATGTCGCAGCGAGCGTGAGGGTCAGCAGAGCTGCCATAGCCGGAAGCATAGTCAGGCGTTTCATTCGCTTCTCCTTTTTCAATTTGGCTTGGCGCCTTCTGCTGGATAGAAAGCGATCGAACCATACCAGGTTATTCAGATGTGTTCATGGACCGCAAGGTGGTCCGAATCCCCGAGGGATGTGACCAACTTCGAACCGCCCAATTATAAATGCAATCGAGGGGGCAATTCCAAATCGGGATTTCTACAGTTACCAAAGTTGCATGCCATTGGGTAGTCGAGGCTTATCCGCGTGCGTACTATTGCGATCTTGCCATTAGTTTCGTTTCGGGACTAGAGTTCGCCCGACCAGCCCACTCCAAGGGCAGATAAGTGACGTGTTTTCATCCGCGGAGCAGCTGATCTTTGGCACTTGCTTTGCATTCTCATTGGAGAACCTAATAAAGGGGGCCGCAGCATGTCCGAAAGTGGAACAGAAATTGTGGCGTCGCTTGAGCGGCCGACCACTGTTTCCGTCCTAATCGTTGATGACGAAGATGTCTCAAGGAACCTGTGCCGGGACGTGGTGGCCGAATCTGGTTGGCGCACCCGGACCGCCTCGACCACCGAGCAGGCCACGGAAATCCTGGAGCAGTCCAGCATCGACGTGGTGATCACCGATCTGCGCGTTCCCCAGTTGGGAGGATTGGAACTCCTCAAACGAATTCGCGAGGCGTATCCGCAAACCGCGGTGATCGTGCTCACCCAGTACGGCACGATCGAGAGCGCCGTGGAAGCCACGCGGATTGGAGCCGCCGACTATGTTACGAAGCCGTTTCATATTTCGGAACTCCGGGCCAAGCTCGACCGCGTCGTCCGTCTGCTGGAAGTGAATCAAGAAAATCGGATTCTGCGCGAGCAACTTCGCACCCGGCCCGGCTTCGGCGGTTTGATCGGTGTTTCCCCGAAGATGCAACGCGTATACCGGCTTGTTGAGAAGGTCAGCCAGCACAACTACCCGGTCCTGATCCTCGGCGAAAGTGGAACAGGCAAGGAGCTCGTCGCTCGCTCGATTCATTTTTCAGGCACCCGCCGCAAGAATCCGTTTGTTCCCGTTGATTGTTCCTCGTTGGTGCCCACGCTCATCGAATCCGAGCTATTCGGCTATGTGAAGGGCGCCTTCACTGGAGCCGTGCATTCGAAGACAGGATTGATGCAATCAGCCGGCGATGGCACGCTCTTCCTCGACGAAATCGGCGATCTGCCGGTGGACCTGCAGGCCAAGCTCCTGCGCGCCTTGCAGGAAAGGGAAGTGAAGCCAGTGGGATCGAACGATCGCATTTCCATCGCCACTCGCATTATCGCCGCCACCAACAGGGATCTCGACGTGGCCGTGCGCCAGGGCCAATTCCGCCAGGACCTGTTTTTTCGCCTCAATGTGGTGCAGATCAAGCTGCCGCCGCTGCGCGAGCGCAAGAGCGACATTCCGATCCTCGTGAATTGCTTCCTCGAGAAATTCGGCGATTCCAATGGCAACGTGCAAACCATCTCCGAGGACGCCATGGCCCGGCTGATCGGGTACGATTGGCCCGGCAATGTCCGTGAGCTCGAGAATGCGGTCGAGCGCGCGGTAGCGCTCGGTTCCGGTTCCATGCTGCACGTCGGTGATTTGCCCTCCAACCTCCAACATGTCGCGGGCGATCGCATGCCGCAGAGCGATGAACTACTGCCCCTGGAGGAGCTTGAGCGCCGCACGATTTTGCGCGCTCTGCGCGAGGCTGGCGGCGACAAACTCGCGGCCGCGCGCCTGCTGGGCATTGGCAAAACCACGCTCTATCGAAAACTCAAGCTGTATGAAGCTACATCGAATTCCCAACCCAACTGACAGCCGCAGCTGCGACGAGCGATCGTTTTTCGTAGTGGCTCGTCTCGACTCGCTTTGAAGCATTTTCTTCGCCGTCAGGAAAGTAAGCACTATCGAGTCATTCCTAGACAGGGAAGTCCTCGCCGCCATTCGTATCGAAGTGGGAAGCACGTCACATCCTTTCTCCACGTAGTTTTCGTCAACTTGCTGAAAACCGCGGACTTGGCCTGACGGGCCACTTGGTCAAGGTAATGCAGTGTTTATCGCGTGCGTTACACGTTGAACCTCCGCGAACAATGCCGCTCGACGAGTGTCCTACGCCGCGGAGTGGAATACGCGGCCGCGATCGGTCTCGCACTTCTGTCCAGTTACTGGATCGTGCGGGGCCTTTGGTAGATGACGCGATGAAACAAGCGAACAAGACCGCTCCCTTGGACATCACAGATCCGGCCCACCAAGCTCGCCATTCTGCCTCTCATTCTTCCGCGCAACCGTGGCCTCCGCTTGCCGCCGATGGGACATTCAACGCCGTCTTCGAGTCGAGTGGAGAGGCGCTTGTCATCATCGACCCCTCGGGAATGATTCAGAGGGCCAATCCTCGCGCCCGCGAACTGCTTCGTCTTAAAGACGCAACCGACCGCCTCGCCGCTCTGGGCAATTTTCTGGCGGGGCCGCCCGCGGAAAAGCTAGCGTCCTTCTGGACCGCCCCGGCTTCTTCCGCGCGCGCTCAGAGTCTGGACGCGTCGCTCTCGAGCGGCTTTCCCATCCGCATCGTCCTGCGTGCAATCCTGCCCGGCTCTCAGCATCTTCTCCTCTGCATGGAGGAAGGCTCCATCGTCCAGCGCGCCGATGCCAAATGGAGGCAGGTGGAGGCCGAGCTCCGCAGCGTGCTCGATTCCGTTCAGGTGGGAGTCATCCTGGTGGATCCGTCCGGCCGGATTCGCTTCTCGAACGCGCGGTTTGGGCAGCTCTTCGGGCTCGTCGCCCGGCAACTGAGCGAATCCTCGAGTTTTGAAGAGCTGGAAGAATTGATCGGCAAACGATTTCACGACCCAAGCGCGTTTCTTGCGCCGTGGAAATCATATGTCGGCGGCGCGGGAGAGCCGGGACACGATGAGTTGGAGCTAACGCGGCCGGTAAGGCGTGTGATCGAGCGATATTCGCGCCCAATTCTGGATGCCGAAGGGCGCTCCATGGGCTGGTCCGAGCTGTATTCCGACGTGACCGGAGAACGCCAGATTCAGTCCAAGCTGTTGCAGGCCGAAAAGATGGCGGCCCTGGGCCAGCTTGTCTCCGGAATTGCCCACGAGCTCAACAACCCACTCACCGCGATCATGGGCTATGCACAGCTTCTGTTGGGACACGGGCTCGCGCCCGCTCAACTTTCCGAAGCCAAGAAAGTCTACCAACAGGCTGAGCGCGCTCGCCGCATCGTGAAAAATCTCCTGTACTTCGCGCGCGAAAACAAACCGGAGCGCATCGGCGTGGACTTAAACGAAATTGTCGAACGCACGCTCGCCTTGCGCAGCTACGAATTAAGGGTTCAGAACATTCACGTGGAGTGCGAGCTCGATTCCAACCTGCCTCGCACGATGGCCGATCCGTATCAGCTTCAGCAGGTAGTCCTGAATCTCCTGGTCAACGCGGAACAGGCCCTGCTCGAGGAGCGCGGCCAGGGGCGCGTCCGCGTCCGAACCAGCCATTCGGCGCGCAGGCCGGGGTCGGACACCCAGGGCCGGATTCTGCTCGAGGTTTCAGACGACGGCCCCGGCATCCCCCCGGTGATCGCGTCGCGCATTTTCGANNCCGTTCTTCACCACGAAGCCGCCGGGCGTGGGCACTGGCCTTGGCCTCTCGATCGTCTACGGGATCGTGCAGCAACACGGCGGGGAAGTGACCTTTGAAAATCAGCCTCGCGCGGGCGTCAAATTCCTGGTGGAGCTGCCGATCGTCGCCGTTCCTGTGGCGGAGCGCGGCGCGGTGTTGTCTCCGCGAGCCGACCGTCCCGGAGCCGTCTCCGCGGGCCGCATTCTCGTGGTCGAGGATGAACCAACCGTGGCGCAGCTCATCGTGGATGTGCTGAAGGAAGAGGGCCATCACGCCGAAGCAGTTCTCGACAGCCAGGAAGGGCTCACGCTTCTTTCCCGCAGCCGGTACGATCTGGTGATTTGTGACGTGCGCATGCCGCGGCTCGACGGGCCCGCCTTCTACGATGCGCTAGTCCGCGCAGGCAGCCCGATCCGCGACAAAATTCTTTTCACCACCGGCGACGTGCTCGCGCCGCGCACCACCCAGTTTCTCGAGCCCAATGGCTTGCCCTATCTCGCCAAGCCATTCCTGGTGGAGGAATTGAAACTGGCCGTAAACCGGTTGCTCGTGGACGGCCGAAAGCGGGCCGCGAAAGATCAGGTTGGCGGCGCGGCAAAAGGCCGTATCGCGAGTCCGAGGACTTGACCGTGAAGGAAGGCGGTGTCGAGAGAACCATGTTTGTGCCCTACAACAGCCCGCTGCTCGGTATTGCCGATGAATCGGTCGCGCAGCGCCTCGCCGATGAAGTCAAGCGTTCCACCGAGGCCGGCCGCGTGGCCACCGCTTCGAGTCTGCTGCAGTTGCAGGTGCTCGCCAGCCGCGCCGCGCCGCAGGTGATTCTTTTCGATTGCGATTTGTTGGAGGGCGCGGCGCTGGCTGAGTCGCTCGCTCAGTTGACCGCGCTAGCGCCCGTAATCGTGCTGGCGCCTCTGGACCGGCAAGCGGAGATCGCGCCCTTCGTAGCCGCGGGAGAGGTGGAATTCGTGGCGCGCGCAGGAGATTTTGTCACCACGGCCGCCAGCTTGATCGAGCGCAGAGTGCGGCGAGCGGAAAAACTGAACTCCACTCCGGAGACATTATGGGCCGATTTGCCCGGCGAAATCCGCGCGATCTTCCGCCACGAGATTAATAATCCCCTCACCGGTATCCTGGGCAATGCCGAAATGCTTCTCGCTCACGGTGAGCGCTTCTCCGCGGTGGACACCCAGCGCCTCCAGACCGTCGTGCGCCTCGCCGTTCGCCTCCGCGAAACCATCCGCCGTCTCGGCAACGCCTGGGAGAACCACCCGCCCACCGTGAAGTCCGCGTAGCCTCACCAAAGCCTCGTCTGAACCAGTTGAGGAATGCCCCGAAAAAACGGATAATCACACGCCAAGCTGAACTGCTTCTGGTGCCTAATCGAACTGAAACGGGGGCCGTGAATGGGGAACGAAAAGCGCATGGATGCGGATCGCCTGACCGCGATTGACGTGCACGTGCATATCGAGCACGAAGGAGAAGGAACCGCGGCAGACGAAGCCGCGAAGAAATATTTCGGCGAGGGCGCGGCGCGCGGCCGCCAGGGAATGGCGGACTACTACCGCTCGCGGAATATCGGCTGTGTCGTATTCACCGTGCAGGAAAAGCTTTCGGGCCGGCCGCAAGTATCGAACGACACTGTGCTCGAATTCGCCGCCGCGAATTCCGACATCATGATGGCCTTCATCAGCATTGACCCCACCCGCGGCGCCGAAGGCGTGAGCGAGGCGAGGCGCCTGCTCGCCACCGGCCAGGTTCGCGGATTAAAGCTTCATCCACCCATCCAGGGATTTTTCCCCAGCGACCGCATCGCGTATCCGCTGTACGAACTTTTTGCCGAAGCGCAACTGCCGGTGCTGTTCCACACCGGGCACAGCGGAATCGGCACGGGCATGCCAGGCGGCGGCGGGATCCGGCTGAAGTA
>PMUS01000089.1 GCA_003166795.1 Acidobacteriota bacterium | reverse complement strand
CCTCTTCTGCAGTTCTATCAACGATCGAAGCGGGCTTCTATTTCGCGGTTCCATCTGTCGCGGTTGAACCGTCACTGGAATGGTCTTTGGCAGGCGGCGCCTCAAGCTTCGCGAGGATGCTCTTCGCCTTCGGAGCGTCCTTGGAATTCGAAGCTACCTTCAAGAATTCCCGCAATTGCACGGCTTCCCCTACAACATTCCCGGCAGCCTCGTAAATCTCGGCCAGCAACAAGTGCAGCTCAGGTAAGTGATGCCACTCGTCCAACTTGACCGCGGACTGCGCGTGCATCTCGGCCTGAGTTAATTGATTGAAATGCAGCCCCGCATCAGCAGCGTAATAAAGCGCGTAGGGATTGCTAACTGGGTCGAGCGCCAGGGCCTGAGCAGATAGCTTGGCGAGATTCGTCCAGTCGTTATCGTTCGCGGCAAACTCCGCGAGGCATAGATACGACGCCACGTACCCAGGATCAAGACCCTGAGCTTTGGAGCAGGCCGCTTTGGCGTCGCCGTTCTTGTTCTCTGATTCCAAAACCTGGCCGAGCACGACCCATGCGGCGGGATAATCCGGGTAGGCCTCAATCGCCTTGCGCAGATGCTCCTCAGCGTCCATGAATCTCTTTCCCTTGAATGCCCCGCAGGCCTTTTGGTATTCGCTGGTGGCCTTGTTCGGCACCGCAAGTCTTTTCGCGCTCACCGTGGGGCTGTGGACCCCAGACTCCGTCCAGGAATTGCAGGATTCGGAGTCAATCATTCGACCGACGTCACCCGACACAACTCCGGTCGGAGTGATCGTATCCATGGACGTAAAGAGGTCTGGAGTAACTTCGGGCACGCCCGGCGGGTTCTGCTGTACCGGGTCCGGAAGCGGCGGAGGTGGCCCTCCACGCGACTTCTGCGCCGAGGCGGCGCTTGCCACCAGAAGAGCGATCGCGAGCGCGCAGGCGGCCCTAGCACAAAGATTGAGCATGGCGCACAGCGGGAAGGTATTAAACCAGGCTTTTCCCTTGCCGGCCAACCTCCTGCCGGCAGGAATCTCGGGACGTATTGCCATCGCCACCACAGTGACTCGATGGTAAGTCAATTCCGACCCGATGGCGTAATTTCTTTTCAATGGGACCCGTCCCGGATGCACCCAATTCGTGGGAGTTTCGCCCGGCCCCTGTCCAGACAGCCGGTCCTCCGGCGCTAATCGTTTGAGGACACCTGTCCTAGGTTCGCCGGGCTGGGTGGAGGCCCTCGTTCATACTGGGACTTGCTAAACGTACCCCGGTCCTCCTCTTTGGGACCAGCGAGAGGCGAGTTCCTAGGAGAGTTCCATGGATTCCCCCCAACCACCAGCGCCTCCGGCCGCAAAAACCACCGCCGCACCCGTACCCACGGCGACGATCATCGCGTCCATGCTACGGGCATCGGCGAAGATCAGCGACTTAATTTTCTCTCCCGGCCGGGCTCCGCAGGTCGAGATCAGCGGGCAACTTGCGCAATTGAAGATTGCGGGCGTCGGCGTGCTGAGCGCCGAGGACACAGCGCGGATAGCCGGCGACCTGATCGGGCACAACGCGCACGCGGTGGAAAAGCTGCGGCTGGAAGGCTCGTGCGACATTTCTTATAGCCTGCCGAAGCTATCGCGGTTCCGCGTCAACATTTTTACACAGCGAGGAAGCTGCGCGATTGTAATGCGTGTGATCGCCAGTGACGTGCCCGACTTCAACGCTCTGAACCTGCCTAAGCAGCTTGCCGACGCTGCCGAACTGCAGCCGGGAATCGTCCTGGTCACAGGGCCGACCGGGAGCGGTAAATCCTCAACGCTTGCCGCGCTTGTGAACCAGATCAACGAAGAGAAGGCCTGCCATATCATCACCATCGAGGACCCCATCGAGTTTCTCCATTCGCACAAGCGCTCCACGGTCCACCAGCGGGAACTGCACAGCGACGCTCCAAGCTTCGCGCTCGCTTTGCGAGCGGCGCTGCGGCAAGCGCCGAAGCTGATCCTTGTGGGTGAAATGCGGGACCGGGAAACGATCGAAGTGGCGCTTGAAGCGGCGGAGACGGGCCACCTGGTCTATTCGACCCTGCACACGATTGACGCGTCGAAAACGGTCGAACGTATCATCGGGGCATTTGCGCTCAGCGATCAAAATGCGGTGCGCATGAGGCTCTCCAAGAGCTTTCGCTACATTGTTTCGCAGCGCCTGATTCCCAGACAAGATGGCAAGGGACGCGTGGCTGCATTCGAGATCCTGAAAGCGACGCTGCGCACGCGCGAATACGTTCAAAAGGGCGAGGGCGAGGGGAAAACTCTCCTGGACGCCATGCGCGACGGGTCCACCGAGGGAATGCAGTGCTTCGACGACGAGATCGAAAAGCTCATTCGCGCGGGCGTAGTTGATATCCAGACGGGGCTTTCCTATTCCACGAACTCCGGGAACTTGCGTCTTCTTCTGGCGGACCTGCTCGAGCAGCCAAGCGATATTTCGTCGCTGATGGCGTCGAATAAGACCAAGGCGGGGACCAAGGAACCGAGCTTCGCGGTAGATCCCGAACTTGAAACCATCGTCTAACTTCCGAACTAGCCCGTTTCCTCTTATTTCACGCGCCGTTACCCCGGGGAATAGAACGCTATTGAGTGCGGAGAATCATCTCGATTCCGTCGTCTATCTTCACATTGTGTTTCTTTGAACTCAGGAGCGACTCCTTTTGAGCCCCCGTTCCTAGGAATACTCCTGAAATCCCATACACGCCCTGCGCATTGAATGGAAGGTTGATGTGATTAGCGGTCGCCATCGGCATTCGTTCCCCTGAGTATCCGGCGGGGTCGCCACTACCGGAGTTGATATCTCCTGCGGCCTGGGTGGTGCCAACGTTCCCTCCCATGTTGTTCATCATTTGTTCGTTACTCACCATATTCATGGAATCCATCAGACCAATGGCTTGAATTGTTGCCGGCAGCGCCATTTCTGTGCCGTCCTTCAACACCATTTTGTCGAACGCAATGCCGAGCGTGGAGGTAGAGTCGCCTTGATGGGGCGTGACCTCGACAATGTGTCCCAGAATTTTGCAGCCATGCGTCGCGAGGCCCGGAGGATCCGACTTAAGGTCGCTGGTTGTCTTGGCGAAGACCTGATCTCCAATCTGAGCTTTTTTGGCATCAATCGGCTTTTCAACTTCCGCGCGCACTAATGTGCCGGGCGTAAACTGCATATGAACAGGCTGCTTGGGGGGCACATTGTTTTGCGCTTGGCCCGCGGCTCGTGTAACAAACGCCGCAGATAAACATGCGATGGCAAGCAGAGAAAAGGCAGTTTTTTTCACCATGGCAAACCTCTCATGTGGGATTGCGACGACACTCCCGTAGCCTTCATGCCCGAGCTAGATTTGGAGGCCGTACCCTCTCCCCGACGATCTTGATCCGCCGAACAATCTGCTGGGGGTTTGAACGCGGAACCCGGCAGCGACCCTGCTCGCGGCTCTTTATGGGACTTTCGTAAGCTCATAAGTTACGTGGGCGAAGTGTACTCCCGTCGCAAACTCAAGTACAGGACGGCCAGGGTCGCTCGTTCCTAGCGAGAACGAAGGGACGTCATGCCACGTTCCGGCGCCGCAGTTCGCGTGATATCCTGCCGCGCATGGGCGCAACCCCGATCATCGCGGCGGTCCAGGAAGAACTCATACCCTTGGACCGGACCCAATGCCTCTAGGGCCTTCATGAGTACTACCGAGACGACCCTCAACCTTAGAATTCGATTGGCTTTTTGCGCCGTAGGAGCGGCGCTGGGCTTCTCGCAAGCCTGGGCTTCCAGATTCGATGCCGCCGATAACACTGTTTCCTATCTTGATATGGGAAGCTACTTTTTCCACGGGCATCACTCGGCGATTATCAACGGATTTTGGAGTCCGTTGTATGCTTTCTTGGTCGGTTTAGCCATCGAGGTGTTTAGACCCACGCTTTACTGGGAATATCCGGCAGTTCACTTGCTCGCGTTCATGATTTTTCTATTCACGATGGCCTGCTTTGACTATTTCCTCAGGCACGCGATGCAGCTTCGCTCCGATTTTGACCCGGAGAAGAAAGATTCTTCGAAGCTGGATTGGGTGTGGATCACAATCGGATACACGTTATTCCTTTGGTGTTCCTTGGAATTCATAGGAGCGAATAATGAAACTCCGGACATGCTTGTCGCCGGATTGTTCTATTTCAGTTGCGGATTGCTTGTGACGATCTCGGCTGGACGTGGGAAATGGCAGACCTTCTTGGGACTTGGTTTGACGCTTGGTCTGAGCTATTTGACGAAGTTTGTCACGCTCCCGATCTGTTTGTTAATTCTGGTGATCGCGTGGCTGGTCGCGAAGCAGAAGGCTCGCTACGTCGTGATTTCCGCGATCGCCTTTGTCGCAATTGCAGCACCATTCATGGCGGCGCTTTCGGCCCAGAAGGGCAGATTTACGTATGGAGAGGCGGCTAGGTACGACTACGTCGTGACCGTAAATGGGATTCCGCGGTATCACTGGCAGGGAGATAGTAGTATGCCGCTCGCGCATCCCACGCGCGAGATTCTTGCCGCGCCCGCCACCTACGAATTCAGGGAGCCCTTCGAAGGCACGTACCCGCCCGAATACGATCTCACTTATTGGTACCAAGGCATCAAGCCCCATGTTCACATTCGTCAGGAGATCAAAGTACTCGCAAGCAACATGTTTTATGCGTTCGAAACACTCTTTTATTCGCTGAATGGAATCTTGTTAGCAACGCTGTTTCTCGCCTTCTACGAGACTGGCCGCGGGTGGCTGATTCTAAAAGACGTGCTCCGGTACTGGTTCCTGATTCTTCCATCCGCGGCCACGGTCGTACTCTACGCCCTCGTATACTACAGTTCTCAATATCTCACCGCATCTTTCGTCGTGCTGTTGCTGTGTCTGTTCTTCAGTGCCGCCTTCACGATTACTCTTCCGAAGTCCCGATTGCTTTCAGGTGTAGCTGTTCTTCAATTTGTAATGTTCTTCGGCCTCGTGGCTGCTCCGTTGTCCCTGCACGTGCTCAATATTCATCCGCTTCATTCTCGGGCGGCCGAAAGGGCTTCTTATCAGCAGGTAGCCGAGAAGAGCCTTGAGATGGGGCTCATGCCTGGCGACCAAATTGCCTCTTTGAATGCATCAAATATGGGAACGGCCATGTGGGCCCATCTCGCGCGCGTTAATATTATTGCGGAGGTCTTCTACAGGCCTGGAGAGCCCGGGGCAGCTGCGAACAACTTCTGGAACGCGGATTCTCTGACTCAAGAAAAGGTAATTCAGAAGCTGTCCCAAACGGGGGCGCGAGCGGTTGTCTCGCAAGATACGCCAAGTGGCGCGGGGGCGAACCGATGGTTGGAAATTGGGACCACCGGCTACTACCTGTATTGGCTGAAGCCTGCCGCTAAGTCCTGACCCGAAGAAAACGTAGCGACGTCTTCGCGTACCTAAAAGATATTTGGTGGACGTGGCCGGGCTCGAACCGGCGGCCTCCTCGTTGCGAACGAGGCGCTCTCCCAACTGAGCTACACGCCCACCGCGATTTTCAGTCTAGCAAACGAGCGCTAACCCGCCAATCGAGTTTCGACGATTCTTCGCGTCGCGTGCCATCGGCGCGTAATCTCCGGCGCGAAACACCGCTGAAATATCCCCGCACGGTACAATGGATCCGTGCCGATACAACTGATAGCGATGGACCTGGACGGAACCTTGCTCGACGGTAAGGCGGAGCTCCCGGCGGAGAACGCCCGAGCGATCGCGGAGGCGGCCGCGCGAGGGGTCGAGATCGTGATCGTCACCGGGCGCCGGTACCACTCTGCGCGGGCGATCGCCAAAGAGCTCGGTTGCGACGCGCACTTGATCGTGAGCAACGGCGCGTTGATCAAATCCGCCGCGGGTGAGACCCATTACCGTCAACTGCTGCCCGCCGTCACGGCACGGAAAGTGCTGGAAGCAACTGTTGAGTTCCGGTCGTGCGCAGGAGTTATCTTCGATCGACCCTTCGCGAGGCAGGTGGTTTTTGAGAGCGTGGATTGGGACGGACCGTTCGTGGGTGCATACCTTCGGACGCATCGGCAGCACGTTGCGGAAATCGATCCGTTGACGGGGTGTCTTAACGAAGAAGATCCAGTCGAGATACTGTTCCTCGATGATTGCACGCGGATCAATCTCGCAAAGAAGACGCTGGAGGCCCTTCCGATGGCTGATGAGTTTACGCTCGCGCTCACGGAGTATCCGTACAGGAACCTTTCCATGCTCGACGTTCTCGGACGAGGCGTCAACAAAGGCGCGGCCCTGGCCGAATTGACGCGCCTTCGCGGCATTCCCCGGGAGAACGTCATGGCCATCGGCGATAACTGGAATGACCGCGAAATGTTAGAATATGCAGGGTTACCGGTGATAATGGGCAACAGTGTTCCAGAGTTGAAAACGTTCGGATGGAGCGTTACGCTCTCGAACGAACAAGCGGGCGTGGCCGCAGCTATTGACAAGCACGTCCTTCGAATCCGTTAAAAAGGGTGGTTCGCAACTGACTGCGTTTGGCAAACCAAGGGGGGAATGCCATGAAAACGTGTAGGGGCGTGGGAATTTTGCTGTTGGGAAGCTTACTCGCGGGAACCGCGGTATCGGCGCAACAAGGTGGCGGCCGGCCGCCCATGCCTCAGGGGCCGCCGTCAATCACCTCGGTCCTCGATTTCCAGCTTACGATCGTCGAGCGCGAATTTGTCGGGGCGGCCCAGGCAATGCCCGAGGATAAGTATTCGTTTGCGCCCACGAATGGAGAGTTCAAGGGCGTACGCACGTTCGCTCAGGAGGTGAAGCACGTGGCGACGGTCAACAACCGTTTCTTCGAGTCAATTCTCGGAGAGACCGCCCCCGCGGCGCCGGACGAAGGTATTGGTTCCAACGGGCCGGACGCGATCCAGACAAAGGATCAGATCATTCAGTACCTCAAGGATTCCTTCGCCCACGGACACAAAGCCATCGCCACGATCACCACAGACAACGCCGTCACGCCGCTCAAGGACCCGGCCGTTCCGTTCCTGAACACGCGCGCCGCCCTCGCCATCTTCGTTGACGCTCATGCCATGGACCACTACGGCCAGGTCGTCGAATACCTGCGCGACAATGGCATCGTGCCACCGGCCAGCGCGCAGAGGCCGCCGGCGAACCCACCGGCAAAACCCTAGGACCGCATGACTAACCGAACCACAGCGCTATCGGTTCTCCTCGCCACGGCAGCAATCCTCGCGCCCGTGGCGAGTGCTGACTATGCGGTGCTGCGCTCCGGCGCAAGGCTCCACGTGACGGGGTACCAGCTCGATGGCGAGCGCGTGCGCCTCTCGGTGTCAGGTGGCACCGTCGAAATTGCCGCGAGCGAATTGATTGACGTCGAACCCGAGGATCAGTTCCCCGCTCCGCCATCCGCCAATGCTGACTTCGGTGCGCGCTACGCCAACCTAATTCATGCATCAGCGCAAAAGCATGGAGTGGATGCAAACCTCATCGCGCATGTCATCGCGGCCGAGTCGAATTTCGATCCCAAGGCAGTTTCGAGGAAGCGCGCGCTCGGCTTGATGCAGTTGCTGCCTGAAACGGCCGCGCGTTACGCGGTAAGTAATATATTCGACCCTGCGCAGAATATCGAGGCTGGTACTCACTACTTGAAGGACCTGCTCGCGCGATACCGCGGGAATCTGCGGTTCGCCCTGGCGGCGTACAACGCCGGGCCCGAAATGGTGGACCGCTACGGCGGCGTCCCGCCCTTCCCCGAAACGCAGAGCTACGTGCGATCCATCACCGCCAAACTTGCGGTGGACGCGGCTATGTCCTCACGCAACTGACAGTCCGCTCGACTTCTGCAGGTAATCTCGGGATCGCCGCCAACGGGACCACTGGACAGGTGGGATCCCATTTTTCTGTTGTCGCGCTGTAGATCTTTGTGCATTACTTCCGCGTGAGCCGTTACCCCGGTGCTCATGCAAATCAGTAGTCGCCGCGGTATCTAACGCCGAATCCGGAACATCAAAATCGGGGCGCCAGCTCAGAAGGAGGCATTTTATGTCGCGAAAGGTTGCAGATGTCTTGTGGGAGATGCTCGCGAACGCCGGCGTCAAACGCTGCTATGGCATTGTCGGAGACGCTCTCAATCCGGTCATTGACGCGCTGCGCCGCAGCGGCAAGATCGAGTTCATTCATGTTCGCCATGAAGAATACGGAGTTTTCGCGGCGGTGGCCGAGGCTTACCTCACCGGTAATCCGGTAGCTGTGTGTGGAACCGCGGGGCCCGGCGTGGTCCACCTGTTCAACGGGCTGATGGATGCGCGCAAGGAGGGAGCGGCGATTATCGCCATTGCGGGCGATGTTGAGACGAAGCTTATCGACACAGGCGCGCTCGAAGAACTCAATCCTTACAGCTTTTTCGCGGCCGCTTCTCTCTATACCGGACGCCTGGTCAATCCTGAGCAGGCCCGAGCGATCATCAGTACCGCGATACTCACAGCCGTCACCGAAAAGGGGCCCACGGTAATTTCCATTCCGGGCGACGTCGCATCGGCTGATGCGCCCGATCAGCCCACCGAGATGAGGATCCCCACCGCGCCCGTTTTGCGCCCGGCTGACGCTGACCTCGATCAGCTTGTGAAGGCGATCGACGATGCGAAGACGGTGGCCATCTTCGGCGGCGACGGCTGTAGGAATGCCCGGGATGAGGTCGTTCAACTGGGCGCCAGGTTGAAGGCGCCTGTGGGCTACACGTTCCGCGGCAAGCAATGGTTGGAACATGACAACCCCAACGCGGTTGGCATGACCGGACTGCTTGGTTACGGGGGAGCCTATCGCGCCATTCATGACGCCGACCTCTTACTCATGCTCGGCACTGACTTCCCCTTCTCGGAGTTCCTCCCGGGCGATACCGTAAAGAAAGTCCAGATCGACAAAAATCCCAAACACATCGGCCGGCGGACAGCGCTTGAACTTGGGCTCGTCGGCGACATCAAGGCAACCGTCACCGCTTTGCTGAAGAAGGTTGGTGAGAAGACCGACGCCCGCTTTCTCGACAAACATGTCGCGGATACGAAATCGTTCCACGAGCTTCTACAGCACTACGTCGTGAAAGGTCCCGGGATCAAGCCCATACGTCCGGAATACCTCGCTGCCACGCTGAGCGACCTGGCCGCCGACGACGCCATGTTTTTCGTGGACACTGGCACGGCTTGCATCTGGATGGCGAGACACGTCAATGGCGGCAGAAATCGCAGGCTTTTCGGCTCATTTTCATGGGCGTCCATGGCCAATGCCGCGGCCAATGCGTTCGGCGCCCAGTTGGCGTACCCTGGACGGCAAACGATCGCCATGTGCGGAGACGGCGGTTTCACCATGCTAGGTCTTGGCGATCTATTGACGCAGGTGGAGCGGAAAGCACCCGTGGTTCAGATCATTCTCAACAACGGGTCCCTCGACTTCGTGAATATTGAACAACAGGAGGCTGGCATAATTCCCTTTGGCGTGGAATTCAAGAACCCCGATTTCGCCAAGGTCGCCGAGGCGATGGGCGCGAAGGGGATTCGCGTCGAAGAACCTGCCGACGTCCGGGAGGCGCTTGCGGAGGCACTTGCCTACAAGGGTGGCCCCGTCGTTGTAGACGCGGTAGTCGATCCGTTTGCCCTGTCTCTACCTTCGCACGTCCCTTTCCACACGGCGAAAGGCTTCACCCTTAGCATTGCCAAACAGGTATTGAGCGGAAAGATGGACGACGTGATCAAGACGATCGAACGAAACGTCAAGCTCATCTGAGCAAGCCAAGGCAGCTGCTCGCGCCGTGCGCCTATTGCGTTGCTGATTTTTCGCCGAGGCGGCGCATGCGCTCTTGCAGCTTCTTGCGGAGCGTGGCCGGGGCGTTGGGGTTGAAGGCCACTAGATACCAGAGCGGCTGCGAACGGTCGCGGCTCAGCCTGGAGAGCGTTGGCGCATCGCTATTCGGATGCCGCGCGATATTCTCGCGGATCGCTGAATACGGGTGATGCGAAAGCCGCGCGAGTGTCTTCGCGGTGACTTTCGGGTGCTCGCTGATCAGGCGCAGTAAATAAAAATCTTCCTTGGGAGCCTGGCGCGAGAGCTGGTCGAGCGCGTCGGGTTTCACTTCCGCGCTTAGTACCACGCCGATCTTTTCGTCCCAACCGGCGTTGATGCGATTCAGTTCCTGCGTGCGCGCGTGGATCAGCTGTTCGATCACGCGGCGCTCCTGGTCCAGGCGTGCAGCCGGCAAAGCGCTGCGCTCCACCGAGTCGAGGACGCGCAACAGATGCTGCCTTTCGCCAAAAACAATCTGCGACGTCCGCACGGCCTTGCCCTTCGACGCATGTCGCACTAGATCAGAACGTCTCATGTCTCGATCACCCCGCAAATTGAGTGGCGGCCCATCTGGAAAACTTCTCGTTCTCGCGCGGCCACGGACCCGGGACGGAATTCTCGCGCGAGCAACTTCCGCTCGAATGCGAACAGTATAGCCAATAGGGACAACTCCCCCACTCGCTACTGTAGTTCCAACCCACCGGCAACGCAACCTGGCGCTACTATCTATGGACGACCGGCGTGATTATCCAGCGCGCGCATCGGGGAGTAAAGGGAACTTGGGAGCAGGTGTTCCCCAGCGCACAACAGATGGTTCTAGGACTACTCAAATTGGCCTGACGGCCTATTACCCTTGAACGCCTCCGTGTCGCTGCGAAACCCTCCGACCCAATACAGATTTCCAGCCGAGGTCTTAGACGAGACATGTAGCCTGCAAGCCTTCTAGTTGGACGCCGGTGGGTTCGCGGCCGGAATGTCGTTGACCGCCAAGCGGCGCTTGAATTTCCAGTGCCCGTTTTCCCGCACCAAGGTGTCGTCGTAGTGGCCGCCGTACATGATCGAGGGCTTGTTGTCGGAGCTGGTGACGACGAAGTTCCAGCGCGACCACGCCGTGGCCGTGTCGCCCTGCACGTCTATCAGGAAATTGGTCAGCAGGTGATACGTCGACCCCGGCTTGCCCTTGGCGGTGACGCCCAGGTTCTTCTCCATAAGCGCCTGAATCGCCGCAGGGCCCTTCCCCGTGCCGAACCCGCCGACCCACTCCCCGTCCGCGGCGAACAGGTGCGAATAGGCCGCCAAATCGTGCGCATCGAGGTAGCGCCCATAGTCGGTCAACACAGTGCGGATTTCTTCGATGTCCTCGAGACGCTGGATGCGCGCTGCGGCGGACTGTTGCGCTCGCGCGACAACCGGCGACAGTAAGGCTGCGACCGCCATAAAGCATCCCGGGCGAGCGGTACGTCGGCGGATCACAATTCGCGAATTATTCATATGTCGGGTTCCCTTTTTGCGACTTCGTGTGGAGCGACGCCGGCGAAGATAGCACCCGTTTCGGATGACTTCAATCTGGCATACGGTATTGACTCCTCCGGTCGGGGCGTCAACGCAAGAATGGATTGAATTCGCGCTCGGATCCAATCGTGGTGGTGTCCCCATGGCCGGGATAAACGACGAGTTCATCGGGAAGAGCAAAAAGCTTTTCGCGTATAGACGAGAGTATCTGAGGGAACGATCCTCCGGGGAGATCGGTTCGCCCGATGGATCCCTGAAACAGCGTATCGCCTGCCAGCAGGCGCGCGGCAGTGAGCGAAGCGCCCGCTGCGCCTGGCGGTGCCTCACCAGTAGGGACGGAGGAAGTATCCACGACTAAGCTGATGCTGCCCTGTGTGTGCCCCGGAGTATGCAGCACACGCGCTTCGTACCCGCCCCAGTGAAGAGTGTCGCCGTCTTTGACGAAATCCTGAATGCGCATCATCGCGGGCGTCGGAACTCCGAGCCACTCCGCCTGCGCGTCGAGATTTTTGTAAAGCTCGAGATCGGCCTCGTGAATTAGTACCGGCGCTCCGGTCGCGCGATGAAGTCCGGCAAGTCCGCCGACATGATCAATGTGAGTGTGCGTGCTAACGATGCTGCGAACCTTCAGGCCGTGGCGTCGAATGATCTGGAGGATGAGTTCGATTTCATCGCCGGGGTCCACGACGATACCTTCGCCCGTCGCGGGATCGCCCAAAATCGAGCAATTGCATTGCAACATGCCCACGGGAATCACTTCGTGGATTAATATTCCAGCCATCGCCGTGGAGTATAGCAGCGAGCGCTAGGCAGGCGGTCTCGAAGTAGCTCGGGGCGGGCGACCGGCGGGCTGCTGTTCCGGCGGCAGGCCCGCGGCGACCAGCGCCTGGACGTGGGCGAGCAATTCCGCGCGCCGGGCCATCGTGTAGGACGAAGAATCCACCGCCTGGCCGTACCGCACAACGGCTTCGCCCGGGCGGATGATCCAGTCTCCCTTTTTCATCAGCGTCAGCGTCCCCGAAATGGACACGGGCACGATGGGCACCCCGGCCTGTATGGCGACGGTGAACGCGCCTCGTTTGAATGGACGCAGGCGGCCGTCCGCGCTGCGCGTTCCCTCGGCGAAAATTGCGAATGAGAGACCGTCCTTCAGCGTGCGCACGGCCACGTCAACGCTTGCGGCCGCAGCTTCCCTGTCGGAGCGGTCCACCGAAATGAACTGGGCGCGGCGCATTCCCGTGGACAGTATCGGAATCCGGAAAAGTTCCTCCTTGATCAAAATCGCCACGCGCCGGGGAATCGCCGGTATAAGCGCGAGCGCGTCCGCGTTGGAGACGTGATTGGAAATAAAGACGCACGCGCCGGGCGGAATATTTTCCAGGCCTTCGATGCGAACGCGAATTCCCGCAATACGGTTTCCCAGGCGCACGACCTTCATTGCGAGTCCGTACATCAGGTCGGCATTGCCAACGATTACGCTCCAGAGGATCAGCCAAGGAAGCGCCAGGATGATCGCGAGGGTGAAAAAAAGGCCCAGCAGCAGCGTTCGGATCATGGGAACGATAAGCCATCCCCGAGTTGAGGGCAGCCGGCCGGACCTTCGAGCGCCGCGTCAGTCGGTCGAGCCATGGAGTAGGCCTTCTCGGATTCGGCGCTGCCGATCGGTCGGATGGGAGACTTCGGTAATGGAAAATCCGGCGTCTGTCTTCAGCTGCAGGCCGGCATTGGCCAGGAAATCGTTGTACGGAATCTCGTCGACCCCGGAAACGTAGCGCCGAAAGAAATTCTCGAAACTTTTGCCGGCAATTTCCTCGACTGCGGCGCGAATATCCCTGGTCTCATCGTAGAACTTGCCCTGCTTCGCATACTTCTCATTCATCAGCCGCAAAACATCGTCGAGCGACTTGTGGTTGTCGGTCGCATCGCGAATCGCCATATCGAGCATGTCGCCGATGATCTGCCCCTTGTCGTAATACGAGATGCTGCGGTCCGGCGCGTTGTAGGCATCGTATTTCTCAAACCACGCGTCGAGACTTGATTCCTCCGCGCTCTGCCATTCGTGCGCGGGATGCGATTCCACCCTTTCGATTTGCGACGCGAGATCATCGTAGAATTGGCGCTTCGACCACAGGCCCGTGCGCTCCAGCGCGAACGCGCTGTACGTATTGGTAACGCCTTCGGCGAACCACAGCGCGCGTGTGTACTGTTCCCTGGTGTAATCAACGGGCTCAAGGCTCTGCGGGCGAATGCGTTTTACATTCCAGACGTGGAAAAACTCGTGAGCCGCTACGGCCGCGGCGCCTTCGATGGACGTGTCCGCAATCGCCGTCGAGTTCGCGTGCTCCATGCCTCCCGCGCCGACCGCCGCCTCCGGCCCGATGTGGAAGTAAAAGGTGAACTCCTGAAACGGCGCGCCTCCCATCAGCTGAAGCTCGTACGCCGTAATTCGGCGCAGCGCATTCTCCAGATGACCGTGGTTCCAGCTCGTTGCGTCAACGATCACGCGGAAATGCGCTCCGCCACTTTCGAAGTTGGATTCGTCGAACTTCCCTGCTTCTACGGGCGCATCCACCAGCGCATCGTAGCCGGGCGCGACGAATGAAGCCAGCTGGGGGCCCGCCGCAAGTTCGGAGGCAATATTCCAACCGCCCGGCACATCCTCAAACGTGATCTGCGTGTCTTCAGCGCGCCGGTCGGGCAAATACATCAAGATCTCGGCGAGATTGACGAACGCATGATGCTCGTTCAACTGCGAGTTGAAAGGCCCTGCGTCGTCCCACTGAATCGAGTAGCGAATCTCGACATTGTTCCTCCCTCCCGGATCGCAGGGCGCCGCAAGGCTCACGCGCCAGGTGTCTTTATCTAGCTGCCACAGCTGCATGGGAACGGCTGCCAACGAGGTGCAGATGGCTTTAATATCGCGAACCCGAACCGCAAAATCCCGAACCTGGTAGAGGGCATTCCATGCGGGCATGGCGACCATAACCTCGCCGCTCCTCGCCGGAATCGTCATGGTCACGTGAAAGAGGTGCTTCTCGGGATGATCGAACGACACCGAATAGCGGATCGTCGCGGTCGTGGGCCGAGCTGCGATCATCAACAGCGCCATTACCACGGCCGAGCGAATCGCCCCCTTTACCTTCATCCGCGAACACCCGCGCGGGTCTTCAGTTTTTCCAGAAGCTTCGCGGTCAGGCCGTCAAAGCCGCCATTGGACATGATCAGAACCAAATCTCCGGAGTTTCCGTTCGCGGCCAAATGGCCGGCTATTTCGTCCGCTGAGGCAAACGCCTTCGCCGTCCGGCCACGAGCTTGCAGCGAGTCGCAAATCATCTCAGGCGACAGGCGATCGTGCTCCGACAGCAACTGGGCGCGGTTCACGGGACCGAACAGCACCACATCGGCCAGCGCGAGCGCATCCGACAAGTCATTCTGGAAGATCTTTCGGCGCATCGTGTTCGAGCGCGGCTCGACGGCTGCCCATATCTTGCGTCCCGGCCAGCGTGTACGAGCGGCTTCGAGCGTCAGGCTAATGGCCGTCGGATGGTGCGCGAAATCTTCGACCACCAGCACGCCGCCCGCTTCGCCCTTGATTTCCATGCGGCGGCGCACACTCTGAAACGTTGCGAGAGCGCGCTCGATCGCGTCGCATTCCACGCCACGGCCGTACGCAAGCGCGATCGCCGCGAGCGCGTCGAGGACGTTGTGACGCCCGGCCACGGGAATCCGGATGCGGGCGACTTCGTTGCCACGATAGGCCACGCGGAATTCGGTGGCGTCGTCATGCCACTGGACATCTCCCGCGCACCAGTCGCACTCCGGAGTGAGGCCGAAGGTTTCGACCGGGCAGTAGGCTTTTGCGGTCACTTCTCTTAGCTCCGTGCTCTCACCCCAGATCAGAATCCGTCCGCGGCGCGGCACAAGATTGACGAGACGCCGAAACTGAAGCGCGATGGACGCAAGATCGGGATAGATATCCGCATGATCGAATTCGAGCGACGTGAGAATCAGTTCGACCGGATGGTAATGCAGAAATTTCGGGCCCTTGTCGAAGAAGGCTGTATCGTATTCGTCCCCTTCGATGATGAACTCTTCCCCGCCGCCAAGGCCGTAACTGCGGTCGCCGAAATTCGGGGCCACTCCGCCGATCAGGAAATCGGGCCGTCGGCCAGCCGTCTGAAAGATCCATGCGAGCATGGCTGTGGTAGTCGTCTTTCCATGCGTCCCGGCGACGACGATGGATGTGCGTCCCGGCAGAAAATATTCCTCGAGCAACTGTGGCATCGAGCAATAAGGAATTCGATCGTCAAGGATGCGTTCCACTTCGGGATTTCCGCGCGAAATCGCGTTGCCGATCACGGCGAGGTCCGGCATCGGCTTCAGATTTTCCTCCCGGTAGCCTTCGTTCCACGGAATTCCCAGTGCGGTCAGCAGCGTCGAAGCGGGCGGATACACGTTCACGTCTGAGCCTGTGACGTGAAACCCGCGCTCCTTCAACATGCCTGCGACCGGCGCCATTGCGGCTCCAGCTATGCCGAGGAGATGAATGTGGCGGACGGCCAGCTTGTTGTTTTCGCCGCTCACGGCGCACACGCCGGTTCCAGAATGCGCAGGACGCCAGGCCCTGTCGCTGAAAGTTCGGCTCGAACGCCAAGAGGCAGTGTCAACATGGCGCGCGATGTGTGTCCGATCGGCGCGCCCCAAACCAGCGGCACGTTCCGCGATCCGAGAATGCGAATCGCGACATCCACGACGGCTTGTGAGCCCATCGGGGCGTCGCATTCCGGAAAATCACCGAGGATAATTCCAGCGATATCTTCGAATTTCCCCGCTTGCCGGAGGTGCGTGAGCGCGCGATCCACCTGGTAGGGCTTCATGCCTCGATCCTCAAGAACGATGATCGCCCCGCGCGTATCGATCTCCCACGGAGTGCCTAGCGTGGATTCCACGAGCGTCAGGCAGCCTCCTAGAAGCACGCCAGTGCCTGTCCCGGGTGCGAGAGACTCGCCCGAGAGATCAAGGTGCCAGCCCAGCTTCGTTTCCGTCACGGCGCGCGCAAAGCTCGTGGGGTCGTAACCGTGCGGCATGCCCGCACCCCGATCAAAATTCGACGCGACCATGGGGCCGTAGAAAGTAACCCAGCGAAATTTCTGCCAAAGGAATATTTGGAGGGCGGTGATGTCGCTCGAGCCCAGAAGTATTTTGGGAGCGGCCGTTGCAGCCGTCAGACCTTCGAGCAAGTAAGTCGAGCCGTATCCGCCGCGCGAGCAGAATATAGCCCGGCTCGACGTGTCGGCGAGGGCTGCTTTCAACGCAGAGAGCCGATCGCCGGCCGACCCAGCGAAGAATCCCGCGTTCGCCAGCACGCTTGCGTTGTCGGTTTCCGGCGCGTACCCGAGGCGCACCAGCTCCTCACACCCCTTTTGCAGATGGTCAATCTGTACGGGACTTGCCAGCGAAAGGATTCGAATTCCATCGCCAGGGCGTAGAGCAGGTGGCTTGAGAGGTGGCGGCATCTGACGTAATCGAGAATAAGGAATTTGAGGAGACGAGTCTAGCTACAGGAATGGTCGCGGCAATTAAGAGTTAAGAGACGACGTCGAGAAACCAGCCCCTGTAAATCAGTTGATCGTGAACATCACGTTCGACGAAGTGCCTCCGCCAGGCGCCGGATTCGTCACGGTAACCGTCACCGAACCCGAAGTCGCGATCTCCGCCGCCGGAATATACGCGATGAGCCGCGAAGAACTGATAAATGCCGTCGCTATAAAGCTGCCATTCCACTCCACAAAGGCATTCGACCCGAACCCGGAACCGCTCACCTTCATCTCAAAATCGCTGCCGCCATGGGCCGCGCTCGAGGGCGATAGCGAAGAGAGGGTCGGGGTAGAGTTATTGGGTCCCGTAATCGAAAAACTGAGCGACGGCGTCGCCACTACCTGGTCGGGCGTACTGACCGCGACGCTGGCGGTACCGGCAGCGGCGATGTCGTCACGCGTTATCTGCGCCGTCGCCAAGGTAGCGTTCATCGGCGCAATTGTGGTTACGCGCTGGCTCCCATTCCACGTGACCACGTCGTTCGTGGCGAAGCCCGTTCCATTCACGGTGAGCGTAAAATCCGCGCCGCCAGCCGTCGCGGTCATGGGATCGAGCGAAGCGATCGTCAAGCCCGCTTGCGGCTGCACAATTGTAAAAATATCCCCGGGAGGAATTACCTGTGATGTTCCGCCGCCCGGCACCGGATTCGTGGCCGTGATGCCGACGGTATTCGCCGTGGCCACGTCGGACGCGAAGATTTGAACCAAAAGATCGCCAGTGGTGTCGTCGAATGTGGTGGAGCGCGGGGAGCCGTTCCAATTGACGAAGGTCACTCCCTGAGAATTGGACTGAAAGCCAGTTCCGGTGACAACCATCGTGAATCCCTGGCTTCCCGCGGTAATGTTCGACGGGAAGAATCCCGTGACAGTCGGCGTCGCGTTGAATTCAGGAATCTTCTGGCCGCCGCCGCAACTCCCCAGCAGCACCAGAGCCACTCCAACCGATGTGAGCGCAACCCAGCGCGAACGCTTCAATGCCAGCCTCCTAGAAAGTTTCAAACGGGATCCCGAAGCCGCTCGGCGCCAGCAGCCGGGAACGCGGTACGAGGAATACAACAGACCGTCTGCAAATCCCCCTGCTAATTAAGCACGATTGATAGCACTCCGGCCCGCGGCACGTCAACTCGGATTCGGGAACGATGCGAATGGTTGGCTTCCGTGCGCGAGCTCAGCGCAGGGCATGAGCCTCGCAATGGGCGTGCAGCGCACCGAGCTTCGAAAGCAGCTCGCGCTCCTTCGGAATCGTTACGTCCGCATCGAATTCCACCACGAACCCGTCTGCCGATCTGTGAGTCTGCCAGCGCCGAAGCTCGACTCCCATTTGTGACGCGATGTTGTGCACCCGTTCGATCATACCGGCCTGGTCGACGGCGGTGATGCGAAAGGTCGTAAGCTGGCTGTGAAGGCCGAATCGCTCCTCGGCAATGCCCAGTAGGACCAGCGCGACAAGGAGCAATAGTGTGGTGAAAATCGCCGTGACGGGCATCCCCGCGCCGCACGCCATGCCCACGGCCGCGATCACAAAGATTGTGGCGGCGCTAGTGATGCCCAGCACAGCTCCGCGCTCGCGAATCACCACTCCCGCGCCGATGAATCCGATGCCCGTGATGATCTGCGCCGCGATTCGGGTGTGGTCCCCGCCGGATACGTTGGCCAACTGCCAGGAAATGACGGTGAACAGAGCGGCGCCGAGCGAGATGAGCATGTTCGTTCGCAACCCGGCGGGTTTATGGCGTAGCTCACGCTCGAGTCCCACGATTCCACCGAGAACCGCGGCAAGCAGGAGCCGGCCCACCACGAAAGCATTTAGATCAAAAAGCATAGCGACCCCTATTGATGCGCTGCGCTCGAGCCGGACCTAAAGCTTAAACGAAGTAAGCTTGGAGAAGAGCCGCGCGCGCGCCATGATCTCTTTCCGCGTGACCTTTGCGAGCCGTTCCACTCCGAATCGTTCGACCGTGAAACTCGCCAGCACGGAGCCGTATACCATCGCGGAACGCAGCGCCTGCTCGGTGACGCGCCCTTTGCCAGCGAGATAGCCCATGAAGCCGCCCGCAAATGTGTCGCCCGCGCCGGTTGGGTCGCGCACTTCCTCCAGAGGGTATGCGGGAACGGAAAACACAAAGTTCTTGTGGATCATGATGGCGCCATGTTCGCCTCGCTTGATGATCAGCGTGGTCGGCCCCATCTTGAAGATCTGTTTGGCCGCGCGGAATAAATTGTGCTCGCCGGTCAATTGGCGGGTCTCATCGTCGTTGATCGTCAGGATATCCACGTATTTCAGCGTTTCGCGTAGCTCGGCGTTAAAATCCCCGATCCAATAGTTCATAGTGTCGAGGCCGACGACTTTCGGCTTGCCGCGAATCTGATCGAGGACGGAGCGCTGCAGCTTGGGATCGATGTTGCCGAGGAAAATAAACGACGAGTCAACGTACGATGCCGGGAGCGTGGGGCGAAAATCGGCGAAAACGTTGAGCTCGGTTGTCAGCGTCGTGCGCTCGTTCATATTTTGGCTATATCGCCCGGCCCAGAAAAACGACTTGCCCTTCGCGTGTTCCAGTCCGGCGAGATCGATCTTCCGGCCGCGGAAGACAGCCTCGTCCTTCGCCGTGAAATCTTCGCCAACCACGGCGACCAGGCGGACGGGCGCGAAGTGGCTCGCGGCCAGAGCGAAGTAGCTCGCCGCGCCTCCGAGCGTGCGGTCCACTTTTCCGTGCGGGGTTTCAATGCCATCAAATGCTACCGACCCCACGACCAGAAGTGACATGATCTCTCCGTGTTTCTAGCAGGCCGCGTTGAGCAGTTCTGCGTTTTGGTGAATAGCAGGTGTCCCGCTGAAGATGGCCCCTCGCAAGCGTCCCGACGAGACGGATGACCGCCTTACTTGCCGATGTATTTGCCAGCGATCGGCGCGAGGCGCTTCTTTGTCGCGGCCGGAATCACCTTGCGGTCGGTGATGATCGCATGCGCAAGCGCCGCGCCGCACTTGCACCCTCGCTCGTCGCTCAAGGAACGCACCGCCTCGCGAATCGCGCGCTGCACGTTATCCGTATTGCTCGCCATGTTAGCGAGAATTTCATTCAGCGTGACGGCGTCGTGTTGCGGGTGCCAGCAGTCGTAATCCGTGATCAAAGCGACCGTAGCGTAGCAGAGTTCTGCTTCACGCGCGAGTTTGGCCTCGGTCACGCCGGTCATCCCGATCACGTCGAATCGCAACTGCCGGTAGGTGTGTGATTCGGCGAGCGTCGAGAACGCCGGGCCTTCCATGCAGACATACGTGCCTCCGCGATGTGTTTTGATCCCTGTCCGGTCGCACGCCGCGGCCAAATGCGCGGAAAGCACCGGGCACGTGGGTTTGCCGAAGCCAACGTGCGCGACGATACCGCCGGTGAAAAAAGTGGAGACGCGTCCGCGCGTGCGGTCGAAAAACTGGTCCGGAATCAGGAATTCGAGCGGCGGCAGGTCTTCGCGGAGCGATCCCACGGCGCTCACCGAAATAATCCGCTCGGCACCAAGCATTTTCAATCCACAGATGTTCGCGCGATAGTTGATCTCGCTCGGCGAGAAGCGGTGGCCGCGCCCGTGACGCGATAGAAAAGCGACCCGCTGCCCTTCGAGCGTACCGACGACGATTGCATCGGAGGGATCGCCGAAGGGCGTCTTCACGCGGACTTCGCGTGTGTCCGTCAGCCCCGCCATATTGTACAGGCCGCTACCGCCGATGATCGCGGTCTTGATCGCCTCTTTTTTCGCGCCGGCCCTCGACTTCTTCGTCTTCGCCATTCACGCTCCTGGAATGTGCCGCGCCTAATCCACCGTAACCGGCTCAGCTTCCCATTGCCCCTTGCGCTCGCGCAAAAACGCAGCGGGAACGCGTGCGTCGTGCGAAAACAGCGCGAGCCAGCCCTCCCGCACCACCTCGGGAATCCATCGCTTCTTGTTCTCAAGCGTCGTCATGGGGTAGAGATCGTAACCCAATATCCACGGAAGCGGGAGATGCGCCGTGGTAGGAATCAAGTCCGCGAATAGAAACGCAGTCTTCCCGCCGCCGGTCAGCTTCACCGCCTGCATGTCAGCGGTGTGCCCCGGAACGCGAATCACCTCGACGCCCGGAGTGATGACGGCGTCTTCATCGAGAAGCGAATACATTCCGGCGGCCTCGATCGGCGCGTAGTTCTCCGGGATATAACTCGCGCGGTCGCGCTCGTTCGGGTTCATGGCATGCTCGAATTCCCCGCGCTGCACGATATAGCGGGCATTCGGATACGCGGGCACAACCTTGTCCTTTTCGACGCGCGTGTTCCCGCCGCAATGGTCGAAATGAAGATGCGTGTTCAGGACGATATCAATGTCCTCCGGGCGCAAGCCATATTCGCGCAATTCATCCTGCAAAAATGGGCCGTCGAGACCATAAATGTCGCGCGCCTTTGCGTTCAGCTTGTCGCCCGCCCCGGTCTCGACCAAAATCCGCTTCCCTCCCGCTCGAATCAGCAAGCAGTTCATCGCGAGAGTGACTCGATTGCGCGCGTCCGGCGGCATCTTCTTTTCCCACATCGGGCGCGGAATCACGCCGAACATCGCTCCGCCGTCGAGCAACACGTGTCCCGCCGAAATGATATGGAATTCGAGCTCACCGAGCTTCATGCGCCGCCCCTCGAGAGAATTTCGTTCACAGCGGCGTATGGGTCCTTCTTCCGAGCGGCCACTTCCGCGGCAATTTTTTCGAATGCCGCCGAACTCGCGCGATCGCCGAGCACTCGTTCAACGAGCCGCGTCTCGACCAATCGCAACAGCCACTCCTTCCAGTACGCGATCTCCCGCGCCGGCCGATCCTGCGCCTTGTTCACGTGCTCGCGAAAGAGCGCGATCTGCCGCGCCAGTTCGCTGACGCCTTGATTCTCCGTGGCGACCGTACGAACCACAGGCGGCCGCCAGCCGTCCCGATCGGGAACAATCTGCAAAATAGCGCCCAGCTGTTCCTCATAACGTCCCGCGCCCTCGCGATCGGATTTGTTGATCACGAAAATGTCCGCAATCTCCATCAGCCCGGCCTTCAGGCTCTGCACGTCGTCGCCCATGCCGGGCACCAGCACCACAATCGTGCAATCCGCCAGCCGCACGATTTCAATTTCGCCTTGCCCCACGCCCACTGTCTCGACCAGGATAATATCCTTGCCAGCAGCGTCCAGCAGCAGCGTTGCGTCGCCCGTGGATTGCGCCAGGCCACCCAGATATCCGCGCGTGGCCATGGACCGGATGAAAATCCCTTCGTCGCCCGCATGGCCCTGCATGCGGACGCGATCGCCCAAAATCGCGCCACCGGTAAACGGGCTTGAGGGATCAACCGCGATGATGCCCACACTCTTCTTCTCGCCGCGATAATGCGCTGCCAGGCGATCCACAAGCGTGCTCTTTCCCGTGCCAGGAGCGCCGGTAATGCCCAAGCGCCAGGCGCGGCCCGTGTACGCAAAAAGGTGCCGCAGCAGTTCCTCGGCCTCGCTCGTTCGGTTCTCGATGGCGGAAACGGCGCGGGAAATTGCGCGGACGTCTCCTGCGCGGACTTGCTCGGCCCAGTTTTCCAGTGTTGTCGTCATGTTCGCGAGCATTGCGACCGCAGTGAAGCACCGATTGAAAGCGGGATTTTACCCTGAGCGGCTATTCGCGGGACCGATTTTCGCCGGGCGGGTTGGCGCGCGCGGCGCGGCCCGAGTTCGCTCCGCCTGTCTGGCCGCCGGTGTGCTCCTCATACGCCTTGATGATCCGCTGCACCAGGTTATGCCGCACCACGTCGCGCTCATCGAAATAAACGAACGAGATGCCCTCGATTTTGCCGACCACGTCAATCGCCTCCACAAGTCCCGACTTGCGGGAATCTGGCAAATCAATCTGCGTGACGTCGCCGGTGATCACCGCTTTGGAATTGAATCCCAGGCGCGTGAGGAACATCTTCATCTGATCGCTGGTAGTGTTCTGCGCTTCATCCAAAATCACAACCGAATCG
>PMUS01000103.1 GCA_003166795.1 Acidobacteriota bacterium | reverse complement strand
CGCTGACACTCTGGGGCCGGTATTCTTTTGACAGCGGCACGCAACTGCTGCCGAAAGACTACGTTTTCACCACCGTGAATCTCACGGCTTCCAAATACGCTGCGGTCGGCTTGGATTGGACCATCTCTCCCGACGTCGTAAATACGTTTTCAACTTTTTACAATCGCTCCGTTTCAGCGCTGTATGACGTCGGAGCGGCCGGTTCGACACCCGCGGACCAAGCCCTTTTCGCGCTCACACCGTTCCGGGACGCGAACGGCATTTCGTACATGTTCTACAACGCAGGAACAACGACTGCAGTGGGCGGGGATGGGGTGCGCACCGACGTCTGGTTCAATATCCTCCAGTTCAAGGATGATTTGACTGTGTTGAAGGGGCGCCACAGTCTTCGTTTCGGGATTGACGCGGAGCATCGGCAGACGAATATCTTCACCAGCATCTATGGCGGCGGCGATTTTGCGTTCCTCAATGTGCAGACTTTCTTGCAGGACACGCCGTCTACATACAGCGGCCTTTTGCCTTCGACCCAGCCTGCGGATAGCGACGTGCAGTGGCTTATAGGGACCTACGCGCAGGACGATTTCAAGCTGAACTCAAAGCTGACTCTTAACTTCGGCGTTCGCTACGAGCCAGACAGTGTTCCCACGGTCGCCGCGAACAAGGTTGCGGAATTTCGCGGCAACAATTCGAGTGACCCGTTGTATGAGCAAATTAACTTGCCCCTTTCCGCCGTCAGCGTTGGAAACCCGTTCTACCTGAATCCGTCCCGCAAGAATTTTGCGCCGAGAATCGGATTCGCGTGGAATCCGATCAACAACACCGTCATTCGCGCCGGCTATGGACTTTTCTACGACCACTTGATGTCCTACGACTGGCTCACGGCGATCGACCAGGACGCTCCCATTTTTCAACGGGGAAGCCTCGTGGGTGCGCAGCTGCCGCCCGGCACCAAGATCGATTTCCCGAATACATTTACAACCCAGCCCACACTGCTGGCAAACAGCGCTTTATTCACCAACGGAATTACGTTTTACCCGAAGCAGCCTATGATTCAGGAATTTACGCTGAACGTCCAAAGACAACTGGGCTCAAACAAGGTATTTCAGATTGCCTATGTAGGTTCCCAGGGCCGCCATCTTCTCCGCAACGACGATTGGAACGTAAACAGGATACCGACTCTAGGTCCCACCGGACCTGAAGTGGTCGGGCCAGTCCCGGAATCGGATGCAAGCTCACTTTTCTGGGGACCGACCGCTCCGATACGCAATACCGCATTCGACTGGATGAAGATCACGACTACCGATGCGAACTCGTTCTATAACGGGTTGATAGCATCTTTTCAGCAGAAATATTCCAGCGGCTTGGCGTATCAAGTTTCCTACACGTATGGCAGGTCGACCGACGACGCGAGCGATATCGTGGGCGCCGTGGATTACACCAACGGCGCAATTGGACCTTTTCGAGACGCTTTTCTTCCTGCGATCGATGGCCGCGGTTTGAGCAGCTTCGACGTCCGCCAGGCATTGGTGATGAACTTCGGGTATCAGGTGCCTTGGGGACGAAGCCGATCGGTGGACAATAAAGCCGCCGCATTCTTGATCGACGGTTGGACCGTAAGCGGTATCGGCAAAATTCAAGGTGGCTCTCCGTTCAACGTGACAGGCAGTCTGGATTCGGGGCAACGCGACAAAGTTGCGGCGTGGCCGGCACTGAGCGCCCTCCCGCCGGAGCTCGTGGGATCATCTTCGCCACAGCAGGTCCATCCGCAGGATCCGAATAACTACTTTAACGTGAATGCATACACGCTGCCGGCCCCGGGAACGCTTGGCAACGTCGGTCGCGATCAGATCATTGGACCAGGCTTGGTCGATTTCGATTTTTCTCTTGAGAAGGAAGGGCAGATATCCAAGATCGGAAGCGAAGGTTTGCGCCTGCAATTCCGATTTGACGTGTTCAATGCTTTCAATCGTGCAAACTTCTCGGAGCCAAACGGAACTCTGTTTACATCGGGCGGCGCTTGCCCTCCGGCTACCACGAACTGCATTGACGATCAGTCTTTTCCGCGTAACAGCGCCGCGGGCACCATCATCAGTACGGTCACGCCGTCGCGGCAGTTGCAATTTGCGTTGAAGCTATTGTTCTAAGCTCCGGGACCAATCGCTTTTTCTGTCCTCGGGCATAAAGGAGGAAGTTGTGAATCATTCGCGTAGAAATCTCTTGAAAGCGGGCGCATTGACTGGGGCTCTTGTCGGCATCTTGCCGGCGCTGGCCGAATCCGCTGACGTGGCGAAGCTGGCCGGGGGCGCAAGCTCGTCGCTCGATCCCCAAAGTTCCACGGCTCTGCCGCCCGAAGCCACCAATGGACCGTGGAAGAATTTGCGGGCCGTAGAAGAAAAGAAAGTGTTCGACTACCACACGCATTCCTGGGAAACGCCGGTCCAAGGAAATAACTACACGGAAGAGAAACGCATGCACGATCTCGATCAGTGGAAGGATTACACCCCCGAGCTCGTCGCTTCGATGGATGCGCACGGCGTGGCGCAGGCCGCTCTCTCTCCGGCGTTCGTGACATTCGAAAGGTACATCGACAGCAGCTACAAGAATTATCCGGACCGATTCATCAAGATGACGAGCATGCTTACGGACCGCACCAAGGGTCGCATGGCGGAGGTGACGGTGGAGGAAGCCACCGAAATCCTGAAGGGGCAGATACAGATTGGCTGCAAGGGAGTCGGCGAAGGCGGTTTCTTCTGGGGCCCAGCAGGAAAATATACCGTGAAGGATCTGAAACCCTTCGTCGACGTGCTTCTCGAACATGACATGGCCGTGTTGGTTCACTCCGGCTGGGCCGTTACGGGCACGGCCTCAAACTACGGCCACGGATACGCCACCTCCTGGCACTGGGCCGAAAAGTTCGGCGATCTTATGAATGCTTATCCGGACCTGAAATTTATTCTCGGTCATACGGGAGGGGCGATGGCGATTCCAGATGGATGGGAAGCGATCCGCCTCGCCTATTCCTTTGACAACGCCTATTGCGAAGTTTCGAAGTCGCCTCCGGAGATTATTGCGGCAGCAGTCAAGGGGATTGGAGCTGAACGCGTGATGTTTGGTTCGGACTTCAACCGCCCTGAGCCGAAAACGTATGGCCCACTGAACGAACACTATGTTTTCCAACAGTGGTGGACGTTGAACAACGTGGCGCGGGCCGACATCACCGAGGACCAACGGGACCAGATCCTCTACAAGACGGCGCGCACAATCTTGAAGCTGCCTCCAGCCTAGCCGTTGCTGAGAATCAAGTTCAAAGGGGCTGCTCTCATAGCCCCTTTGAACTTTTCGTTCAGTTATTTGTTTCCCGCAGCCCGCTCCAACTCGCCTCGTAGCTGCATCGCCAATACCACTTTCGCTTGCATTCCAATCATGGCCCGTAGTAGAACTTGATTCGCGAATTGGCTTCTCATTTGCCTTTTTATTCGAAGGATTCTGCCTGAGATCTCTCTACCGGAACTCCTCGGACGTCAGGATCAGGAAATTGTTGAAATGACACAGACGCGCACTCCGTCCTCTGATGGATACGTTCAGGCCTTTGCCCGCGGATTGTCTGTGATTCACAGCTTTGGTCCGAGCTCTTCCGCGCAGACGCTGAGCGAGGTCGCCGAAGCCACTGGCCTGGACCGCGCCGGCGCGCGACGGTTTTTGCTCACCCTCGAGAAACTAGGATATGTACGCCGGCAGGGCCGCTCCTTCCAGCTGACGCCGCGCATTCTGGAACTCGGCTACTCCTATCTTTCGACTCTTCCTCTGCGCTCCATCGCCGAACCGGTCGTACGAGATCTCGTGCAGGAAGTTAACGAGTCTTCATCGGTGTCAGTTCTGGACGGCAGTGACATCGTTTACATTGTCCGGGTGCCTGTCAAAAAAATCATGACCATTACTCTTTCGATTGGCAGCCGTATCCCGGCCTACTGTAGCGCGATGGGTCGCATCTTGCTGGGTGGCTTACCCAAGAAGCAGGTGGGCGACCTTCTAAAAGATTCCTCCATCACTCGCTATACGCGGTACACCATTACTTCCCCACAGCAGATCATAAAAGTTGTCGCCGCGGACCACGCGAAGGGCTGGTCGATGTGCAATCAGGAGTTGGAGGAAGGTATTTGCTCACTCGCTGTCCCGCTCGTCGACCGGGATCGGCAAATTGTCGCGGCCATGAACATCACGGCAAACCTCTCGCGCACCACTCCCTCGGAAATGGTTTCCAAGTTCTTGCCATGCCTCAAACGAGCCGCTGAAAGAATCAACTCCACGTTGCGCCTGAAAACGAACCTGTAGGAGTCTGGCCGGCAGGGAAATTGCAGGAATCGTTCTTTCGTGGGGGAATTCGCTTACTGCTGGTCCCGCGTGGAGAGGCTCCTTTCCCATTGACCGGTTGCATCCATTTTTCATCTTGACTTCTGAAATTAGTGGCATACACTTCTGCGCGGATGTTCGCAAAACGAACATTTGTGCGTTTTCCATATATTGAACCTGCTGGAGGATTTCGTGAAAACCGCCAATTTGTGGCTCGTCGGCTTAGCAGCAATCGTTTTGTTCGGAGCTTCCCACACCGCGTTTTCTCAGAGCGAGGCTCAAAATAGTCCTTCCCGAATTAAGGGGCTGCCCGCGAGCGATGTTCTCGGCTCAGAAGATATCTGGGACAACCCGACCTTCGTGGGAGGAGTCATCGACGGCGGACCTACCGCGTCGAGCGAGTATTGAAACGAAGTTGGGGCGCTGGATCGCGCCCATCATAGACTTTTCGTAGGACAGGGCGGCGGCAACCGCATCTTGGTCTTCCAGCTCGATGCGAATGGTCTGCCTGCGAGGTACACCGCCGATTACGCAATCGGTCAGCCCAGCCGTTACGGCCGCAAACAACCGGTGACCACCACGATGGCTTCTGCGCACGAAGGTGCCGGAATCGGCGGCGTCGCGTACGATAGCGTCCACGACCGCCTGGTGGCAAAAGACGGCAATCGACTTCTTCTATTCGATGTTCGCCCCGATCACATGAAAGATGGCCCGGACGCGATTGCCGTGTTCGGTCAGACCACTCCCAACATTCGGCTATCCTCGGGTGTAGGGCCCAATCAGGTCACGTCGATCGATGGCACCGTTCTCGACGAAAAAAATCAGCGCCTGTTCGCGACTGACGGCGCCAACAATCGCATTCTGATCTGGGATATCGAGCCTTCGCATATCAAAAGTCAGTCTCCCGACGCGATCGCAGTCATCGGCCAGGCCGACTTCACGTCGAAAGTTGCCGGCGCCAGCGAGACGCAGTTGAACCATCCCGGCAGCATTTTCTATGACGACGCGAACAATCGCCTCTTCGTTTCCGATTCCGGAAACAACCGCGTGATGGTGTTCGACGTCAGTCCGCAGCGCACCAAGACCGGCATGACGGCGACCGGCGTCGTCGGCCAACCCGATTTCAACGCTCACGATCCGGGTCTCGGACCCGACCGTATGAATCGTCCCGCGCGGCTCTTGCATGACCCTGCGACGCAGCGGCTATTCGTTGGTGACGGCGGCAATCGTCGCATCCTCATCTTCAACGTCGCTCCCGATCAGTTGAAGATGGGCTTGGCGGCCGCCAATGTTCTGGGGCAGGACGATTTCAACAGTCGAAATCCGCGCACCAGCCTGCAGAAAGCCGTGGCTCTCGGTTACGGTCCGCTACAAATCGACTCGCAGCGCCAGCGGTTATACGTGTCGGAACCCATCGACCAGAACCGCGCGCTGGTTTTCGACGTCGCTCCCAGCCGAATCAAGAACAACGAAGACGCAATGGCGGTTCTGTTTCAGCATGACGCCGAAAAAATCGAGTGGAAGGTTTCGCAGACCCAGGAAACCTGGCCGCGGCCTTTCCTCGATGCAAAGGACGGTAAGCTTTACGTCGCCGCCAGCCATCCCGGCGGCAACCGCGTATCGATCTTCGATGTTTCCGGAGACATCAAGCCGACAGGAATGCCTTCCATCACCACCATCGGTCACTTCGATGCGGACGGAAAAGTCGACTTTGTCGACCGTCCTGCAGGCAGCCGTCTCAATGGACGGGTGATGTACCCGCGCTCGGTGGCGCTCGATTCCGTCGACCATCGATTGTTCGTTTCCGATCAATACAACAGCCGTGTCCTGATCTTCAAATTGACTGACGACAATCGAGTTCTTGACCGCACAGCGCATTGGGTGCTGGGAGAGCCGGACGTCTATACGGGAAAGCTATGGGACATTTCGGCCAGAAACATGCTGATTCCTTATGGCCTGGCCTACGACGAACCGAACAAGCGTTTGTTTGTCGGCGATGGCTGGCATAACCGCGTTCTAGTCTTCGACGCGGATCCCGATCGAATGAAGACGTACGAAGCAGCATCGGTCGTGATCGGTCAGCCGGACTTCACCACCATCAAACTCGGAGCCGGCGCGGCGGGTGTTGATTTCCAGATCCTCGGCGCCGACCGCGGCATCGGCGGCGGCGGCAGCGCTCCCTTGGCCATGGACTTCGATGAAAAGGGTCAGCGCCTGTTCCTTACCGACAGCGGAAACAATCGCGTGCTCGTGTATGACATCGCCCCGGATCATCTGAAAAACGGCCCAGCAGCCATCGCCGTAATCGGCCAGCCCGATTTCGACAGCAAGGCCTCTACGCCGCCCTCTCGTGGCGGCGGGGCGTTCAGCGGTGACGAAGGCGAAGGCGCCAGCGCCGGCGCGGCGAAAGGCCGCGTCACCAACGATCACAGCTTCGATTTTCCGGGCGGAGTCGCTTTCGATCCAGGCCGAAATCGCCTGTTCGTCGTCGATGGCAACAACGCGCGCGTGCTGGTCTTCGACGTCAGCGCCGGCAAACTGCACAATGGCATGAGCGCTTACGCCGTGATCGGGCAGAAGGATTTCACCACGGGGGACGGCACGCGACTTCGCTCCAAGAAAATCAGCGAAGAAGAAGGCAGCCGCCGCTTCAATATTCCCAGCTCGCTCGTCTACGATGCTACGAAGGACCGGTTGTATGTCACCGATCGTGGGAACGAACGCACCATGATCTTCGATGTCGCTCCGGATAAGCTACAAGGTGATCCCGGCGCAATCGGCCTCCTCGGAAAGAACGACTATTCGAACGACGACGTCACTCATGCCGAGCAGGAAGAGCTCATCGAGCCTCGGGAGATGGCGATCGACACCGCCAATCAGCGCCTCTTCCAGACCGACGCGCCCATGTCAAAAGTGGTGATCTTCGATCTGCCGAATTCTCACAAGGCGGTCCAGATTGGCGCGCGCGCAACCACGGCTTTCAGCACGACCGATCCGTGGAATGGGCGCGACAAGCCCGAGCTCGACTACCGGAAGGACTGGACCGCGCAATTGTCCACCGGTGCGGACGCTCCCGGCGCGATGCTCACCTTTACGAATACTCGTCAGTTCATGGAGCCTTTGTCGGAACGCCGCAGCCGAATGTTGATCAGCGAGACGAACGCGCCTGCGCCTCGGCCTTCGACATCCTCATTGTTCTATCTAGACCAGACCGAAGGGAAAGATCACCAGGTGTTTGTCAGCAATCCGAACGATCAAGCGGTCGACGTGCATTTTCATTTCCGCGACGGCGCCGAGGTTCGAGACGCGAATCGGAATATTGCCGGTGGTGGCCAAGTCACCGTGCTCGCGAGCGAACTGTTCGGATCGGCGATTCATGGCGGGATGGGCACACTCAGAATCGCCGCAGGGCAACCGGTCGCCTCTTTGGTGCTGCGCCAGACTCATACGAGTCGCGGCGAGAATCTGATAATGGCAATCCCCTCGGCCGAGGTGCTCGACTCAAATGACGGCGCGGTGATCGCCGGGCTCAGTGCCGGCGGCGGGCGCGACACAGAGGTCGTCCTCGTCAATCCTCGCGACGGAACAGTGTCTGGGCACATCGACGTGTTTGAAGGCCGCACAGGCCAGCCGGCTAAGTGGTCAGCATCCTCCGAGGGGCTCTCCTATAAGATTCAGCCGGGCGCCACGTTTCGTGTGAAGCTTCACTCGGACTCGTTCTTTCCGGAAGACGGATTCGCAGTCGTGAGGTCCGATCAGGGAGGACAGCTTCCATGGGCCGCCGCGATCGTGAGCATTCGGAAAGACGCGTTGCAACTCAGCCAGACAACCATCGCAGCACGTACACCGGTTCAAATTGCTTGGTTTCCCGTCGACACGATCCCCGACCTGATTCGCCACGGAGAAACGCCTTCGCAGATGAATTTCGCAGTTGCCAATGCCACTCACACGCCAGCGTTGCTGCGCTTCACGCTATTTGATGCCGATGGCAAAGAGGAGGGACGCTATGAGCAAATCCTGCCTATCGGAACCCAACGCGCATGGAGTCTCTCCGACCTGTTCAACATTCAGAAGATTCGCGGCTCCGTCCGGCTCTGGAGCGACGTGCCTATCGCGATCAGCGACGAGAGGATCACAACTTCGCTGAGGGGCGAGCCCGTCGAGAACGAAATTGGGTATGTCGACTCGGGCAGCCTGAAGGGCTCTCACATAGCGGAATTCCCAGCCATCTTGGACGGTGCAGGCATCGCCACGGGAATTGCAGTGATTAATCCTACAGAAGTTGAAATCAAGGGCGAATTTCAATTTAGCTCCGCAGACGGCCGTGCTGCGGACGTGGTTTTGAGATAGTAAAATGATGGATGTCGATGAGTTGCGAACGGATGTATCTGTTTGTTACAAGGAACGGTGATCTCGCTTCACAAATTCAGCCCAGTTTGCGTCCGATCAGGCCCGAATACCTGTCCACACCAAAAACCTCATTCAGACACGCTTGGCCCACGACGAAGTTTCTACGATTGTCCATTCTCATCGAATTAGGCACGAACCCCTATGGTGATTGTCTCCAGGAACATAAGAACGGGCCCTGGACCGCGCACGTGCGGCCAAGTCCGAAGGAGCCTCCGCGGTCGAGACCGCTAGGACTCGTACCGATGCCATCGAGCGCGCGGTTCAAGGCCTCCGACGGCGATGAATAAACCGCGAAGAGTTCGTCTAGTGCATCCTCCCCAGCTAGTGAGCCGGGATCATGATTTGAGCGACCTGATGCTCCGCGTTGCGACAATCGGAATGCACGGGGCCGGCGCGTATGAGTGCAAGGCCGCGAGTCCAGCTGTTCCAAAACCCTATGTTTTTGTGGCCTCGGAGGTCACTTCGAGCGAGAATCAGATTCCGCGAAATTGTTGAGAATACCGAAAGCGCGACGGAAGGAATGGAGCGATGGGACGGCGTAGTCGAGCTTGCAAAGCAGGTGTTTTCCCCGAAAGTTCATACCGAGGCATCGGCGATCTACAAAATCGGCTGCCGCCATAAAAACGTAATAGTAATGGTGGCAAAACGCAGCTAAAGACGTGCTCAAACGTGATGAAGAAGGAGTAAGTAGCTTGTCACCGTTCGTCACAACTTCCTGACTTTCCTCTGCTTAGCGCTCGCTCCGGCAAGTTCTGATTAAAGTGTTCAAGCGACTTCTAAGCAGAGGGTCGGGGGTNNGCGCCCGTAGCTCAGTTGGAAAGAGCGTCTGCCTTCTAAGCAGAGGGTCGGGGGTTCGAATCCCTCCGGGCGCGCCACTCCAACCCCTGTTCCAATCGTGCTTTAACTTGGAACTGCAAGTTAAACTTCCTTCATACTCTTGCGGACTTTGCGGATAATCGGCAATCCGAGGATCTGCGACTTCAATCGACTAGTCAGCGCGTTTCGGTAAAGCTGCTTCATATAGGCGGCAGATGGCGTTTCGAAGGTGGGTTTTAGCCACTGGGCCGTCGTCGGTAAATTCCAGATACGCCTGCGAGAGAGAATCGTGTCGCGGCCACGCTGCCAGAGTCTCGCCGTTCGGATCGCCGGACTTGGCGAAATTCGTCCAATAGCGCTGCAAGGCCGCGGAGATCTTCAGGTCAACTGGCCCGGGCTTGCCCATTACAAACGTTCCGAAGACGTATCCCAGTTCCGCCGAATGGGTCGCGCCGGCAGCTTCGCGCCCCGGAAGGGCATGGGAGTATTCGTATTCAAAGGTTGGTGCAACGGAGCTGTGAGACGTTGCGATTCCCACGGTTGAACAGCGAAAAGCCGTGTCCGTGGCGAACTGCGAGTTCACATCGCCATAAGGAGGGTAAGCTGAAGGTGGCGTGTCTCCCGACAGGCCGTAGAGTTTCAATGCCTCGGGCGCAACGGGTCCGTAGAAGCTCACGATCGCTTTTTTGAGATCATCAGGACTTCCGGGCTGCGTAAATTCGCGAGCATTGTTGCCGATGAGCAGAGGCACCGGAAGTTCCTTATGCGAAGCGAATATCTCGCCCGGGGCGCTAGGAATCACGTAGCCGTCCACGTTGGTATCCAAGCCGCCCGAGCCGTAAGGCGGCGCAGCCTTTAGAACGTCCTCGGCCGGGAGGCTGCGCAGATATTCAACGACGCTGGATTCAGGCGGTTTGAGGCTTGCGACAAGTTTTTCCCCATTCTGTTCAGCGACAGAGAGAACCGGTGCCATCATCCCGTTGATCACAACCGTTCCGCTCTCTTCGATTGCGCGCTTGATCAGCCCCTTAGCGAGCGGTGAGGTTAACAAAATCCCAGTATCGTGAGCCCCGGCCGATTGGCCAAACACAGTGACCTGACCCGGGTCGCCGCCAAAGTTTGCAATATTTGCTCGCACCCATTTCAGCGCCTCAATCTGGTCCAGAATCGCGTAGTTGCCGGAGCTATGATGCGGAGATTCCCTGGTAAGCCCTGGGAGAGCCAAGAATCCAAACATCCCCAGCCGGTACTGGATAGTTACGACCACGACGCCGTGACGCGCCAGCGATTCACCATCAAAGAGTGGGCCAGAGCCGCTGCCCGCGGAATTACCACCTCCGTGAATCCAGACCATCACCGGATGACGCGACTTAGGAGGCCATGTCGGCGCCCATACATTGAGATAGAGGCAGTCTTCCTTGCTGGTCTTGGCATCCGGGGCGTTCCAACCCGCATTCGCTTGAGCGCAGGCCGGAGGATACGCGTCCGCCGCTCGAACTCCCTTCCAATCCTTAACCGGCATTGGTTCGCGCCATCGCAAATTGCCAACCGGAGGCTCGGCGAACGGTACTCCCTTGAAAGCAGCCCCGGTGCCATCCGTCCACAATTTACCCTGCACTTCCCCTCCAGTTACGGAAACGATCGGATCGATTGCATCCGCCGTCCATGCAACCGGGACTGCAATCAATAACGCAAACCACGCCACATGAATCAATCTAGATTTCTTTCGCATTACCTCGCTCCCGTCCCCAATATTATTCAGCCGTCGAAGCGCGCATCCCATTTGACCATGGAGGCTCGCCACCATAAACCCCGCTGAAAGCTGAACCTGCGCGCAACTGCCGAGCTGTTCCGACCGTACTAAGAATTTGGTCTTCTCTATAGTGGATGCCAGAAACTTGGGCCAATACTTCATTTGTCTCGGGTCTAGATGTGGCGGGTCTTACTGCGGGACGCCTGCCGGTATATCACCACGTCGCCTGAGATCAATCAGCGCGCCTCGCGCAGCAGATCAAATGACAAGCCTCCTGTGTGGCGCGCATTCATGGAACTCCTCGAAGAGCGCTCCGTACGGGGCCCCTTGCCTGCCTTCGTTTCGCGCGTCGGAAGGTTAGACCTGCCGCATCTCAAACGGAGACAAACAAAGTATTGGCAGCAATACCAGCTCCGAATAATATGTCCTCGGGAAAATGTTGTTTTCCCTTCGACAGGGATAAGGTGAGGCGCGTGAAAAACGGGCGATTTGCACCGACAAGGTTGCGGCTGATTAAACTCAGTTTCCTTCTGTTGATGGTTGGCTGGAGTGTGTTTATTTGGCTAGCGCAACGAGCGCCTTCAGCAGCGCAGGCCCCAACATCACCACATATTCCGGGCCCTGGCGAGCCCGGTGGACCCGGCGGGCCGCCCGCGATGCCTCCGATGCCCAAGGCGGGAATTTGCCCGCTCCCAATATTGCCAGCGCTGCCCGCCTACGCGGACGCGACCTTCTTTGCGAATGCCGAAGTTCCCCACGGTAAAGTGGAAGTGGCGACCTACAAGAACTATTCAGGCGAAGAAAAGCGCATGCACGTTTATCTGCCTCCGAACTATCAGACGAACGCGACCGCGACTTACCCGACGCTATATTTGAACCACGGCGGAGGAGGCGACGATACGAACTGGACTTCGACGGACGCTCGCGGAGGAAGCGCGAACTTCATCCTCGACAACCTGATTGCAGCGGGTAAAGCGAAACCAATGGTTGTGGTGATGCCCAACACCCACGCGTGCGCTTCGGCGACGCCTTCGGCTCCGGGCAAGGACGATGCCTGTACCCAGGAATATTTGAAGGACATCATCCCTTACGTGGAACACCACTACCGAGTGAAGGCGGATCGCGCCGATCGGGCGATAGCGGGATTGTCGATGGGCGGTTTTGTGGTCATGAACACCGGACTGCCGCATCTGGACACTTTCAGCGAGCTATTCGTCTACAGCTCGGGTTATTTCCCGGATCAGCAAAAAGCATTTGAAGACAACTACCAAGAGTTGTTGAAGGATCCGCAAACCAACGATTTGTTCCGAGTTCCATTCTATATGTCGGCAGGCGAAACGGACATTGCGCTCAAGAACGGGCAGGCCGTGATGTCGGTCATCAATAAGTATGGAATCCGCAACTTTTGGGTGCTGAGTTCCGGCGGGCATGAAATGGCCAACTGGCGTCGCGACCTATATCAGACGGCGCAAATTATGTTTCCCGATTGTGGTGGAAAGTAGATCGGCGGTATTCATTCCCTGACTCAGGGCGTTAAATACCTCGCGAAATAGGCGCGCGCGACGTCGAAAACCCCGGCGCGCTCCACGCTCCGACTCTCAAGCCCTCCGGCGGGGTGCGTCCGCACATCCATGCGGAACGGTCCCGCAAGTTCGTCGAGATTGCTCCGGTTGAAGAAGGTATGCGGTAGGCCATCCACCAGACGCAGGGTTACGTCGTCGCCGGCAGCGGCTAGCGCTTCGTAGAGAAGAATACTCTGATGGTAAGGCACCGAATCATCGGCGAGGCCGTGCATCAGCAGGAACGGTGGAGCGCCTCTTTTGACATATGTCAGAGGGCTGGCAAATTTCACTTTATCAGGAACGGTTTGGATTGGCGCTCCCACCACGCGTGATTCTGCCGAATTCGGATGATCGTGCGGAACTGGTCCTCGCGGCGGTCCCGGCTGAAGGCCAGCGCCCGCGGGGGTTCCGGCTACGACTCCTGCGACCATCGGCGGAGCATTTGCCAGTGCTGGGGACACGGGCTGCAACGTTGCTCTCTCGTATTCCGTTTCTGCGTCCATCAGGTTGAACGATGAGGGTCCGTAAGCATCCAGGACGCATTGCACTTCACTGGATTGGCCGAGATTCCCTTCGCCCTCGAACATGCCCGGTGGCGTGAGGCCGGCAATGGCTGCGAGATGACCTCCCGCGGAAGTGCCCCACAATCCAATTTTGCGAGGATCCAAACCGTAACGATCCGCGTTCGTGCGAATCCAGCGGACGGCAGTTTTTACGTCTTCAGCATTGCTCGGAAACGTGACAGATGGCGTGAGCCGGTACTCGATCGAAGCCATCGCAAAACCATCTTGCGCGAAAAATCGCTTGAAGTCCGGGCCCGTGGTGGTTGTGCCGCCTGACCAGCCGCCACCGTGCAGAAACACAATGATGGGAGCGCGCCCATTTAGCCTCTGGGGAAGATAAAGATCCAGCGCCAAATCTTTTCGGCCATGAGATGCATAGGTCACGCTCTGCAGGCTGACGGGGTAAGTCTCCGCAGAATCCGCGCCGAAAACTCTGGGCGCGATCGAAAAGGCGCTCAGGCCAGCCAAAAACTCTCGGCGATCAAGCATCATCATTAAAGATCTGTCCCTGTTGAAATGGGAAAGCCTGCTCTACACGAAATCTTCCGCCTTGGGCTTCAACGCAAGGGCGCGCCGCAGTTCAGGAGTAATTTCGCGGGAGACCGAAGCGCCGCCGCACAGCAATCTTCCGTGTTGAAGAAGGAGTGATGATTGCTGGCCGCCACGAAACTGGGGACCAGTCGTCCAGATTGGATCCTGCGGCGGAAGAGGCAGGGTGGGTCCGTGCACGTCGAGAGGATATCCGTCGGGTCCGACGCCACTCATCATCAGCGCCCTGAACATAGCATTGGGATCGCTGCCAGGGCCCGGCGGAGGGACAAATCCACGCGCTGGCGCGCCAGGCGGCCGCTGATCCTGGGCACTGCCGCCAACTGAGCCTTCGCCTGCGCCGTGGCCGCCGATTCCGTTGCGGCCCGGCTGGCCGTGCGTGAAAAAGTTTTCGAAGATTCCGGGCGAAAGGAACCCGACAAAGCGATTGTAGGGCTGCATCATTTTAAAGCCGTGCATATTGCGCGGCGGCGCTTGAACGAAATCTCCGGACTTCAGCGGGACGGCTTTGCCCTGCGCCCAGACCATCGTTTCGCCGTCGAGGGCAAAGAAATCCTCGGTATGGCGCGCGTGAAAATGAGCGCCGATGCCCGGGCCCTGACCGCCTTCGGTCATTATGAAAACGAACTGTCCGTTGGTATTCGCATCCTTGGCGCAGAACGTGTTGCCGCCATAGCGTTCGCCGCCGCCGTCGAGCAAGACATAAGCGCTGGCCGTCGAAGGCAGCAACAGGTTTGAGATTCTGACCACATCGCCAGGATTTTCCATTAGCGGCGTGAGCTGGAAATCGCCCGCCATTGCCGCCCCAGCTAATTTATCCGGCGCAATCGGCTTCGGGTCACCACTCGGAAGTGCCGAGCTATCTGCTGGTGCTCCCATGGCTACATACGCCGCGCCCGCCCGATCGCCCATCGAAAACAGCGCGAAACGAGAGCGATCCGACCGCATCACCCAACCATGGGGCGTGCCCGGCGGTATGTTGGCAAAGTCGCCGCGCAACATGCGCCAGCGCTTTCCGTCTAGCTCCAACTCGATATCTCCCGTCATCACGACGATTGCCGCATGGCTGGCAAGATGCGCGTGCCGCGGCATCGTAGCGCCGGTTGCTCCCGCGAAAGTTGTCAGCTCGTAGGTGTTTCCGCTTTCGATCGGTCGCGCGATGCGCGTTATCACGAATGAACCGACGCGGTGATATTCGCCCTTACCATCGGGAAGCACGTACATGCGGCGCGCCCCCGGCAGCCGGCCAATAATCGGAACCGCGTCTGGGCCAGTCACCTCCACGGGATTCAAGACATCCTCGGGAGCTGACGTCAGCGTCTGAGCGGCGGCCCATGTTCCCAATCCCTGCCATCCCGTTGCCCATGACGCTGCGCCAACACCCGCGGCCACTGCTGCCGAGTGCAAGAGCGAACGCCGGTCGATTTTCATCAGCGATCCATCCTTAAATAGACCTTCCCGCAAGGTCTATAGATGACGGGCAGGCCTTCAGCCAATACTTCATTTGTCTTGGGTCTAGATGCGAGGCGTCTTAGTGGAAGGTGCTGGGGGCGTCGGCGATAGCGCCGCCCGATTTCGGTCCGTACTCTCCGCGGAGCTAGCCGCAGGGATTCGCCGGGACCAACCGATCTTCAATTCTTCGCGAAACATTCCCGAACGACATTCCGAAATTCGCTCAGAGCGGGAAGCGTGTCGCCATTTCGGCAGACCGAGTAGAGATTCAGGCATGGCGGCGGGTCGAGATGGAGGGTCTTCGCGACTACGCCGCGCGGCATGATGGATTTCACGTATTCGGGCAAGAGCGCATATCCCAAACCGGCCGCGACCATATTCAAATGTCCCGAGACTGAATCCGCTTCGTGCGACCAGCGCATTCGTATCCCAGCCTGCTGGCACAAAGCAACAAGAGCGTCGCGCAGCGGCGGTGGCGCTTTACGCGAGACTCCGATGCAGGGCATATCGCTGAGCATCGGGATTGATACCCGGCGCATCTTTGCAAGCCCATGATGGGCGGGCAACACGGCGACAATTTCCTCTCGAAGAACTTTCTCGGTGGCGAGATCCGGTTCGTTTAGAGGACCCCAAAGAAAAGCAATATCAATCGAATAGTCCCGCAGGCCCGTGAGCTGTTCGCCCGTCGCAATACTGTGAAACATCAGGGAAATTCTCGGATACCTTTCCCGCATGATCGGAACTATTTTCGGCACAATTTTTACTTCAGCGAGGGGACTCACGCCAATGGAAAGTTCGCTCGCCTTCCCGGTGGCGGCCGAGGATGCGATCTCGACGAGATGGTCGGTGCGCCGCAAAATCTCGCGGGTTTCCTTGAGCAACGCCCGGCCCGCGGGCGTAAGCTGGACCTTACGAGTATCGCGTTCGAACAGGGATGTGCCGATCTCGTCTTCGAGCTGACGAACCTGCTGGCTCAGCGACGGTTGAGCAGTGTGAAGCCGGTTCGCGGCGCGAGTGAAATTCAATTCCTCGGCGACCGCGGCGAAGTATCTCAGGTGGCGCAATTCCATGGCTGGAGTCTAGACGTTCCACGTCTAGCTGATCAACTAAAAAAGTCTCACTTCATCGGCAGCGGCTTTGTACACTCGTCAACCGATAATAAGACCGCGCCGCGCCCGATAGGCGGGCGGGAGCAATCAGCAGCCAGACTGCCTTGGGATTCTTTATGACCGGTAACGAACTGCCCGGTGTGAAGCGCTCGTACTTGATACGCGCGGGCGAAGGTCAACGCCTTACGTTTGGCGGTGAACTTGCCACCGTGGTTGCGCGCAATGAAGATACGGGCGGACTGCTGGAAGTGATTTTTCTGTCCGGAGGAAAAGGCGCCACATTCCCTCTTCACCGGCACAAGGCGTCCCACGAATCGCTCTATGTTCTGGACGGTCAATTGGAATTATGGATTGACGGCAAGAGAGCGCTGCTGTCCCGCAATGATTACGCAAATATACCGGCGGGTGTCATTCATGGCTACCAAATGCAAAGCCATCGCACCCAGGTTCTTTCCTGGTCGGTGGGGAGCAGCCTTGCGCAAATGTACTCGCTGCTCGGGGAGCCATACCCAGGGCACGTCCATCCAGAATCGGGATCAAGCGAAATCGCGGCCGCATTTTTCGGAAAGGCGCAGGCCAATTCCGATGTGGAATTCGTCAGCGAGACAATATACTCAAGCGCGCAAACTCTCTCGCCGGTGGCGATGCCTCCCAAAGGAGTTGAGGCGTATGTCATTGAAGCTGGCGAGGGAGAGCGGATGATCGCGGGAAGCGATCTTTTTGCATTTCTCGCCCATCAGGGAAACACGAGCGGCCAATTCATCAGCGTCACAACTCTGGGACCTCCAGGCGATCGTATCCCCGACCACTTTCACGAAAAGCACACGGAAACTTTCTTCTGCTTCGAGGGGAAAATGACGATGTGGGCTGACGGAAAAGAAATCTCGTTCCTTCCCGGTGATTTTCTGCATGTTCCGGCGGGGACGGTTCATTCCTACCGCATCGATGCTCCCTTTACGAGATTCATGGGCGTGTTGGCGCCAGGATTGTTTGAACCATTTTTCCGAATAATGTGTGATCCATACGACGGCTACATTTTTCCGCTAGAGCCAAGGCCCTTCCGGTTTGACCGTGTAATGCAGCGTCTGGGCGAGCTGGACCTGAAGCTCGTGGGCGACCCGAGACCGGCCCCCGCGACGCAGCGATAAAACGCTCGAGTGCGACAGCAGTCATCGCGGCTGGACGAAACCGGGAAGAACAACCGATCCATGGCTGACAATCGGCAATTCACAGTCTCAATCGTCAAAGATTTGGTTTATGCGTCGCCGGACGGAAAGCCATTGTTAGCGGATATTTACCTTCCGCAGAATACTGAAAAGCCTCCTCGAGTAATTTTGTGGTTGCACGGGGGAGGGTGGAGATTCGGTGATCGAATGCTGGGCCCGGATCTTTCGCGTCACTTCGCGGCACGCGGATTCGCGATGGCAAGCGTCGACTATCGCCTCAGCACCGACGCAGTTTTCCCCGCTCAAATTCGGGACGTAAAGACCGCAGTCCGCTGGTTGCGCTCAGTGGCCAGCCTCTATGGCTTCGACGCAAGCCGCCTTGGGCTGTGGGGGTCGTCATCTGGCGGGCATCTTGCTGCATTGGCCGCAACTTCGAATGCGGGAACTTTCGAAGAAGGCGAGATCGAGCATCCGGGATATTGGAGCGAAGTCCAGGCGGTTGTTGATGGCTACGGCCCTACCGATTTTTTGCAGATGGACGGACATCGCGATCCTTCTGGCAAACCGTCCGACGATCCGGAGTCGATTCAACTCCCGGCCGGCGCAAGTTCCGCTTCCCCGGGCTCTCTCGAGTCACTGTTTCTGGGTGCCCCCATTCAATCTTGTCCGCACCTTGTACGAGAAGCCAATCCGATCACTTACGTACGATCTGGTTTGGCGCCGTTTTACATCCTTCACGGAACGAGTGATACCGCCGTGCCGGCCCATCAAAGCGAATTGCTTTACGAAGCTCTGGCCGCTCATGGGAATGATGTGACTTTATGCCTCATCGAAGGTCTCGGGCACGGGTTTCTCAATCGGAACAATTTCGACCAAGGGGCGCCCAAACGAGTGACAGTCCGGCATCGAATGCCCGGAATTGAAAAAATCGCCGACAAACCACCGGCTACATTTCAAAGTATTGAGAATTTCTTCAGGAAGCACTTATATTCCGACGGGGCATGAGACCGTGTCACGCATGAATATGATACGGTGCTGATTATTTGGGTCACTACGCTTGTCCAGAGTAGGTGCAATCGTGAAGAAGATCGCCCTCGAAGAACACTTTATGCTTCCCGGCCTGGTGGAATATTGGAGAGAGACAGCTGCCAACATCAACCGGGAGCTCTACGAAAGAGCGCTCGCCGCTCTATCAGATTTTGGAGAGCGGCGATTGGAAGTCATGAACGAGAATGGCGTCGAGTTTGTAGTTCTCTCACTGGCGGGGCCCGGAGTGCAGATCGAGCGGAGCGCAGGCACGGCCTTGCGCCTGGCGCGTGAGGCGAACGACTCGTTGGCGCGCGAAGTTCAAAAGCAACCGGGCCGTTACGGAGGATTCGCACATCTCCCGATGCAGGATCCAATGGCCGCTGCCGACGAACTGGAACGTTGCATGCGCGATCTGGGCTTTCAGGGCGCAATGATCAACGGGCACACGAACGGGGCCTATCTCGACGACGATCGCTTTTCGCCATTCTGGGAACGCTCTTCCGCTTTGAGCGCACCGATTTATCTTCATCCGGGCAATCCGCCGGACAGACCTTACATGTACTCCGGGCACCCGGAACTTTGGGGACCCATGTGGAGCTGGGGGGTGGAAACGGCCAACCACGCTCTGCGCATTGTGTTCTCCGGAGTCTTCGACCGCTATCCCAAGGCGCGCGTGATTCTCGGCCACATGGGCGAAGCTTTGCCTTTTCAGCTGTGGCGAATTGACAGCCGCTGGAAGATTTCAAATCGGTCCCGGGAATTGAATAAACAGCCCTCCGAATATTTTCGGACGAATATTGCCGTCACGACCTCAGGAGTGTCCTCTCTAGAACCGCTGCTTTGCGCTGTGTCCGCGCTGGGGGAAGACAATGTGATGTTTTCGATCGACTATCCGTTTGAAGATTCCTCAGTGGCCTGTGAGTTCATCAACACCGCCCCGATCGGCGAAGGTCTTCGCGCCAAGCTCTGCCATCGGAATGCAGAGAGCATATTGAGATTGCCAATTAAGTAGTCAGGAGCGGATCGCATCGCGGCGCAGTGAAAGAATCGCTTGCGTTTGACTTACGGTTGACGCAGGACGCTCGAGTGATTTGCACACTTCGGCCAGCCTATTCACCAGCGCTGCATTGTCCGGCGCGAGTTCGCCCTTGCGAATGTAGAGGGTATCTTCCAGGCCAGTGCGTGCGTTGCCACCCATCGCTACGGCGATCGCCGTCATTTCCAGATTCGCCTTCCCGATTGCTATGGCCTGCCAGATCGCGCCGGCCGGCAATTTTCGCAGAGTATGCAGCAGGTTCTCGGGAGTAGCGGCCATTCCTCCTCGTACACCCATCACGACGGAGAATTGCAGTGGCTCGACGAGCAAGCCCTCGTTGAGCAAAACGGCGCAAAAATCGGCGTGCCCGGAATCGTAAATTTCCAGCTCTGCCTTTACCCCCAGCTCTTTCATGTGCGCGGCGAGTCTGCGGACATCCTGCGGTGGGTTTCGGAACTCGCCCACGCCAAACGACATCGTACACGGATTGAGCGTAGCCATCTGGGGCCGCAATTGGACGAGCCTTTCGCGTTCGCTGAACGGAACATCGAGGCCAACTCCGGTGGAGAGTTGAATCAGAATCGGCGATTGGTCCCGGATCATGTCTAGGACGCGCTGCGCAATCTTCAAGTCCGCGGTTGGTTTTCCTTGACCGTCGCGCAGGTGAACGTGAGCGACGGAAGCACCAGCATGGTAAGCAGAGGTTGCCGCGGCCGCAATTTCCTCGGGCGTCGTCGGGAGTCCCGGATGGTCGGTCTTGCTTGCGATGGGACCAGTCAACGCGGCAGTGATGACGACCGGATTCATGCGGATGGCTTGGGAGTTGAGATCGCAACGAGAATCGTGGCCGGCAGACTAGACTCGTTGACGATACTGCGTTCTTCGTTCTTGCCGATTACACAGGAGTCGAAAGGTTTTAGCGTTAAGCGTTGACCACCAGCCTCGACGGTGATTTCCCCGGACAAAACTACATAGACTTTCTCAACGGGGGTAGCGTCGAGTTCCGCGCCGCCGCCAGGCAGGAAGTGCGACATGCCGACCCAAAAATCCCGGACCGAAGAGGCGTCCATTCCCTGGAGCCGGTAGGAAACACATCCAGAATGCTTTGGCGGATTGTAGGATTTCGCGGCGTTGAATCGAGTGACATGCATTACCGGTTTCCTCCCTGTTCGACGCGAAATGTTCCCTTGGGGTCAATAATAGCAACGAGACGGACGATACAGCCGTCGCCCCCGACCCAGCGCCATGGAAACGCAGCGATGGTCACGCGTTTTCCGGTTACCTCGTCGATGTCGCCGCCAATATTTTCAAATCCCACGATGTTGTGGGAAAGGACGGCGCGGTGGCACGGCTCCCAAAGCGGAAAATCGTCCAGGACTTTGCGACCTTTCTCAGCTTCGTATTCCGCGATGGCCCAGGGCAGCAAGCCGTTGGGAGCGCCGGGCCCGTGCGGAGCGATTGCAGTCCCCAGCGGATGATCCAGCGCTTGCGTATCGGTCCCGATGGCTTTGACACCGCGTTTTACGAACCAGTCGCCAGCCTCTTTGTAAAATCCGGGTGAGTACGCGTAGTAATTCACATTGTCACCATAGTGCTTGTGCCAGCCTGTGTTGACGATGGCGATGTCTCCCGGTTCGATGCGCGGGGTCGCTTTTTCCAGATCCTCGGCCGTAACGACCTCCCACTTTTTCTTGGGAATCGAGACGACGACTCCTCGACCGAAAAACGTGAACAGGGGAACCTCGTGCAGAAACGGCGCGCCCTCCACCACGTGAGCCGGAGCGTCCACATGCGTCCCTGAGTGCATCACCGTGGTGACACGCTGGGAGAGCACGCGCGATTTAGCGTGGTAGTGTACGCGTTCGATCTTCACATCTTCGAAATAGGGCCAATTGGGGCTCTGCAATCCCCATGGATGGCTCAAGTCATAAAACTTCAGACCCGTTAACGGATCAACTTGGGCTGGCATCGCTTCTCCTTGGATTCTCGCTAATCACGGGGTAGAAAAATGTCCCTCATTGGGGTACATTCTGTTCCGCATTATGGAGCGGACAAATTACAACTAACTCATCCCGCGTGTCAAACACTCGACGGTTTAGAAATATGCGCGCCGCCAGGACGGCGCCAAGGGGAATTCAAGTGATTGCCCGCGCGGCGGAAGCGATGCGCGTCCTGGGAGACGCCAAAGGTATGAGCTTGTCTGATGTCGCATCTGCCGTTGGGCTGGCCCGCTCCACAACGCACAGAATCATTGTTGCGCTGGAAAGAGAGGGGCTCGTCGCCAGCAACGGTCCCGGTGGATATCGCCTGGGTCCAAGCATCATGCTGCTGGCCGAAGCATGTAAATTGGCGGCGATTCACGATCTTCATCCGTATCTGATCCGCTTGTCTCGCCAGGTCCATGAAACTGTGGATCTCTCTATACTGTGCGGCCAGTCCATGTCTTTTGTTGATCAGGTAACCGCTCCGCGTCGGCTGCGTGCGGTATCGGCCATCGGAGTTTCGTTTCCATTGCACTGCACCGCGAACGGGAAGGCAGTCCTTGCCGCCATGCCACCCGATGCGGTGCGTTCGCTGTTGCCAAGGCGCCTCGAACGCCTGGCTCCTTCCACATGCACCAATCGAGCAATATTGGAGAAAGAGTTGGACCAGGTGCGGCGCTCGGGCATTGCTGTGGATCGCGAGGAACATACGGTCGGCATTTGTGCCGTGGGCGCGTGCCTTCAATTGGGGACAGGAGACTTCCTGGCGATTTCAATTCCGCTCCCCGCGGGACGCTTCTACGGCCGCGAAAATAAGCTCGCGGCGATTTTGCGAAAGCACTGCGCTGAAATTGTCTCGCAGTTCTCCGGCGTGAATTTGGGCAGCTAAAGTTGGCAGGAGTGCACAGATGAACACCGCACCATCTCTGTTTCAACTTGAAGGGCAATCCGTGGTGATCACAGGCGCAACGGGCGCACTGGGGAGCGCGGCGGCGCGGGCTCTTGCATCGGCGGGAGCGCAACTCACGCTCGCGGGCGGAAATGCCGCGGAATTGGCAAAACTCGAAGACGAGCTGAAGAAAGCCGGCGCGGAAGTTGTGGCCGTGGCGCGCAGACCAGTGAGTGCCGCCGACGCCGAAGCCATGGTGACTGCTGCCGTGGCAGCACACGGCAAACTCGATCTCGTCCTCTCGGCCTCGGGAATGAATGTGGTGGCGCCGATTACGGATATGCCTGTCGAGCGTTTTGATGCGGTGATGGATGCAAATGTCCGTGGGACGTGGCTCCTGTGCCAAGCCGCAGGGCGTCAGCTGATCAAACAGGGAACGGGCGGCAGCGTTGTGCTTGTTTCTTCTACCCGCGGCAGGCTCGGCCATCCCGCGGGCTACTCGGCTTATTGTCCGTCAAAAGCAGCGATTGATTTGCTGGCCAAAACACTTGCGGCGGAATGGGGCCCGAAGAATATTCGCGTAAATGTAATTGCGCCGACGGTTTTCAGGTCCAATCTGACCGCGTGGATGTATGAGGACACGGAGAAGGGAAACGCCACGCGAAACGCCATGCTTTCTCGCATTCCGCTCGGGCGTCTCGCCGAACCCGACGACCTCGTTGGACCGATCATGTTCTTCTTTTCTCAGGCGTCGAAGTTCTGCACGGGGCAAGTGCTCTACCTCGACGGCGGATACACTGCGTGCTGACAGTGGGCGAAGCGCTCAAGCTGCCAGAGCCGAATCCGCGGGGCCTGCGCGTGGGGATCGTAGGCGCCGGATTGATGGGCCATGCCCTCGCGGCGATCTTTGCAAGCTCCGGAAGCACCGTAACCATTTGCGATTCGGATGAGCGGACACTAGCCTCGGCCAACGAACGGATCCACGCGACACTCCGAGGAGCGGGCCTTGACCAAAAAGCCGCGAACTCGATCCAGCTCGTGAGTGATCTCAACGATCTGGGCCCCGAGTGCAATTTCGTCACCGAAGCAGTTTCAGAAAACTTGCCACTTAAGCAGGACCTGCTGCACCGCTTGGAGCGGCAGCTCCCGAAAGCATTGTTCGCGACGAATACCTCAGTGCTCTGCGTCGGGAAAATTGCAGCGCAGATGGACGCGCCCGACCGTCTGCTCGGAACACACTGGTGGAATCCTCCGTACCTGATCCCGCTCGTGGAAGTAGTTCAGGGTCCGGCAACCCGGCCTGAATACGTGCGGTGGGCGATCTCTCTGCTGAAGACTCTCGGAAAATCACCGGTCCACGTAAAAAAAGATACGCCCGGTTTCATCGGCAACCGGCTCCAGCACGCGCTGTGGCGAGAGGCATTCGCGCTAATTGAAGAGGGCGTGTGCGACGCTGCTACGGTTGATTTTGTCGCGCGGAATACCCTGGGTTTGAAACTTGGAGTGCTTGGCCCCATCGAGAACGCGGATTATGTCGGCCTCGATCTCACGCTCGCCATCCATGAACATGTTTTTCCTGCGCTGAGTGTCGCAACCCAACCGCAAACAGTACTCCGCAGAGCTGTCGCAGCGAGCAAATTGGGGGCCAAGAGCGGTGAGGGTTTGCTTTCGTGGGCGCCTGGCGCTCGCGAAAAAGTAGCCGCGAACCTGAACGAACATCTGGCCAATCAAACAAGGAAACCCCTGCAATAAGCCCGTCGCGTTACTGCTTCAATCAAATAGTCAGACATGAAGGGTCTAAGAGCCGGGCGGCGAATCTTCCCGCCGGTGACCCAAAATACCCGTGTTTTGCGAGGTCTGCTGCCGTTAGACGTACAGCGTCTGAATTGCAGACAAACAAAGTATTGGCGGCAATTCCGTTCAAGAAATATACCTCCGCGAGCAAACGATTCGGCAGTGCACTCACTGCGCTTGGGGGGAATCCGTGAATCACATACGCTGCGGCCTTGCCGCAAACTCTTTCTATCCATCAGCCACAGGGGTGCGGAAGGCTTTGACCCTCTTGCTGTTCGGCGTCGCGCTATTAATTTGTCCCGCCGGGGCAATCGCGCAAGTCTCCACGGCGCAACTGACCGGCACTGTAACTGATCCGAGCGGAGCCGCCGTCCCCAATGCTCAAATCAAGGCGACACAGACTGAGACGAAGCTCGTTGGGCGAGCTGTCACCGACCAGCAAGGCGTGTTCACAATTCCCGCGCTACCAGTAGGCCCCTACACGCTCGACGTCTCCGCGCAGGGATTCGGACCCTACAACCAGACCGGTATTGTCCTAACTGTAGGCCAGGTTGCAAACCTCCAGATCCAACTCCATGTCGGCAACGTAGTCGAATCGGTAACAGTCACTGGGGCTGCCCCGGCCATCGAAGCGACGGAAAGCAGTATAAGAAACACGATCGAGGAAACCGCAGTCGTGGACCTTCCGTTGAATGGACGCAACCCGGCTAGTCTTGTTAATACAACCGCGGGAGTCGAAAATCCCGCGCAGAATGTCGGGACCGGCCAACTCTCCACTATCAATCAGATCGTACCCGCAGGAACCAACCCGGGATCAATCGCAACGGCAACGAATGGTGTCCGCTCCGGCGGCATGTACTTCTCGCTGGATGGCGCCAGCAACGTCGACCCATCTGCCGTCATTGGCGGACCATTCCCCGATCCAGATGCCACGCAGGAGTTTGAAGTGGTGACGAGCGGCTATGGCGCGCGCTATATCTCCGCGCCGGGCGGCGCAGTCAACATCATCACTCGCTCTGGAACCAACAACATTCACGGAACGCTATTCGAATTCCTTCGTAACGGATATGTGAACGCTGAAAACCCGATTCTCGCGCAGCCCGACACCCTGAAGCGCAATCAGTACGGCGCGACCATAGGGGCGCCAATTGTTAAGGATCGTTGGTTCATTTTCGGATCATATCAGGGGACTCGTATCGCCTCGCAGACGGTCAACCTCTACCCAGTTCCCTTGGGAACGGCCACCAGTACTGAGGACGAACGTCATGGTTTCTTCGAGTCATGTCCGCCCGGCGGCAGTTGCACCCTCGTCAATCTCAACGCCCTGCCACCTGTGCCCATGCCCAACACGGAAAGCCCCGTGAACGCGAATTTCTACAATTTCATGGGAAGCGGGCAGCCGCTCATTCCCTACGCCAACAGCTTCACGACCGGCAACAACTTCGTTATTGGCGTGCCTATCCACTCGGATGAAGAACAGTTTGTAATCAAGTCTGACTTAAATCTCGGAAAGCACCGGCTCTCAGCTCGCTACTTTTACGATCACCTTAATAGCCCTCCAGTGGGAGAGCCGACCTCCGCGCCTTTCGACGTCTTCGACACTGCCGGCGGCTCGCGCCAGTACTGGGACTCGGCGGTCGTGGGCGACACTTGGGTCACCGGGAACTGGATACTGAACACTCGACTTTCCTACTTGAGGATTCGCAGCGAGGCCTATTCACCCGCTTCGAATCAATTCGTCAATTATCCAGCGTTGGGCGCGGTGGACTACTCGGAGCCGACGCCTCCCGGCATTGGCATCACTGTGGTTGGAAACATGATTCCGCCCGCGATTACTGGCACTACTTCGATTCCTCGCGAAAGTCTGGATGGGTCGGAAGACGTCATCCACGTCATGGGTAAGCACGAGATATCGTTCGGCGGCGATATTCGCCACGTACGATATGGTCAGTCCAACGCAGCGGGACAGACGGGCGTCATTATTTATGAAGGGGTCTACGCCGGTATCCTGGACCAGATATTCCACCTTAACCTGGTAGACGGCCCGTTTGTCGATTTCTATCTGGGACATCCAATTCAATTTATTCAATCGGACGGATTCTTTGACTCGGCGGCCGGCTTCATGTACGGGTTTTATGGACAAGATAAATACCGGGTAACCAGTCGATTGACACTAACCGCGGGATTGCGCTGGGATCCATTTACGCCCTTTACGCCCGACCACAACCAGATTGATTGCTGGCGGCCCGGGGAGCAATCCACCGTCTTCCCTAATGCTCCGGCGGGCCTTATCTATCCGGGCGATCCTCATTGCAATGGCGGAGGCACGACCGCCAAGTATGGCGAATTCCAGCCGCGGGTCGGTATGGGTTATCAGTTGGATAAAAAAGGGAACGACGCCATACGCGCCGGGTATGGCATCTACGTGATCCAGGTTCCCCTGTCGAATTTTCAGGGTTTTTCGGCCTTCCCCTGGGTCAGAACATTCACCATCACCAATCCCTTTCAGAACATCGCCGATATATGGGGCTCTAACGGCACCACCGATCCCTTCGCGGGCGGTTTCCAGGGTTCGGGGTTCATTCCGCCGAAGAACGTTACCTACCCGACATTCCCATCCTTCCCTGTAGGCCCGTCGGTCGGAGCAATCAGCCCGAACTTTCGACCCGGGTACGTACAACAATGGTCAGTCTCTTTTCAGCACGCCATCAGTAAGAACGACAGTCTGGAACTCGCATATATCGGGACGAAGGGCTCAGACCTGGCTCAATCCTTTGACGCCAATCTGCCCGTCGCCGGCGCCGGAGCTTCCACCTCCAACGAACAAGAGCGCCGTCCCTTCAATGCGCTGGGACAAATTAGAGAGATGTCCAGCATCGGGTACTCCAATTACAACGGTTTCCAGGCCACATACCGTCACCGCATTTCGGCGGGCCTTGGCATCGTCTCCGATTTCACCTGGTCCAAGTGCATCGACGACGGATCGAACCCGGGTGGCACCGGCGGTGTGACTGAGGACCAAAATGACCCTAACGCGCTCCGCGGACTGTGCGACTTCGATCAAAAATTAAACTGGCGCAGCACGATCACCTGGAACAGCCCTTCGCTTTCCGATAGTAACGGTGTTGTTCGCGCGGTGTTCGGATCTTGGACCGCGAGCGGGTTGTTGACGCTCGATTCCGGACAACCGTTTAGCGTCACCACCGGCACTTCCGACAATTCGTTTACCGGGACTGGGCTCGACCTGGCCGACCGGGTTCCCGGCGAGCCTCTGTATGTAGATGGGAGGCTAAATTACCTCGCCTTTACTCTCAATGCGCCCGGCACTTTAGGCGACTCCGGTCGCAATAGCTTCCGTTCCGTCGGCAACTACGATTTTGATATGGCGCTGATCAAGAACTTCAAGCTTACCGAACGCTGGAACTTGATGTTCCGCGCCGAGGCATTCAACCTGCTGAACCATGCGAACTACTTCGGACCAAACTCCGCGTGGGCCTCCGCTAACCCCACCGATTTCGATACTTATCAATTCGCGCGCGATCCGCGCCAGTTGCAGTTCGCGCTGAAGCTAATGTTTTGATCTACATGTGACAAGAACGGCTAGCGGCAACGGTTGTCTCTTCTCGGTATCCTTTGCTTAAACTATGGATCGGCGCTATTGATTCAGCATTTCCTAAAGGACCTTTTCATGCACTGGACAACGATCGGCAAGACAGCGATGAGGATGCTGAGGTTCTCTATTCTTGGCTTGTGCGCGCTATACGTGCACGCCCAGTCGCAATACGAATACCCATTCCAGAATCCGAAGCTTTCCTTGGATCAGCGAGCGGGCAACATCGTTTCTCTGATGACACTCGACGAAAAGATTGCCGCATTGCAGAATGCCGGAGTTCCACGACTGAACATAACGAATCCTGGCGCATCAGAAGGGATTCATACGGTGGTCGGGAGAGTGGGACCCGGAGGGCCGCCGATTGCCACAACGTCTTTTTCGCAGGTCTACGGAATGGGCGAAACATGGGATCCCGCACTCATCAAACGAGCCGGGGCCGTAGAAGGATATGAAGCGAGATATTTAACTCAGAACGCAAAATATAAACGGAACATTCTGATTTTGTTCGGACCCACTTCCGATTTGGCGCGCGATCCGCGGTGGGGCCGAACCGACGAGAGTTACGGCGAGGATCCTTATCTCACAGGAACCATGGTTGTTTCCTTCATCGAGGGAATGCAAGGCGACGATCCGAAGTATTGGCAGGCTGCGGCGCTCTTGAAGCATTTCTTTGCCAACAGCAATGAGACTACACGCGGCAGTTCTTCCTCGGACTTCGACGAGCGGCTGATGAGGGAGTATTACTCCGTTCCGTTCCGGATGGGATTCGTCGAGGGCGGCGCGAGATCCTACATGACCTCCTATAACGCGTGGAACGGCGTTCCAATGGACATGAATCCTGTGCTCAAAGACGTGGTGGCCAAAGAGTGGGGCGCGGATTGGATCGTCACCCCCGATGCAGGCGCTCTGGACCACGTGGTGGATCTGCACCACTACATGAAGACGATGCAAGAGGTTTACGTTCAGGCGCTAAAAGTCGGAATCAATTCCCTGTTGCCCGGCTTTGGTCCCAGCATCGGACCGACTCCTCACGATGCGCTCAAGCAAGCCCTCGCCGAAAAGCAGATTACCGAGGCGGAGATCGATTCAGCAATCGAGAGAAAGCTTAAGACGACAATCAAACTTGGACTTGTTGACCCACCTGCGTCGGATCCATATTCGAAAATTGGCGCTGGCGACGAACCCGAGCCGTGGAATGCGGACAAGGACAGGACTGTCGCACGACAAATAGCGCGTGAGTCCGTCGTTCTGCTGAAGAACGCCAGCGCGCTCTTGCCCTTAAACAAGAATGCGCTGAAATCGATCGCCGTTGTTGGTCCAAATGCCGCGAAGGTTCGGTTCGATTTCTACAGTGGCGCGACTCCGTATGCGATTTCCGTGTTACAGGGAATCCAGGACAAATTGGGTTCCTCGGTGAAAGTCAATTACGCCGAAAACAACGACAACGACGCAGCCGTCAATGCGGCCAAGTCTTCCGGTGTGGCCGTCGTCGTCGTTGGCAACGATCCCATGTGTGGTGTGGCGAATCCATTTCAAGCTTTCAACCCAGACGCTTCGACCAAACCGTGCCCAGATCCCGGTATGGGCCGAGAGGGCCGCGACCGAGAATCGCTCGATCTCGCTCAAGAAGGACTTGTGAAGCAGGTGTACGCGGCGAACCCGAAGACGATCGTCGTTCTTGTTTCCAGTTTCCCGTATGCGATCAATTGGAGCCAAGCGAACGTTCCTGCCATCCTCCACATCACCCACGCTGCTCAGGAACAGGGCACGGCCATCGCGGATGTATTGTTCGGCGACTACAATCCTGCTGGGCGCCTCGTGCAAACATGGCCGAAATCTCTCGACCAGCTGCCGCCGATGATGGATTACGACATCCGTCACGGCCGTACTTACATGTACTTCAAAGGGGAACCGCTGTATCCCTTCGGCTATGGCCTCAGCTACACCACATTTAAGTATTCCAAACTTCACGTGAGCGCGGACCACCTCGCCGACGGCGGAACGATTTCAGTTAGCGTGGATGTCACGAACACCGGCAAACGCGACGGTGACGATGTAGTTCAAATGTACGCGACACATCTGGATTCGAAAGTGGATCGCCCAGCCGAGCAGCTTGAAGGATTCAAGCGTGTTAACCTCGCAGTCGGCCAAACAAAAACCGTGGAATTGCCGCTGAAGGCGGAGGCGCTGGCCTATTGGGACGTGAAAGCACACCAATGGGTGCTCGAAAAAGACAAGATAAAGATCACTGTTGGATCTTCGTCAGCGGATAGTCGCGCCGAAAAAGCTATATCCGTGCGCTAGCGGTTGCTGTCGTTTCGTTTAGGGTTAATTAAATCATTCATTTTTCCGCTGAACCGAAACCGACACCAGAGGGAGCGACATGACTGATTTAAATATGAAAACCGCCCTAGATCGCCGAACGCTGCTGAAAACCGCTGCCACGGTGGTTGGCGGCACGGCCCTCTGCGGCGTTCTGCCGGACGTTTCCGTCGCGCGGCCCGCACCCTCCGACGCGTCGGGTGCTGACAACTCTCGCGACGTCATCATTGTTGCATCCGATGAGAACGCCATCGTCGAAACAACTGCCGGGAAAGTGCGGGGCTTCTCCCGCGATGGCATTAGCACCTTTCTCGGGATTCCCTTTGCCGCAACTACCGCGGGCGCGGCGCGCTTCATGCCTCCCGCGAAGGCAGCGCCCTGGACCGGCGTGCGCAGCTCCATGCAATACGGGTTTGTGAGCCCTCAAGGACCGCGCTCCGGTTGGGGGAACGACGAAGTTGCCTGGATGTTTGATTGGGACGACGGGCGTCCCGGCGAAGATTGCTTGCGCGTGAATATTTGGACGCCCGGAGTGAATGACAACAAAAAGCGCCCTGTGATGGTATGGCTGCACGGCGGCGGATTCTCCGCTGGTTCAGGCCAGGAACTAAAGTCTTACTACGGCGAGAATTTGAGCCGGCGCGGAGATGTTGTCGTCGTATCGCTCAATCATCGCCTCGGCGTTCTCGGTTATTTGGATCTTTCCGGAGTCGGCGGAGAAAAATACGCTCGCTCGGGCAATGTCGGCATGCTCGATATAGTCGCTGCCCTGGAGTGGGTCCGCGACAACATATCGAATTTCGGAGGCGATCCGGGCAGTGTGCTGATCTTCGGACAATCCGGCGGCGGCGGAAAAGTAAATAGTTTGATGGCCATGCCGGCGGCAAAGGGAGTTTTTCACAAGGCCGCCGTTCAGAGCGGATCGCTGCTCCGGGTCTCCACGCAAGAAGATTCCCGAAAATTGGGAGCTGCCGTAATGCAGCAGCTCGGTCTCAATGCATCGCAAATCGATGAGATTCAGACGCTACCACCCGAGCGTCTGATTGGCGCGGGCGCGGCAGCGATTGCCAGCCTGGCGCCATCGGCCCAACCAGGAGGGACATTCCGCCTCCCGAGAATCGGGTGGCAACCGACATTGGACGGGAAAGATATCCCCCACCAACCGTTCGACCCGGTCGCGCCTGAGATGTCTGCGCAAGTGCCCCTCCTGGTTGGGACCGTTCTGAATGAATTCGCCAGCGGCCTTTACGACCTGAAGCTTACATCGTTGACCGACGACGAACTGAAGACTCGCGTGAGTGCGATCTACAAAGATCGGACCGACCACATCATTTCTGTGTTTCGCGCGGGTCATCCCAATGCCAAGCCCGGCGAAATTATGTCGCGAATTTCGGCCGCTTCCGTTCGGCAGGGCGCGATAACGCAAGCGGAGCTCAAGTCTGCGCAGAAGGCGGCTCCCGTTTTCAATTATTGGTTTACCTGGCAGACCCCGGTTCTCGACGGGCGTCCGGGTGCCTTTCATTGCAGCGAAATCGCTTTCGTATTCGACAACACGGATCGCTGTGCGCCCATGACGGGAGGTGGGCCACTGCCGCGGGCGGTTGCGGCCAAAATGAGCGATGCCTGGATCAATTTCGCGCGGCATGGAGATCCGAATCACAGCGGCCTGCCGCATTGGCCGGCCTTCACGGCCGAACAGTGCCCGACAATGATCTTCGACACCGAGTGCGTGATGAAGAACAACCCCGACACCGAGGAACGTAAAGTGATAACGTCATAGACTGTGGCATCGAGATTCGCGCGGCAACCTCCGGCAACTCAATCCGATTTCCCGAGGCGCGGGCCTGACGCCAAATCTCCAAAGGCGTTCCGCTCAATTGACGATCGCCCCACGGGAACATTTCTCGGCTGGTGGATCGTAGCTGTCGCAGTAGTTGGGCAGTGCCTTAGCGTCGGACCACTCCTCTCCTACACTTTTGGTATTTTCGCGAAGCTTCTCGCCAGCCAATTTGGCGCAAATCGCGGCTCGATCTCGCTTGCGGTCACCTGTTTGAACTTGATGGTGGCTGCAGCGTCGGTTGGGGCGGGCCGATTGGTGGACAGGTTTGGTGGGAGGCGCGTCATCGCACTCTCGACGGTGGCGCTATCTGGTTGCCTCTTGGCTCTCTCGACAGTTACGGGTCCTCTCTGGCATCTTTTCGCGCTCTACGCGCTGGCGGGAGTCGTGGGAGCCGGCTCCACGCCCGTCGCGTATGCGCGCGTAGTGTCAAACTGGTTTGATCGCAACAGAGGTTTGGCGCTGGGCGTCACCAGTACCGGAATAGGATTGGGGGTTGCCGTCATGCCTTCTATTGCCGAATTCCTGATTCAGCGCATGGGGTGGCGACAGGCATACCTCGTTTTGGGCGGAGTCGTGCTTGCGTTCGGCGCACCCATCGTCGCGATATTTCTTCGCAACGCCCCCGAAGACGTCGGCCTCTCCGCTGATGGTATTCGCGAAAACCGGCAACTGACCACTGCACCGGGACCAGCCACCGGTCTTGGCCTGGCCGAGGCACTACGAACAGTGGTGTTTTGGCAATTGTGCGCGATCTTTTTTCTTGTGTCCGCTTGCGCCAATGGAACGATTGCTCATCTCGCACCAATGCTCAGCGACCGTGGAATTTCCGGCCGGAACGCCGCGTCGGCGATATCATTTTTCGGCGCTGCGACGATCGTCGGGCGGCTCGGCAATGGTTATCTGGTTGATCGCCTGCCTGCGCAGCGAGTCGCGGCGATGTTGTTCTTTGGTGCAGCGCTGGGGTTGCCGATGCTACTAGTGGACGGCGGCCGAGGTTGGTTTTTCGCTGCTGCAGCCCTGGTCGGCTTGGCCATCGGTGCGGAATCGGACGTCATGCCGTTCCTAGTCAGCCGCTATTTCGGGATGCGATCCATGGGGGCTTTGTTCGGATGCATCTTCGCGGCGTACACCTTGGGAGCGGCGGTGGGCGCTTACCTTTTGGGCGCAGGGTTCGACGCGACCGGCTCCTACCGCGCGCCCCTCGAGTTTGCGACCGCAGCGATGCTCTTAGCCGCAGTGGCAACTCTCGCGCTCAGGAGCTACGAAAATCGGCATCGCTACCAAACTCAGGAAACCCAACTAAACAGCTAAAACCTACTGCCCAACCAACGGTTACTGGCACTATCGCCGCTTTTCTCAGATCGCTTGGCTAAATTGCCGAATCGCCGATCGCTAGTCGAGTCGGACAACATTCAGCAGAGAAGCATTTATCTGTAGCCTTCCCAGCCGGACTACCGGTGGAGTGGCGCGCCCAGAGGGATTCGGACCCCGGACCCTCCGCTTAGAAGGTGCTCGGTGCAAGAATCTGAGTGCCGCTTCTGGTGTCGCTTACGAGGGAACGCGTCATTTATCTTGCTCTTGAACTCGACTGGATTTGGACTGAATCCCACCGAGTTGGACAGATCGTTGTTGAGGATCGACTACGAAACATGATGGTCGGCGCGAGTGGATCTGAACCACCGACCTCCTGGTCCCGCACCGGGAAACATTAAACCTAGGTCGGCGTCCTGGCGTCACTTATAGATCGGAAACTTAGCACCTGCTTCACTTTCGCCTCTCTGGCGGCCACCCGGCTGTACGCGACCACAGCTTTCTCAAACGGAACCATCTCAACGGACGGCGGTTTCAAAACTCCCGCTTCAAAGCCAGGGAGGAGTTCGTGCTCGATTTCGGCTACCTGTCGTGGCGTCAGTCCATAACTGTCTACCCCTAGCAGCCGGGAGAAATTGTGATAGAAGTCGACGAGGCTGAAACTCACGCGTAGCTCTCCCGTGCTTGCGATAGCCACTTGTCTTCCCCCGACTTTGAGCGATCGCATCGCCGGCTCGAACATCGGGCCCCCCACGGTGTCGAAGACAGCATCGACTCCTCTTCCCCCCGTCAATTCGGGGACCCTCTCGCGAAGATCTTCGGTCTTGGTATTGACGACAAACTCAGTACCCGGAATCGGATCGGATGTAGTGTCCGCGCCAATAACGCGCGCCCGCTTCCAATTCGCGATCTCTGTGGCTGCCTGCCCCACCGCGCCTGCGGCTCCGACGATGAGAATGGTCTCGCCAGGTTGAATTTGAGCTGCACTGACGACGGATGCCCAAGCTGTAATGAACGGAACTCCGATCGCCGCCGCTTGCTCCATACTCAGCGACTTTGGTTTGATTGAAAGCGTCTCCGCCGGGACAACGACATATTCGGCATGAGATCCGTCGCGGACGATACCCAGATTCGGGGAACTACCCCAGACTTCTTCGCCCTCGCGCCACTTCCCCTTCACAACAACGCCAGCAAAGTCCCGGCCGGGTGTTCGCGGCAGAGTTGTGTGCTTGAAGTGCCCAGCGACGTTCCCGATGTCGCTGGGGTTAATCGCCGCAGCATTCACGCGAACGAGTGCTTCGCCCTCGCCCGGCTCCGGAATTGCGACTTCTTTCATCCGCAACACCGACGGGGGTCCAAACTCAGCAAAACGCAACGCTTTCATTATGTTGGTGCTCATGGGCCTCTAACCTGCCGCAACCGTGATGTGCTTCTCCCTCAGCCCCTACCGCGCCGAAGCGGCGTCAACGCGGGGCCCTCCATTTTCCCTAGAACCCAAATGAGCTCGTTTTTCCATCTCCAGAATAACTGCCGAGAAATCTTGCTCCTGTGCGTGAGCCAAATGTGCCGCATTGATGTCGAGAGCCGCTCGTGTGGCGGGCATCTCCGCGCCCACGGCAGCTGCTAGACCGAGAATCAGCCCGAAATCCTTATTCATGAGCCTTAGCGGAAATTGTGGGCTGTAGTCGCCCATCATGGCTCTGTGCAGTTTTCCCACGTGCGCCGGAGCGACGACTGCGGTCTGGGACAACACATCGAACAAACGACTGCGATCGAGGCCGGCTTTCTGACCCAGAGCAACAGCTTCGGCAATCGCCTGCATTCCAATTCCCAGCAGGCTGTTCACCACAAGCTTCATGATCGCTCCAGCGCCACTTGGTCCCGCATAAAAATAACTTCGCGCGATCGCCCGGAAAATCGCCTCGGCGGCGGCGAAGGCTCCCCGATCTCCGCCTCCGAACAGAACCAACGCTCCCTGCTCGGCTACCGGAGTGCTCCCTGAGATGGTCACGTCGAGGACGTCAATTCCGCGCTCGGAACCTAGTTTCGCAAGTTCCAGCGACGTCTTCGGATTCACGGTGCTCATGTCAATGATCAGTGAGCCCGGCCGCGCATTGGCGAACGTACCCTCCGGTCCGCTATGAACCTCCAGGACAGCTTCATCGCTTGGAAGGCACGACAACACGACATCGCAGCTGGAGGAAAGTGCCGCGACGCTTTCCGCGACTGTGCCGCCATATCGAATTAGCTCCTCCGCCTTGCTGCGGTTCCGGTCATAAGCCGTCAACTTGAAGCCGGACTCAAGCATCCGCTGTGCGATCGGGCGGCCCATGTAGCCGATTCCTATAAATCCGAGCTTGTTTGTTTCTGGTGCGATTGGATCCATGTCGAATATCCTTTCGCCGAGGACTAAACGACTTCCTTGCTAATTGTCGTCGGCCTTTCGCTTGGGTTAATTACAAACACCACTTCGATTAACAGCTCCATCTATCCTAGGCGGAGACGGCGTTCGTCGTCGGCGGAGCCATGAATTCAGGACCGACCGGGTCGGTGATCGCCTGCCGCAGAATCTGATCGATCACGGCACGCGTATCCGCGTCAAGGCTCCAATCGAGCGCGCCCGCCACGGCATCCAGATCTCCAGGATGGCGCGCGCCCCACAGTGCCGCGGTGATTCCTGGCGTGTCCAAGACCCAGCGCACGGCCAGATCCATCACGTGCTTTCCATATCTTTCTTGCGCCAGATCATCCAGTTGCTGAACGGCATTCAGATATTGCGCGAAACGCGGCGGCTGGAATTTCGGATCGGACTGGCGCAGATCGTCGCCGGCAAACTTCGTGTCCGGCCGCATTTTCCCGGTCAAGAGGCCCCGGCAGAGAGGCCCGTATGCGAAAGCGCTCAGATTCCTTTCGCGCACGTAAGGCAAAACGTCGCGATCAATTTGCCGTTCAAAGAGGTTGTAGGGAGGCTGGACCGTGTGCAACTCGGAAACGGACATGAACCGGTTCATCTGCTCCGGTGAATAATTACTCACACCGATCGCACGGATCAGACCCTCCTTGTATAGGGCCTGCATGGTCCGAGCCGTTTCTTCGATCGGGATGGCGAAATCCGGCCAATGGACTTGATAGATGTCGATGTAGTCCGTGCGAAGCCGACGGAGTGAGTCCTGGACCTCCTGGCGGATGCGATCGCGCGAGGAATTTCGCGTAACCGAGCCGTTGTGCCACTCGAGGCCGACTTTCGTCGCGATGAAGACCTTTTCGCGATGCCCTCTCTCCTCAATTGCCTTACCGACGATTTCTTCGGACACCCCAAAACCGTACACCGGCGCGGTGTCGATCAGATTGATCCCTTTGTCGAGAGCGGCGTGAATCGTTCGAATCGATTCTCTTTCGTCTGTGCCTCCCCACATCCAACCACCGATAGCCCACGTGCCTTGTGCAATTCGCGAAACATTCATTCCCGTTCCGGAAATTATCGTGTATTCCATGATTACTGTCCTCCTTTGTTGTTCCTTTTGAAGATCGTCAGCTCCCGTTTCATCCGAAGTTCCCAGTGCCTCTTCCTGCTGAATTACCTGAGGCTGGCTTGGGCGGGAAGTTCGGAGACATCCCACCCGCCTCCCAGTGCCTTGATTAACAGAACGCTTGCGTCCATGCGACGGCGCAGAATATCCACCTCGTTCCTTTGATTCGTAAGATCGGTGGTTTGCGCGATGATGACCTGAAGGTAGTTGTCAACGCCGCCCGTATAGCGGTTTGTGGATACCTCAAGCCAATCGTCGGCTGAGGCGGTCGCGTCTCGTTGCTGTTGCGCTTCTCGATCCAGAATGCGGAGCGCCGCCAGGTTATCTTCCACTTCCTGAAAGCCGGTCAGCGTGGTTTGACGGTAATTTGCCGTCAGCGCATCAAAATTCGCCCACGCGCCTTGCGATGTCGCCTTGCGGCGGCCACCATCAAAGAGCGTTTCCAAAAGTTGCGGTCCAACAGCCCATAGGGCATTCGGTCCACTGAGCAAGTTCGCGACATGCGTACTTTCGAATCCCGCGGCAGCATCAAGGCTGAGCGTTGGATAGTAGGCAGCCCGCGCGATTCCGATCTGTTCGTTTGCCTCAGCTACACGGCGCTCGGCTGCCGCAATATCCAGGCGCCGCTCGAGCAGCTCGGAAGGCACACCCGCCGATATCAACGGGGGCTTGAGGTTCAGCGAAGCCACCGCAAGGCTGAATTCTGCCGGCGGTTTTCCAATGAGAACGGCGATTGCGTGTTCGTATGCAGCCCGCTGGACGGTCACGTCGGTGTCTTGCACTTGCGCGTCCTCGAGCTGGGTTTTCGCCTGCGCCACATCAGACCGAGGAGAAGCACCACCTTCAAAACGCGTCTCCGTCAATTGGTATGCGTCGGCATAGGCTTTAACCGTATTGTCCAGAATTTGCTTTTGCGAATCCGCGCTACGAAGTTCGAAATAGTCGATGGCAAGCTCCGCGTGGAGGCTCAAGCTCGCGGTCACTAGGTCCGCTGCGGTCGCCTGCGTCTCTTCGCGGGAAGCAGCGACAGTTCGGCGGACGCGGCGCCACAGGTCAATCTCGTAGGAAAAATCAACTGGAAGGATGAAGTCATTCGAGCTCTTTCTCGACACAGAAGTTGGAAATGCCGGCGTGTTGTTTGAATCCTTTACGTAGCTGGCGCTCGGTCCAACTGCGATCGTAGGAAACTCCGATGCTCGGTTGAACCCGACCAGAGCACGAGCTTCGCGCAAACGCGCTTCAGCCGCCTTCAAGTCCTGGTTCGAAACTGTCACTTGCTCCTCTAGAGTGTCGAGTTCTGAATCGCCGAAAATCTCCCACCATTTTCCCGGTAGTTCTTGATCTGCAGGTTGCGCCGGTTTCCAAATACCGGCTCCCTGGAAAGATTGCGGCGGTTCCTCCTTATACACAGGCGGCGTCGCAACTGCCGGTCGAGCGTACTTTGGGCCGACGCTACAACCTGCCAAAAAGGCGATGCCTGACAAGCCGATAATGCTGCGAACGATCCTCATTGCCCGACTCCTTCCGCGGGTTGCTGATTCACGGCAACAGGCGTACCGGAAACGAGAGCGTCCGCAGGATCCAGAATCACTGCATCGGAAACTTGGAGTCCCGAGACTATTTCAACGGTGCTGCCGTAGTCGCGTCCGATTTTCACAGGGACAAACTCCGACTGACCCTTTCGAACGAGTCCCACCTGGAGACCCCGGCGGCGTCTACACTCTCATCACGGTCACATTTGTCTTTGCATCGAATCAAGTTCGGCACGACAAATATCGCTAAACTTTCACAAGGGATTTTCGCCGCTCGCGGCCCCGAGTCGTACCTCCTCGGGCATTAGATTCGCCTTCGAGTAAGTGCGAATGATGTCTCTTACAACTTCCTCGGAGGTCGCGAGTACGTCCGGCGAGGAACTGAGACGAATGCGACTCAACAGCGCATATGCCGGAATCAGACTCTTGGGATCGCTTACGCTGTGCTCCAAGGCGTCTATCAGGAGGCGCGCACTTTCGGTGATGAAATCTGAACACAGTTCCTCGCGGTGGAAGATCTTTTTCGCCAGCAAATCGCGCCGATCCTGATGTCTTTGGGCTATCCAAGTGCTTAAACTACAACCCAATGCACCTGTAACCGAACCCAAAATAGCGGCTAGAGCTGTAACCGGTGCCGGGCTCATGAGCACCATCTCGATCGGCGTCATTTTCTATCAAGCACCGTCAGAGCAATGACCAGGGGAAGATAGAGTGTACAACCGAACATTGGATCTCAGTTCAGAACACGGCTCGACTATATCCATTTTGACGTCAGTGACCCTGGATTGGATAAACGAGGTGCTCATGTCAAAGGTTTGGTTAACCACCGGAAGTTCCTGCGGGTGGACCGAGCGCTCTCCCAACCGGTCCTTGCCGCAGGCAAGAAGCTCGGCGCCACAGCCTCAACGTGACACCAATAAAAAAAGGAGCGACAAAATGTACAATTCGATGAAGGCTATGCGCGCAGTACTAAGATCAACTCAATACCTCTGCGTCGCAATATTGCTGTTCACCTGCTGCCGTGCACTTTCAGGGCAGAACGAAGAGCATCGCATTCGCAATATTGTCCTGGTTCACGGTGCCTGGGCAGATGGATCTGGATGGAAAGGCGTTTACGATATTCTCGTCAAGGATGGATACAACGTCAGCATCGTTCAAGAGCCGGAGACGTCCTTTAAAGAAGATGTCGCTGCCACCAAGCGCACCCTTGCTCTGCAAGATGGACCGTGCATTCTTGTCGCTCACAGCTACGGGGGAGCCGTCATTACCGAAGCGGGGACGGACCCATCGGTTGCCGGCTTGGTGTACGTCGCCGCCCACATGCCAGACGCTGGAGAGAACGAGGCGGACGACGGAAAGCGCTTCCAGAGTGACCTCAGCAAGTCTGGTGCGATAAAGAAGACGGCAGACGGTTTCACCTACCTCGACCCTGCGCAGTTTCATGACTACTTCGCGGCCGACCTGCCCGCGGAGCAGGCTGCGCTCATGGCACGCTCGCAGGTGCTCAACTTCGCTGACAATTTCAAAGCAGTGATCACTACGGCTGCGTGGAGAAGCAAACCGAGCTGGATGTTGGTGGCGGGCAGCGACAGAACCATCAATCCCGACCTCGAACGTTGGTACGCCACACGCGCCAAGAGCCACATGGTCGAAGTCCCAGGTGCCAGCCACTCCGTCTACGTCTCCAGGCCGAAGGAAGTTGCGGCCCTGATTGAAGAAGCTGCAGCGCACGTTCGGTAGAAGAGGGCGCATGGTACCCGAATATGACCTGGTGGTGATCGGCAGTGACCCAGCAGGGCAGAAGTGCGCCATCGCAGCGGCAAACGCCCGCAAAAGCGTCGCCGTGATTGACCGGACCGTTCCGCCGGCTTGGAGTGACTTTCCGATTGGGGGAAAAGGTGGCGCATGCCGCTATTGACACGGAACACGATTCTGTTTTTGCGGACTTGGAGAGCGGCAAGAAAGTGCACGGTGACGCTCTTATCGATGCCGTGGGTCGCCAAGCCAATGGTGATCAGCTTCGTCTGGGGGCTGCTGGACTGGTCGCCGACTCGCGTGGCCAGGCTAAGGCTCAATGAGTTCCTTCAAACTGAAGTTCCACATATCTACGCGGCCCGGGACGTTATCGGGTTTCCGGCGCTCGCAAGCTGCTCGATGGAACAGGTTCGGCTGGGGGCGTGTCATATGTTCGGGATTCCCTTCGGACAAATGCCAGATCTTTTTCCATACGGGATTTACACCATTCCAGAAGTCTCCATGGTTGGCCAGACCGAGGAAACACTAACGGCGAACGGATTTCCCTACGAAGTCGGAATCGCGAAGTACTCCGAGATTGCGAAGAGCATGAAGCTCGGCGACGAGGCCGGGATACTCTAGCTGCTTTTCGATCCGGCAACGCGTAAGCTCCTTGGCATGCACGCCTTAGGGCGCCGCGCGACAGAAATTATGCATCTTGGCCGGGCCGTACCGTTCTATGGTGGGTCGGTGGAATGTTTCCGGGATATGGTTTTCAACTATCCAACGCTTGCCAACGCTTGCCAAAGCTTGCAAGGTCGCCGCCTCGGACGGGCTCAACAAGCTCCAAGGAATGACTGGAGTGCTCAGAATGTTTGGGTTTCCCGGAATCTGTCGACCACTGGGCGGTTGTAAACATGCGTCGGAAGTATAACTTTGAAAAACTGTCTCAAAACAAGTTGTCACTCCACTAGCACGCGTTTAGCCGGGCCCATTTACCCCACTTAGAAAACCACCGAGATGCCCCGTTAATCCCACGAGCAACACGGCGATTGCTTCGACGGGCAAGCGTAAATTTGGCATGGCCTGCTCTGGATGACGCCGTACACGGAAGTGAATCCAAAACACAAGCCAGATCAGCACGCTCGACACACAACCAAAAACCAAATGCATCAACAGAATCCCTTTCAGTTTTTGCCCCTCAAGCGCCCATTGCCACGCGATCAGGCCGGTGGCCACAACTGGCACAGTAGAGGCCGCAGCCACTAGCAGATTGAAGTACGCCGCCGCAGCCAGCATACGGTTCTTTGTCAACTGTGCGAGATAGTCGAATCCGACGGCCGCGGTAAAAAGCGCAATCGGGAAGTGAATCAGCACCACATGCTGTGCGTGCCTGGCTAGAAGCGCAGTTCTGATGTCGAATGGATTTACGCTCATCGCCCCCTCACCGCACCACTGCTATTCCCGGTAGCGGCTGCTGAACAGTCGCCGAAATGTTGGGGCGATCCCGCCAGCGGTACCGTAGCCGCGACCATTACTATCGCCAAACTCGCGATGCACTCGTGACTCCTCATCGTCTTTAGGTCCTTTCTATTTTTCATCACAATTGATCTCCCTTCAGCAAGCTTGGGTGTGTCCCCTCTATATAGACGGGAGATCCTTGCTCTTTATTCCCGCATACGCGCCAATGAACTGTGGTTTCTGACGAGGCATAGAAAGGGACAGCGAGTTTGAATGGAACCGGGGATGCCGAGCCGTTTGGAGCGTGAAGCGTCCGCGGGTTTCTCGAATGAAGCAACGCCTTCGTTCTTGCCGAGCGGCGTCCCGAAAGGCTAAGTGTTCAGCTGGACGATTTGGAAGGTTCGTCGACCGCGCTGCCTGCAAAATCCGGGTCCTGCATCGGCTAGAAATTCACAATGTCCGGGGCAGGAGGAACACACGGGGTGCGAACTGGAGGTCGAAATCGCGAATTCCGGCCGGAGCTTGAGTCCGTGTTCTTCGAGTCAAATCAACCTACAGACGTTTCGAAAAGCGGGCATCAATCGAAGCCAGTCTGCACGATCACGATCTCGCACCGAGGTGAGCCAAGAATGCTTCATTCGCGCGAGTTGGTGATTTTCCATTCAGCGTGACAAAGCCGATCGTCCGCGCGGCACGCCCGTCCGCGAGTGGAACGTAGCGGCATCCCGGGCGTTTCTCCAGAGCCATCGCCGGAACAATCGAAACACCGAGCCCCGCACTCACCATGCTTAGAATGCTGCTGAATTGGCCGCTCTCAAAAACGATCTGCGGAATCAGCCGTGCCCGCTTACACGCCTCGACCGCCGTTTCGCGGAAACAATGGCCATCACGGAGCAGCAGAAATGGCTCGCCCTGAAGCTCTCCGAGCGACACCTCGCGCCGGCCCGCGAGTTCATGGCCCTTCGGCAACACCGCGAATAGTTTCTCGGTCATCAGTGGGAACGATTCGAATTCCTGGCTGCGCACCGGAACCGGAAGCGCCACAACCGCAACGTCGATCGAGCCTGCCCGCAGCTTGTCGAGCAGCAAGGCCGTGATCTCTTCCACTACCGTTATGTGCACCAGGGGCCATTTCCGCGAGAACGTCGCGAGAATCGACGGTAGAAAATATGGCGCGACCGTCGGGATCACCCCCACGGAAACCAGTCCCGTGATCGAAGTCTTCTTCTCGATGACGTCATCCCGGGCCGATTCCAGATCCCGCAACACCGCTCGCACACGCGGAAGAAACGTCTTGCCGAGTTCGGTGAGTGTGACCGAGCGGCCCAAGCGGTTAAAGAGCCGGGTTCCCAATTCATCTTCGAGCTTTCCGATCTGCTGCGAGAGCGCTGGCTGCGACACGAAAGTCTGCCGCGCGGCTCGGCTGAAGCTTCCCGTGTCCGCAATCGCACAAAAGTACCTGAGCTGGTGGAGTTCCATTAGTCCTGCTTATTCGTCAGATGAGTAACAAGTATTGGATGCCGGGAGGCGCCAAGTGTACTGTCCAAAAGGAAGGGAAACTTTAGGTCCTCCTGAGTTTCGGGGCTCCCTTAATTCTCTTCTTTTAATCCCGCATTCACAATTCGAGGAATTCAATTCTTGGAGGAAAAGAAAATGAGGCAACCAGAGGGTGAAACCCAACAGCCGGTAAATCGCCGGTCGTTCCTGAAAAAGGGAGCGATGGCCGCGGGCGCCGTAGCGACCATTACCTCGTTCACGGCAGATGGGTTATTTGTTGAGCAGACACCGAAGTTCCTCCAAGCAGTGAATCAACTGGTGGAAGAAGCGGACGCCGCAACCCGTCCGCTCTGACCGGCTGAAGAAAAACCTGCATGAGGGCGGTCCCGCTTTGACTCACGCGGTCGGGCCATTTCTTGACCGTCCATCACTAGGGATGTGGGCTTCATTCCCAAACAAACGCCTCTAAGCGTTTGGTTTTAATCGTCAAAGAAAGAGGAAGCAAATGGGAATAAAACCGACATTCAACTGGTTCTCACATATGAAACAACGGTGCTGAAAGAACGCATTAACTCAGAATTGCGGATGTAAATTGCGAGCATCAGCTGGGCCGCAATACTTAAAAAAGGAGCTGTCATGAAACAAATATATGTTGTTAAGACGTTTGCCACTATTACGTTTTTTCTTGCATTCTTGCTCGTCCAGCCTGCTGCACGAGCAGATGAGTTCAATCAGGAGACCAAACTCACCTTTAATCAGGCCGTTCAGATTTCGGGACACGTCCTGCCTGCGGGAACTTACTTGTTCGTGCTGCCTGATGACATTAACCACCACGAGGAGGTCCATATCTTCAGCTCTGATCGAAGAAAACTGTATGCGATTGTGCTCACGGCTTCTGCCGAGCGTTCGCAGCCCACTGCCAACACTGCGTTCACTTTCGCGAGGCGTGGGTCTGAACAGCCTCAGGCGATCGTGACCTGGTTCTATCCGGGTAAATCGATAGGCCATGAATTCTTGTATCCGAAGCAGGTGCGGGAGGAACTTGCGGCGGAAAAGAAGTACACCGTCGTGGCTGCCGGATTCTAGCCTCGAGGCTATACACAAAGCCTCAACTGGTCGGCGGTGAGATTCAGGCACCGCCGGCCTAGTTGGCGCAAGCGGCTTCGGAGCGCGGGTTGAATCTGTTGGGCCATTTGCACTTGAAAGGCACCCGCCCGGATAAAAAGGGCAAAGATCTGAGGGACGACACATTGAGCGCACCGAGACAAGCCGAACTACGAGAGTTGACTGATGCGGATGTCGCGCGACTCGCTCAACGGGGCGATGCCGTCGCATTTGAACGAATCTATCGCTTGCATAGCCGCAGGGTCTACACCCTGTGCCTTCGTATGGCGGGAGACTCAACGGAAGCTGAGGATCTGACTCAAGACGTCTTTCTGCACTTATTCCGAAAGATTGAGACGTTTCGTGGCGAATCGGCCTTTTCCACGTGGCTGCATCGGATGACAGTCAATATCGTCCTGATGCGTTTTCGCAGAAAGCCGATAGCGACAATATCCCTGGACTCGATCACCAACCCGGACGAGAAGTCGGGTATTCAACCCAAGGAGTTTGGCGTCCCCGACCTTCGGCTAAATGGCGTTATTGACCGGATCACTCTTCAAGCTGCCATGAACGAGTTGGCACCCGGATACAGGGCAATGTTCATTCTCCACGACATTCAAGGATTCAAGCACGACGAGATCGCCGAAATGTTCGGATGCTCGGTTGGGAATTCGAAATCGCAATTGTACAAGGCCCGAATGAAGCTACGTGAACTGCTGCAGAAGAGACTTGGAAGCACCACGCGGCGGCGCCGTAAAACAATACCCCGTTCGCTCGCGATGGACCGTTTGAAGCACGTGCTCGATCATGTCAACGCCTGAACTGGTTGTCGTTCACGGAGTCTCAATCGCTCGAGCGGCGGAGGAAAAAACTGCCCCGAGCATCGCGATCGATAATTTCAGCTTCACACCGAAAGAACTCACCGTGGCGGCGGGCACGACGATTACGTGGGTCAATCGTGACGACGTGCCACACACGGTGGTCAGCACCGACAAGAAGTTCAGGTCCAAGGCCCTCGATACGGACGATCAGTTCTCGTTCNNCGTTCACGTTCACGGACGCCGGCACGTATAACTGCTTCTGCTCGGTGCACCCGATCATGGTCGGAAAGATCATCGTCAAGTAATCGAGGGGATTGTGAAAGGATTCTTGGGTACACCGGCGAGCTTCGGAGCCGATCTGAATCTAATCGTCCCGATCGTCGTGGGTCTTGCTGTGATCGTCGGCGCTTCCCTGGCCGGTGCCGAAGGTGATGCAACACATGACGCTTGTATGACTACCGTGCTGCTTCTGAATCTCGTGCCGTCTGGTACACGCCGATACGGAGAACATGAGATTGCTTAGGGAATAAAAATGCCCGGTAGCCAGTCAGAACAGTTGGGAGTCTAATAGCGGTATGCTGGAGGAAACGCACGAGACATCTGGCGGGCTCGGCTTCGAACAGGTAGTAATGCCGCATCTGGACGCGGCCTACAACCT
>PMUS01000112.1 GCA_003166795.1 Acidobacteriota bacterium | reverse complement strand
GGATTCCTGCGTGAGTCCCTTGAGAGCGGCGAACGCCTCGGGATTCTCCTTCAGCGAGACGACGCCCTGCATCACGCCAGTGCCATCGCGGAAAATCGGGAAAAGGAGTTTGCCCGATTCGCTCAAGTTGTACAGCCAGCCGCGGATCGTGACCACGCCGCCAACGTGTTGGGCGGCGTGCTCGATGGCAACCACAGGAACGGGCGCTTGTGTTGGCTGGCTCATGGAATCGTCGGAAGGAGGCATCAGTTGCGGGCCGGCCCGGTTCGGGCGGAGTTGGCGCCTTTCTCGTCGAGGTGTTTTTCGAGTTTGTCGAACGCGGTGCGAACCTGATCCAGCGATGGCGAACCCGGCGCGGTTTCTTTCGGCTCGAGAACGAGCGGAAGAGGCTCCGGCGCGTTTGCAAATTCGCCGAGGGCGGCGTCCCAATCAATCGTGCCTTCCCAGGGAAGCATGTGCTCGTCCTTTTCGCCGTGATTATCGTGGACGTGCACGCTGACGACGCGATCGCGCATCAGGTGAAAGCCCGCTTCGGCTCCGCCCTCCAAGTGCGCGTGTCCGATGTCGAAGCAGAATCCCAGATTGTGCAGGTGCGTGTCCTTGATGAATTGGGCGAGCGTCGCAGGCGATCCGAGTTCATTGGGAGTATTTTGCAGGGCGATCGTGACGCCGCGATGCTTTGCGAAGACGGTGAGGATTTCGAGCGAGTTGAACGCCGCGTCGAGCTTGCGCGGATCGGCCGCCTGGTGGCCCGCGGCCAGGTCCTGCGTCAAAAACTGGAATGGAATCGTCTCCGCCACATCGAGGGCGCGCTTGATTTCGTCCACCGCGTCCTGCCGCCGGATGCGTTCAGTATCCGCGATCGAAATGGACACGCCGCTTCCCCGCCCCGGGGCCGTGTCGCGCTCCGTTGGGGCGTGGAGCGCGTGAAGGGTCAAACCGTATTCACCCAGCGAGCCGGCGAGTTCGCGCACGGACTGCAAGGCGGCGTAATCGAAATGAAAGCTCCCGCAGAATATCTCGAGCCCCGCAAGTCCCGCCCGCGCGATTTCCGCCAGGAGGGCCGGCGTCAGCGGCTGGTTCCGGTACATGTACGTGGAAAGAATGCGCTGCATCCCGCCCCCAGTGCGGCATTCGTACGAGAACATCTATGGTCAATGGAAACCGCCCCTGCGTCAATAGTTTGCAGGCCGGTCGGCGGGAAAGGGTGAGAAACAGAGACGAAGGACCCCTACTTGATAGTGATGGCTTGCGGCAGAGCGGCTTCTATGCGTTGCCATTCATCGGTCGCGTCAGGGCGCCCTGCGATGGACAGGCCATAGTCAGCCGGCCACTTCTTTACCAGCACGATGTCCACGTCCACGTTGCGGTGAGTATCCATGCGAAGCAGGTGCGCAGGGAAGCCGTTCACTTCGATCGATTCGTCGCGGCTGATCGCCCACTGGTTCCTGGTTTCATACCGCGTTGCGACCTGTGCTGCATCCACTCCGATCGAGGGTGCCAGTGACGGAAAATCCAGCTCCAGTACAGCGTTGAAATTATCGGGATTCACCAAATGGCAGATATATTTCGTGGGAGTCTTCGACAGCTCCCATTTCCCCGGTAATTTCAATGTCACACCCGCCGACGGACTTTCGAACGTGGTAAACACGGCGTCGCTATGATCCGGGTCCCACGAAATCGAATCGTTGGTCCTGTCAATCGCATCGTACTTGGACGCGTAGTAGATCGAAAATCCCGCCACGACGGCCACAAGGCCTACGACAACCACGATCAGAAGGCTGATGACGATGATGATGACCTTGCGGTCGGAGTTGTCGCGCTGGTGCGCGAACACAGGCTGAGGACTTAGCGGAGCAGGACCCGAACCACCCGACAGGGGAATGGTCATCGGCTTACTCCGTCCGAATCGGTGCCGAAAACCCGACGGTCTTGATTCGACCGCGCGGCGGATCAGGCGGCTTCGGAGAGAAAATCTACTTTGAAAGACGGCGAGACAAGCCCCGCTGCGGCTCCGCGCGCGAGCAATTCCCGCACGGCGCGGCGTCCCTCCTCACCATAATCGAGCGTCCATCGGTTTACATACATGCCGATGAACTTGTCCGCGAGCATGGGGTCCATGTCGCGCGCGAACTGAAGTGCGTATTCGACCGCGGCCTCGCGGTGATCGAGCGCGTAGCTGACGCTTTCGCGAATGATGCGCGCCACCTGGCGGCCCATCTCGGGCCCGAGGCTGCGTCGAACGGCGTTTGCGCCCAGAGGCAGCGGCAAGCCGGTGGACTCCTGCCACCACTGTCCGAGGTCCACGACTTTGTGAAGTCCAATCTGCGAAAAAAGAAGCTGCCCCTCGTGGATCAGCAGGCCCGCTTCAACTTCCTTTGCCTGGACAGCTGCCATAATCTTGTCGAACGGCATGGTCACCGTTTCGACATTTGGCTCAAAGAGCTTAAGCGCGAGGTAGGAGGTCGTCCGCGTTCCGGCGACGGCAATTTTTTTACCGGCGAGCCCGTTCTTCTTGATCGGATGCGAGGCGACCACGATCGGCCCGTAGCCCTCGCCGAAACTCGCGCCACAGTCGAGCAGGACGTACTTGTCGGCGACAAACGTATAGCCATAAAAGCTGACGGCCGTTACGTCGTAGGTTTCCTTCAGCGCGGCGTGGTTCAGCGACTCGATGTCGGAGAGAATGTGCGTGAATTTAACGCCCGGAAGGCGGACTTTGCCTGTCGCCAAGGCGTAAAACATGAAGGCGTCATCGCTATCGGGCGAGTGCGCGAGTTGCAGGGAGACCGTTCCAGTTGCCGCGGCTGGCGTGGACATTTTCGTGACCATTCTGGCGCTCCGAGGAAGCTCATCCCGTCGCTGCATTCCGGGGACACCTGACCAGCGAGTCATTCCTTCCGCTGCGGAGCCCTAGAAAAAAGCTGCTTCGGTGTGAGCGTCTTCCCGCGTGAGTACCGTGTGAAAACGAGCAAGGATACCACAGCGGCTTGCCGGAGGTACAGGTCCGGCCGGCCGGTTCGGGGTGTCCTCAAGCGTGCGGATTAGTTTTGAACGCCAAGTGGAGACAGAGGCTAGTCGGATTTCGCGAGAACGAGAGGCAACAGGAATTCCTGCAGACCCTTGCTGAGCGCCGGAGTGACGTTTTCAAATTGCATCCCCATGCAGTCTCCCCCGGCGACGCGTAGGATACGCGCGGCAAAAGACAGGGGCGGCCCGGTTGGAACGTGAACCGTGACTTGCGCGGCCGTGCCCACGGGCAGCACGCCCGACGATTGCACGAACATGCCGCCGATGCTGATGTCGAGGGTCGTGCCTTTCAGCTGCGCGCCTCCCGATTCGATGGAGACGTTACAGCTTACCTTGATGCGGCGAAACCGCCGTTTCTCAACCTCGATGGAGTCCTTCGTCGCACGAACCAGGCGCAGAATGGCGTGCCGGTCAATCGGCTTATAGAGGAAAAAATTAACGCCGGCTTCAAACGCGCGCCCGAGCAGGGCCCGATCCTCTTCGCCGGTGATCATCATGATCGGCGTGGAGACGTTCAAACCACCCGAGCGGATTTTTCGCGTCAGCTCGATACCGTCGGGTTTGGGCATGTTCATGTCGAGGAATACGGCGTCGAATTTTTCCCTCGCCAGGCACGTGACGGCCTGCCCGCTGTGGGTCAATACCAGCGATTCGATATCAACCGTGCGCAGAACCTCCTGGATCATCTCGCCAAACGCTTCGTTATCGTCCACCACAAGAACCCGGTTCGGCATGCTAGACCCCCGGCAGGCAGATTCGCGATTGTTCTTCCAGATTCGCGGGCGTTCAGGAGCCGGGCTGCGCTTTCGCAGGTTCGGTGAGCCATCGGTCCAGTTGCTTGCGAAGCAAACGGAAATCAATTGGTTTCGAGACGCATGCACTGCAACCGGCCCGCATCACTCGTTCGTAGTCGGTCAGCATCGCGTGAGCTGTCACGGCAATCACGGGAATATTTCGCAATTCAGGATCGCGACGGATCCAGGCGGCCAGCGTCAAACCATCCTGCGCACCCAGTTGCACGTCGAGCAGGACCGTCTCGGGGAGCTTACTCTGGAAGGCCGCAAACGCCTCGTCCAAAGTCGTAGCGGTTTCCACCTGAAACCCTTCGGACTCCAACCAGTCCACGAGGAGTTCAAGATTCGCCTCGTTGTCTTCGACCACGAGAATTCGATGGCTCATATTTTTCCCACCAACGCTGGGGGCGCCACACGCTGCAGCTGGCTGATCAGGCTCTCCTGCCACCGGTCCTTCTTCTGCAGGAGCGCCATGCTATTCGCCTGGAGAAATACTTTTTCCGCGGGTGTCAGGTCTTTGCTGGTCAACACAAAGACGGGCAGTGCTGCCGTCGAGGGATTCGCCCTCCATTCAGCAAGCAGCTCGAAACCGCTTATATCCGGCAAGATCAAATCGAGAATTACAAGCTCGGGAAGCCCTCTGGCGACGCGGGCGCGGGCCGCTCCGCCGTCGGCGGCAATATCCACGACGTAGCCGCGGTGCATAAGCGACTCGGCAATGAACTCGCGCGTGGGAGGGTGATCCTCCACGATGAGGATCGAGGGCGACCCCGTGCGCCCCGAGCGGCTCAAACAACGGTCCACAGCGGACAGAAGCACCAGTTTTTCGACCGGCTTCACGACATATTCGTCCGCGCCGAGCAGCGCCCCGGTGGACGGCTGATCCACGATTGTCACCACAATCACGGGAATCTGGGCGGTGCGGCGGTCGCTCTTTAGAGCGGTCAATATTTGCCAGCCGTTGATTGGTTTCATGACGATGTCCATGGTCACAGCGGCCGGCTGAAGCTCGGCGGCCATTTCGACGGCTCGTTCCGGCTTGGTGCACAACGTGACCTGGTAACCCGCGGAAATCAGCTGCGTCTCGAGGAGGGTTGCGGCAGTTCGATCGTCTTCGACCACAAGTATTCTCGCTGCCCCGCCGCCGGGTTTGTGCTCGATCTCTTGTTCCTCACGCGGCTCGATGGACTGGACAAACGGCAGAGTGAAATAAAAGCAGCTCCCCACGCCAGTCTGGCTTTCCAAGCCCAGCTGACCGCCATGCAGTTCGACCAGCCGCTGCGTGATGGCCAGTCCCAATCCCGAGCCTTCCGCAGCTTTTGAGTTTTGGGTCAAACGGTAGAAAGCCTCGAATATGCGCTTCTGCTCTTCCGGGGGAATGCCGGGACCGGAATCGCGGACTTCCAAGCGAACGAGGTCGCCGATTCTCCTCGCTGCCAATTCGATCTTTCCACCATCCGGCGTGAACTTGACGGCGTTTCCAATCAGGTTCATCAGGATCTGTTTCAAGCGCGTTCCGTCGGCGCGAACGCTTAGGCCCGGGGCTGAGTGTTTGACGAGGGCGTGACCCTTCTTGCTGGCGAGTGGCTGCAAGGTGTCGCAAGCTTCCGAAAAACAGGTCTCGACTCGCACGGTTTCAAGCGTCAACTGCAGGCGTCCCGCCTCGATCCGGGATAGATCGAGAATGTCGTTGATCAAGCGGAGGAGATGCTTCCCGCCCGTGGAGATATGATTCACATAGCGCCGCTGCTTTTCATTGAGGGGACCGTAGCGGTCTTCGCCGAGCAGATCAGAAAAACCCAACACAGCGTTCAGCGGAGTTCGCAGCTCGTGGCTCATCGTGGAAAGGAACTGGTCCTTAAACTTGCTCGAGCGTTCGAGTTCTTCTTTGGCCAGGACGACAGACTGGGAGAAAGCTTCCACTTCTTTTTTCGCGGTCTCAAGCTCTGCTGTGCGTTCTTTGACGCGCTGCTCCAGCCCATCCTGGGCCTTCAGCAAGTCGCGTTCACTCTTGCCGATTTGCGCCAGCATCTCGTTGAACGCGTCTATCAAAATCGTCAATTCGCCCTGCCCGGGGATCGGAGTGGCACGCACAGAATAATTCTTATCGTGAGAAACAACTCCGGCAATCCGCGCCAAGTCCACGATAGGTTTTGCGATCGCTCTGCGAAAGACTGATGAAACCAGCAGCGCCGCCATCAGGGAAACAAACAGCACGATCGCGGCGATCCCGACATACCGGTTCAAGCGCTGATTTAATTCCTCCAGATCGGATCGAAGATAGACGATGCCCGTTGGCTTGCCCTGAAACACGATCGAGCGGACCAACACGATTTCGTTGCTCCTGCGGAGGTGCATTTCGATCTGACCCGCGGCGATCGAAGGAGGCGCCGGAATCGAGTCGCTACGATCGCGCGAATACGTGGCGAGGGGCTGGCCGTCCGGCATGTAGATGACGGCAGACAAAATGTCGGGAGCAGCTTTCAATGCCGACAGAGTTGTTTCCGCCGCCTGCGGGTCGTTGAACAGGAGCGCCGAGGCGCTATTCGAGCCGATAATCTGGGCCTGGGTGGAGAGATTGCGAACGACGGTCTGCCTGAATGTGACCATGTCATAGCCAATGAACGCCGCACACGCCATCAGCAGAGCGGTGGCGCTGACCAGCATGTTCATCCAGGTCAGCTTTCTTGCGATAGAGGCGTCGGTGACGTTGCGCATTGTTTACAAGTCTCCCGAGTGAGAGCCTTTTCTGACGTTGGTCGCGACTCTGAGCAACTCGGAGCTTAGCGTCAGTCCCGCATCGTGGGCGCTATCGATGTTGACGTCGAAGCGCACACGGTTTCCGTCCGAGACGAACCCGATCATGCCGCCGCGCTCGGAGAATCGCGGGATGTCGCTGACCGTCAGGACGCGCGACTTGTCGAGCGCCGCCAGATCCTCTTTCAGGTGGCTTTCTTCGGATGAGCTGATGAACAGGATGCGGCAACTGTTGATGTCCTGCGGTTTGGAGATTCGCTTGGCCATCACGCTTTTGCCGCCAATCGTTCCGCCCGCAAGCGTTGCGTCCAGAGCCTGCCCGAATGGGTCCGTGCCCAACACACAGATCTCAAAAGATTCGGCGTGACCGGTGCCGTTTTCATCCGGCCATGCGACAAATTTTCCAAAATTGTAGAGATATGCGGCCTTTACCTGGAACTCACTCGCCTTTGGCTGCTGCGCGCACAGAGAAGGGCCTGCGAAGAACACCAGAGACACGATTGCCAGAAGCGCGGTGGTGTATTGAAGGCGCCACCAACACGCGTGACTCCACGACGCACATTTACGAGTCCTCACGCATCGGACAGACGTGGCTGGCGAGCTCGGCATCACCTTCTCCACGTGACCTTTCCGTAGAAACTTCGGCGAATCCCTACAAGCGGTCCGTCATCGCCGCCGAATTCCGCGTGATGATCCTGGAGCAAATTCTGCCCGACGAACGCCAGCTCAAAACTGTGATTGGGACGCCAGCCAAACCGGGTATCGAAGCTCGAATAGTCACCTACGGTCGGACCTGCCGGAACCGATGTCTGTGCCGACAACGCGGAGACGTATCGATAGGTCGCGTCAAACTCGAATTTCTTCGGCAGGTTGAAAAGCGATTGCATTTCGACCTGATGATGGGGGCTCGAACCATTGTCGGAGGTAGTGATCAACGAGTTGAAACTGCCCGCGTGGGCGTTATCCTGTACGAATAGGTGCAGGAACGAATACGAGCCCTTCACTTCCCACCAACTGAAGGGTTTCCAATCGGGCGCGATTTCAATTCCAGTCGTGTCGCCCTTCGTCGCGTTCGTTAGCGGAAGCTGTAAAACCACGCGAGTGGGCGCCGGCGCAGGCGGCGTCTCCACTAACACTGAATCGGGGCCGTAACCATAGAGGTCGGTATAGTTGTTGTAGAAATAGGCGACATCCACGTACAGCTTTTTGGCCAGGAGCGTCCGATAGCCGAGTTCAGTGCCAAGGAGTTGTTCCGATTCGAATTTCTTGTTCCCGACGACCCGCAGATATAAAGGCGGGCTTCCTGCCGATTCCCCCAGAAAATCCGTGAGTTGCAGGTCCGTGTCCAGCCGCGAAGGCGTGCGGACCGCCCTGGTCACGGCTACCCAAAGAGACTGATGATCCGTCGGTGTCCACATCGCACGGACGTTCGGTTGGATTTCGAAGCCGCTGTAGTTATTGTGCTCAAACTTGGACCCGACGATGAGCGAAAGCTGCTTGGGAATAATGGATATCTGGTCCTGAAGAAACCAGCTGTAGATGCTGTCCGTTTCCTGGTGGGGCTCGAAATCCAGCGTTTCGAATTTCTGCGTGATGTCGTCGGGACTCCATCGCGCTCCTGCACCCAACAACAGGTCGTTCCGGTCGTTCGCGTTTAGATGGTAGAGGAAATCGACGTCAACGGTGTTGCGCGTCTCGTCGAGCTGCGGGCTTAGTTGCGACGTGCGGTCGTAATAGACCTGAAATTGAAAGTCGGAGTCTTCGTTGACCTGACGCCGCCAGCGCCCCAATATATTTTCACCGGAGACATTGTGAGGATCGTCAAATTGCACCGTGGAAGGCGGGGAATAAAGAGAGACGTCCACGCGCTCACCGTCGTATCCCTTGTACATGTCGCCCTGCACCGTGAACGCATCGCGAGTGTTCAGCTGCCAGTCCGTTCGGAAGCCCCCCTGGCCCATCTGCCACTGGTCAAACGGATCGTGATCAACCGGAGTTTGATTGGGCGCGACAAACTCGGGATGAAACTCGGCGGCGCGGCCGAACGCCAGACCATAAACGCGATAATCGAAACCGTTTCCGTTACCTCCTCCGTAACGGAACTCGCCGATACCCTGATCGACATTCCCGCCGCTAACGGACGTAAGAGCGCCGTGAGTGTCCTTGGCGCTCTTGGTGATGATGTTGATGACGCCGTTGACAGCGTTTGCGCCCCAGATCGTGCCACCGGGGCCGCGAATTACCTCGATTCGCTCGACGTCCTCCAGCAGCACGTTCTGGAGCTCCCAATAGACGCCGGCAAACAACGGTGTATAGACGCTCCGGCCATCAATCAGCACCAGGACGGACTTTGAGAACTCGCTGCCGAACCCGCGTATGCCTACCGACCAATGGTCCGAATCAATGCGGGCCACTTCCACGCCCGGCACCATTCGCAGGATTTCCGGCACACTTGTGGCTCCGGAGCGGCGAATGTCCTCCTGCGTGATCACATAGATTGCGGCTGGAGTCTTCCAGACTTCCTCAGGTTCTTTTGACGCCGTCGTGACTTCGACCGCGCCGAGCTGCTCCAGACTCAATTGCTTCAGGTCATCGGGAGGATTCTGAGTGTCCTGCGTGGCATCAGCCCTACTGTTCTGTACCGGACCGGCACACAAAACCAGAAGGATTAGCGCAAATAAGGCTCCGGCGAGCCAAAAGGGGATCCCGAAAGGCTGGACGGGGTCGAATCCCTTCTCCGGCCGGTTCGATCGTATATGAACGCCCATCACGAGCACACCACCCCCGGGAAGTCCACCCTACCCTGCGAGTCCGAACCGGCGCCTTATCCTAAAAGTTTAGCTGTGCGGGCGAGAAACAAGAATGTTTGTCAGGGGCAGTGGCGCAATCAGACAATACAGGGAAGACAGCACACGAAAAGGTAACTGGGGCGGCGCTCAGGCGGCCTGTGGCGCGGTACGACGCAAGTCCGGTAGAATGCCGCAGGAGATAACCGATGCCTCCATTTCCCGGGGTCGATTTCCTCGACTTCGATTCCCTGCTGAGCGACGAAGAAAAGCTGGCCCGGAAGAGCGTGCGGCAGTTTGTGGACGAGCAGGTCCTGCCGATCATCGCCCAGCACGACCGCGAGGGGACCTTTCCCATGAATCTCGTCCCGGAAATGGCGAAGCTCGGGCTCTTCGGCGCGAATTTGAAGGGCTACGGTTGCGCGGAGATGTCCAACGTGGAATACGGCGTGGTCACTCAAGAGCTCGAGCGGGGCGATTCCGGGCTGCGCAGCTTCGCATCGGTGCAATCCGCGCTAGTGATGTATCCCATTCACGCGTTTGGGTCGGACGCGCAGAAGGAAAAATGGCTGCCACTCCTGCAACAGGGAAAAGCAATCGGCTGCTTCGGGCTGACCGAGCCGCAATTCGGCTCGAATCCCGGCGGGATGCTGACGCGTGCCGTGAAAAAGGGCGATAGCTACGTGCTCGACGGCGAGAAAATGTGGATCACCAACGGCTCGATAGCGGATGTGGCTCTGATCTGGGCGAAGTGCGAAGACGGAAAGATTCGTGGTTTCCTAGTTGAGAAGGGTACGCCCGGATTCAAGGCCTGGGCGATTCATGGAAAGCAATCGCTGCGCGCGTCGGTGACCTCCGGCCTCGCTATGACCGGCTGCAAGATTCCGGCTTCAAACCTGCTGCCGGGAGTGCAGGGACTGCGCGGCCCGCTATCGTGCCTCGACCAGGCGCGGTACGGCATCGGATGGGGCGCGATCGGCGCGGCGATGGCGTGCTACGACACTGCGCTCAGCTACGCGAAACAGCGGAAACAGTTCAACGACCGTCCCATCGCTTCGCACCAACTCGTGCAGGAAAAGCTGGTGTGGATGATCACCGAAATCACCAAGGCGCAATTTCTCGCCTTGCAGGTGGGACGCCTGAAGGACCAGGGGCGCGTGCATTCGTCGCATATTTCGATGCTGAAAATGAACAACGTGTGGATGGCGCGAGAGACGGCGCGCATGGCGCGGGAAATCCTGGGCGCCAATGGAATCGTGGACGACTACTGCATCATGCGCCACATGAACAATCTTGAGTCGGTTTACACCTATGAAGGAACGCACGATATTCACAAGCTTGTGATCGGCGAGCGCATTACGGGCATTGCCGCATTCGTCTGATCCCTGCAATTGCCGGCTGAAAAATACATTCGACTAAGTAAGAATTGAACTATTATGGCGCCGGGCGGCGGTCCCTTTCCGGCGGAATCCTCATTTTTAAGGAGTCAACGTGGAGACAGAACTAAGCCTGGAATTCTTGCGCGTTGTGGAGCGTGCGGCCATCGCGTCGGCCCGCACCATGGGACTGGGCGACCGTCACGGTTCCGATCAAGCGGCCGTTCAAGCGATGCGGTCCGAGATGGATTCCGTCGGTATGGATGGGACCATCGTAATCGGGGAAGGCGAGCGCGACGAAGCCCCGATGCTTTTCATCGGCGAAAAAGTGGGCGCGGCAGCCCGCGACAAATCGCGAAAGTACCCTCAGGTTGATATCGCCGTAGATCCCCTGGAAGGCACTAATCTTTGCGCCACCGGCGAACCAAACGCCATCGTGGTGCTGGCAGCCAGTGACCATGGCGGCCTTTTGCATGCTCCCGACCTCTATATGGAAAAGATCGTCGTCGGCCCGGCATGTAGGGGCGCGGTCGAGCTCGACGCTACGCCGGAGCACAACCTGCGCGCCATTGCGAAGAGGCTGGACCGCAAGGTCGAGGATCTGGTGGTGATCGTGCTTGAGCGCCCGCGCCACGAAAAGCTGATCGCAGATATCCGCAAGACCGGGGCGCGAATCCGGCTGATTACCGACGGGGACCTTTCGGCCGGAATAACGGCAGCGGTATCGAACATGGGCGTCCACGCCGTGATGGGTACCGGGGGGGCTCCCGAAGGCGTGTTGACAGCCGCCGCGCTGCGTTGCTTGAACGGTCAGATTATCGGCCGTCTGGTGGCTTCGAAGCCGGAACATCATGAGCGTCTCGCGCAGATGGGGATCAAGGACGCAAAGCGAATTTACGATACGCAGGATCTGGCGCCCGGCAAGAACATCATTTTTGCGTGCACGGGAGTTACCGGCGGGAACCTGCTCCGCGGCGTGCGGTTCTTCGGCGATGGAACGCGCACTCAGTCGCTGATCATGACTCTCGATCAGCGACAGGTGCGATTTATTGATTCCGTCCATCTCGAAAAGGGAGCGGACGTGAAAGTACGGTTCTACTAGCCGACAACCAACTCAGCCGATCGCCCGCGTTGGCGGACGACCGGCCGACTTTGATTTCGTGGTTGCCGCTAGAGTTCTAGCGGTGAATGGCGGTCGCGATGTGTCCAGGCTGGGCCTGCCGCCGGGGCACATTGGGCATCCGTTCCGTAGATTGGGGAGCCAGCGGGCGCACCTGATGATTGGTGCTGACATGCTCGCTGATTGCCTGCAACCTCTTCAGAATGCCCTGCCACTGAGTCCAATCAAGCTGCCGCAAGAACGGACGAAGCCCTTGAATGAACGGGTCCTCGAGAACCGTTTCGCCGTTTGTCTCCGGCACGAAGAAGCGATTCAGGCCAACACCCAAGGCTTCGGCAATCTTTTCCAGAGTGCCGAGACTGGGAGTCATCTGCCCGCTTTCGATCCGGGACAAATACGAGCGGGAAACGCGCGAGCGTGCTTGTAGCTGGCTCTGCGTCATGCCGCGCGATTCTCGCAACTGCCGGATACGCTGGCCGATGTTTTCGACAGTTTCGCGATTCGGCCAGTTCTCGAACAGTTGACGGTCATCCCCTGGCAAGTCTTGTGGCGACGGCGTCGGGATGACGAACGTCACCTTCGGGGGCAGCAAACGCAGGCAGCGACGGCAATTGCCCGTCCGCGTGCGGTACTGCACCAACCCGCATACTTGACAGCGGATGACTTCTCGATCCAGTTCCATGCTGGTTGCTATGCTATCTTTTTCCGCCACCGGTCTCCTCGCAGACTATTTTCCGGCGATGCGAAAGGGGAGGAACTACCTCAGGGGGAAGGCAGAAACGGCGCGCAAGGCATTCTCCATAGGGTGCCATTTCTTGTCAAGCCTTTTCTCTTGCTCCCATCAAATAATTTTAACGCCGGAAGCACGACATTTCAAATCAAACGGATGCCGCCGGCCGTGTACCACGAGCGGCGTGCCCGGGCGACAATTGACACATCCTGTCAGGTCCGAAACGGACCGCGCGGACGTATTTGCGCTACTTTTCGCTGTGTTATCATGGCGCTTACAGACTCGACGGTTTTGTTGGGGGGAAATTTGTTCATTTGGAGAAACTGTAGAGCGACGATTGCGTTGTGCGCCCTGATCTTGATGGCGTCCGCGGGCCGATTCGTGGCGCGAGGGCAGACCCGCAGTCCCGGGACGCTCGAGAGCGTCTTCCGGCAGATGGACGGCGGGGCCAAGGATTTTCACAGCCTCTCCGCCGACATCGAACGCACCAAGGTCACTGTGGTGGTCAATGACCACTCAACTGAAACCGGGAGCATCCAGGTCCGCGGCGACAAAATGTTGCTCGATATGAAGGTGCCGGACCCGCGCACGATCCTCCGGACCGGGGACAGCCTCTACGTCTATACGCCGGGGCTGAAGCGCGTCGAAGAGTACAATCTCGGCAAAAATCGCACGCTCGTGGACCAGTTTCTGCTGCTAGGCTTCGGCACAGACAGCAAAGAGATGCAGAAGAGCTATCTGGTTACTCTATTGAAGGAAGACAAGATTGACGACAGGAAGACGATCGAACTCGAATTGACGCCGAAACTGGACGCCGTTCGTGCTCAGATCTCGAAAATACAGATCTGGCTGGATGAGTCGAGCTGGCTGCCCGTGCAGCAGGAATTCTTCGAGGCCGGATCGGGCGATTATTCCATCGTCCACTACTCGAAAGTTGTCCGGAATCCGGGCTTGCCGGACTCGCTGTTCAAACCGCACTGGCCGAAGGGCACCGAGAGAATCAAGCCGCAGGATTGATCGAGACCGTTTAAGACCGGACCCCGCTCACTCTTCAGTCCCGCCCTCTATGTGCGCGCCGCCTTGCCTTCCTTTTCCAGTAAAGCGCGCTTGCGATTGATGCCCCAGCGATATCCCGCGAGGTTTCCGTCTTGCCGAACCACTCGATGGCACGGCACGACGACGGAAACGGGATTTGTCGCACAGGCCCGCGCGACGGCACGGATCGCAGCCGGGCGTCCGATTGCGCGCGCGACCTCCGTGTAGGTCTTCGTGGCGCCGTAGGGAATCTTCCGCAGCTCTTCCCAGACGCGACGTTGGAAGGCCGTGGCCTGCACGTCGGTGGGCAGATCGAGGTGAGGTTCGTGGCCTCGCAGATGCGCGAGAATCTTGCCGACCCATTCACCGAGGCTCCCGCGGACCGTTCCCCCTTGGCTCTTAAATCCTTGCGCCGTGTTGTCGGCGAAGAGATCGGCGCTGGGGTATTCCTTGCGCAGCGCGGCGCGGAGCATGCCGTCGGATTCACCCAGGTAGAGTGCGCTGATGCCGCGGTCGGTGGCGCCAACGAGCAGACGCCCCAGGGGCGAACCGACAATCGCATAGTGGATCTGCATCCCGGCGCCGCCCCGGCCGTACGCTGCGGGAGTCATCCCCAAGTGTGATGGAGCGCGTTCGTACAGCCGGCTCGACGAGCCGTATCCTGCTTCATAAAGTGCGGTGGTCACGTTGTCTCCTCTTTTCAGTCGCGATTTTAAGCGGCGCATTCGCTGCGCATCGGCGTATTGCCGTGGAGTAATGCCCATCGCGCTTCGGAATGCGCGATCGAGCTGGTGGGGACTCATGCCCGCGAGCGCGCTGAGTGCCGCTAGCGTTAACTGCGTGTCGCTGCGTACGTCAATTCCCGGGTCGGACTGAACTCGCGCCTCGATTTCCCGGCAAACGCGCGCAACCGTCTCGACCCTGGGATCCCGCATCGGGAGAGCGCGAGGATGGCAGCGCCGGCATTCACGAAAACCCTTCTGCTCGGCGGCTTCCGGCAAAGGGAAGAACACGACCTGTTCTCGCCGAGGCTTGCGCGAGGGGCAAGACGGGCGGCAATAGATTCCAGTGGATCGAACCGCGTAGACGAAGGCGCCGTCCGCGCCGTCGTCGCGCGCCTGCACCGCTCGCCACCGGGACCGCGAGCTGCTTTCGGACGGGCCCGTTCCCCGCTCTGCTCGGCTTCGATTTCGCAACATCATCTTAAGCGCTCCGCCTAAATCCAACTGACTCGATCACAATAACCGAGCTCAAATACGCGAGCTATCCGAATCTCGCGCGCAATGTCCGGGCTGTCTGCACCGCGTCGCGGCCGGCGCCACTAAGACCTACGGCGAATCCTTGCCAAGTTCGTACGCCGACTGCAGCATGCTGCGCCCTTACGGAACAGCCATCCGTGCGGCATCCCAGATTTGTGGCCTTCCACAGGCTCCGGTCAGAGGGTTACATCATACGGCACTT